>JAGASN010000013.1 GCA_017847875.1 Oscillospiraceae bacterium | reverse complement strand
TTGAATTCATAACAAGAAAAATGTCCGATAATGACCTTCGGAAAATTTATACAAAACTTTATGAACTTAGCAAAAACACCTGCGCCTGCCCTTCCCTTGCGTATATTCTTTTTTATCCGGAACTTGTTGCAAACAGAATTCCCTATTTTATGGCAGGAAACGAACCGGTCCAGATGCTCGGACTTTATTATAACCATATGTCACCCAAATTTGTTTATCATCTCGGCGAAAACAAATTCCTTTCCGGGCTTATAAATTTCGGAAGAATTATAACCTTACATCCTCCGTTAAAATCCGGTCAGATTCAGACGCTTATGACAATGAAACAACTTTCAAAAAAGAGCAACTTTGTTATGGATTTTTTCGGATATTCCAACCCTCTTGTTTCAAACATAGTCAAAGCCATTTCCGAAGTTCCGGAACTTCTTCCGCCTTTTAAAAAAGCTATCCGAAGTTCTTCCCGTTCCGGAAATATTCCCGCTTTTGTTCATCTGGATTTTGATGAAATTTGCGGCGGAAAATATGATTGGAAAAACGTAAAAAAAATCCTTGTTGAAGAATGCGGCTGGGTCCCGTCGGCTTCCGATAAAAAAGCGCTCCATACAAGCTGTAAAATTGAAAGATGCAAGGATCATTCCCAATTTATCCGTTTTTATAACTGCAAAAGCAAGATGATTCCTTTTAGCGCGCTTGAAATTTCTCTTGCAAGCAGAAACAACCTTAATTCAAAAGAAGAAATTATGTATGAAATGGAACATTTCCTCGGTTTTTCTCTCGAAGAAATACCGGAATGTTCCGTTATGTGCGAATATTTTAAGGAGAAAAAATGAACCGAATTTTTTATTTTTCCGGAAGCGGAAAAACAAAACGCCTTGCTCAATTTTTTGAAAAAGAGCTCGAAATTTCCGCCGAAAACATCATTGATACAAAAGATTTTTCAGCCGAAACCGCCGTGGTTCTTTTTCCGGTTTATTGCCAGAATCTTCCGGATCCGATAAAAGATTTTCTTCCGAAACTTGACGCGAAAAAAGTTGCTTTTGCCGCAACTTACGGCAGAAAATCCTATGGAAACGTTATTGAAGATGCCGCAAAATTGACAAAGGCAGAATTTATCGTCGGAGTTTGCGTTCCTTGCGGCCATAGCTTTCTTTCCGAACCGGATGATTTTGATTTGAGCTCCCTCGCCACTTTTTTGGAAAGAATTAAAAATCCGCAAAAAGCATCTGTAAAAAGTGCGCATAAAGATTTTTACGCAGATTTTATTCCGGCAAGGAGGACAAGAATCGGAGTTAAAATCGAGCATAATGAAAAATGCACCAATTGCGGAATATGCACCGAAAATTGCCCTATGGGGGCAATTGAAAACGGAATAATCGGAAAAAACTGCATTCGCTGCCTTCGCTGTGTAACAGGTTGTCCCGAAAAGGCGCTTGAATTCAAAACCCTTTGGTTCATGAAAGCTTATCTTCTTCCCGGAAGAAAAAATGAAATAAAATATTATCTATAAATGGCTTGACAACCGCTTGAATAAGCGGTTATAATATTTGCTGTATTAGGCGAAAGCCTCGATCCACGTTTGTCAGGGAAAATTTCTTGGCAAACGTTTTTTTATGTATGACCATTTTTGAAAGGATTGTTGAAATGGAAAAAATAAAAACTCTCTGTCAAAAATTTTTCCCGTTTTTATGTATCATCTTCGGTAATATTATCTATGCCCTTACCATCAAGCTTTTTATTCTTCCTTCCGGAATTGCTCTTGGCGGAACTACCGGTATAGCTCTTATTGTTGAATATTTCCTCCATATTCCGATTTCCGCATTTGTTTTGGTTTTTAACATAGTAATGCTCTGCATAGGATATTTTATCCTCGGAAAAGCTTTTGCAATGACAACAATCCTAAGTTCTTTCTGCTACCCTATTTTTCTCGAAATATGCAACAGAGTTTTCGGAGATTATTATCTTACCGATGATGTTTTTCTTTGTTCTGTTCTCGGCGGCGTGGGAATAGGTTTTGCCCTTGGACTTGTAATCCGTTCCGGAGCTTCCACCGGCGGAATGGATATTCCTCCCCTTGTTCTCAATAAACTTTTCCATATTCCCGTTTCAACAAGCCTTTATGCAATGGATTTTATTGTTGTAATACTTCTTGCAATATTCAAATCCATGGACCTTATCCTTTACGGAATTGTTTTTACTTTCGTTTATACTTTCTTCCTTGATAAAACTCTTGTTCTCGGAAAATCCAGAACCGAAATTAAAATTGTTACCAGAAAAGCACAGGAAGTCACCGATGCAATTCTTACACAGATTGACCGCGGCGTAACCCTTCTTCATGCCGAAACCGGTTATAAACATTATGAAACCGAAGTTGTTATGTCGATCGTTTCAAACCGCGAAATTGCTAAAGTTGAACGCCTTGCCCACAGTATCGACCCCAAATGTTTCGTTATCATAAGCCGAGTTTCCGAAGTTCGCGGAAGAGGTTTTTCTTCCGCAAGAAAATATAAAAAACGCCCTGAAGAAATGTAAAATTAAACAAAAAAGCACCGTGCTCGGTTTGAGCATGAAATAGTCAATAGATAGTAGACACAAAAAAGGAAGTTAAGCCACCAGTTCATTTCTGAAGATGACTGGTGGTTTTCCATTTAATTTACGAACAGGTCTTTGGTAATTAAAATAATAAACAGCATCGGCAATAACAGAT
>JAGASN010000012.1 GCA_017847875.1 Oscillospiraceae bacterium | reverse complement strand
GTCTATAACTTTTATAAAAATCTCTTGTTTTTTCAGTTTTGCGACCGCCAAACCATTTCCGAAAATACAAGAATTTTTATGCCAAGGCTTTTTATCGACCCCTGGCATAACCAGGGGTTTTGTTAAGCCTAAAGGCAACAAAAACAAAAACAGCCCGCTTTATGCGGGCTGTTTTTTTATTGTAGTTTTATCCAATATCTTTTTAAAATTTCATTTTCTTCTGTTTTGATTTTATCATAAAAAACACCGCCGGATTTTTCACAAAGGCGAATTGAAGCAACGTTGTTTTCGTTTATATTGAGAAGAACTTTCTCCATTCCCTTTTCTTTTGCAATTTCAAGACCAAGGCGAAGGATTTCCATACCGTACCCTTTTCCCCACTCAGAAACTCTTACCGCATAACCGATGCTTCCTATATCATTGAGCACCTTTTCGGTAAATTCTGTCCGAAGCTGAAATTCCCCGATAAATTTTCCTTTATCTATTGCCCAATAATGAAAACTTACCGGCTGGCCTTCTATAAGGCCGTTTTCTTTTTTATCGTACCAATCTTTTGTTCGTAAAAACCAATCATCATCAATGCTTTTTGGATTCGTAGGACGGAAGTATAAAAGTGCAACCGGATCATCGTATATCTCTTTACAATAATCTCTGTACCCCGAAACATATTCCGGACATCTTTTTATCAGCTGAAGCATATTCTTCCCTCCTTTTAAATTCATTTTTTATAAAAACAGGCACAGCAGAACAAACTGCCGTGCCTGTTGTTTTTAATGATTATTCAAGGCTTCCTTCTCCGCCCATCATTTTTGTGAGTTCTTCGATTCGCTCGATAGGGAAAGGCGGATTTGCAAGGGGTTTCATCGCAATGGACATAAGCTTCATTGGATTATCGTCCCCGGCAATTCTGTTGGAGCTCATTGCGCCGCAGATTCTGCAGCGGTGAATAATCGCCCATTCGCCGTTTTTGCGTACCCAGACGGCAATAGGTTCCATAAGACCGCCGCAATCCGCTTCGCGGTCACCGGGTTCATTATCAAGATGAACGCTGCAAAGGCAGTTAGGGCAATGGTTGCGGTGGTCGCTTCCCGCTCCTTCGGGAATAACTTCTCTTCCGCAGTTTTTGCAGACAAAAACCTCGTTGCAGGCATGGGTTTTATAATAACCTTTTTCAAAAGATTTTCTCTTATTTTCTCTGTTCATAAGAGTCCTCCTGTAAATTCATTATAGATATAAAATATATCATTATTGCTTTTGTGTCAATTGAAATTTTGATTTTGTAGTTCAAAAACACCTTTTAAGGCAATTTTTCTTTTTCCGGAATAGAATGGACTGCATACCTTAAAAGGAGGTGTTTTGTTGAACAGATATAATTGTTCAGAAAATCAGTCTTTTGATTTCCAATGCGGTTTCAACCGCTATCGCCCATATCCCCAGCCTTATCCGGTAGGATGCTGCTGCAATACCGGTGAATCCTATCCCGTTCCGGGTCCTCAGGGACAAATTGGTCCGAGAGGACCCCAGGGTATTCCCGGTGCGGTAGGTCCGGAAGGCCCTCAGGGAATTGCCGGTCTTCAGGGACCGGTTGGTCCTGCGGGTCCCCAAGGTCCTGCCGGTGAACAGGGTCCTCAGGGACCCATTGGTCTTACAGGTCCTGCCGGTCCTCAGGGACCTATCGGATTAACCGGACCTGCGGGTCCTCAGGGTCCTGCAGGCGAACAAGGTCCTCAGGGTCCCGTTGGTTTAACCGGACCTGCCGGTCCTCAAGGTCTTACCGGTCCTGCGGGAGCAACCGGCGCCACTGGTGCAACCGGTGCAACCGGTGCAACCGGTGCAACCGGGCCTCAGGGTCCTATCGGTCCGACCGGACCACAGGGCCCCGCCGGAACTGTTCTTGGCTTTGCGGATTTTTATGCTCTTATGCCTCCGGATAACACCGCAACAATCGGTGCCGGAGAAGATATTTCCTTCCCTTCGGAAACCGCTATCGGCGGAACCGGAATTTCAAGAGCTTCCGATTCTTCTTTTTTCCTTTCCGAAGTCGGCGTTTACCAGGTGTTTTTCCAGGTAAGCGTTACCGAAGCAGGTCAGCTTGTTCTTACCCTTAACGGAACCGAACTTCCTTATACCGTTACCGGAAGAGCAACCGGAACTTCCCAGATTATCGGAATGGCGCTTGTTGAAAACAACATTGCGAACTCCGTTCTCACCGTTCGCAACCCGGAAGGAACCGCCACCGCTCTTACAATTACTCCTTCCGCCGGCGGAGCCGAACCCGTTTCCGCCCATCTTGTTATCACAAGGCTTCAGTAAATCATTTTTGGTGAAAAAATTATCATTTTTGGGTTGACAATATTTAATTAAAGTGCTAAAGTAATTCCTATATTGTAAAAGGCGTTGACGAAGACGGTCGGAACGGAAAACGCGCAGAGAGCCGGTGGTTGGTGTAAACCGGCAGTTTCCGAACCAAGGACTTATCCCTTCTGAGCCGGGAACCCGAAAGGTTTTTTCTCAGTAGATGTTCCCCGTTTGTCCGCGTTAAGGAATAGGGCTTGTTGGAGCCTGAAGGCGGCAGTATTACTGCAATTTGAGTGGTACCGCGGATAAAAAGATTTTTTTACCCGTCTCAAGATTTTATTCTTGGGACGGGTTTTTATTTTACAAAAAAGACCCTTTATGCGGTCGGAAAGGATATTGGATCTTATGAAAAAACAGACAGAAACCTCTCTTATGGAGATTGCCCAGCGAATTCGTGAGATGCGTGAGATTGTGGGATTTTCTCCCGCACAACTTGCGGAACGTACCGAAGTTTCGGAGGAACAATATCGAATTTATGAGAGCGGAAAAGTCGATCTCCCCTTCTCTTTTCTTCATAAATGCTCCCTTGCGTTCGGTCTTGAACTTACCGAACTTCTTGAAGGACATGCTTCCAATCTTTCTCATTATACCGTAACCAGAAAAGGCGAAGGTCTTGTTACCGCTGAAGAGGACGGAATCTGCATCCAGAACCTTGCTCCGATGTTTCAGAGAAAACTCGGTGCGCCTTATTGGGTAACTTATAAATATTCCGAAGGACTTCAGGACAAGCCCATTCATACCGCAACCCACGCCGGACAGGAATTTGACCTTGTTATAAAAGGTTCTCTTAAAGTTCAGGTCGGCGACCATACCGAAATTCTTAATGAGGGTGACTCCATTTTCTATAAATCCTCCACTCCTCACGGAATGATTGCCGTCGGCGGAAGCGACTGCACCTTCCTTGCAATGGTAATGGCGGACAAAAAACCTGAAAAAGCGGATTATATCATTCCGAAAAAACCGACCCACGAAAACGACCTTATCAGCAACTCTTTCGTAAAAGCAGATACCGACGAAAACGGCTATCCGGTAAAACTTCATTTTTCCAACACCGATCAGTTCAACTTTGCCTTTGATATTGTTGACGAACTCGGCCGCCAGCAGCCGGATAAAGTTGCAATGGTCCATGTTTCCAACGACCTTACCGAAAACATCTATACCTTCCGTGATATGAAGGAACGTTCCGCCCAGGCGGCAAACTATTTCACTTCCCTCGGAATCAAAAAAGGCGATACCGTTATGCTTGTTCTCAAGCGCCACGCCGAATTCTGGTTCGCTATCCTCGGTCTTCACAAAATCGGTGCAATCGCGATTCCCGCAACGGACCAGCTTCTTCAGCACGACTTTGAATATCGCTATAAAGCTGCGGACGTAAAAGCTATCGTCTGCACTTCTGTCGGCGATGCTGCGCATCAGGCTGAACTTGCGGCGGAAAATTACGATAAACCTATCACCAAAATCATCGTAGGCGAACCGAGAGAAGGCTGGCACGATTTCCGCGGCGAATATGAACTTTTCAGCCGCCGCCTTCACAGAAACGAAGATACTCCCTGCGGCGATGACCCCATGCTTATGTTCTTCACTTCCGGAACCACCGGATATCCCAAAATTGCAACCCACAGCTATAAATATGTTCTCGGTCATTATGTCACCGCGAAATACTGGCACTGGGTACGCCGTGACGGACTTCATTTCACAATTTCCGACACCGGCTGGGGAAAAGCCCTTTGGGGAAAACTTTACGGCCAATGGCTCTGCGAGAGCGCAGTCTTCACCTATGACTTTGACAGATTTGATGCTTCGAAGATCCTTCCGATGTTCGCGAAATATCATATCACCACCTTCTGTGCACCGCCTACCATGTACCGCATGCTCATAAAGCAGGATCTTTCCAAATATGACCTTTCCTCCATTGAGCACGCAACCACCGCCGGCGAAGCGCTTAACCCGGAAGTTTTCTATCAGTTTGAAAAAGCAACCGGCCTTCGCATTGCGGAAGGTTTCGGTCAGACCGAAACCACCCTTACCCTCGCTAACCTTACCGGCGGACTTCTCAAACCCGGTTCTATGGGAAGACCCACCCCCGGTTATAATATCGATATTGTTGACAGCGAAGGAAATTCCGTTCCCACCGGTGAAAACGGCGAAATCGTCGTAAAGACCGACGAATCCGTTCCCTGCGGACTTTTCCTCGGTTATCACAAAGACCAGGAAAAAACCGACGCCGCATGGCACGACGGAATGTACCACACCGGCGACGTTGCCTGGCGTGATGAGGACGGTTATTTCTGGTATGTCGGCAGAGCGGACGACGTTATCAAGTCTTCCGGTTACCGCATCGGACCGTTCGAAATCGAAAACGTTATTATGGAGCTCCCCTATGTTCTTGAATGCGGAGTTTGCGCCGCTCCGGACGAAGTTCGCGGACAGGTTGTAAAAGCCTGCATTGTTCTTGTTAAAGGCGTTGAGGGCACCGATGAACTCGAGAAAGAGATCCAGGATTACGTAAAAACCCACACGGCTCCTTATAAATATCCGAGAATTGTTGAATTCCGCACCGAACTTCCGAAAACTATAAGCGGAAAGATTCAGAGAAACAAACTTTGATTTAAGGTTTCTCTGAAGAAGGATATACCTGATTAAACGCTCCGCGTTCTTTTGTAATCCCTCATCCGTCATTTGCTTCGCAAATGCCACCTTCCCCTCCGGGAAGGCTTAATCGGAATATTTATTCAAAATTTTGAATTTAGCTTGACAATTAAATAATCAAGTGATATGATTCTTTTTAATATAAAGGCTTTGACGGAGAGTGCAGAAAACGTTTCCTGCCTAAAGAGAGTCGGCGGCTGATGAAAAGCCGATGACGGGTGTTTTTTGCTGTAGCTCCCGAGCCGAAGAGAAGAAAGCGTTTTTCGCAAGTAGAACTCTTCCGCGTCAGCTGCGTAAGTGCTTAGGGTTTGTTTGAACCCGATGAGCGGTGTTTTGCAATAGCAAACGCAATTTGAGTGGTACCGCGGGTATGTTGTTTTTAAACAGCTCGTCTCAAAGAATCATTTCTTTGGGACGGGCTTTTTTGTTTCTTCCCAAAAGGAACGGAGGAAAAACAGTATGGAAAAACAGCTTACGGGACTTGAATATAAGATACAGGAGATGGCGGAACGTATCCGCGCTCTTCGCGAAATAACCGGACTTTCCACCGCAGAAATGGCGCAGAGAACCGGCGTTTCCGAAGAGGAATATATCGAATGTGAATCCGGTCAGCGCGACCTTAACTTTGCTTTCCTTTATCGCTGTTCTTTAAGTCTCGGCGTCGATATCACCGATATTATCGAAGGCCAGAGCCCTAAGCTTCGCGGATATACTGTTACCAGAGCGGGACAGGGCCAGAAAATTGAACAGGCTCACGGAATGATTTATTACAACATGGCTTCCGACTTCCGCAACAGGATTTCCGAACCGCTTTTTGTTGTAAATAAATACAGCGAAGAAGCCGAGCACAGCCCCATTGCTCTCACTTCCCACGAAGGTCAGGAATTCGACCTTATCATCGAAGGAAGCCTTAAAATCCAGATTGGTGAACATACCGAAACCCTCAACAAAGGTGACTGCATTTATTTCGACAGCTCCACTCCTCACGGAATGGTCGCTGTTGGTGGTGCGGACTGCATTTTCTATGCGATAGTTCTTACTCCGCAGAAGGAAACTTCCACCCACAAAGCCGCGATTCTTCCCAACGCACCCCATCGTTCCGACGATACCGAGCGTGTTTATAACAAATTTATCACCACCGAAAAAGACAAAAACGGTCTTTGCACCAAAATTTCTTTCAGGAACGAAGAAAACTTCAACTTTGCCTATGACGTTGTTGATGCTCTCGGAAGAGAACAGCCGGATAAGCTCGCAATGCTCCATATTTCCAACGACGGAACGGAAAGACGCTTTACCTTCCGCGATATAAAAAAGGAATCCGGCAGAGCGGCAAACTATTTCAAATCCCTCGGAATCAAAAAGGGCGACAGAGTTATGCTTGTTCTCAAGCGTCATTATCAGTTCTGGTTTGCAATACTTGCACTCCATAAAATCGGCGCAATTGCGATTCCCGCAACAAACCAGCTTCTTGAGCACGATTTTGAATATCGTTTCAATTCCGCCGGAATCAGCGCTATTATCTGCACCGCAGACGGCGAAACCGCAGATGCCGTTGACAAAGCCTCAGCCAACAGCCCTTCCCTTACAACTAAAATCATAGTTAACGGAAGCCGCGAAGGCTGGTTCAACTTTGATGAAGATTACACCATGTTCTCGAGTTCCTTCCGCAGAAACGAAGAAACCGCCTGCGGAAACGACCCGATGCTCATGTTCTTCACTTCCGGAACTTCCGGTTATCCGAAAATTGCCGCCCATAACTATAAATATCCTCTCGGACATTTTATTACCGCAAAATATTGGCATTGCGTTGATCCGGAAGGACTTCATCTTACAATTTCCGACACCGGCTGGGCAAAATCCCTTTGGGGAAAACTTTACGGTCAATGGCTTTGCGAAGCTCCGATTTTTGTCTATGACTTTGACCGCTTTGATGCGGAAAAGATTTTGCCGATGTTCGCAAAATATCATATTACGACCTTCTGCGCACCGCCGACCATGTACCGCATGCTTATAAAACAGGACCTGAGCCGTTTTGACCTTTCCTCAATCAAGCATGCCTCAATCGCCGGCGAAGCGCTTAACCCGGAAGTTTTCCGCCAATTTGAAAACGCGACCGGACTCCAGATTATGGAAGGTTTCGGCCAGAGCGAATCCACCCTTATCATCGGCAACCTTTCCGGCGGAAGCCACAAAATCGGTTCCATGGGAAAACCTTCTCCCCTTTATGATGTTCATCTTCTTGATGCGGACGGAAACGAAGTTGCCGCAGGCGACACCGGCGAAATTTGCATCAACATCAGCAAAGGTCTTCCCTGCGGACTCAGCTATCAATATTATGCAAGCCCCGAAAAAACCGCGGAAACCTGGCACGACGGATTTTATCACACCGGCGACCTTGCCTGGAAAGATGAGGACGGTTTCTTCTGGTATGTCGGCAGAGCCGACGACCTTATCAAATCTTCCGGCTACCGCATAGGACCGTTTGAAATCGAAAACGTCATCATGGAGCTTCCCTATGTTCTTGAATGCGGCGTTTGCGCAGCTCCGGACGAAGTCCGCGGACAGGTTGTAAAAGCCTGCATAGTCCTTACCAAAGGCACCGAACCCACCGATGAACTCAAAAAAGAGATTCAGAATTACGTTAAAACCCACACCGCTCCTTATAAATATCCGAGAATCGTCGAGTTCCGCACCGAACTTCCAAAAACGACCAGCGGAAAAATTATAAGAAGCAAGCTTTGATATTTTTCCGGCTCCTCGGAGGAGGAGCTGTCACCGAAGGTGACTGCGGAGTGATATCCCTGATAAATTACTATGAACGCTCCGCGTTACCTGATAATCCCTCATCCGTCATTTGCTTCGCAAATGCCACCTTCCCCTCTGGGAAGGCTAAATTACTAAAACGGAGGTGATTTCCTCTGGAATTCAAAAGACTAACACTTTTTGCCGGTCATTACGGAAGCGGAAAAACCAATATCGCCGTAAATTATGCCTTGCTTTTGCGTGAGCACGGATTTCCGGTAACGGTTGCGGATCTCGATATCGTAAACCCATATTTCCGAACCCTTGACAGCGAAGAAGTTTTCCGTGAGCACGGAATAAAACTTATATGCTCAAAGTTCGCCAACAGCAACGTTGATGCTCCGGCAATGCCGAAGGAAGTTTATGAACTTATCGACAGCCGAAGTGAATACGGCGTTCTTGATATCGGAGGAGATGACCGCGGCGCTCTTGCTCTCGGAAGATACGTTCCTTCGATTATCGAAGAAAACGATTATGAAATGCTTCTTGTTGTCAACAAGGCACGTCCTCTTACCCGGAACGTTTCCGATACTCTTGAGGTGGTTTCCGAAATGGTAAAAGCCTGCGGGCTTCCTTTCACCGGAATTGTCAACAACACAAACCTCGGTCCGGAAACGACCGCGGAAGATGTTCTTTCCAGCATGGCATATGCCGAAGATGTTTCAAAAGCTCTCGGAATTCCTGTAAAAATGACCTGCTGTGACGAAAAAATTTATGAAGAACTGAAAGACAAAGTGGAGAACCTTTTTCCCCTTTCGCTTCAGAAACTATATTATCATCTTAACAAATAAAACGGAGGTGCAACGATTTTGGCAAAACTTACTTTTAAAGAAGAACTTTGCAAGGGCTGTGGTCTTTGCGTAAATGCCTGCCCGAAAAATCTTCTCCAGCTTTCGAGAGAAAGACTTAACCAGAAAGGTCATTCTCCCGTTGAGATCACTGAACCCGAAAAATGCATCGGATGCGCTTTCTGTGCAACAATGTGCCCGGACTGCGTAATCACTGTTGAAAAATAAAGGAGGCGGAAATATGCAGGAAAAAGTTCTTATGAAGGGCAACGAAGCCCTTGCGGAAGCGGCTATCCTTGCCGGATGCCGCCATTATTTCGGATATCCGATCACTCCCCAGACCGAAGTTGCGGCCTATATGTCCAAAAAAATGCCGAAAATCGGCGGAGTTTTCCTTCAGGCGGAAAGCGAAATCGCCGCAATCAACATGGTCTATGGCGTTGCCGCAACCGGAAAACGCGCAATGACCTCTTCTTCCAGCCCGGGTATTGCTCTTAAATGCGAAGGAATTTCCTATCTTGCAGGTTCCGACCTTCCCGCCCTTATCGTTAACGTACAGCGCGGCGGCCCCGGTCTTGGCGGAATCCAGCCTTCCCAGTCCGATTATTTCCTTGCAACCCGCGGACCCGGTCACGGCGACTTCCACGTAATCGTTCTTGCTCCGGCTTCCGTTCAGGAAATGGCCGATATGACTCTTAAAGGTTTTGAACTTGCCGATAAATACCGCATGCCCTGCATGCTTCTTGCAGACGGCACCATGGGTCAGATGATGGAACCCGTTGTTCTTCCGGACCCTGTTGAAATCGATAACACCCCGAAGGATTGGGCCGTTACCGGTACCGAATGCAAACGCGAACACCACATTGTAAACTCCCTCTATCTTGCTCCTAAAAAACTCGAAGACGTTAACCTTGAGCGTTACGAAAGATACAAAAAAATCGAAGAAGAGGAATGCCTTTGGGAAGAATTCATGATGGAAGATGCGGAAATCTGCATTGTTTCCTGCGGAATTACCGCCCGTGTTTCCAGAAACGCAATTCTTGAGGCCAGAAAACAGGGCATCAAAGTCGGTATGATAAGACCCATTACCCTTTGGCCCTTCCCGAAAAAGCCCCTTCTTGCAGCTGCGGACAAAGTAAAATCTTTCATCTCCGTTGAACTTAACATGGGACAGATGAAAGAGGATATTGAACTTGCTATCCGCTGCAAAAAGCCCGTTTACGGCTGCACCAGAGTCGGCGGCATGATCACCACCGTTGACGATATTCTTGCTTCCATTAAAAAAGCAGAGAAAGGAGAGGAATAATCATGGCAGTTGTTTTTGAAAAACCAAAGGCACTCACCGATGCCGTTCTTCACTATTGCCCCGGCTGCACCCACGGAATTGTTCACCGCCTTGTTGCGGAAGTTATTGATGAACTCGGAATTGAAGGCAGAACCATTGGTATTGCTCCCGTTGGCTGTTCCGTAATGGCTTACGATTACTTCACCGTTGATATGGTCGAAGCCGCACACGGAAGAGCTCCGGCTGTTGCAACCGGCGTTAAACGTTCCGATCCCAGCAAAATCGTATTTACTTACCAGGGAGACGGCGACCTTGCTTCCATCGGTATGTGCGAAACCGTTCATTCCGCCGCAAGAGGCGAAAACATAACCATTATCTTTATCAACAACGCAATTTACGGAATGACCGGCGGCCAGATGGCTCCCACTTCCCTTCCCGGACAGGTAACCCAGACTTCTCCTTACGGAAGAAACACCGAAACCCAGGGCTTCCCGATTCGCGTTTGCGAACTTCTCAGCGAACTTGACGGTCCGGCATATCTTGAACGCGTTACCGTAAACAACGTTAAAAACGTCCGCAACGCAAAAAAAGCCATCAAAAAAGCTTTCCAGAACCAGATCGACGGAAAAGGCTTTTCCCTTGTTGAAGTTCTTTCTTCCTGCCCTACAAACTGGGGCATGACTCCTCAAAAGGCTCTTGACTGGATTGACGAAAAAATGATTCCTTATTATCCTCTCGGAGTATATCGTGACAAGGACGGTGAAAACAATGGCTGATCATCAGATTATCATTGCCGGTTTCGGCGGCCAGGGACTTCTTTTCTCCGGAAAAGTTCTTGCTTATGCAGGACTTGCCGAGGACAGACAGCTCAGCTGGCTCCCTTCCTATGGTCCCGAAATGCGCGGCGGTACCGCTAACTGCACCGTAATCCTTTCCGATGAACCTATCGGTTCCCCTATCGTTGACCACCCGAACGTCGTTATGGTAATGAACAACCCTTCCCTCGATAAATATGAGAACATGGTTGCTCCCGGCGGAAAACTTTTCGTTGATTCCGCACTTATCAGCAGAAAAGTTGACCGCGACGACATCGACGTTTATTATATCCCCGCAACCCAGCTTGCAAAGGATATGGGCGCACCCACCCTTGCAAACATGATCCTTCTCGGCGCAATCGTTAAGGAAACCGGCTGTGTTTCCCCTGAACACCTTGAAGAAGGACTTCGCCATGCTGTTCCCCCGAGACACGCCGATCTTATAGACCTCAACCTTCAGGCTCTTGAAATCGGAAAAAATTATACTCAGGCTTAATTGAAAGAAGGCTTTTGAAAAATGGAATTCACTTTTCCTGTAACATATACCGAAAATCCAAAAACCAGACCCGCCGATGAAAGCAAGCTCGGCTTCGGACGCACCTTCAGCGACCACATGTTCCTTATGAATTACACCGAAGGAAAAGGCTGGCACGACGGAAGAATCGTTCCCTATGCTCCTCTTGAACTTGACCCCAGCTGCATGGTTCTCCATTACGCTCAGGAAGTTTTTGAAGGCATGAAAGCATACCGCTGGGAAGACGGTTCCATCCATCTTTTCCGTCCTTATGAAAACGCAAAACGTATGCAGAATTCAAACGAGCGTCTTTGCATGCCCGCCGTTCCGGAAGAAACCTTTGTTGAAGCCATAAAGGAACTTGTTGCGGTCGATGCTGAATGGGTTCCCCATAATCCCGGAACTTCCCTTTATATCCGTCCGTTCATCTTTGCAACCGATGCACATCTCGGCGTTCATGCTTCCGAAACCTATCTTTTCTGCATAATCTGCAGTCCTTCCGGCTCCTATTATCCCAACGGAATGAGCCCTGTTGATATTTATGTTGAAAGCCGCGACGTCCGCGCTGTAAGAGGCGGTACCGGTTATACAAAATGCGGCGGAAACTATGCAGCTTCCCTTCGCGCAGGCGAAGCCGCCGCAAAGAAAGGCTATGTTCAGGTTCTCTGGCTCGACGGCGTTGAACGCAAATATGTTGAAGAAGTCGGCGCAATGAACGTAATGTTCAAAGTAGGCGGAAAAGTTATCACCCCTGAACTCAGCGGTTCGATCCTTCCCGGCGTTACCAGAAAGAGCTGCATCGACCTTATCAGAAGCTGGGGAATTGAAGTTGAGGAACGCCTTATTACCGCAGAAGAACTTTTTGAGGCCGCCGAAAACGGAACTCTTGAAGAAGCATGGGGCTGCGGCACCGCCGCAGTTATCTCCCCCATTGGTTCAATGGGCTGGGAAGATAAAAAAATCTCCATCAACGAAGGAAAAATCGGCCCCACCGCACAGAAACTTTATGATACCCTTTACGGTATCCAGAGCGGCAAGGTTGAGGACAGCCTCGGCTGGACTTTTAAAGTCTGCGACTGAACTGTATAAAAAATACGGAGCACCGAATAAATATTCGGTGCTCTTTTTATATTATTATGTTATATTGTTGACAAATCTTTTAAAAAGTGGTTGAATAAGAATATTAATTATATTTTTTTGAATAATCTTTTTTCATAACTTTATATTCCCCGAAAAGGAGATGTTAAGATGAGGAACATCAGAATCAGCGACGTTACCATGAAACAAAGCGGAAAAAGCGCAGGCTTTACTCTCAGCTTCAGAGAGAAAATTGAGCTTGCAAAACTGCTCGACCGTCTTGAGGTATCCGTCATTGAGCTACACCCCATCGAAAATCTCAAGATAGACAGCCTTCTTATAAAATCCATCGCTTCCGCGGTCAAAAATTCCGTTGTTGCCGTTCCGGTATCTCTTGATGAGGACGGCGCGGAAAAGGTCTGGAACGCCCTTAAAGAGGCTAAGAAGCCCCGTCTTCAGGTTTCCGTTCCCACAAGCCCGGTTCAGATGGAATATCTTTCCCACAAAAAACCGGAAGCAATGCTTTCCGCAATAAAAAACACAGTTTCCGCCTGCAAGGCGCTTTGCGGTGACGTTGAATTTGTTGCCGGCGACGCAACCAGAAGCGACCTTTCCTTCCTCGAAGCGGCTGTTAAAACCGCAATTGAAGCGGGCGCTTCCACCGTTACTTTCTGTGATACCGCAGGAGTTATGCTTCCGGAGGAATTCACCGCATTCCTTGAAGAAATTTTTGCCGCTGTTCCGGAACTTAAGGATATTTCCGTCGGCGTTTCCTGCAGCGACGCCCTTTCCATGGCGGATTCCTGCGCGGTTTCCGCAGTAAGAAGCGGTGCTTCCGAAATCAAGGCAACCGCAGTTGCGACCGATAACGTCCGTCTTGGAAAAATTGCAAAGATACTTAACGCAAAAGGCAGCACTTTCGATGTTTCCGCTTCTGTAAGAATGGCGGAAATAAACCGCGTTCTTGCCCAGATCGACAGACTTTGCCACACCGAAAAAAGCAAAAATTCGCCCTTTGATGACAGCGTTCGGGAAGAAGGCGAATGGGTGCTCACCGAGCATGATGATATTTCCGCTGTGCTCAAAGCGGCGGAAAGACTTGGATATGAACTTTCCGAAGAGGACGGAATCAAGGTTTTTGAAGCTTTCAAACAAATTGCCGTGCTCAAAAAGAAAGTCGGTTCAAAGGAACTCGATGCAATCGTCGCTTCTTCCGCTCTTCAGGTTCCTCCGACTTATAAGCTCGAAAGCTACGTTATCAACGCAAGCAACATTCTTACATCTTCCGCACATCTTCGCATAAGCAAGGGCGAACATCATCTTGAGGGCATCTGCATCGGCGACGGCCCTATTGATGCGGCTTTTCTTGCAATTGAGCAGATTATCGGGCTCCATTATGAACTTGATGATTTCCAGATCCAGTCCGTTACCGAAGGCCGCGAAGCAATGGGGCAGACCGTTGTAAAACTTCTTTCCGGCGGAAAACTTTATTCCGGAAGAGGAACTTCCACCGATATTGTCGGCGCAAGCATTCTTGCTTATCTCAACGCTCTCAACAAAATCGTTTATGAGGAGGAAAACGTATGAATCTTTCTTTCTCGACCCGTGGCTGGCAATCTCTCGGCTGGGATGAAATAATCGAAATTGCGGATGAAATGCGTTTTTCCGGAATTGAACTTTATAACATTCACAAGCGTTTTGATTTAATGGAAAAAGGAGCTCCGCTCCATAAATACAGCACCAGCGCCACCGCAAGATCTCTCCGTGAAAAGGGAATAAAAATCCCCTGCCTTGATACTTCTCTTGATATTTCTCTTGAGGCAAATTTCAATGACAGCATGATAAAAGGCACCATTGATACCGCCCATAACCTTAAAGTTCCCTATGTCTGTGTTGTTGCGCTCAATGATAACGAAGAAATTATCAGAACCCGCCTTGCGGATCTCATCGACTATGCACAGACTTCTGACGTTACCCTTCTTATAAAAACAAGCGGAATTTATTCCGATACCGCAAGGCTCCGTTCCCTTATGGACGAATTTGCTTCGGATTATCTGGGCACTCTCTGGGATATGCATCATCCTTACCGCACAAACGGAGAATCCGCCGATAAAACCATACGCAACCTCGGTGCTTATGTAAAACACGTTCATCTTCGCGATTCCGATGACGAAGAAACCTATAACCTCATCGGCGAAGGCAATCTTCCCATTGCGGAAATGATGCGTGCGCTTTCTTCCATTGACTATAACGGTTTTATATCCCTTGAATGGAAACCGGAATGGATGGAGGATCTTCAGGAATATGAAGTTATCTTCCCCCATTTTGTAAACTATATGAACCGTTTTGAAAGCCCGAGAGGGAAAAAACGCAGTCTTTATTACAACTTTGACCATTCTGGCCAGTTCATCTGGAAAAAAGATTCCCTTATCGATCTCACCTTCCCCCAGGTTCTCGATAAACTCTGTGAGGAATTTCCAGACCAATACGCTTTCCGTTATACAACCCTTGATTACACAAGAACCTATTCCGAATTCCGCGAAGACGTTGACCGTTTTGCAAGGGCGCTTGTTTCAATGGGAGTTAAAGCCGGAAGCAAGGTTGCGATTTGGGCAACAAACGTTCCCGCATGGTACATAACTTTTTGGGCTGCAACAAAAATCGGCGCCGTTCTTGTAACGGTCAACACCGCTTATAAAATCCACGAGGCGGAATATCTTCTTTCCCAATCCGATACGCATACTCTTGTTATGATAGATTCCTGTCTGGATTCCAACTATGCGGAAATCATCAACGAACTTTGCCCGGAAATCAAGGGAACAAAAGCAGGAGCACCCCTCCATTGCAAAAAGCTCCCCTTCCTTCGCAACGTAATAACCGTCGGCTTCAAAATGCCCGGCTGTCTTGAATTTGACGAAGCCATGGAAAGAGCAGATTCCGTTTCCGAAGAGGAAATTGCAAGAATGGCGGCGGCGGTTCGTCCCGACGACGTTTGCAATATGCAATACACTTCCGGAACAACCGGTTTCCCGAAGGGCGTTATGCTCACCCATTATAACGTTGCAAACAACGGAAAATGCATCGGCGACAGAATGGGGCTTTCCACCGCGGACCGCCTTATGGTCCAGGTTCCGATGTTCCATTGTTTCGGAATGGTGCTCGCCATGACCGCGGCAATGACCCACGGAGCGACCCTTTGTCCGCTTCCCTATTTTTCCGCAAAGGCATCTCTCGCCTGCATAAACCAGGAACGCATAACCGCTTTCCACGGCGTTCCGACCATGTTTATTGCAATGTTCAATCACCCGGATTATAAAACCACTGATTTTTCTTATATGAGAACCGGAATCATGGCCGGTGCAGGCTGTCCTCCGGAACTTATGAGAAGAGCCGCTCAGCCGGACGAAATGAATATGCGCGGAATAATCAGCGTTTACGGTCAGACAGAATCCTCCCCCGGAAGCACAACTTCCGCCTGGGAAGACCCGCTTGACCTTCGCTGTGATACCGTTGGATATAACCTTCCCCACGTTGAAACAAAAATCATCGACCCGGAAACCGGAGAGGAAGTTCCTTTCGGCGTTAACGGCGAATTCTGTTCCCGAGGTTATAACCTTATGAAAGGTTATTATAAAATGCCGGAGGCAACCGCCGGAACCATTGATGAGGAAGGCTGGCTCCATTCCGGCGACCTTGCCTGCAAAAATCCGGACGGAACTTATAACATAACCGGCCGCCTTAAAGATATGATAATCCGCGGCGGAGAAAATATTTATCCGAAAGAAATCGAGGAATTTATCTATACCCATGAAAAGGTAAAAGACGTTCAGGTAATCGGTGTTCCGGATAAAAAATACGGCGAAGAAATTATGGCGCAGATTGTTCTTAAAGAACCCGGCAGCATGACTGTTGAGGAAATGGCGGATTATATCAAAGGACGCCTTGCCCGTCACAAAGTTCCGAGATATATCGAATTTGTTGAAGGCTTCCCCATGAATGCCGCAGGAAAAATTCTTAAATATAAAATGCGCGATGAAGCCGCAAAACGTCTTGGACTTGAGCACGAAAGTTCCATTGATACCAGCAAAATTCAGAAATAAGCATAAAAAAACTCCCCGAACATTATTCGGGGAGTTTTTGTTTTTATGGAACATCTATAAAACTGAAAATCATTGAAGCTATAATTATTATCGGCGCCAGAATCCAAAGGAGTTTTTGGGTGAAACGATAAAATTCGCTTGGCTCGCCGCCTTTTGTATCGATCCAATGATCAAGATTCCAGAAGAAATCCGGATAAGCGATATCAACAATGATCACCGCGGCAAAAAGCACAATTCCAATCAGGAAAAGCGGATTTCCGCGGATCGCAGTTCTTTGCTGGGAAACGTCATAAAGCCAGTTATAGGAAGGAAAAAGTTCCTCTTCAGGAATTTTATCAGACCCGGAAACCGCAAACGTTATCGGATCTTCAAAAAATTCTCCGTCTTCCGTCAAAAGGCTGAAACCGGCGTGTGTACCTTTGAAAACAAGTTCGCCGTTTTCGTGAATCGTTACCTTTGGGTTATAGCCTTCGGAATTGTCGGAAACTATTTCATAATTTCTCTCAAGGTCGTTCACATAAAACGACAGTTTGGTTTTGTTGCCTTCTTTTATTTTATAAAGAGCGTAATCAGCTTTATTTACCGCATCGCGCCCGGAATAAACTTCGGTTTGGCCGAAAATTTTCTCGCTTTTTTTATAAAGAAAAACGTCGCCGTACCAATATCCCGGAAAGAAAAGCGCATAGAGATATACCGCAAAAATTATAACTGCGGCTGTTATCCCGGCAATTATGCAGGCTTTTTTGTGTTTATAGAAAAAATCTGTCATACGGATACCTCCTTATGAAAAATATTTTATTATATTGGGATATGTTTGTCAATAAAAAGGGCGGGAGCTTGCTCCCGCCCTTTTGTTTTAATATCAGGAAATCGCCTGGGAATCTATTGTGTAATCGCTCCAGGTCCCCATTTCCGGCCACACCGCCTTACAGCCCATGAACATATATGCTCCAAGCGGACTGCGCCATTTCATCGCATCAAATTTGAGCACCGGAAGTCCGAAATAGGTTTCCGAAGAACTTTCCTCCTCTATAGGATCAACGGCACTGTTGTCATAAATCTGCATATAAACTCCGTTATCCCACTGGTAAAGGTCATTAGAGCCGCCGGCGGCAGTTAAATAGCCTTCGTTTTTCAGTTCTTCCATTGTAAAGGTCAACGCCTGTACACCATGTTTATTCCCAAAAATCCAGGCTACAGCGGATTTTTCCGCTTCACTAAGCTCTCCCGGAGCTTCCGAAAGGTCGATGCTCACATATTCCGCGCCGCCGTTTAAACCGCTGTCAACTTCCCAAAGGTCATCGAGCACCTTTAGATAGAGCCCGCAGAGGTCAAAAAATCCGCCGCCGGGCTGATTTTTGCTTCCGATGCTGAAAGCGTGAATCTCCCCGACCTTTCCGAAACTTGCGGGATATGTTTCGAGGATTTCGCCGTTATGATAAACGTGAATCGTCATTCCGTCCATGAGCACGGAAGAATCGGAAGGTTCGCCATCGAGAAAAACCGGAACATTTTTTGCGTTAAGGGTCATGACGTCTCCGGAATTTTCTCCGGCAAGAACAAGCTTTCCGCTTTCGGCGCCATCAACGATTTTCATAATTTTCATGGATTTGACCGGTTTTTCGCCAATGGTAAATTCCGCAAAATATTCTTTAGAATCGGAATCCCCGGCTTCCCGCCAATCCATAACTCCTTTATAAATCCTGTAGGTTCCGGGTTCAAGGGTTCCATAAAGCCCTTCCCAGTTTGCCTGCATCTGAATTTCGCCGTCTTTTTTAATCATATATGCTTCGGAAGTCCAGGCAACGTCACCCTCTACAATATAGGGAAGTTCGCCGTTTTCATCTTCAAGGCGATAATGGCTTCCGGTCATAAGTTCGCCGGTCGGGTTTCCGCCGGATTGTTTGAAAATAAGTGTCGCGCCGGTGGGAGTAACGCTTTTTACAGAAAGGGTAATTCCCCATTCGTCCGGAGAATTTATGCGGAAACCATAGTAACAATTTCCGCCGCCTTCATATTTTACATAAAGTTCATAGACGTACATTTTTCCGTCGATGGGAACTTCAAAAACTCCGTTTTCGGATATTACTCTTTCGCCTTTTTCAAGAACGCTGTAGTCTTCGCTTTCAAAATATCCCGGCTCAACTTCCCAGCGTTTGAGTTCATAGGATTCCATTCTTTCGTCAAAAATCAGCTTTGCTGTTTTTTCCGTTCCTGCGGAAAAAGAGGCAATGTTTTCCCAGAAAAACGGATGGTCGGAATCCGCTTCAACACAGACATTTTTTCCGTTTTCAACGTATTCCCAGGAATATGTTCCTTTTCCTGCGGTTATTGAAACGTCGCCATACTGAACTTTTATGTCCGGCGGAGATTTTGCTTTCTTATACGGTTCCAAATCAATTCCCGGCTGCTCTGTTTGGGCGCAGGAACAAAGCATCAAAATCACAAGCAAAATTGAAACTATCTTTTTCATAAAACATCTGCCTCCTTTCGGCTTTCACTATAATAGTGCCAAAAATTACCGATTTTCTTGCATTGTTTTATTCTTTTTTTGCATAGTAAGCAAAAAACTGTCCTCAATAAGCGGGATTATTTCATCATCGGACATTGTTCCGTCGAGAATAACGCTTATCCAATGTTCCTTGTTCATATGATAAGCAGGCACAACCGCCGGAAAAACGTTTTTCCAAAAATCTCCGGTCATGGGCTCCGCCTTTAGGTTTATCCATATTTTTCCGAGATGCTCATAAATTGCGGCGAACATTCTTTTGTTGCTTCTGTGGCGCATTATGGTCCAGTTCGGGTCTTTGAAAGGATAATCCTCGTATGCGTCCTCGAAGCGAAGGCAAACTTCTATCGCTTCATCGCGGGTCATCATTTTTCTTCACCCCAGACAAAATTTTCTTTTCCTGCGCCGATTTCAAAATGATATTTAACAATTCCGAGGTCAATGTTCCTGCAGGGGCCTAATCCGGCTTTTGCGAAGACTTTGTTTTTGGAATAACCGAATGTGAATTTTTGCTGATTTATCGCTGTAGGGGCTTTAAGTGCCGCTTTTATGCCGTTTTTGAACCACTCGGGAGATTCATCATAGTTTTTTGAAACATCGTCCGTTTTTTTGGATTTATGTTCCTTTCCCTGGTTTTCGCCGTAACCTATGGAAATCACTATAACAAGTTCCTCGCCGTTTTTGATTTTTATTGCGCCGGGGATTTTTCTGTAACTCATTTTTGTCCAGCAGGTGTTAAGACCCATTTGCTGCGCAAAAAGAACCAGTTTTTCGCCATAGTATCCGCAAAGTTCATCGAGCTTTTCGCTCTTTTTTCCGACCATTGCTATGTAATTTTTGACCCCTGAAAAATTACCGTATTTTGCGATAAGGCAATCGAAAGCCTTTGGTTCATCGGTAACAAGCTGGATTTCAAGTCCGCTTTCGGAATTTATTTCTTCGATTTTTTCTATAAGGGCCTTTTTATGTTCCTCTGAAAGCGGAACGGGTTTATATTGTCTTACGGAATGTCGGGAATCGATTGCTTCAAAAATATCCATTTTTTTATTTTCCTTTCCGGATTTATTATATAACCAGTATAACACAAACGGCTGTCATTTCCCTTAAAAATATGTAAAGCTCCGCCAAAGGCGGAGCTTTTTTTCAGCTGAAGGAAGGAGGATTTGATTCCACATTTGTGAAACGGCTGTTTTCCGGCGAAGGTTCCGAAAGGCTGAAATACATTTTAGCCGCTTTTGTTGTTCCGAAATCCCGGTTGGAACCGGTTTTCTGAACTTTGTTGAAGGCTTCCCGGAACATTGCGTTATGGGCCTCTTCCCTGTTGAGAAGAAAATCGATTGTTTCCCTAACTTTTTTATCGTCGATCTGGCGGTAAAGATATTCATAGGTCACTTTTGCACGCTGTTCCGAAGCAATGTTTGAAAGAAGATCGGCGCAAAGATCACCGGTCACTGTTACGTAATCCGCGTTCCAGACGTGACCGGAAGAGTTTATCAAACCCGGATTCAGCCCGAGAACAACGTGGGTCTGGATTTCGCCCGCGGGAACTTTCTGCGCGTCAACATCATGGCCGTTCAGAAGATTAATTGTCTGGGCAATCATTTCCATGTGTCCAAGTTCTTCCGCCGCAATATCCATAAAAAGATCTTTAATTTCCGGGTCTTTTATGCGGAAGCTCTGGGACATATACTGCATTGCGGCTTTGAGTTCGCCGTTTGCTCCGCCGAGCTGTTCCTGCAAAAGAGCGGCATACTGCGGATTTGGTCTTTCCACCGCAACCGGATGAAAAAGCATTTTTTCGTGTTTGAACATATTAAAAAATCGCCTCG
Source organism: Oscillospiraceae bacterium (assembly GCA_017847875.1). Taxonomy (GTDB): domain Bacteria; phylum Bacillota; class Clostridia; order Oscillospirales; family Ruminococcaceae; genus UMGS1668. The sequence goes on along the minus strand of JAGASN010000012.1, from coordinate 32,896 downwards.
CTTTCAAAAGAAAGTTTTGGCGATTTTTGTTTTTGTTATTCAGAAAATTTTATTTTTCCATTGCTTTTTTTGCAAAGAATTCAACCGTTACGGGGTCGGTATGGGAATAGAAAAGGCTGCGTTCCCTATCGAGCTTTTTGATTCTTTCCATATCGCTTTCGGTAAGGAAGAAATCGAAAACGTCGAGGTTTTCTTTCATAAATTTCGGGTCGGGAGTTCCGGGAATTGCGGAAATTCCGCGCTGGATATGCCAGCGGAGAATTATCTGGGCAACGGATTTTTTATATCTTCTTGCAATTTCTCGAAGTTCCGGAAGTTCGAGCATATTAACCCTTGCCTGGCCGAGCGGTGCCCAGGCCTGCATTTTGACTTCATATTTATCATGCCATTCCTTGCTTTCAATCCTCTGGTCGAAAGGATGGAGTTCGACCTGGTTAACCGCGGGTTTTACCCTTGCGAAAGATGCCATATCCACCATTTTATAGGCATAGAAATTCGAAATTCCGATAGCTTTGATTTTTCCTTCAAAATAAAGGTCTTCAAGAGCCTTATAGCTTCCGAAATAATCGCCGAAAGGCTGGTGAACAAGAACAAGGTCGATATAATCCGTTCCGAATTTTTCTATATCTTCCAAAACGGAAGCCTTTGTTTTTTCATATCCGAAATTTGCAATTTTTACTTTTGTTGTGAGGAAAATTTCTTCCCTCGGGACGCCGCTTTTTTTAATGGCAGAACCGATTTCCTCTTCGTTTCCATAGGACTGCGCGGTATCGATAAGGCGGTAACCCGCATTAAGCGCATCGAGGACACAGCGTTCGGTTTCTTCTTTTTCAAGTTTGTTTACGCCGTAACCGATAATCGGCATTTTTATTCCGTTGTTAAGTGTTACATATTCCATTAAAAAATCGCCCCTTTTCTGTATATATATTTTGTTTTTTTAACAATAACACGATTTTTTAATAAAATCAACGATTTTATTTTTAACAGCAGATATAACAAAAAAATCCCGGAACAAAGTTCCGGGATTTTGTGGCGGAGATGAAGAGATTCGAACTCTTGAGAGGCTTCTGACCCCTACACGATTTCCAGTCGTGCGCCCTCGACCATCTAGGCGACATCTCCAAATGCTCAAGAAAACTTGCTGTTTATCACAGCGCTTGATTATTATACTAAAAACAAAAATAAAAATCAAGTGTTTTTTCAAAATTTTTTATAATTTTTTAAAGATATTTGCGTATATCTTTATTTTATGATATTATAATTTTATATTTTTCAAAGGAGGCGTTTTTAATGACAGAGATTCTTGCCCCGGTTGGCGGAAAAGAACAGCTTATTGCCGCGGTGCGTTCCAGTGCAGACGCGGTTTATCTCGGCGCAAAGAATTTTAACGCAAGGCGGAACGCTTCCAACTTCGAAGATTTTGAACTTCCGGAAATTGTTTCATATTGCCATGAAAGAGGGGTTAAGGTCCACGTTGTTCTCAACACCCTTGTTATGGATTCGGAAATTCCGACACTTATCGAAGAAATCAAAAACGTTGCTTCTTCCGGTGCGGATGCGGTTATCGTTCAGGATCTTGCCGTTGCAAAACTTGTTCGGGAAATTTGCCCTTCGATTGAAATGCACGCTTCCACTCAGATGACCATTCACAATCTTTCCGGCGCTTTTGCCGCGGAAAGTCTTGGTTTCAAAAGGGCTGTTCTTTCAAGGGAACTTTCTCTTGACGAAATAAAATATATTGCCGAAAGAACCGAAATCGAGCTCGAGGTCTTTGTTCACGGTGCTCTTTGTATGTGCATGTCCGGCTGCTGCTATCTTTCTTCCGTTCTCGGCGGAAGAAGCGGAAACCGCGGACTTTGCGCACAGCCCTGCCGCCTTGATTTCCGCTTCGGCGAAAAAGACCATGCTCTTTCTCTTAAAGATATGTCACATATCGAATATATCAGAGAGCTTTCCAGAGCCGGCGTATGCTCTTTTAAAATCGAAGGAAGAATGAAACGCCCGGAATATGTTGCGGCGGCTGTAACGGCTTGCAAAGCCGCTCTTGCGGGTCAAAAACCCGATATTGAATCTCTCCGGGCGGTTTTTTCCCGCCAGGGTTTTACCGACGGCTATCTTACCGGAAAACGCACTCCGGATATGTTCGGATTCCGCAGTCATGATGACGTTACCGCCGCGGATAAAGTTCTCAAAAGTCTTGCGAACCTTTATAAGGACGAAGCAGACCATATTCCGCTTAAGATGGGACTTTTTATTTCCGAAACAAAACCCTCCGTTCTGACCGTTTCCGATGGTGAAAACTGCGTTTCCGTAAGAGGTTCCGTTTGTGAAAAAGCGCTTCGCTCCCCTACCGACGAAACGCTTGCAAGAAGATATCTTTCTAAAACCGGCGGAACGCCTTTTTATCTTTCCGAGCTTGATTTTTCTTCGGAAGGCGAACCTATAATTGCCGCCGGCGAAATCAACGAAATGCGCCGCAAAGCTCTTTCAATGCTTTCGGAAATGCGCTCAAAAGTTTATCCACACGATGTTTTTGAATTTGATCTTCCGAAGCCGGAAAAACATATCGCGAAGAAAACCGCAGTAAGGATCCGCGCGGAAAAATTTGAACAGGTTCTTTTCGAAAACGAGGCGGAAGCGATTATCCTTCCGGTTTCGGAAATTGAAAAGCACCCGGAAGCAATCGAAAAATTCGGCGAAAAACTTTTTGCGGAGCTTCCGGCGCTTGTTTTCCCTCTTGATGAAGAAAAGCTTAAATATCGGCTTATTGAACTTTATGAAAAAGGGCTTCGCCATGCGCTTTGCGAAAATATAGGCACCCTTCGTCTTGCCGAAGATTGCCTTTTAACCGTTCACGGCGGACACGGGCTTAATATTCTCAACAGCGTCGCTCTTGAAGAATATGAAGAACTCGGTCTTTCCGACGCAACCCTTTCCTTTGAACTTTCCGCCGCAAAAATAAAGCATCTTGGCGGAAAAATAAAACGCGGTATCCTCGGTTACGGATATCTTCCGCTTATGCGGATGCGCGCCTGCCCCATTAAAAAGAGTTCCGGCTGTAAAAACTGCCCCGGAAAAGGAAAAATAAAAGACCGCATGGGTAAGGAATTCACCTATCTTTGTTTTGAAAAGAAATTCGGCACCCTTTATAACAGCGTTCCACTTTACACCGCGGATAAGGATTTTTCCGGAATCGATTTTATGACCCTTTATTTCACCACCGAAACACCGGAAAACTGCAAAAAGATTTATGAGATGTTTATCAGCAAAACTCCGGCGGATTTTGAAAAGACAAACGGACTTTATTTCAGGGAACTTTTATAAAGGAGGTTTTTTAATGGAAGTTATTTTTTTCATGAGCCTTTTTAATATAGGTTACGGAATTTTCGGTCTTTTCGGAAAAATGAATATCCCTGAAAAATTCAAAGGTCACGAATGGACAAAAAATTATATGAGAGAACTTGGAACTTCCGATATTCTTCTCGGTGTTCCGTGGCTTATTCTTTATTTCGCATTTAAGCAATATGACCCCGGCTACTGGACGATTTTCCTTTTGATTATATTGCTGGCTCTTCCTTCTTTTTTTCTTGTTATCCACATAGAACGCAAATATAATAAACTTTTGAAAAAAGATTAAAAAAAGCTCTTTTGCCAACGGCAAAAGAGCTTTTTATTTTTTTACATAAGTTTTTCGAGCACCTTTTCCGCACAGCGGATTCCATCCGCGGCGGCGGACATTATTCCGCCGGCATATCCTGCGCCTTCGGCGCAGGGATAAAGTCCTTCTATCCCGATTGCTTCAAGCGTTTCGCCGTTGCGAACTATACGCACCGGGGAACTTGTTCTTGTTTCCGGCCCAGTGAGCACCGCTTCCGGATCCGCAAAACCATGGAGTTTTCTGTCGAGCGCAGAAAGTCCGGTTTTGAGCACCGAAGTGATTTCTTCCGGAAAAAGTTCCGCAAGTTTTTTATCTTCAACACCTCTTGCATAGCTCGGTTCAACTTTTCCAAACCGGGAAACACCGCCTTTTAAAAAAGCTCCGACAGTCTGAGCAGGGGCTTTTTTCCCGCCGCCCATTTCGAAAGCTTTTCTTTCTATTTCATGCTGAAAAGCCATTGCCTTAAAAGGATCGCCGCCGAAATCTTCCGCAGAAACGGAACAAACCAAAGCGGAGTTTGCGTTTTTTCCGTCCCTTGCAAAACAGCTCATTCCGTTGGTAACAACCGCATCTTCCCTATCCGCGGAAGGAACAACGTATCCGCCGGGGCACATACAGAAAGTATAGGCACAGCGGTCGCCCACATGGTATGAAAGCTGATATTCGGCCGCCCAAAGAGCAGGATTTTCGGCAAAATCTCCGTATTGGGCGCGGTTTATATCGGACTGAAGATGCTCAATTCTTACGCCGACAGAAAAAGGTTTTGCTTCCATGAGCACGCCTTTTTCTTTGAGCATCGCGAAGGTATCTCTTGCAGAATGTCCCGCCGCAATTATCACGTTTTCCGCAGGGAATTCCATTCCTTCTGCGGAAACGGAAACGATTTTTCCGTTTTTTATGTCTATGTCATCAACTTTTGTTAAAAAACGGATTTCACCGCCGAGCGAAATTATTTCTTCGCGAATATTTTTTACAACCTCGCGGAGCATATCTGTTCCTATATGGGGTTTTGCTTTGCTCAAAATTTCTTCCGGAGCACCGTGTTTTTGTAATTCTTCAATTATAAAATCACATCTGGGGTCGTTTATTCTTGTTGTGAGCTTTCCGTCGCTGAAAGTTCCCGCACCGCCTTCGCCGAACTGGACGTTTGCTCTTTCGTTGAGCACACCGCCTTTCCAATAGTTTTCAACGGCGGAGGTCCTTTCTTCAACCTTTGCCCCTCTTTCAAAAACAATCGGGTTTGCGCCGGCTCTTGCGAGATAAAGTCCCGCAAACATTCCCGCAGGACCGAAGCCGATTATAACCGGTCTTAATTTCGGGGGCATTTTGAGCACCGGAATTTCTGCCGGAGAAATTTTCCTGAGCACAACGTTTTTTGCTTTTGCTCCTGCGGCGATTCTTTCTTCGTTTTCACAGCTTACCGCGACGGAATAAACAAGAAAAACATTTTCCTTTTTTCTTGCGTCAACGGAAATTTTTGAAACGGAAACGGAATTCGCTTCCGAAGGTTTTATTTTGAGCACGGAAAAAGCTTTTTCAAAAGCCTTTTCTTTCGGTTCGCCCGGATTAAGTTTTATTTCGGAAACGATTATCGGCATTTTTTGTTTCTCCTATCTTCACAAAATCAAAAAGGCTCATCTTATGAGCCTTTTTGATTTTTTTACTGTTCCTTAACGGTAATGGTAATTGAATATGTTCCGATTGCCCAGGCGTTTTCTCCGCCGGGAAGGAAAACATCTGCCTGAACCCGGTACTGACCGGTCTGGCTTATTTCCCTTGTGCTCAAATCGAGTTGGATAACGATATCCTTTGCGGAAAGTGAATTGATAACTTCCGCAGGACCCATAAGGGTTACCGCAACTTTGGAAGTATTGGAAGTTACTTTATATTCCTTCGGAACGTTGATAATATTAATCTGAGTTGCGTTGAATGTTGTTTCAATATAATCGGTAAAATCAAAATTTAGATAAATGTCACCCACAAAATTCTGTGCCGTAAGGCCTTCCGGAAGTTTTACGTCAAATTTTACCGAAGGATTTTCGAGAGTGAGAACTCTTATATCAACATATCCGAGGAAAATATCGCTGTATTTGTTGATTATATTATCTTCACCTTCAACAAGAATATCTGTTGCGGAAATTGTATAATTGAGGTTTGCCGGATCAAAAAATTCCGGAACATTTCTGTAATCAAAACTTACCGGAAGATTCGCGGTTTTGTGAACCGGAACATAAACCGTTGCCACTTCGTTATCAAGGCTTATTTCATCCTTGTTGTAATCAAGATAATTTTCGTCTTTATCCGCAAGGAAAACCTCTCCTACTGCGGCAATTGTTTCGTTATAATCTCCGGAAAGGACTACGTCAACGAAAGCACATTCTATTTTCGCAAGATCGATTTCCGGTCCGGTAACAACAATTTGTGAAGGCGTTGTATAAATTTCTTCCTGGATAAATTCATCGGGAATATTATAATCGCCGATTATATTATATTTAAGCGGAACAACTTTATCGACGTATTTATCGAATTTTACAAGAATTTTTGCAGGAGATATGTTAACAATTTCAAAATCTTTGGAACTTGTGTTGATTGCTCTGAGATCAAGCTCATAGCTTCCCGCACCGGAAACACCGGAAAGGGACGGAGAAATTGAAATATCTTCCGCGGAAACACCGCCGATTACAGAACGGGAACCGCTTATTGTAACGTTTACGGTACTTTCCGCTCCTTCTATTGCGGAAAGACCAAGTTCCCCGAGAATTCCGGACTGGACGTTTACATTAACGCCGACACCGGAAACAATAACCTCTCCCGTTGGGCGAAGGACAAGGGAAACAGTCATCCAAAGAAGAAAAGAAAGCAAAAGCGAAATTAAAAAAACTATTCTTTTATCTTTAAAAATTGCACTCATTTTTCATCCGCTCCCCCTTTTCCGAAAATTTTGTTTACAACCGTTTCGTTTTTTTCGGGGATCATATATTCCTCAAGTTTTCTTTTAAGATATACCGGATCGATTTCACGCATAAGTTCGCCGTTGACGGCCATTGAGATTTTTCCGGTTTCCTCAGAAACAACAACCGCTATGGCGTCGCTGTTTTCGCTTATGCCAAGGGCGGCTCTGTGCCTTGTTCCGAGCATGTTGCTTATATCATAGTTTTGGGAAAGCGGAAGGAAACAGCCGGCTGCATAAACTCTTCCGCCGCGGATTATTGTTGCGCCGTCATGAAGGGGAGCATTATGGAAGAAAATGTTTCCGATAATTTCCTTGCTGGGTTCCGCGTTGACAATGGTTCCGGTGGAAATTATTTCGCCGAGTTTTGTTTCGCGTTCAAAAACTATAAGAGCGCCAACGTCGTGCTTTGAAAGTTCGGTAACGCCATCGACAATTTTTGCGATGCAATTTTTCATAAGAGTTTCGTCATCAACTTTCTCCGTTGTGAAATTGAGAAAAGTGAGGTTGGAAATTCTTGTTTTTCCCATACTTTCAAGAGCGTGGCGAAGTTCCGGCTGGAAAACGACAACAATTGCGATAATTCCGAAACTGAAAACCTGTTCAAGAAGATAGGATGTGCTCTTGAGTTCAAGAGTGGCGGCAATAAGATACATAACAAAAAGGATAAAAATACCCTTGATAAGCTGCCCCGCCCTTGTGTTTGATGCAAAGAGGAGCATTCTGTATAAAAGATATGCAATTATAACAATATCCAGAAAATCCCAGATTCTGAAGGTTCTGAGCACGTTGAGTATGCTGTCCCAAGAAAATGCAAGTTCTCCCATTATTTTTTCCTCTTTTATATAAAAGTTTATAATTATCTTAATATAATAATAACACAAGAGGACGCATTTTCAAGTATTATTTTGTTAACAGTTTTAAATATTTTTTGAAATCTCCCGAATTATTCCGATAAGTTTTAAAATTTCCGTTTCCGTATTAAGCGGACCTATGCTCAAACGGCAGGTTCCCCTTTTTTCTGTGTTCATTTTCTGATGCACAAGAGCGGAACAATGGAAACCGCCCCTTGTTGCAACGCCTTTTTCCGAAAGTTTTTCGGAAGTTTCCTCGCCGGATAAATCTCCTGCAACAAAAGAAATCACGGCGCTGTGAGTTTTTTCTTCCGGAAGATTTGTGAAAAGAGTTATATTTTCCATTTTGGAAAGTTCCCTGTAAATTTCCTGAGCAAATCTGATTTCCCTTTTTCCGATTTTGTTTTCGCCTTCGGCAAAAACCCTTTCAATTCCGGCGGAAAGTCCGCAGATTCCGGGAACATTTAAGGTTCCGCTTTCGAGCATTTCCGGAAGACCTTCCGGCTGGTTCGGCAAAAGGGAAAAACTTCCGGTTCCGCCGAAAAGATGCGGTTTCAAAATTTCCGGCTTTTTTGCAGCAAGAATTCCCGTTCCCATCGGTCCGAGAAGTCCTTTATGACCGGGAGCACAGACAAAATCCACCCCGAATTTTTCCATGTCCATTTTTTCAGAACCCGCCGTCTGAGCCATATCGACCAAAAAAAGAATTCCGTTTTCCCGGCAGAGCTTTGCCATTTCCTTGATCGGAAGCTTTATTCCAAAAACGTTTGAGGAACCGGTAACGGCTATCATTTTTGTGTTTTCTTTTATAAGATTTCTGAAAGATTTCACAGTTTTTTCCGGTTCGTTCTCGAAAGTTTCTGCAACGGAAAATTCAATTTTTCCGCGTTTTTCAAGTTCAAAAAGCGGTCTGAGCACAGAATTATGCTCAAGATCGGAAATTATAAAATGTCCGCCATTTGAACCGATGCTCATGAGCACGATGTTAAGCGCTTCGGTACAGTTTTTTGTAAAAACAAGGTTTTCCGGTTCGGAAAGACCAAAAAAATCCGCCGCTTTTTTGCGGCATTCAAAAACTTTTCTTGCGGTTTCAATCCCCATTTTGTGTCCGCTTCTTCCCGGGTTTGCTCCAAAATTACAAAAAGCTTCCAGGACCGCTTTTCTCACCGCAAAAGGTTTTGGAAAAGTTGTTGCCGCATTATCAAAATAGAGCATTTTTTCACCGGCTTTCTCTTATTTCGTTCACCCTTATTCCTGCTTTTTGCAAAATCCGGCTTATTTTTTCCTTTTCCCCAAAAACTTTTATAACATATCCGCAACCGTACGGATTGATTTTTGAATCGCGGAAAACGCTTGCCCGAAAACCGTTTTTTCTGAGTATATCCTCGCCTTTCATTGCGCTTGTTATTGAGCTGAGCAGAAAAAAATATTCTTTCATAGTATAGTACCGCCGTTCATCGGATAATTTTCCTTATATCATATGAACAGCGGTATTTTTCTGCAACAAAAAATGCCCGTTTTGAAAAAACGGGCATTTTTACTTTTGTTTTTATTCAACGGAATCCGCAATTGCAACGTTATAATCGTGCTCCGCCTGGGTGCTTCCGTAATAGAATTTTCCGTATTTATCCGTTACAAAGTAATAATAATTTGTATCCGCCGGATAAAGAGCGGCTTTTATTGCGTTCATACCAGGGTTACAGATAGGTCCGACAGGAAGACCGACTTTGTAATTCGGATAGGTATAATATGCGCTGAGGTAGGAATCGGAAAGGGCTTCGTCTTCGACATTCGGTTCAATTTCCTGTTCATAATAGAACCAGGTTACGTCGGACTGGAGATAAGGAAGACCGGAACCGGGAGCAAGACGGTTATGGAAAGCGGAAGAAACTTTTTCCATATCCTCCATATATGCCGCTTCGGACTGGATAACAGAAGCAAGGGTCACAAGTTCTTCAAGACTGAGTCCGAGTTCCTGCATACGTTCATAATATTCACCGGTTATTTTGTTATTGAAGTTATCGATAAATTTTGCGATAACACTTCTTGGGGTGGAATTTGTATAGAATTCATAGGTATCCGGGAACAGATATCCTTCCCATTTATAATAGATAAGCTCGCTTGTTCCCATCATGCTTTCGAATTCATATTCAAAACTTTCGGTTCTTGCGGCCTCAAGGAATTCATCATAACCGCAAACACCGTTTTCTTCAAGTCGTTTGGCAATTTCGGTAAGTTTCATTCCTTCATAGAAGTTTACCGTTACAACATTTTTGGCAACTTCTTTTGTCTTCAGAGCCTGGAAAATCTGGTCATAACCGAGGTTGGAATTGAGCTTATATGTTCCCGGAGCAAGTTTCTTATCCATATCCTTTACCCTTGCGTAAACTTCAAAAGTAAAAGGTTCATCAATAACTCCCTTTTCCTCAAGAAGTTCCGCAATCTGTGAAAGTCCGTAGCCTTCCGGAATTGTAATTTCAACTTCGCGGCTTTCCTTACTGAAACCAACAAGGTCGTTTATGCTTGAAAGCGCAAAGGAAGCAATGAAAACAGAAACCGCAAGCACCGCGGAAACCCATATTATTGTAAGAAGCCAGTTATAAGCTGTGTTAAGGCGTTTTTTTCTTTTTTGTTCCGCAGAAGAAGTTTTTGCCGTTGTTTTTTTCTTTTCCGGTTCAGTTTTTTTCTGAATCGGCGGTTCTTCAAAAACCGGTTCTTTTTTTACAACAACCTCTTCCTCTTCATCCGGAGGCGGAGGGGCAAACATTTCGTCCTCAAATTCAAATTCGCTTTTCAAAGGTTTTTCTTCTTTTTTTGCGGAAGAAGTTGCGTCTTCAAAAAAAGAAGAAAAGACAAGATCATCTTCTTCCTCTTCCGGAACAGGCTTTTTCAAAGGTTCTTCCATTGGGTCAAGATCTTTGAAAAAATCTTCAAATTCTTTGTTGTTCATAAAATCCTCCAATCATTCCGCCGGTTTGCTTTTTGTAACCAACGGCTGAAAGTTTTCATATCATATAACATACCGGCAAGACCGAAAACGGCGCCGATATAAATTTTTCTTACGAGGTGAAATTTCATGTTCGGAAACAATAATTGCTGCTGGTGGATCATCATCCTTATCCTTCTCTTCTGCTGCTGCGGAAACAACGGTTACGGCAACAACGGCTGTGGCTGCGGATGCAACAACGATTGCGGATGCGGATGCGGTTGATAATCTGAAAAATCCATAAGCCTTTGCCCTGCGGCTTTGCCGCAGGGTTTTCGACGTTTATTCCGAAAATTCCTCGATTCCTTCAAGGTTTCCGTTTATTGCCGAAACAAGAGCAAGCGCAAAATCCTTTGCGGAAGCGGGACCGTTTGCGGTAATAAGCTTTCCGTCAATTTCAACTTTTTCGGCGGTGTATTCGCCTTCGGGAACTTCAAAACCCGGGAAGCAGGTATATTTTTTGCCGGAAAGAGCGCCTGTTCCGGAAAGAACGTATCCGGGCGAAGCGCAGATTGCACCGATGATGATATCATTATGAAGTGCAAATGTTATGGCATTATTAACGGTTTCTGAATTTTTAAGGTTTTTTGCGCCGGGCCATCCGCCGGGAAAAACAAAAGCTTCCGCTTTTTCAAAATCCACTTCGTTTTCGGAAATTTCAGCAGTTACCGAAAGGCCGTGGGCGCTTTTTATATTTTTCCCTCCGACTCCGACAGTTGCAACGTCGATTCCGGCTCTTTTCATAAGGTCAAAAGGAACAACGGCTTCCATATCTTCAAAACCGTTTGCAAGAAAAAGATATACCATTTTTCTCTCCTTATTTTACGATAAGTTCGGTTCTGGGTTTTCCGCAGGTCATTTTTCCTTCGGAGCATCTTCCTTCGGAAACGCAGGAAGGACCCGCATGGGCGAAGAGAGAAGGTGCTTCCGCTCTGCAAAGGCGAAGCATTTCGTCCGCAACTGCGCGGATTTCCCACTGGGCACGGTTGCAGCAGCGAAGACGGAAAAGGTTATGAAGGCTGCGGACATTCATTGTGACGATCATTTTTGTGTCGCAGGCATTGGGAAGAACAAAGCGCGCATCTTCGATTGCTTTTTTCTCCGCAAGTTTCATTGCTTCTTCTTCGGATTTTCCTTCCGCCATAAATTCATCTGCGGCTTTTTTCTGAAGGATTTCGGTAAGCTTATGATAACTTTCCGCACAGGTTTCCATAATTTTATTATATTCCGCAAGAGCTTCTTCATTCTCACCGATTGCCGGAGGAATGATAAATTCAAAATGTCCTTCTTTGTTGACATAACGCTGGCTCTGAACGCTGAAAGAAGCAATTCTGTGGCGGGTTATCTGTGCAAGAAAAGCGCGGGAAACTCCTTCGATAGTGAAGGTGAAAGTTACGTGTTCAAGGGGACTTTCGTGACCGAGACGTTCCAGCATTGCAACATAGTTCGAAGCTTTTTCATCGGTCATTCCGTCAAAAAGTTCATCCGCGCCGGAATTGCTGTAACAAAGTCTTGCGGCGGCGGCAATTGTTTTTTCGGGGTTTGGAGTATGGCAAAGAAGATTGACTTTCATAACGGTGCCTCCTTGAAAATATTTATATTTTATTATATAACAAAACGAACATTATATCAAGATAAAAAATGAGCCGCACCAAGGTGCGGCTCCGCTGTTTTTTTAATTATTTTACGGTAATGGTGAAACCAAGAGTTTCAACATGCATTCCGTTTTCATCAAGGAACATTACGGAAATTGTGGCGTTTCCTTCGCCGACTGCATCAAGTTTGAAAGTTCCGTTTTCGCTAAGCGCTCTCTGTTCCGCAGAAACAACGCTTACGTTATCGTAAAGAAGAACAGCAGTAGCTGCTTCATCACCGACTGCAACGGGAATTTCGATGGTATCGCCTACAAGATAGGTTATGGGCATTTCGGAAATGTTGCCGTCATAGCCATAGTTTCCGATGGTGAATTCCCATTCGCCTTCGAGGATATCGCCTACAAAACCGTCGATATCATCTACATAGAAAAATTTTTCATCCATGGTTACGGAATAGGTTTCGCCCATTTCAAAAACTTCGCCTTCGGGAAGCATAATAATAAGCTGGGCATAGGGAGGATTTACTCCGCTGTTGAGGAAAATATGGTCGCCGTCCATGCGTGCGTCATATTTGAGGATTTCTTTTCCGTCGGAAACTCTTTTTACGGAAATTTCGCCGGTTCCCATTTCAACGTTGGGGGTGTTCATAACAACCTGGAGTGCGGTAAGACCGGAAGCAAAGGTCTGACCCTCGTCGCTTACGGGATAGAACTGAACTTCAAATTCTTCCGGGGTTACATATTTCGGATCGGGTCTTGCGCAACCGGTTACGGAAAGCAAAACAAGCATAAGGCCGAGAATTACGGCAATTGTCTTTTTCATATTGATAAACATCCTTTCTGCATATCTAACGGCAATTATAATATAAAATAAAAGAAATTGCAAACTATTTTTAAAATTATAAATAAAAATTGACCGTTTATTCATAAATTCCGACAAAATATTTATCATAATTCGTTTTATATATTTATAAATATAATACTTATAATTTTAAAGTTTGCATTTTCTTGACATATACGCCGTTTTGGATTAGGATTATATGCAGAATTTTCTGTTTTTTGGAGGAATTTTTATGTTCAGCGAATACAGCGCCCTTGGAATAGTTCATAAGATTCTCAAAATGCACATAAAACCCGGTGATTTCTGCATAGACGCAACTTCCGGAAACGGACACGATTCCGTTTATCTCTGTAAACTTTGCGGAGAAAACGGACACGTTCTTGCAATGGATATCCAGCCGGAAGCCGTTGAATCAACGAAAGCCAATATTTCCAAACACGGATTTTCAGATATCAGCGAAGTTATCTGCACAAGCCACAGCGATATCGACAAATTTGCAGAGTCTAACAGCGCGGACTGCATTGTTTTCAACTTCGGCTGGCTTCCCGGCGGAAGCCACGACGTTTTTACAAGGGCGGAAACCTCCATTCCCGCAATCCAGAAATCTCTTGAAATTTTAAAACCCGGCGGTCTTCTTTCCCTTTGCGTTTATTACGGACGCAACAATGGTTATTCCGAAAGGGACGCAATTCTTGAATTTGTAAAATCCCTTCCCGGCGCACAATATAACGTTATGAAATGCGATTTTCTGAACAGACCGAACGACCCGCCCTTCCCTATTTTTATTGTTAAAGATAAAGAATATTTCAAATAAAAAAATCCTCCGCAGAGCGGAGGATTTTTTTATCTTTATGTAATTATTTTATAATTTCGATTCCGCCGATGAAAGGAAGGGGTTTCATTTCGCCTTTAACCGCGTTGATGATTCCGAGAACCATAAGTACCAAAAGAGCAATGCTGATGATCCAGCTGATGATTCCGCCGATAACGGGAATGAATCCGAGGATAAAACCAACGATTGCCGCGGCGATATTCGCGATAAGAAGAACAAGTCCCTGGTTTGCGTGATAACGTGCGAATGCGTCATCTTTTGCGCAAAGAATTGTTACGATGCAGAGAATCCATACATAAGAGATTGCCGCAAGAAGTTTGTTTTTGTTTTCCATAAAATAGCCTCCTCAAAAAAGTGGTATCAATGATTATTTAATGTCTTCGTCACCGAAAGGATCGCCGCATTCGGGGCAGAATTTCGGCGGGTTTTTGGGGTCTTCCGGTTCCCAACCGCATTTGTCACATTTATACTGGGGAACTCCGGCGGGTTTCTTTGCTCCGCATTCCGCACAGAATTTTCCTTTATTGACTGCGCCACAGGAACATACCCAACCGTCAGCAGGTTTTGCGTTTCCGCAGTTGGTACAGAATTTTCCGGTGTTAACGGTTCCGCAGGAACAGGTCCAACCGTTTGCAGGTGCTGCCTGAACAGGTGCAGGTGCGGGCTGAGGCTGCTGTGCTGCCTGCTGCTGACCCATCTGATAAAGATTTGCTGCATTGACTCCGCCCATGTTCTGAGCCATGCCCATTCCCATGAATGCCATTGCGGGACCTGCGCCTTCATTTGCCGCTGCCGCCTGCATTGCCGCTGCCTGTGCTCCTACCATATGCGCTGCAGCTCTGGTCGGATCCATAAATGCCGCATTGCGCTGCATTTCCTTGATCATCTTTTCGTCTTCTTCGTCCGCTTTTACGGAAGATACGCCGAAGGATACGATTTCAATTCCGCGAAGTCCACTCCATTTTTCCGAAAGAACTTCGTTAAGTGCATCCGCCATTTCCGTGGTGTGGCCCGGAAGTGCGGAATAGCGGATTCCCATTGCGGAAATCTTTGCAAATGCCGGCTGGAGCGCTGTGAGAAGTTCGCTCTTGAGCTGGCTGTCAAGTTCGCTTCTCTTATACTGATATGCTACGTTTCCGCATACGTTGGTATAGAAAAGTATCGGGTCCGAAAGACGGTAGCTGTATTCGCCGAAGCAGCGGATTGCGATATCGATATCGATTCCCGCTCTTTCATCAACCACTCTGAACGGTACAGGGCTCGGAGTTCCGTATTTGTTTCCAACAAGTTCCTTGGTGTTGAAGTAATATACTCTCTGGTCCTTTGCGGTATCTCCGCCGAAGGTGAAACGTTTTCCGATAGTCTTAAAAGAATCGACTATGCTTGTTCCGAGTTTTCCGCTGAAGATGGAAGGCTCGGTGGACATATCGTATGTATATTCACCAGGTTCTGCGCAGATATCAACTACTTTTCCCTGCTCAACAATGCACATGCACTGGCCGTCCGCTACTGCGATTATCGAACCGTTGGAAATAATATTATCTTCGCCCTTGGTGTTGGAACTTCTTCCGCTTGTTCTTTTTTCACCTTTTGTCGCAAGCACGTCTGCAGGAATTGCCTCACAGTAAAAATACTCTTTCCACTGATCTGCCAATACTCCGCCTACTGCTCCGCCTATTGCTTTTATAAGTCCCATAGAAAAACATCTCCTTCGCATATAATATTACGCTTTTATTATATGATTTTTTATCTTATATTTCAATACTTTAATTTAAAAAAGCGAGGCAGATTTTGTCCGCCTCGCTTTTTTTATGAAAGTTCTATCATATTTGTATAGAGCTGATAATATTTTCCTTTTTGTTCAAGAAGGTCATCGTGGTCGCCGCGTTCAACAACTTTTCCCTGTTCAAGAACAAGGATTGCGTTGGAGTTGCGGACCGTTGAAAGGCGGTGAGCAATTATGAAAACCGTTCTGCCTTTCATAAGTCCGTCAAGACCTTTTTCGATAAGTTTTTCCGTTCTGGTATCGACGGAAGAGGTTGCTTCGTCAAGGATCATGACCGGCGCTTCCGAAACAGCCGCTCTGGCGATTGCAAGAAGCTGACGCTGTCCCTGGGAAAGATTTGCGCCGTCGGAATGAAGCATTGTGTCATAACCCTGCGGAAGGTGGCTTATGAAATAATGGGCGTTTGCGATTTTCGCGGCTTTTATGCAATCCTCATCTGTTGCATCAAGTCTTCCGTAACGAATGTTTTCCATAACGGTTCCGGTGAAAAGGTGGGTATCCTGAAGAACAATTCCGAGAGAGCGGCGAAGATCATCTTTTCTGATATCCTTTACGTTTATTCCGTCATAGATTATTTCTCCGCCCTGGATATCATAAAAACGGTTGATGAGGTTTGTAATGGTGGTTTTTCCGGCGCCGGTTGAACCGACGAAAGCGATTTTCTGGCCGGGTTTTGCGAAAAGCGAAAGGTCTTTCAGAACCGGTTTTCCTTCAACATAAGCAAAATCCACGTTGTTGAAGCGAACGTCACCCCGAAGGGGAACCCTTTTTCCGTCCGGAAGGACCCAGTTATAATCGTTTTCAACTTTTTCAAGGGTAACTTTTCCTTCATCAACTTCCGGTTTTTTATCGAGAACTTCAAAAATTCTTTCCGCACCAGCAAGAGCAAGCATTATTGAGTTGAACTGTTCGGAAATCTGGCTTACCCTATCCGCAAAAGTTCTGATATATTGGAGAAACGCAATAAGAATTCCGCCGACCTGTTCTCCCGTAAGCCAGAGAACGCCGATGGCGCAGGTAAGCGCATAGAACATATGGGAAAGGTTGTTGAGAAGCGGGCCAACAACGGAAGTTGCGATTGTTGCGGTTGTTGAAGATTTCCGGAGTTTTTCGTTTATCGGTTCAAAGTTTTTCATAACTTCTTTTTCATGGGTGAAAACTTTGATATCTCTCTGGCCGGAAATCATTTCTTCAATATAGCCGTTTACGGAAGCGGCGTGTTTTTGCTGTTCGCGGTAGCTTTTGCTGCTTATCTTTGTGGTTATGCGTACAATTATTACAACAATTGCCGCAAGAACGACCATTATTGAGAAAAGACGCATTGAAAGAGCAAGCATCATTCCGATAGTTCCGGTAAGTGACATTACCGAAATCATAAGCTGGGTTATGCTGTGCTGCAAAAGTTCGTTGGTCGCCTCGATATCGTTTGTAAAATAGCTCATAAGGCTTCCGTGGGTGTTGTTATCAAAATAACTTATCGGAAGTTTTTGCATTTTTGCAAAGAGCTCGGAACGAAGTTCGCGCATTATAACGGTGCTGCATTCCAGCATAAGGCGGTTCAGAAGATAGTTCGTTACAGCGGAAAGAACATAGAGAAAAGCAAGACCCGCAAGAAGGGCGATATATTTTGCAAAAATCTCGTCCGGAGCAATTCCGGTTTCCTTAAGGATATTTACAAGAGGCTTCATGCAGTAGGAAGCGCCAATGGTTGCGGCGGCATATACCGCAATTGAAATCACCGCGGCAACAAGAATTGGGGTGCAGTGGCGGAAATATTTAAAAAGGCGGAAAAGCGTTTCCATCGGCGAAGAAGCGGCTTTATAGTTTCGGAGTTCAACTCTTGGCATTCTGCTCTTCCTCCTCTCTCATCTGGCTTTCATAAACGTCGCGGTAAATTGCGCTTCGCTCCATAAGTTCGCTGTGGGTTCCGACGTCGGAAAGTTTTCCTTCATCAAGAACGGCAATTCTGTCGCAGGTCATAATGGAAGCGATTCGCTGGGCGATTATTATTTTTGTTGTTCCCGGAAGAGAATTATGAAGAGCCCGGCGGATATGTTCATCGGTAGTCATATCGCAGGCGCTTGTTGAGTCATCAAGAATAAGAATCTTCGGGCGCTTTATGACCGCTCGGGCAATTCTAAGGCGCTGACGCTGTCCGCCGGAAAGATTTGCACCGTCCTGTTCAAGAACGGTTTCGTAACCGTCTTTAAAACGGTCGATAAATTCATCGGCGCAGGCAATATAGCAGGCTTCCTTCATATCATCAATGGTGGCGTTCGGGTCGCCCCAGCGAAGGTTATCGGCAATTGTTCCGCTGAAAAGCGAACCGTTTTGGAGAACCATTGAAACCCCGCTACGAAGATTTTCGAGCTTATAATCCTTAACGTTGATTCCGCCGACTTTTACTGTTCCGGAAAGGGCATCGTAAAAACGCGGAATAAGGTTAACAAGGGTGGATTTTCCTTCGCCTGTTCCGCCGATTATTCCCATGGTTTCTCCGGAATTTATATGCAGGTTGATATGGGAAAGTTCAAGCTTATCCGCTTTTCCGTTATAGCTGAAGCAAACGTCCTCAAAATCAACGCTTCCTTCGGAAACTTTTGCGTCCGAATCTCCGTCGGTTATATCGATTTTTTCATCAAGAACTTCGTTGATTCTTATAAGAGATGCCTGGGCACGGGAAAGGGACATTACAAGCCAGGAAAGCATTGTAAGGGAACTTACAGCCTGGGTGGTATAGGAAACCATACTTACGAGTTCGCCGGTAAGAAGCCCCGTGTTTTCAAAGATGATTTCTTTTCCGCCGAGGAAAAGGATTATAATGGTGCAGCCCCACATAATGAGCATCTGGATAGGGCCGGTCATTGTAAAAAGCCTTGCGGAAGAAAGTTGGGCATTTCTTAAATCCTCGGTCGTTTCGCGGAAGCGTTTTGATTCATAATCTCCGCGAACATAGGCTTTTACAACTCTGCTGCTGACAAGGTTTTCCTGAACGGCTTTGTTCATTGCGTCCATTTTGCGGAGCATTTTTTTAAAGCGCGGCTGACCGGTTTTTATGAGCACCGCAAGAATTCCCGCAAGAAGCGGAATGCAGAAAAGGAAAACCACAGCAAGATGTGGCGCAATTGTGAACGCCATTACCGTTGCCATGATAATCATAATCGGCGAGCGCATTAAGGTTCTTAAAACCTGGAGCATTGTCATTCTCATGGTGTTAACGTCCGTTGTTGCCCTTGTTATAAGGCTTGAAGTTGAAAAACGGTCCGTATTTGCGAAAGAAAAGTTCTGGATTTTTTCAAGAAGCGAAGAACGGAGGTTTTTTGCAAAACCCTGGCTTGCAAGGGCGGAAAATTTTGCCGCAAGAAGTCCGCACATCATTGAAACAATTGCAACGCAGACCATTCCTATTCCTACGGTTATTACAAAGCGGTTGCGGTTCGCAACAAGTTCCGCCGGAAAAAGCCATTTGAGCATGAAATCTTCTTCCCGATAAAGTCCGCCGTCAACGATTACGGACATGAGCATCGGAATGAGCACTTCGAGCATTACTTCCGCGCAGCCGAAAATCATCGTGAGCACGGTATATTTTTTATAGCCTTCAAAGTTTTTTCCAAGATGGCGGAAGATGCTTTTTTTCTGTTCCTTTTCCGTTTTTATCCTCTCCTTTTTTTGTTTCGTATCCAACAAAAATTATACCAAAACCGAAGAATTTATTCAATATTTACCATTTATAAATTAAAAGGCTTTCCGCCGCTTTCTTTTGGTGATTTTAATAACGGCGGTTTCGTTTTTCAACAAAAAAATCCTTTCCGGAAAACCGGAAAGGATTTTTTCTGTTTTTTATTCCGCGAAGGGACAGTCATATTTTATATAAATGTTAAAGCCTTCGTGCCTTGTTTCACCGTTTTCATCTGCCGTTGCGGTGTACCAGAATGTGGATACATAAATTATTTCCGGAATATCCGGATTTGCATAAACCTCAAATTCACCTTCGTTGCTCACAATGTTTCCTTTCGGAACGGTATCGTGGCCGGAGAATTCAGTTATTCCAAGCAAAACAAAACCTTCCGGCGGTTCTCCTTCTATTTGGATTCCGTATTCTGCTTCCATTTTATCATAATATTCGGTGGAAACGTCGGGGTTATTGCCATAGGGTTTTGCGCTCCACATGGAAATATAGTAATCGCCGCTTACGCAAACAAGGTCTTTTCCCCTTAATCTTTCATCAACATAGCGGACATAGGCATCGTGAGGTTCTACCGGAATTATCGTTCCGCTTGAATCAACTTCTCCGTTGGTTCTGACTTCGTGATAAACAAAAACCCATTCGGGCATATCCGGATTTATATAATACGGATAATTTTCAAAGCCGCCGACATCGGTTTCGCCCGCATAAGCAAAACCTTCCGGAAGTTCTTTATAAACAGAATCCGCATACGGCGAAATAAAATATTTTATTCCTTTTTCGATAAAATTAGGCGGACCTTCTCCCGGAGCTGAAGTTTCCGGTTCCTGGGGCGGTTCATAAAAATCAACCGAAAGAACAACTCCCGCCAAAATACAGATACAGGCCGCCGCTGCAATCCATTTTAGCCACGGATTTTTCCTGCGCTTTTGTTTTGCTTCCGCTTCTTCAATAAATTCCGGCGCGATAAGTCCGATTTTTTCAAGAAATTCGTTCCCTCTCATAAAACGTAACCCTCCTTTTCAAGGAAATCCCGGAGTTTTTTCCGGATTCGGAAAAGAACGGTTTTTACCTTGGATTCGGAAATCGAAAACTTTTCGGATATTTCCGCAACGGAATCCATATACCAATAACGGCGGACAAAAATCTTTCTTTTTTCCGAATCAAGTTCCGCAAGAAATCTGTTCATAATTTCCGCAAAAACCATATCGTCGATTCTGCAGTTCATATCGTCCGGCGAAGGGATACATTCTTCCATTTCCGCGCTGAGTTCGCAGACAAAGGCATTTCGCTTAAGGGCGGTTTTCTTCCGGCAGAAATTGAGCGAAATATTGCGGATTATCCGGGCAAGGAACGCATAGAGATAGGTTTTCGGTTCGCTCGGCGGAATTATGTTCCAGGCTTCAAGATAAGTATCGTTTTCACATTCCTCCGCGGTTTCCATATCTCTCACTATTCCGTTAGAAACAGCGCGCAGACGTTTTCCGTATTTTTCAGAAGTTTTTTCGATTGCGGCTTCGTCACGTTCAAAATAAAGTTCAACGATTTTTTCGTCTTCCAAGGCTTTCATCTCCTTTCCGTTTTACTAAAAGGCCTTCAACCATATAAGCGCATTTTTGCAGCGGAAGGTTACACTTTTCTATAAAAAAGGAACGGCGGGGCCGTTCCTTTTTTCGTTTATTTAAATTATTTATTGAGTTCTTCCATTTCTTCAACAAGTTCGCCGAAGAGTTTGAGCGCGGAGTTAACGGGTTCCGGGCTGCTCATATCTACGCCGGCAATTTTGAGAAGAGAAATGGGGTCTGCGCTTCCGCCGCTGGAAAGGAATTTTTTATATGCGGCAACGGCAGGTTCGCCTTCCGCAAGGATTTTGTTTGCAATTGCAACTGCGGCGGAAAAACCGGTTGCATACTGGAATACGTAATAGTTATAGAAGAAATGGGGAATTCTTGCCCATTCAAGAGCAATTCCGTCGTCGGAAACCATATCGGGTCCGAAATAGAGTTTGTTGAGTTCGTGATATTTTGCGGAAAGAGCATCTGCGGTAAGGGCTTCTCCCCTTTCGGACATTCTTCCGATTTCTCTTTCGAATTCAGCGAACATGGTCTGACGATAAACGGTGCCTTTGAAGGAATCGAGGAAATGGTTGATGAGATATGCTCTTTCGGTCTTATCGGTGGTTTTTCCGAGAAGGTGACGCATAAGAAGAACTTCGTTGCAGGTGGAAGCAACTTCCGCAACAAAGATTACGTAACCCGCGGTGTTGACCGGCTGATATTTGGTGCTGTGATAGCTGTGGAGAGCATGGCCCATTTCGTGAGCAAGAGTGAACATGCTGTCAAGGGTATCCTTATGGTTAAGGAGAACATAAGGATGGGGTTTTCCGGAACCGGTGGAATATGCTCCGCCGCGTTTTCCTTCGTTTTCGTAAACGTCGATCCAGCGGTTTTCAAAGCCTTCTTTAAGAAGTGCGGTATAATCTTCGCCGAGAACCGCAAGAGCTTCGAGAACGGTCGCTTTTGCTTCGTCGATGCTGATTTTGGAAGCGGCGTCGGCTACGATAGGAGTATAAACGTCATACATATGGAGTTCGTCAACTCCGAGCATTTTTTTGCGGAGAGCGACGTATTTATACATTTTATCAAGGTTGCCGTGAACAGCTTCGATAAGATTATCGTAAACTTCTTCCGGAACTTCGGTATGGTCAAGAGCAGCTTCGCGGGTTGTGTTATATTTTCTTGCTTTTGCGAAGAAGTTGCGTTTTTTGAATTCGCCGTCAAGGGTCATTGCGATGGTGTTCTTAAAATCACCGTAGCGGCCGTAGAATGCTTCAAAAGCGTTCTTTCTGAGAACGCGGTCGGAACTTTCCTCCAGCGGAACAAAAGAACCGTTGGTGAGGGCGTGTTCGTTGCCTTCGGAGTCAACAACGCTCGGGAATTTAAGGTCTGCGTTGCGGAGGATTCCGCCGATTTTATCTGCGGAATCTGCCATTTCCTCTGCGGAAGCAAGAAGGGCTTCTTCCTCTTTTGAAAGGATATGTGCGGCTCTTCTGCGGATTTTATAGATGCTTCTGCGGTAAGTTTCGAGTTCGGGACATTCAGCATAGAAAGCATTGAGTTTTTCTTCCGGAATCGCCATGATTTCAGGAGTCGCATAAGCGGAAGCGGATTCTATAGCAACAATGGTTGCCATTGCTTTTCCGCGGAAATCCTGATATTTTGCATTGCTCATATCCTGGTCGCCGCTGCAGCTTGCATAGGTATAGAGAGTTTCAAGGCGAACGGTAAGTTCGTCGTCTTTTTTGAAAAACTCCAAAAGATTTGCGGCGGATTCGCCGAGAGTTCCCTGGAGCTTTGCGACTTCCGCCGGATAAACTTTAAGTGCTTCATATTCTTCAAGCCATGCTTCGTCGCTTTCGAACATATCTTTAAGGTTCCAGGTATATTCTTCCGGAACTTCGCTTCTTTTAAGAATTCTGTCTTCTGCCATAATTCAAAAAAACCTCCGTAAAAATCTTTTTTGTTTTTCCCTGCGGGAATTTTTCCCGCCAACAGGGACATTATACTACATATCACGGAAAAAGGCAAAAGAAAAATCCCGCTCCGTTGGAGCGGGATAAAATATTATTCAGCCAAAGAAAGGTCGATCCACATCGCAGGGCGGATTCCCCTTTCGCCAAAATCGGCGTAGCTTCCGATTTCATAAATATAACCCGCGTTGCTTACGACAGCAAAACGTTTTGAATCGATTCCGGAAGTTCTGAGCCACCAAATACAATTTCCTTCGCTGTCGGTTTTTGTTCCGTTTTTGAGTGCAAAATCCGTCGCTTTGGCAATTCTTTCTTCATCGGAAGAGAAAAAACTTTCCGCTTCCTCAATGCTCAGAAGAAAAACACGGTCTTTTGTTTTGTTTCCGTCGGTTTTTCCGTAAATTTTGTTCTTCGGGTTTTCGATCTCCGAAAAAACAATCATCTCTTTTTCTTTTTCGGTAAAAACCTTATCGAAAAAAACTCCGTTGAGCCATTTTCGGATTTTTGATTTTTCCCAGCTTATGTTTCCGAATTTCGGATTTATCGGCATGGAATCTATGCAGTTTTTTGTGACTGCGAGGATTTTGTTTTCGTTTTTTTCGAGCACAATCCATTCGATTTCTTCATAATAAAAACCGAATTTGAAGATTTCGCCTTTTTCCAAAACTGCATTTCCCTCCTTTTCGGATTTATACGATAATTATATTGCAGAAAAGAACAAAACACAACAAAAAAGCTCCCATGCGGGAGCTTTTTTTGTTAATCAGAAATTATTTTCTTTTGCCGAGGAAAGATGCTACAGCGGAAAGAACGATTACTGCGGGAGCAAAAACCGGAGCACCGGTGCTGGGGTTCTGTTCGCCATCTTCTTCAACTTCTTCACTGCCTGCAGGTCTGCCATTTCCGAAAATGGAATAGCCATAAATATCGGTATCTTCGGTTATGTTTTTGCCGTCATGGTTCCAGAGAACAATGAGCGGAACTTCCGGTGCAACAGCATCTTCGCCGTGTTTTACGTTCTGTTCATCAACAATTCTTCCGAAAGCGATGTAGTTTACGAGATATTCGTTGATGGTATATTTTGCTTCAATGGTGGTATCCTTGGTGATTGCGGATTCATCATAATCCCAAACAGGAGCGGTCTGGGTGTAACCTTCTTTTTCGGGAATGTCAGAAGCATCGGTATATTTGGTTGCTTTTGCGCCGTGTTCAACGGTTTCGGTTTCGATTTCAACGCCTTCTGCAACATAGGTTACAGTATAAGTATTGATGGTATAGACAGCGTTGATGGTGGTATCTGCGGTGATTGCGGATTCGTCATAATCCCAGTAAGGAGCGGTTTGGGTGTAACCTTCTTTTTCGGGAATGTCGGAAGCATCGGTATATTTGGTTGCTTTTTCGCCCTCGTTAACAGTTTCGTTTTTGATCTCAACGCCATCTGCAACATAAGTTACGGTATAAGTGGGAACAGAGGGAACATCCATCGGATCTTCGTCGGTTGCGTCGGTATCAATTTCGATTTCTTTGTTTCCGCTAAGTTGACCGTTGGAAAGAGCATAGCCGGTACCGCCGCTACCCGCTCCGGTATCACCTACGAAAAGAGCAACGATGCTGTCATCGGCAGAGTTTACAGAATATGCGGCAATTACACCATGGCAGATGGTATCCTCGCCTTCTTTAAGCTCATAAAGCGCAAGTTCATCAACATCTACTCCATATCCGTCCGCAACAGCTTTCATAAGATCTTCAGCTTCAGGATAACTGGATTTAACATCACCCCAAAGACCAATTTTGGTAACTGTCCAATCACCTGCAGGAGAATCGGCTCTGCTAGAAGAAGAAACATAAGGATTGTCGAGTCCGCTGAGAGTTACTTTATCGCTTTTCTTAGGATATGCAATAGATCTCTGGCAGTCATAAGCATATTCAAAACTGTAAATTTCGGTTCCGTCTTCGTTTTTAATTCTGCTGAATTCACCGTATTCATATCTGCTGCCTTCATTAACTGGAGCATATTTTACTGCGTTCCCTTCTCTTTTGACAGCTGCAACAAGAAAATCGGGATAAACTCCGCCCTCAGAACCAAAAGGTGAACCAAAATAATTTACCCAAAGATAAATATAATAAATTTTGTTTTCTTCAAGGCTATTTGCATCAACATCAAAAGAAAGAGTCGCCTCGTTTTTATAAACATCTGTAAAATCGGTATAAGTTACAATTCCAAGATTGGAATCAGCTTTTGCCTCTCCAAGAGTTTTATGTTTATTAAGTGCGACAGTACCAAATTCTCTGTAATCGCTTTCGGCGTCAAAATATATGGTTGACAAAACAAGTGCGCCTTTTACCGGATCCCAACCGGTAACAGGATAGACCTTTACGCTGATAGATTTAAGGCTTCCGTTTTCAAAAGTTCCAAAAACCTCGCTGTCTGCCAGTCCTGTTGCTGCCATTGCCGGAACCGCCATTCCAAGCACCATGATAAGCGCAATAACCAAAGAAATAATCTTTTTCATTTTGTTTAATTTCCTTTCTTCGGCAAACAGGAAACATTGTTTCCCGAAAAATTCGGAAAACAAAAAGGTACCTTTTTGCCCATTTTTATAAACAATATTATATAACAAAAAAACTTTTTTTATTTTTTTGGGAGCGAATTGCGCTTTTTTCGGAGCGAATTGCAAAATTACTTCGTTGAATCGGCTTTTTTAATATGATATACTAAAACTATATTAAATTGGAAAGGGGCGCTTTTTTTGAGAATCGGAATTTGTGACGATTGCAAAATTTTTCTTGAACAGGCGAAAAGCGCCGTTTTTTCCCGTTACGGAAATCTTCCGGATTTTTTTGCGGAAACTTTTGAGGACGGCGACGCCCTTATCAAAGCACATTCTTCAAATCCTTTTGACATAATTCTTCTTGATGTTGTTATGCCGCTTTTAAACGGAATTGAAGCGGCAAAGGAAATCCGCCAAAACGACAAGGGCGTTAAAATTGTTTTTCTGACTTCATCGGCGGAATTTGCTGTGGATTCCTATTCCGTCAAGGCAAGCAATTATCTTATGAAACCAATTGTTCCGGAAAAGCTTTTTGAATGTATTGATGAAATTTTTGAAGAAATTCAAAAAAGTTCCCGCTCTATCACGATAAAATCCAAAAGCAATTTTTTCAGAATTGAACTTGAAAAAATTGAATATATCGAAGCACAGAACAAACACGTTCTTTTTTCTCTTTCCGACGGTTCTACTTTCCTTGCGGACGAACCTTTTTATGCTTTTGAAAACAAACTTTTGCTTAGGGACGGATTTTTCAAATGCGGAAGAAGCTATATTGTGAACATTCACAAATGTATTTCTTTTAATCAAAAAGAAGTTACAATGAGTTCCGGATACCGTATCCCAATTTCCAGAGGATATAACAAAGATTTTGAAGAAGCCTATTTTTCTGTGTTTTTTGAGAAAGCCGGTGAAAACTGATGGAAGAAATTCTTTTTTATTTGCATTATGCTTTGCTTCTCCTTTTCGGAATTTTACTTTCCGCTGCTTTTTCCGGAATCCGGATTTTTGAAAGAAAAAATCTTTTCCAAATAGGAATTTGCTTTGCTTTTTGCGGCTTGCTTCAGCTTTGGGGATATTTTTCTTTTGGTGAAGAAACGGTTTGGAGAATTTATCCGCTCATCGCCCATTTTCCAATTGTTTTCTGGCTTTGCGTTTTCTTAAAAAAAGGCTTTTTAACAGCTTTATTTTCCGTTTTTTCCGCCTATCTTTGCTGCCAGCCGGCAAACTGGGTCGGGCTTTCGGTAGGTTTCTTTTCAAAATCTTTCTTTGCTGAAACAAGCGCACAAATTTTTGCTTTGTTTCTGACCGGTTTTATTTCAATTAGATTCATTGCGCCGAATCTTTCGGAAATTTTTCAGAAAGATTTTAAAAGCGTTCTGATTTTCGGAACGGTTCCGGCTGTATATTATGTTTTTGATTATATGACCGGAATTTACAGCAACCTTTGGGCGGAAAACAACAGAATTGCCGCCGAATTTCTTCCGCTTTTTCTCTGCGTTGTTTTTTTGCTTTTCTGCACGGTCTATTATAAAGAATATGAACAAAAGGCCGAAGCGAAGCAAAGAGAACAGCTTATCGGAATTGTTTCCGAACAGCGGGCAAAAGAAATTGAGGTTTTGAACAAAAGCGAAAAGGAAACAAAAATTTTGCGGCACGACATGCGCCATCTTTTAAGTAACGTTGCCGTTTGCCTTGATAACAACGAAAATGAAAAAGCAAAAGAACTTATTTCCGCTTATGTTCAGAAAATTGACCGCACAAAGCCGCTTCGCTTTTGTGAAAACGAAACTCTTAACTGCGTGCTTGCGGATTTTTCCGCAAAATGCGAGCTTTTTTCCGTAGATTTTTATCACAATATTGCTTTTGAAAAAATCGAATGCGACGAAATTATTTTTGCCTCAATTCTTTCCAACGCACTTGAAAATGCGCTTAACGAACAGAAAAAACTTTTGGGAAGCGAAAGGAACATTCATCTTCTTTTAAAAACCGTTGACGGAAAACTTTTGCTTTCCGTTAAAAACCCTTTTAAAAATCCTCCGGTTTTTTCCGAAGGAATTCCTGTAACGGACAAAAACGGACATGGAACCGGTTGCCGAAGCATTAGGTACATGGCTGAAAAACTTGGCGGAAACTGCCGTTTTTCCCTGGAAAACGGATATTTTTCAGTTAAGGTAATAATTTAAAAAAGCAATAAAAAAAGCTCCCATCCGGGAGCTTTTTTGTTTTTGGATAATCCCTCCACCGTGCCATACGGCAACGGTTCCCCTCCCTTTAGGCAAGGGAGGCCAATTTTATTTTGCAAGCATCATACGGTCGTTGGAAAATTCCTTTCCGCTTACTTCTTCGAATTTTGCAAGAAGGTCGGAAACCTTAAGATTTTTCTTTTCTTCTCCGCCAATATCGAGGATAACGGTTCCGTGATCCATCATAATAAGGCGGTTGCCGTATTTTATGGCGTCGTTCATATTATGAGTTACCATAAGGGTCGTGAGGTTGTTTTCGGTAACGACTTTGTTGGTCATTTCGAGAACGGTTTTTGCGGTTTTGGGGTCAAGAGCGGCAGTATGTTCATCAAGAAGAAGAAGCTGGGGTTTCTTGATTGTTGCCATAAGAAGAGTAAGCGCCTGGCGCTGACCGCCGGAAAGAAGTCCGACTTTTGAATCGAGCCTGTCTTCAAGACCGAGGTCGAGGGTTTTTAAAAGTTCGACGAACTGTTCCCTTTCCTTGTTGCTTATTCCCCATTTAAAACTTCTGTTTTTTCCGCGGCGGAGAGCAAAAGCAAGGTTTTCTTCAATCCACATATCTCCTGCGGTTCCACGGAGAGGATCCTGGAAAACGCGGCCGATATATTTTGCGCGCTTATATTCCGGATCTTTTGTAACGTCATGACCGTCGATGGAAATGTGGCCTTTATCCAGTTCAAAAACTCCCGCAACGGCATTGAGCATTGTGGATTTTCCCGCTCCGTTACCGCCGATTATAGTTACAAAGTCGCCTTCATCAAGATGAAGGTTGAGGTCGATAAGTGCTTCCTTCTGAACCGGGGTTCCTTTATTAAATGTTTTATAAACATGTTTTATATCAAGCATTTAATCACCCTCCTTTGCGGAAACTTTCGCAAGAGCAGCATCTTTAAGACCCGGCGCAACAAGAGCGATTACAACGATTATTGCGGTAATGAGTTTCATATCGTCCGCGGTGATTTTTATTATGGTGTCTGCGGTGAGGCTGATTCTGAGAACGAAAGCGATTATGATTCTGTAAACGATAGAACCGATCACAACGCCCGCAAGACGGTGGAAATAGGTTTTTTTGCTGAAGAGAACTTCGCCTATCATAATGGCCGCAAGACCGATTACGATTGTACCTACACCCATATTTATATCGGCATATCCCTGGTACTGCGCAAGAAGGGCACCGGACATTGAAACAAGTCCGTTGCCGACGATAAGACCGAGCACGATATAAACTTTTGTGTTAGCGCCCATTGCTCTTACCATATGGGGGTTGTTACCGGTTGCGCGAAGAGCACATCCGATTTCGGTTCCGAAGAAGCAATAAACAGCGATTATGAGAACGATTACAAAAACAGTTCCAACAATAAGACCCGCCCATTTTGAAGGAATTCCGAGAGCCTTAATCTGGCTGAAAAGGGTCACTTCGTTAAGAAGACCGAAGTTTGCTTTTCCCATAATACGAAGGTTTATGGAATAGAGCGCAAACTGGGTCAAAATTCCGGCAAGAAGATCCGGAATTTTGAATTTTGTATGGAGAAAACCGGTTACGGAACCGGCGGCCATTCCGCTTATTGTTGCGATAAGAATTGCAAGAATCGGAGAAACACCGGCGGCAACGCAAACCGCGGAAACAGCCCCACCAAGGGTGAGGCTTCCGTCAACGGTAAGGTCCGCATAATTAAGTACTCGATATGTCAGATAAAGTCCAAGCGCCATTATTGCCCAGATTACACCGAGAGTGGCGCCGCCCTGGATATCCCAGAGCCAGCTCATAATATTCATTTAAACAATAACATCCTAATCTAATTATTAATATACGGTTGCGGCGTTTTCAAGAACTTCCGCGGGAATTTCAACGCCAACGCTTTCCGCGAAGGTTTTGTTGACAACAAGAGCACATTCTTTCTGGGTTTCAACAGCGATTTCGGAAGCGGATTCGCCGTTGAGAACGCGAACAGCCTGTGCAGCGGTCTGTTTTCCGAGTTCATAGTAATCGATTGCGGTGGTTGCAATTCCGCCTTCGGCGATCATTGCTTCAACAGCGCAGAAAACAGGGATCTGGTTTTCAACAGCAGTCTGGTTAACAGTTGCCATTGCGGAAGCGAATGCGTTATCGGAAGGAATATAGATAGCGTCAACGCTGCCTACTACGGAAGAAATAACCTGGGGAATATCGTTGGAGGAAGAGGAAGTCTGGATTATAACTTCCATTCCAAGAGCTTCTGCGGCAAGTTTTGCTTCGTCTGCCTGAATCGCGGAGTTAGGTTCGCTGGAAGTATAGAGAATTGCAATTTTCTGTGCATCGGGAAGAACGTCTTTGATAACGGAGATCTGATCTGCGATAACGGGCATATCAAGGGTTCCGGTTACGTTTTTGCCGGGAGCTTCGTTGGATTCAACAAGTCCTGCGCCGACTGCATCGGTTACTGCGGTGAAAAAAACGGGAATATCGGTTTCCTGGAAAACGTTAACTGCGGACTGTGCTGCGGGAGTTGCAATTGCAAGAGCAAGATCAATTCCGCTGTTTGCGAAGATATCGCAGATCTGCTGGCAGTTGCCGACTTCGCCGGAAGCGTTCTGGAAATCGATTTTGAGGTTTTCGCCTTCAACATAGCCTGCTTCGGCAAGGCCGTCTACAAAGCCCTCATATGCTTCATCAAGAGAAGCGTGCTGCATAAACTGGATTACGCCGACGGTTACAACGCCGTCATCAGCGGTGTTTCCGCAGCCGGAAACTGCGAGCATCATTACAAGAGCCATAAAAACTGCAAGAATTTTTTTCATTTTGGTTACCTCCAAAACTTAAAATTTGTTTATTTAAAAACCTCGTTTGGGGCTAATTAAATACTGAATAAAAAAAGTCCCTGCAAAATATGCAGGGACGAACAAAACAAAAATCCGCGATACCACTCTGCTTTCGTACCGGCTTCGCAACCGGAACCTTAATAGGCTTAAAAGTCTTAGCGATGTAACGGTCGCACCCGTTGTATCTACTGCAATTTTCAACACACTGCTCGCAGAATGAACTTCGAAACGGATATTACGCTGTTGCCTCGCACCAACCGGCAATTCTCTGGAGCTTTTCTCCGCCCTACTCTTTCTGCTCAAACGCATTTAGTTGGCTATGAAATTATGTATCTTATGTTAACAACATTCGCTTAAAAAGTCAAGCCCTTTTTTGGATTTTGCAAAAAATTTTTATAATTTGCATATATTATTGCATAATTATTCAAAAGCATTGTTTATCTTCTGTTTGAATTTTTCTTTTTATAATCCGTTTTTTTGCCCTGAGGTTTTTTATCAAAAGATTTTTTCACAAAATCACGGTTTTCCTTCCGGGTAAGCAAAACGACTGTTTCGCAATGGTCGGTAAACGGGAACATATCCACAGGCTGGATTTTCTTCACTTCATAACCGTTTTTGGTTATAAATTCAAGGTCACGGGAGAGAGTTACCGGGTTGCAGGAAACATAAACAAGTTTTTTCGGCGAAAGGGTTTTTACCGCAGTAAGAAATTCCTCGGTGCTTCCGGCTCTTGGCGGATCCATAAAAACAACGTCCGCTTTTGCTTTTTCCGCCGCCATTTTTACCATAAAATCGCCCGCATCGCCTTTGAAAAATTCGATGTTTTCGATTTTGTTTTCCTTTGCGTTCATTCTTGCGTCGCGGACGGCATTTCCGTTGAGTTCAACGCCGATAACATTTTTTGCGTGCTTCGCCGCAACCATTCCTATGGTTCCGATTCCGCAATAAGCGTCAATTACACTTTCTTTTCCGGTAAGTACGGCAAATTCAATCGCTTTGTTATAAAGTACTTCGGTCTGAATAGGGTTGATCTGATAAAAAGAGCTGGGCGAAATTCTGAAGCGGCAACCGCAAAGTTCATCGGTTATATAACCTTTTCCGAAGGAAACCTTTTCCCTTTCACCAAGGACCATACTTGTGCGTTTTTCGTTGATATTGATAACAACGGTGGAAATTTCCGGATGGAGTTTCCGAAGTTCCTTCACAAAGTTGTTTCCGGAGGGAAAAACATGGGTTCCAAGAACAAGAACGACCATTATTTCGCCGGTTTTTATTCCGCGGCGGACAAGAACATGGCGCAAAAGACCTTTTCCGGTGTCTTCGTTGAAAGGTTCCATCTTAAAACCTTTCAAAAGTCCGCGGATGCTCCGGATTATCTCCTGGCATTTTTCGTCCTCGATAAGGCATTTATCCACCTGGACGATATAATGGGTTCCTTCCTGATAGGTTCCGCAGATTATATTGCCTTTTTTATCTTTTCCGAAAGCGGCTGTAACCTTGTTGCGATAAAAACAGGGATAGCGCATTCCGATTATTCTTTCAATTTTTCCGAATCTTCCGAGGAGTTCCTCCTCGTTTTTCTGTTTTATCTCAAGCTGTTCCGGATAAGGCACACCGGTGTAACGGCAGCCGCCGCATTTTTTTGCGACAACGCAAACGCTTGGCATATAAACACATCCTTTTGATAAGATATTTCCGTGGAAAATTATATCATAGAGCAAATTTTTTTACAACAAAAAAGCGGCGGGCTTTTGCCCGCCGCAACCTTTTTTTATTTTTCACCAAGCTGTTTTGCAAGGCTTTCGATAACGCCTTTTCGGGTGATGATTCCGCAAAAAGCGCCTCTGCCATCAACGATAGGAACAAAGTTCTGGTTCGAAACCGCAACGATAACGTCTTCCTGCTCCGCGGCAATTAAAAGCGAAGGGCAGAAATCTTTTCTTATGATATCTTTTATGTAATAAGCTTCGTGATCTTTCATTTCCGCGCTCTGAAGCTTCATAATATGGCGGAGAAAATCCCCTTCGGTAACGGTTCCGGCATAAATTCCGTTTTCATCAAGAACCGGAACCGCAGTATAGCCATAGCGCATAAATTTTTCAAGTCCCTGGCGAACGGTACTGTTTTCCGTAAGATATGCGGTTGAAATTTTGGGTATCATTATTTTTGCAATATTCATAAGATTCTCCTTATGGTTTCGGCTTCTTTTGCTTTTCTAAATTAATTATACTACACATCACAGATGTTTTGTTAAAAACTTTGGAAGAAATTTGTTAATTTAGTTTGAACTTTTTCCAAAATAAAAAGCATTTTATATTTTAGCAAATTCTTCTTGACAAAGTGACTTCTTTTCGATATAATAATAAAGCTATCGAGGTGTAGCGCAGGTGGTAGCGCGCCAGTTTCGGGTACTGGAAGCCGTGAGTTCGAGTCTCGCCACTTCGACCATGCAGAGTGTCCTTATGGGATCTGAGTATCCTGTAATGGACACTCTGCATTTTTTATTTCAAAAATTCATACCGCAATTTGTGACGGGGCGTAGCTTAATGCTACGCCTTTTCTTGTTTGCATGAGGATGTCCTCCTCG
>JAGASN010000011.1 GCA_017847875.1 Oscillospiraceae bacterium | reverse complement strand
CGCCGTTTCGGGAAACCCGTTCCCGCAGTTGATTTCATCTGCATTCATGCTCCCAATTATCTCCGCAAACGTTTCTTTATCCACAAATTTCCGCAAATTCCCGCAAATTTTTTCGGAGCGGCATTCCCCCGTTCCTGCCCAAACCTCCGGCAAATTTTAGAAAACTCCACAAACCTGCCGAAGAATTTTTCTGAGAAAGGTTTAATGACTTTCAAGGAATTGGTTAATTGCCAAAGAAAGTTGGTTCTCGGAATCTGAAATTTTTAAACAAAAATCGCCGTAAGTTTGCGTGTTTTGAGGAATTCCAAGTCGGAGGACGACAAGCTCGCCGCCTAGTCCGACCAATTCACGGCACGTTTTTTCGATGTCGTGGAGTTCTTCTGTCGCGGGAACAATAAAGCCGCCCTTTGAGGTTTTTAAAATGTGGAGATAGGAAATTATCTGAAAAAGGTCGTTTCTGTCTTCCGAGGGACTATTTTTGTTTTTGTATTTAGCGTCAAAAACGCAATTTTCATCGTAAAAGTCCGGATAATAATGTTTCTGATTTCCTTGGACAAAGAAGCGAATCCTGTTTTCTCCGAGTTTATTTTTCGGATGAGTGAAATTTTTTAGAGCCGGAAGTGTTGCCAAATACTCTTCCCAAAGCCACGCACCGTCAAAAAGAATTCCAGAAATCTTTTCATCGGCGTTCCCGTATTTTAAAGAATCGTATCGAAGAATTTTTAGGCAAATTTTTTGAAGATGTTCGTATTCCAGGAAAAACGGGTGAACACGAGGGCGCAGGTTCTTTGCAATCACACGGTCCTTGTGTGCCGGATTGAAATTCGGAGTTCCGGCAACGATTTGTTTGACGGCATCTTCCGTTCCTTTATCGAAATGAAGCAATCTTGAAAAAATAAAATTTTTTCGTAGGAACTCTATTGTATGTCGAATTAGCAGAGAAAGAGCGTTCTCGGAATCATGTTCTCGGGAGCGGTAGGCAATCTTCCCTGCGAACGGAAAATTTTGCCGGACGTGGCGGGCGAAATTAATATTTCCGCGCAAATTAGAATCATTGCGTTCCCGTGTTTGATATTCCCGATAAACGCCTTTCTGCAGGGCTTTTTTCAGGAAGTACGGGAAAAGCAGGGCGAACAAATCAAGAGCGGAGCTTTGAGAGGTTTTGTGATTCCACGAGAAAAGATTCAACGAAAAAACCTTTTGTAATAGGTAATGCAAAAAGAAATCGTTTCCGCAATCGGATTCAAAGCGGGAAGAAATTTCTAATTGCGTCTCGCCGATGCCTATAAATCCCATGACGTTACCCGTTCGGACGTGGCAATTTTCGTCGGTGAGGCGCAAAATTTCATTTTCATCGAGAGCGTCTTCTGATTTTTCAAAACTTTGCGGAAAAACAAGCACGCCGGGATTTTCATTTAATAGGCAACGAATTGTTTTTCCGGAAATCTTTTTCAGATTCGGCAAATCATTTTCCCGCTCTTCGGGGGAAAGCGGGTGGAGGTTGTTGTCTTTCAGCCTCATTCGGCGGCGCTGTTGTATGCGGCTTTCAGTGATTCCAAAATTACGTTAGCGTCGGGAACGCCCCGCAAATATTCTTTTAAGGTGCCAGCGACATAAAGTTTCCAAAGATTGTCAAAATCTCCGTTGCAGGTTTCTAAGTTTAGGAAATACGCAGGACCGATTTGATAGGCGGAGCCGAGAGCAGGCTCGGCGGCAATTGCGGAGTTGAGGGCTCGCATTCGTTTTGTCGCTTCTTCTCGCCATTCGGGGATTCTCGTCTCGAACATTCCGATTCCGTCTTCCGGAGATATTTCTGCCCATGCGAAGCGTCGTCTCATTGCAAAATCCATACTTTCAATGCTTCGGTCGATGTCGTTCATTGTTCCGATAATGTAAACATTTTCAGGAATGAAAAATCCTTTGGAAAAAACATCTCCGTCGGGAACAAGGTTGTGATACTGAGTATAAACTTTCCCTTTTTCTCCGCGATAACCCGGGTCAATCGAGAAAAATAGTTCTCCGAAAATTTTTGCAATTTCCCCGCGATTGATTTCGTCGATGATAAAGACAAATGGCTTAACGCTGTTTGCGGGAACGTACGTTTTCGTGTGTTTCTCTACGATTTTTTGAATATCTTGAATCGACATTGAAAGGCGATAAACAGTCGATAATGTCATTTGTTTGCCGCCGTTAAGCGCTACAATGTCTGCCCGAATGTTTTTAACGATCCATTTTACGGTTCTGTATCGGGAATATTCCCCTCCGGATTCACGATATTCGTACTCGCCGGTAACAATTCCGACAGCATCGATTTCTTTTGCCGAGTAACACGACAAAACAATGTCACCGACTTTAATTGAATTTTGGAAAGCTCTTAAAATCGACTTTCCTGTCGGATTGCCGTTAAAACCTTTAAATTCATCGAAGTTTTCTACGTTTCCGTATCTGTTCCATCCAATACGAATCCATCCGTTTTCCAAGCAATCGGTTCTTGTCTGGTTGTCTCCTGTTCCTTCCAACGAGACTTTCCAAATCGTTGGGTTGTCGTTTAACTCTTCGAATACGCCGGTAGTTTTTAGAGTTTCCGCAAGTAAGGCTTTGCGACAAAATTCCTTAAAAATTCCGTCGCGCCGCTCAAAACTGACGTTCCCGCCTGCGCAGGACGTGGGGCGCAAGCCCTCGACAAAATCCGTGTAGTCGTAAGACGGGTGAAATTGAACGAAGCCGATTTCGTTTTCACTACACCCCATCGCGCTTGCAATTTTCCGAGCGAGGTAGGTTTTCCCTGTGCCCGGAGCGCCCGTGAGAATTAGGTTTTTAGCTCGTTTTAAGAGGGAAATATAAGGAGATTGTTCGTTCATATGTTGACTTTTTTCTTTTGGGGCGAGATTTAGTTCCTCAATTGCTTCTACAAGTTCGTCTCTGAGAGTCCACTCAAAATATTTTCCGACATATTTACCTTCTTTAATCGGAATCATGAAATAGTTGTTCCCGTCTTGATCTTGCAATCTGAAGCGGTTTAGTACCCGTTGTGTGAATTTGCCGAACCCGATGACGAATCCGTTAAGAGAAGAGGGCTTTATGCCATAGCGCTCTCCGACGCTCTTGCACGAGCCCTTATGTTCGGACTCCATATAAAACTTGAGAATCGCATCTAATTGTCCTGAGCCTAAATCTTTGTGAGATAGAACCCGAATCCACTCTTTTTTGCTGATATTTAGTTTGCAGGTGTAAACGCGCTCCGGAGAGACAAGAACTTTTTTTAAGGGAAGTTCGTTTCCCGAGTATGCTTTTTCAGAAATTTCGGGGAAAGATTTTTCCGAGATTTCATTTTTTCGCATTTTAGCTTTCACTGATTGAACGAAAGAAAAATAGTCCGAAAAAGTCTCTATGCTCGCTGTGGGGGTGTCATTTTCTTCCAAAAATCGCCTCGTTTGTTTGTCCAACGGGAGAAAATCCTCCGGGCGAATCCAAAACATGGCAATTGTCAGCATCGCAATTCCAATCCCTTTTCGGGCAATGACTCTGTTGAAGAGATTGCCGTCAACATTGTTGCTTAGGATTGAGGCAAAGAGTTCCCAGAGGTCGTTGCAGGAAGATTTTACTGATTCCGGATTGTCCCATTGAAAATAGAAGGATTTTTGGTTGTTAAGGAGCGGAATCCCTGCAAAGCCAATAGGAATAGGAGCGTCTAAAGAAAAAGCGCTTTTAAGCTCTTGCAAGATCTCTTTGCGTGCCGATTCTTTTATTTTACGGTTGAATATTGCTAAAAATGAAAACGGATCAATATCGATAGCAGGAGACTTGTCCTGCATATGGATGTAGGTTGTTTGTGTTGCGAATTTCGGATTGCCGTAAATCAACGACAATAGGGCGCTTCTGTTATTACGATGCTTGAGTAAAGCATTTGCGAGTTCCCGGTAAAACGAAATCCATGAAAATTTTTCGGAGAGCATGGCAACAGAGAGGAATTAAATAAGGCTAGTCCGAATGATGTTGCGTTGCGACAGAAAAAACAGAGAGAGTAGGTTTCTTCCTACGCGTCCAAACTTTCTTTATCGAGGAGGAATTCCTTTACGCCGATTGTGACGTAGCCTTTTTCGTCGCGTTGTGGCTTCATGCTTTTTTCGATGATGATAATTTTTTTGAAGGAATCGGCTGTTTTATCGAAAGAGGCAGTTTCCTGCTTGTATTTTTCCCGGTCGGGAATCGCGTAGGCGGACTGGATGTAATATTTTTTACTTCCGAGGGTCGCGATAAAATCGATTTCGTGGCGGACGCGGATTTCCTTACCGACCCGGTCGCGTTCCCGTGACTCCACAATGCCAACGTCGATGTGATATCCGCGGTAGCGCAACTCATTATAAATCACGTTTTCCATAATGTGCGTAGGTTCAATTTGCCTGAAATTCAAGTGCGCGTTACGGAGCCCGACATCTTCAAAATAAATTTTGTAAGGGGTTCCTATATATTTTCTGCCTTTGACGTTGTATTGCTTTACGCGGGAGAGCATAAATGCGTCTTCCATGAGGCGGATATATTTGTCCACCGTCGCTGCGCAAATTTTTCTTTTGTGAACGGTGTTTATTGTGTTGGCGATATTTCGGGGATTGGTCAGTGTCGAAATTCCTGACGCCACGACATCGAGGACTTCTCCGAGCGTTGCTTCGTCCTGCAGCGCGTAACGGTTTTTAATGTCATGCCTGATAAGGTTCGGTAAACATTACCTCTT
>JAGASN010000010.1 GCA_017847875.1 Oscillospiraceae bacterium | reverse complement strand
CAATAGGCGAATGTTACTGGTTTACCAGTAGCAGGGCAAGCGATGCAATGGTAATATTCAGTGCCCCTTCGAGGGGTCAGCAAGTACTGACCCTTCTAGGGTCTGAGCAAACCACTAGTTTACTAGTGGTTATGATTAAATCAAAATAAATGCTATAATGGATTTAGTTTTAAGTGGAGGTGATAAAAATGCCTTGTGAAGTTTGCGGAAAACCAAGCGGCAAATATCCGCTATGTAAAGAATGTTTTGAGAAAAGAGAAACAGGTGAAATAATAAAGTGTGAAAAATGCCATAGATGGCATCACGTAAATGTTACTTGTTCCGGCGAAATTATTTCAGCAGAGGATACAAACTACCTTTATGCTCCGAAACATTCGCTTTTAACAAAAAGTGAATTTGCCTATTACAAATGCATTAAATCTGTCCTACCTTCCGAATACTTTTTACACGTGCAAGCTAACCTTGCTTCTTTTATTACAAAAACCGATTGTTCTCGATATCAAAACGAGCTTTATCGAAATGTCGACTTTTTAATTACGGATTTAAATTATAAACCGCTTGCCGTAATAGAAATAAACGACCAAACTCATTTATCAAAAGAAAGATATGGACGAGATGAAAAAGTTGCCAAAATCTGTGAAGAAGCTGGTATTCCAATTATTAAACTGTGGACTTCTTACGGAATAAACCCCGAATATATAGAAAAGCGGATTAACAAAACTCTTAAATCTCTGCCTGTAAAGCGCATCCATCATTTTGAAATTAAATACAATCAATATGAAGAATCTATTGAGGAAAAAAATGACTTGCGTAGGAAACATAAAAAAGGTCTCTTTTCAAACGACAATATACTTATCGCCATAATTGTTTTAGTTGGAATTCTTTTTGCATTTTTCTTTTCGCTTTTTTCTTGAATATTCGGTTATTGTCACTTGTTTTTGCATTTATATAATTACAAGTATTATACTACAAAAATAAAACTCAAAGAGAGCCAACAAAAAAACCGCCCTTTAAGGCGGTTTTTCTTTTTAAAATCAAACTCGGAGTTCGTCGGAAACAACAAGACCCGGGTTGTTTTTCATCATATAGTTGAGCGCCCAGATTCCGCTGAAAACAAGAACATTGTGACCGCGGTAATCTTCAAGAACCTTGGTTCCGTTGGCAAGGTCAAGCTGGTTAACAGGAACGGGGCATTCGAGAATGAAGCGGAGATGCTCATAAGGAAGCGGGCTCATATAAAGCTCGACGCCGTATTCGCTCTGCATTCTGTAACGGAAAACGTCGAACTGAAGAGTACCGACAACGCCGATTATTGCTTCCTCAAGACCATAGCCGGGAATTTTGAAAATCTGGATCGCGCCTTCCTGGGCGATCTGTTCAATTCCCTTGATGAACTGTTTGCGCTTCATGGTGTCCTTCGGACGGACGGACATAAAGTGTTCCGGTTCAAAGGTCGGAATTCCGGAATAGCGGAATTTTCTGCCGGGCATTGTGATTGTATCGCCGATGGAGAAAACGCCCGGATCGAAAACGCCGATTATGTCGCCGGCATAAGCTTCGTCAACAATTTCGCGTTCCGCCGCCATAATCTGCTGCGGCTGGGAAAGGCGCATTTTCTTTCCGCCCTGAACGTGATAAACTTCCGCGTCACGCTCGAACTTTCCGGAGCAGATTCTCATAAAAGCAAGGCGGTCCCGGTGGGCTTTGTTCATGTTTGCCTGAATTTTGAAAACGAAAGCGGAAAAATCCTCCTCAATGGGGTCGATAACGCCTTCGTCGGAAGTTCTTGCAAGCGGGGAAGTGGTCATTTTGAGGAAGGCTTCGAGGAAAGGTTCAACGCCAAAGGTTGTTAAAGCGGAACCGAAGAAAACAGGGCTGAGGGTACCGTTCTGAACGGCTTCCATATCAAAATCTCTTCCCGCTCCGAGAAGTTCAACGTCATCGCGAATCTGTTCCCAGCCTTTTTCGCCGAGGTAATCCGCAACTTCCGGGTCATCAAGTTCAATTTCGACGGAGGAGGATTTTCTGCCTTTTCCTTCGTCTCCGAAGAAAAGAATGCTTTTCTTTTCGCGGTCATAAACACCCTGGAATTCTTTTCCGCAGCCTATGGGCCAGTTCATTGCGTAGGTATCGATTCCGAGTTCGCGCTCAACTTCTTCGCAAAGATCGAAAGGATCCTTGGTTTCGCGGTCCATTTTATTGATGAAGGTAAAAATCGGAATGTGGCGCATGGAGCAGACTTTGAAGAGTTTTCTGGTCTGGGGCTCAACGCCTTTTGCGCCGTCGATTACCATTACCGCGGAGTCCGCCGCCATAAGGGTACGGTAGGTATCTTCGGAGAAGTCCTGGTGTCCGGGGGTATCGAGAATGTTGATGCAAAAACCGCTGTGCTGGAACTGCATTACGGAGGAAGTTACGGAAATTCCGCGCTGCTTTTCAATTTCCATCCAGTCGGAGGTTGCGGCTTTGGCTTTTTTTCCTTTAACTTCGCCTGCCTGGGCAATTGCACCGCCATAGAGCAGGAATTTTTCGGTAAGGGTTGTTTTACCTGCGTCGGGGTGCGAAATTATCGCAAAAGTTCTTCTGCGTGAAATTTCTTCTTTTAAACTGGGCATTAAAATTCCTCCAATTGTGAATTAAGACAATTTATTATTTTACCATAGAAACCGCATTATTACAAGCAAAAACGGGACTTATTTTTGATAAGTCCCGTTTTTTGTTTCTTAAAAAATTTTATGTCTGCGGTTTTTCTTCCGTTTCCGGAATTTTTATTATAACCTTATAAAGGTCGCCGTCAAGGGTGAGTTCAAAAGTTCCGCCGCAAAGTTCCGTAAGGGACTTTGCAATGGAAAGGCCAAGGCCGTTTCCTTCGCTGTTTCGGGAAGCATCTCCACGGACAAAACGTTCCATAAGTGCTTCGGCTGTCATGTTAAGCGGGTCTTTTGAAATGTTCTTAATGGTGAGAACGGCGTTGTTTTCCTCCGCAACAAGGTCAAAATAGGCCCTTGTTCCCGGCTGTGCATATTTTATTATGTTCTGGATAAGGTTATCGAAAACACGCCAGAGAAGCCTTCCGTCGGTGCAGACGAAAATTTCGTTTTCCGGAAGATTGATAACCGGAACAATTTCCGCCGCCTCGAGTTTTTCGGAAAATTCGCCCACGGATTGGTTCATAAGTTCGCCGATGTTAAGAACTTCCCTGTTGACGTTAACGGCGCCGCTTGTTGCTTTCGAAGCTTCAACAAGGTCTTCCGTAAGCTTTTTGAGTTTTGCGCTCTGGCGGTCTATAACGTCGATATAGCCGAGGGCAGTTTCGTTTTCAATGTTTTCCTTTTTAAGAAGGTCAACGTAGGAAACTATTGAAGTGAGCGGTGTTTTAAGATCGTGGCTGACATTGGTGATAAGTTCGGTTTTAAAACGCTCGCTTTTCATTCTGTCGTCAACCGCTTTGGACATTCCCATGGCGGCGCTGTTGAGGTTATAAGCGTGACCGCGCAATGCCGGCCAAAGTTCCCTTGAATTTATGCGGTAATCAAAATCGCCGTTCGCAATTGCTTCTCCGCCGCGCTTTATTTTCCGAAGCTGGGAACCAAACCAGATTGCAATGCAGATTCCGGCAACGATTATGAAAAGCGCAAGCAAAACCGCGAAGGCGCCGAGGTTATACCCCGTTGAAAGAATTCCGAAAATATAAACGGTAAAGCTGTATCCGGCAACGGCAAGGGCAAGTTTCCAGGTAATTCCTATGTTGCGCATAAACCAGCGGAAAAATTTTAAAAAAACGCTTCCGATCTGATATAAAAAAGTGTGTTCCAAAATCTTTTCGGTTTTAATATGGGCGGAGATGCTCATAAGTGCGGCAAGGGTAAGGAAGGTAAGCGCCGCAAAGCAGACTCCGAAAGCCAGATATTTATAAACATCGTCATAGGCAAAACGCATATCGTCCATAATCCCCACAACCGTAACGATTCCGATTCCGACAAGCAGAAGCAGGATATCAAAATCCACTGCGTTAAGACCGCGGAGATCAAGTCTTCCTCTTCCGTCATAGCCGGAAGAGGCGATCAGATAGATGCAGAGCACCACGTTTGCAACAAAGCAGATTATTCCGTATCTTATGAATTCAAAACAATATTTTGCGGTGAAGCTGAATATTTCATATTCTGAATAACCGTCGCCGTTCGGATCCATGGGCATTTTAAGATAGCCGTTCATGGTATATTCCGCAACGGGTTTTCCCTCTTCGGTGACCTCTTTTGCGGGATATTCGCTTACCATAAGGATATATCCCCTTGAACCGCTTTCTTCCGGAAGATGGGTTTCCGGTTTTCCGGTAATTCCGGCTTTAAGGGTGGAAAGAACTTCCTTTCCTTCGGAATCAAAAATTTCGAAGGCGAAGTTTTTTTCGTTGAAATAATATTCGTTTTCAATAAGCCCGGTCATATCGTTCCAATAGATATATTCGTGGATATCGATAAGTTTTTTTGCAACAAAACTTTCCGCGGAAAAGGTCTGTTCAAATTC
Source organism: Oscillospiraceae bacterium (assembly GCA_017847875.1). Lineage (GTDB taxonomy): Bacteria > Bacillota > Clostridia > Oscillospirales > Ruminococcaceae > UMGS1668. Next base: position 27,546 of record JAGASN010000010.1, on the reverse strand, counting down.
CGGGGTTTTTCCGGAAACATACATTTCGTCATCATAAGCTTCCGCCGCAAACCAGGCGCAGCCGATAAGGATTGGGGTGATTATACAGACCGCGGCGATTGCAAGGAGTTTTAAAAACAAACTTCCGTAAAGTTTTTTCATTTTTTCCCCTCCAGTTTATAACCTTTTCCCCAAACAACTTTGAGATACCGGGGGTTTGCGGGATCTATCTCAATTTTTTCACGAAGGTGGCGGATATGCACCGCAATGGTCCCTTCCGCACCCAAAGGGTCGCTGCTCCAGACGGCGGAATAAATTTCCTTCGAGGAAAAAACCTTTCCCGGGTTTTTGATAAAAAGTTCGAGGATATCATATTCCGTGGGAGTGAGAGAAACCGGTTCGCCGTTAAGGGTAACGCTTTTTCCGCTTTCGTCAAGTTCAATTCCGCCGACGGAAATTGTGTCCTCCTTTTTCTCCATTCCGCCGAAATAGGCATAGCGGCGAAGCTGTGCTTTAACTCTGGCGATAACTTCCATTGGGTTAAAAGGCTTTGTGATATAATCGTCCGCGCCGGCGGTAAGACCGAAAATTTTGTCGTTATCTTCGCTTTTTGCGGTAAGGAAGATAACCGGTGCGTTTGAGTTTTCCCGAAGTTTCATAGTTGCGGAAACGCCGTCCATTTTCGGCATCATAATATCCATAAGGATAAGGTGGATTTCTTCCGCGGCAACAATCTCAAGAGCTTCGCTTCCGTTTTCCGCTTCAAAAATTTTATAGCCTTCGCCGGAAAGATATATTTTAAGGGCGTTGCGGATATCCCTGTCATCATCGCAAATCAAAAGATTATACAAATTTCTTCGCCTCCTCTTTTCTATATAATAACAGTTTAAACCTTAAGATTAAAGTGGGGAAATTCTTAATATTTTATTAAGATTATAAAAAAAGGCGGTAAAACCGCCCTTTTTAAAACTCATATTCAAGTTCACCGATTGGAATAACCGGTTTCGGCGGAACGGAAGGTTCGTTCAGCTGTTTTTCAAGAAAAACAACGCTGTGCCATTTTTCAAATTTATATCCGCAGTTTTTCCTTGTTCCGATTGGTCTAAAACCGTATTTTTCGTGCATTCGAAGGGAAGCCTCGTTATCTTCGTTGATAAGAGCATAGCAAAGGCAGAAGTTTTGTTTTTTAAGGATATCGAGAACTTTTTCATAAAGAGCGGTTCCGATTCCTTTTCCCTTTTCGTTTTCGTCAACATAAACCGAAACTTCAACGGTCCATTGATAAGCCGCCCTTGTATATTCCGGTCCGCCATAGGCATAGCCGAGGATTTTTCCGTTTTCTTCGTAAACTATCCAGGGATATTTCCTTTGGATTTCCGAAATCCTTTCGGAAAATTCCGAAAGGGAGGGAACTTCATATTCAAAGGTTATGGCGGTTTTTTCGATATAGGGCGCATAGATTCTGAGGATCGCTTCCGCGTCTTTTTCGGTTGCAAAACGAATTTTTCCGGTCATTGGTTCTCCTTTTTAAGCTGAAAATTTCTTACGGCAAACTGGATCAAAGTTAAAGGCAAAAGACAAAGCAAAAGAGTTCTTCCGGAAGCGGAAAGCGGAACAAGCATAAAAAGTTCCTCGAAAAGATTGATTGCGGCGGAAAAGATAACCGTACTTCCGATAACGATTGCCGCTTTGAATTTGTTGAGCGGAAGGCAGGTTGTTAAAAGCATCATAAGGCTTGCGGCTCCGGTATAAACCGTACAGACCGTTGAAACCTCATCGAGGGAAAGCTTCGCCGACATTCCGAGATTTTCGTTGATTATGAGCACCGCCATAATTCCGAAGAAAACCGTTGCCGCGCCGAAAAGCGCCCTTTTGAGCACCGTTTTCATAAATTCCTTCGGAACCCTTTTGAAGTTCGGTTCAAGGGCAAGAAAAACCCCCGGAATTCCGGAAGCAACTGCGCCGATAAGGGTCATCTGGATAGGCACGAACGGATATGCAAAAGGCGCAAAAAGAAGCATTGCGGTAAGGGCAAAGGTATAAATCGTTTTCATAAGAAAAATCGAGGCCGCACGCTGAATGTTGTTGATAACTCTTCTTCCTTCGAGCACGACTTCCGGCATTGCGGAAAAATCCGAATCCAGAAGAACAAGCTGGGCGGCATGACTTGCCGCCTGAGCACCGGAAGCCATTGCAACGGAGCAATCCGCATCCTTAAGCGCGAGCACGTCGTTGACTCCGTCGCCGGTCATTGCGACGGTGTGTCCGTTTTTCTGGAGAGATTTTATTATAACGCGTTTTTGTTCCGGGCTTACCCTTCCGAAAACAACGGTTTTTTCCGCAAGGGCGGAAAGTTCCTCATCGGAAAGAACCGAAGCATCCGCAAAATTTTCCGCGCCGGGCACCCCGGCTTTTTTTGCAATTGCGGAAACCGCCGCCGGGTTATCTCCGCTTATAACTTTTATGGAAACGTCGTTTTTGCGGAAATATTCAAAAGTTTCCGCAACATTCGGACGAATTTCATCTTCAATCAGTATAAAACCAAGCGGTTTTTCCGCTTTGTATAATTTTCCGTCAAATTTTCCGAAACAGAGGGCAAGAACACGGGTTCCGTCTGCGGAATATTCTGCCGCTTTCTGAACGGTTTCCGGAAAATTTCCGCCGGTAACGAATTCCGGTGCGCCAAGCATATAGCAGCCTTCTTCGCCGAAATCCGCCGCGACATATTTGAGCACCGAAGAAAACGGAAGAATGTTTTTCGCCGTTTTTTCAATGGGGTTCCGGCTTCCGAAGGCTTCGACAATTGCTTTTGCGGTGGCGTTATCCGCCGGAACGGCGGAATAGATTTCCGCCGCAAGGGCGCCGATATCTTCACCATCAAAGCTTACGGTGCCTTCTATCTTCATGTTTCCGCTGGTTATGGTGCCGGTTTTATCAAGGCAGAGCACGTCCGCCCTTGCAAGGGATTCCAAAGAATAAAGCTGTTGGGTAAGGGTACGCTTTTGAGCAAGGCGCACAACGCCCACAGCAAAACTCATGCTCGTGAGCAGATAAAGCCCGTCCGGAATCATTCCGACCATTGCCGCAACGGTCGGAATCATGGAATCCGTATAGGAAAGTCCCTGGTCAACAAAGTGGTTCCAAAAAGTGAGCACGCCCATCGGAACAATAAAAGCCGTGACGGTTTTTATTATGTTCATCATTGTGTTTTTGAGCACGGATTTTGCTGTTTTGAGCTTTTTTGCTTCCGCGGTGAGTTTTTCGGCATAGCTTTCCGCGCCCACTGCGGTAAGAACAACTGCGGCTTCGCCGCTTATCACAAAGCTTCCGGAAAAAAGTTTATCTCCGGCGGCTTTAAGAACGGCGTCGCTTTCGCCGGTTATAAGGCTTTCGTTAAGCCTTGCCTCGCCGCCGAGCACCGTTCCGTCGGCGGTCATCTGGTCGCCGGCTCCAATGAGCACAACATCGCCCAGAACAAGTTCCTGATAAGGCAAAACAACCTCTTTTCCGTCGCGAATGACCCTTGCAGTGGGTGCTGTGAGCACCGAAAGACTGTCAACGGTTTTCTTCGCCCGAAGTTCCTGAATCGTTCCGATGAGGAAGTTCGATATAACAATACCCAAAAAAAGCATATTGCGGTAGCTGCCCGTGGTGATAACAAGAACCGCAAGCACAACATTGAGCATGTTATAGAAGGTAAAGAGGTTTGAAAAAATTATCTGTTTTACGCTTTTTGAAGCGGAAGAAGGCGAAACGTTCGCCTTGCCTTCCGCGGCAAGGCGCTTCGCTTCTTCGCTTGAAAGGGACGGCCAGCTTTGGTCGATTTTCAAGATATCACTGCCTTTTTATTCTTACGCAAGGTTGAGCTTTCCGAGAAGCTTGTGGATGCGTTTATAAACAAGATAGGTAACGGCGCCGTTTATTCCGGCTTTTGTAAGATTAAAGAGAAGGATAAAAGGCATAAGGCTTTTTACCATTCCTTTTGCGGCTTCAATTTCCATTCCGGCCATTGCGTTGAGATAAACCGGAGTGAGCGCAAGGTTTGCCGGATACATAACGGCAACCATTGCAAGAACACCGCAGGCGATTGCGATAAGGGCGCCTTTTTTGGTCTTTTTATGTTTGTAAATCGTTCCCGCAACAAGGGTGAAGGCGCTTGTTGCGATTATGTGCATAACGATTCCGTAAACTCCGCTTTGGGCGGAAACGGTCATTCCCTGGATTGCGGAAACAATAACGGTCAAAACAACGCCCCAGACCGGTCCGAAAAGGAAGGTTCCTATAAGTATCGGAATATCCGCCGGGTCATATTCAAGGAAGGAAACCGCCGGAAAAATCGGGAAATGGATGAATGCAACCAGAACAATTGAGCAGGCCGCAAGAACGCCGAGAGTTGTGAGTTTTTTTGTGTTCATTTTTTTCATAATAATACCCCTTCTTTTTTAAGATAGTGTGAACAGTTTCTTAAAAGAAAGGCAAAATCGCAAAAAGAAATGCTCCGCACAAATTTTGTACGGAGCAAAAATTTCTTCACGCAGTTTCGCCATCCGGACTTAATGCGAAATTTTCGCAAACACCGTCGGTACGGGATTCTGACCCGTTCTTGCCAAAAGGCTCTCGGACTTATCGGACAAAGCCGCTTCACCGCCGGTAGGGATTCTCACCCTGCCCCGAAACTATTTAATTTTATGAATAAGCGCAGCGCGCCTATTGCCATTGTTTTTTGGAAGAATTATTCTTCGTCTTCCTCTTCTTCGTCAAGGTCGAATTCGAGATGTTCGCCGCAGTTGGGGCAATCCATTTCGCCTTCGTCAACGATGCAGCCGTCGATGCAGATAACTTCGCCGCAAGCAGGGCATTCTACTTCGTAGAGGTCTTCATCGTCACAGCAGCAATCGCAATCGTCATCGCAGCAGTCGCAGTCACAATCGCAGTCGCAATCGTCGTCGAATTCATAATAATCGTTTTCAAGAGCTTCAAGGTCTTCGTCGATAAGTTCAACCTGTTCGCCAACTTCTGCAAGAGCCTCCTGAACGTCTTCTACATCGTATGCAAGGTCTTCGAGAATGTCAACGATAGCGTTGAGAACTTTGTCGTCGCAGTTGAGGCCTTCCATAAGACCTTTGAGATGTGCAACTTTTTCAGCAATAGTCATGTTTTTTCTCCTTTGCCATAAAGGCGGTTTTAAAAATGTTTGTGATCGGATTATGCTCTGCCGATGTATTCACCGGTTCTGGTATCGATCTGGATTTTGTCGCCTTCGTTGATGAAAAGCGGAACCTTAACCTGTGCGCCGGTTTCAACGGTTGCGGGTTTGGTAACGTTGGTTGCGGTATCGCCTTTAACGCCGGGTTCGGTTTCGGTTACTTCAAGAGTTACGAAGTTCGGAGCTTCAAGACCGAAAACTTTGCCTTTGTAAGAAAGAATACGGCAAACGTCTTCTTCTTTGCAGAATTTGAAGGAATCGCCGAGAAGGCTTTCTTCGATCGGGATAAGTTCATAAGTTTCGGGATCCATGAAGTAATAAAGGTCGCCGTCGGTATAGCTGTAAGACATTTCTTTTCTTTCGATAAATGCGGTGGGGAATTTATCGGTAGGGTTGAAAGTGCGCTCAACAACTGCGCCGGTGATGACGTTTCTGATTTTGGTACGGACAAATGCTGCACCTTTGCCGGGTTTTACATGCTGGAATTCGATGATCTGATATACATCACCGTTATCGTCAAAAGTAACACCGTTTCTGAAATCGCCTGCAGAAACCATAAGTTAAACCTCCTAAAATGAAGCGCAATTGCGCATTTTTTACACTATCAATAATAAAGTATTTTTGCCTTTTTTGCAATAGTTTTTTATAAAATTATGCCCATTATGAGCTTTATATTTCAAAAAAGAGTTATTTTTGTGCTTTTTGTTTCGATTCTACTTTCCATAGGTTGCCGTTTTCTTTCGGATATGATAACCTCAAAACAAAGAAAGGAGCGATTTTTATGTCCTATATAAACGGCAAAATTATAAAGGAACTTAGGGAAAGGAAAAACCTCACCCAAAAACAGCTTGGGGAAATAATTTCCGTTTCCGACAAAACCGTTTCCAAATGGGAAACGGAAAAAGGGCTTCCGGATATAACTCTTCTTGAACCGCTTTCAAAAGCTCTCGGAGTTTCTGTTGCAGAACTTCTTTCCGGCGAAAATATTGTTAACCAAAACCGCTCCGGAAATATTTCAAAGCTTAAATTTTACGTCTGCCCGGTTTGCGGAAACGTGATAACCGCCCTTGGCGAAGGCTCTTTTTCCTGCTGCGGAACAAAGCTCCCTGCTCTTTCCGCGGAAAAAGCGGAGGAAAATTCCTTTGAAATTGAAAGACCGGAGGGGGATATTTTTCTCCGCTTCAACCACCCAATGACGAAAGACCATTATATTTCCTTCGCCGCATACGTCACCTATACCGGCATAGTCCTCAAAAAACTTTATCCGGAGCAGGAGGCGGAAGTTCGTTTTTCTTTTTCCGGAAAAGGAAAAATCTTTTTCTTTTGCAACCGGGAAGGGCTTTTTGAACTTAAAATCTGACCTGGTGTTAAAAAATTCTCCGTTTTGTTAAAAATGCCTATGACATTTTTTGTTTAAATATGCTACAATATATGTGTGAAAAGTTCACCTTTTGAATGTTTTGCAGTATATTTTGCCGGAATTACGGAGAAAGGAAAGATTTTTTGATGTTTGAAAAAGGTCATGTTTTTGTATATGGTGCCAGCGGCGTTTGCAGAGTTGAAGATATCTGCGTAAAAGATTACGGCGCGGGAAAAAAGGAATATTATATTCTCCAGCCGGTTTTTGACCTTCGTTCAAGCCTTTCCGTTCCGGTGGACAGCCCGGTTTTTGAAAATCACGCAAGAGAACTTCTTCGAAAAGAAGAGGTTCTTGAAATCATAGATTCCTTCCCGAACACCGAAGCGGAATGGATAAGGGACGACAAAGAGCGCGTTGAAACTTTCCGAAGCCTTCTTGAAGGCGGAGTACGCAAGGATATTGCTACCCTTATCCGAAGCCTTTATTTACATAAAAAAGAGCTTGCGGAAAAAGGTAAAAAACTCCGCAGCAGCGACGAAGCAATTATGCAAAGGGCGGAAAAGCTTCTTTACGGCGAATTTGCCTGGGTCCTCGGAATTGAACCGAAAGAGGTAGTTCCGTTCATAAAGGAAAGAATTGAATAATCCAAAGGCGCCGGAAGGCGCTTTTTTATAATTACCGCAAAAATTTTTGCAAACCCGGATAATTGGCTTTATTCGTAGTGGCGGATACTATCCGCCACTATAATTTTGCATTATGCACTTTGCATTTTGCATCAAAAAAATCTCTCCCTTTAGGCAAGGGAGGCTTTATTTCCACCCTTCCGTCATCACTTCGTGATGCCCCCTGATAGGGGAGGCTAAATCGGAATGGTCTTGGCCGTTTCCTACGATACAACAGAATTTAACCGAGCCGCCTTTTTAAACAAAAACCGCCGTCGGCCTGTACGATGGCGGTCAGGATTAGAAATCGAGATTGTTCGGTGGAGCGTTTTGTCCCCTTATGAAGGGGACAGCAGTTGCGGGAGCAACGCAGGGGTTGGAAAGGCGTTTCTTTGGCGGTTATACCGCCGTTTCTTTGCGCCGTCAAAGAAATGGGGGTATAAATTTTTCCAAACAAAAGCGGGAGAACACATGGGTTCGCCCCTACGGATAAAGCCCCCCTTTAGCAAAGAAAGCTGAATTCCGGGAAGGCTTTTTCTTCACCGGTTCATCAAAAAGCCCTTTCTTTTTATTGACTTTGGCTTTTTTTAGGAATATTATTAATAATAGGTAAATTTCGGGAAACGGAGGTATTTTGTCATGGCTGAACCTGAAGAAAGATTTGAAGAAGTTTATGACGAACTCAGAGATGAACTGGAGGAACTTTGCCACGAAAAGCGGTATAACGACCTTCGAAAACGCTTTCTCGATATGAACCCTGCGGATATCGCATGGCTCTTTGATGATATGCCGGAGGATCACCTTCCGGTTATGTTCCGCCTTCTTTCAAAAGAAGTTGCGGCGGACGTTTTCATAAATCTTGAAAGCGATTCCCAGGAAATGCTTATCAAAGGCTTTTCCAACTCAGAACTTGAAGCTATCCTTGACGAAATGTTCCTTGATGATACCATAGACGTTATTGAGGAAATGCCCGCAAACGTTGTTAAAAGAATCCTTAAATATTCCGACCCGGAAACCAGAAGCGAAATAAACAAAATTCTCCAGTATCCGGAAGATTCCGCCGGTTCCCTTATGACAACGGAATTTATCCGTCTTCGCCGGGGAACAACTGTTGCCGGTGCTTTTGACGTAATCCGCCAGAAGGGTGACGATTCCGAAACCATCAATGTTTCCTACGTTACCGACGAAGAACGCCACCTCATCGGCTACGTCACCATTCGTACCCTTGTTCTTGAAAAAGATACAAGCGCCCTTATCGGCGACATTATGGAACCGAATGTAATTTCCGCCAGAACCACCGATGATAAGGAATCGGTCGTTCAGCGTATGAGCAAATATGACTTCGATACCATGCCGGTTGTTGATGCGGAAGACCGCCTTGTCGGAATCATCACCTTCGACGACGCTATCGACGTTATTGAAGAAGAGGCCACCGAAGATATCGAAAAGATGGCGGCAATCACCCCGAGTGACCGCCCCTATCTTCGTACCGCGGTTTTTGATATCTGGAAATCCCGTATTCCCTGGCTTATGATACTCATGCTTTCCTCCACCTTCACCGGAATGATAATCAGCAGTTTTGAAGGGGCGCTGGCTTCCTGCGTTGTTTTAACCGCTTTTATCCCTATGCTCATGGGCACCGGCGGTAACTGCAGCAACCAGACTTCCGCAACGGTTATCCGCGGACTTTCGCTCCAGGAAATTGAATTCCGCGACCTTTTCAAGGTAATCTGGAAAGAAGCGAGGGTCGGTCTTCTTGCCGGTGCGGCTCTTGCCGGAGTAAGCTTTGTTAAGGTTCTTCTTTTTGACGGAATGCTCCTCGGAAATCCGGAAGTCACCCCCATGGTTTCCGCGGTAATTTCCCTCACCCTTGTTCTCACGGTTTTCTGTTCAAAAATCGTCGGCGCGTTCATGCCCCTTTTCGCAAAAAAAGTCGGCGCGGACCCTGCGGTTATGGCTTCGCCTTTTATCACAACCGTTGTTGACGCCCTTTCGCTCGTTATCTATTTCGGTTTTGCAACTGTGCTGCTGGGAATATAATATTGCGGAAAACTTTTGTAAGAATCCCTCCACCGTGCCTACGGCAACGGTCCCCCTCCCTTTAACAAGGGAGGCAATTCATTTTCCGCTTGACAACGGGCTTTTCCGCCCTTATAATATTTAATGCTGTTTACAGATTTTCCGCTGTCCGGCCTTGACAAAGCCGGACAGTTTTTTATTTGTTTCATGGAGGTACTGATTTTGGATAATATTTCTATTATTGTCGCCAACATAATTTCAATCGTTTCCTGCACCATGATGGTGCTTATCGGTCTTATCAAAAACAAAAACAAAATTCTTGCCGCCCAGTGCGTTCAGTTCACCCTTATGGGCGTTTCCCACTATCTTCTCGGCGGAATGGGCGGAGTTATCGCAACGGTTGTAAGCATTCTCCGAAACCTTGTTTTCTTTAAGTGCAAACCTTCCGTTCCTCTCAAAATCATTTTTGTTGTTCTTTCTGTCGTTCTTTCGCTCGGAACCGTTACTCTTAACCCAATAACCTGGCTTCCGATTCTTGCAACTTCCCTTTTCACCTGGGTGATCGACAGCGAGGACATTATAAAATTCAAAAACGTGATGATCCTCACCGTCTGCATGTGGTTTGTTTATGATGCTTACCATCTCAACTTCATTTCCGCCGCTTTTGATGCCTTCACCGTTGTTTCCACCGCTTACAGCATCTGGCAGATTAAAAAAGAAAAGAAAGCCGGGGAAAATTAAATGAACATAATTCTCGGAAACATTGTTTCTCTTCTTGGCTGCACCGTTATGGTCCTCATCGGTTTTATAAAAAACAAGGACCGCTATATCGTTATGCAGACCCTTCAGTTTTTGCTGAACGCCCTTTCCCATTTTCTTCTCGGCGGTTTAGGGGGAACCGTTGCAAGCCTTGTAAGCGCCGCAAGAAATATTATAATCGCAAAATGGAAATGCACCACCGGAATAAAAATCGCTCTTATTGCGGTCCAGGCGGCTCTTTCGATTTCAACCGTTACCGCCAACCCCATTACCTGGATCCCGATAATCGCCGCCGGCATGTTCACCTGGTATATTGACACAAAAGACGCCATGTGGTTCAAATGGGTAATAATAATCACCCTTATCATGTGGGCGGTTTATGATATTTATCACCACAACTACGTTTCCATCTGGTTCAGCATTTTTACTCTTATCACAAACGGAATCAGCATGGTGAAAATCCATAAGGAACGAAAAGAAGCAAACGAAAACCTTCCTGCTTAAAAGCGGGAAGGCTTTTTTATTCCCTTCGGGAATATTTGTTGAAACTTTGTCTTTCGAAAAATTATTCTGTTTTCAAAATCAACCGAAAGTTACCACCCCATTTCTTTTGTAACCAAAAGAAACCGGGTGATACCTGAAAGAAAAGTTTTCTATCCCCTGCAGTTTGCTCCCGCAAACGCTGTCCCCTTAACAAAGGGGACTAAAACGCTCCACCGAAAAAATAAAGTTTCCGAATTTCAACCGCCATCGTTCAGGCCGACGGCGGTTTTTATTTTATCCCGGCGGCTCGGTTAATTTTATATGCGAAAAAAATCTGTCTTTTCTAAAAAATATTTGCAACCGCAGGAAGGCTTTTTTATTCCCTTTGGGAATATTTGTTGACTTTTTAAATTTGTTATATTATTGTAAAATTATAAAAGGGGGTGCTTTTTTTGAAGATAAAACTTATCCCGGTTTTTATAATTCTTCTGGCGGTTCTTTCCGGCTGTTATTCCGAAGAAATTTCAGAAACACCGATTTGGGAAGCGGACGCTTTTGAACATTGGCAAAACGGTGAAAACGGTGAGAAGCTCAATATCGGTGAGCACGAACCCGGCGCAGGTTATATCTGCACCGTTTGCAAAAACAAAGTTTTTAACTGGGGCGACAGAATAACCGTAACAAGTTTTGACGAATATCAAAGCCCCATTCGCGCAACTGTTTACGGAACCGACGGAACGGTTCTTTCGGAACGTACTTATGAATACGGTTATGACAAAGACGGATATTACACCTATTCAAAAACTTTTGAAAACGGAAAACTTGTTCTTGAATATGAATATGCAGTGACCGAAGACGGATTTGGTTATCCGAAAAAGGAAACCGCATATTACGAAGACTGCGTTTTTGTCAACGAATATGACGAAAACACAACTCCCGCCAAATTTACCGAATATGATCTTGCGGGCGAAATTATATCCGAAACCGAATTTGAATATTCCGAAAATTCTTCCGGAAATTTATATTGTTCAAAGGAAACCGTTATCAATTATTCCAACAGCACAAAAACGGTTACCGAACACGACGAAACTTTGAATATTCACCAGATAGAAACATTTTCTCTTGAGGGCGATGCTCCGACCTTGATTTCCGTTGAAAACCACGAATATGAATATGACGGCCTCGGCAGACCGGTTTATTACAAGGAAACCATAAACGGCGAAATTTCCTGCGAAGATTTCATCGCTTATAGCGATGAAAACAGCTATGACGGTTACTATGATAAAAAAATAATTTATAATGAAGACCGCTCCTATACCGTTTTTGATTATGACGAAAGCGGGAACCTTTTCAGCGAAACCGAATATTCCGTTTCCGAAAACGGCACCGTTTTCCTTTCCGAAGAGACCACCTATAATGGAGACGGAAGCACCTCCGTTATAAAACGCGACGAAAGCGGCGAAATCACCTTTGAAAGCTATAAGGAAATTTTCACAACCGGGGAAGGCGCGCTCTATCTTGGAAAAACAACCGAAATTTATCATTTTACCGGAATCAAACAGGTGCATGAATATAACTCTTTCGGCGATATGATATCCTCAAAAAGCTATAATTTCGGCGACGAACTTCTCTCAACCTACGATTATGCCTATGAATACGGCAAAAACAACCTTGTTGTTTATAAAAAAGAACTTTTTAACGGAAAACTTTCCGGTGAATTCTTCTACGAAATCGTTCCCACCACCGAAGAAAGCAATTTTGAAAACAGACTTGTTAAAACAATTTCTTATGAAGAAGACGGTTCAAAATTTGTTTGGGAATATGACGAAAACGAAATTCTGATAAAAGAAACCCATTATGATGCCAAAGGTAATATAATAGGTTAAAAAGGCAGGTGCTCACTCGTGCTCAAAAAATATCTTTGCGTGCTCATAGCGGTTTTGGCGGTGCTCATAAGCTTTTCCGGCTGTGTTTCAACAAAATCTGTCGAGCTTGTTCCCGGAACGGCCTATGTTTCCGCGGAAAGAATCTATACAAACCACTGGCACAATTCATGGTTTACCGTAATGGACGGCGAACTTACGATTGAAGAAAAATCTCTTCGGTGGGTATCCTCTTACGGCGAAGAAAAAACTTTCCCTATCGAAAAATGGGAATGGCAGGAATTGCCCTTTTCCGAAGAAGAATGGAAGGCGTTTTTTGATGATCCGGAAGATTATTTTGACCTTTCGCCTTACGGAAAAATCATGTTCCAGCCCATAGACGATTTCAATTTCTTTCTCCTTGCAAACGGAGATTTGTGGTTTGTCCGTCTTTCATTCATAAACACCGGAAGCGATTATCCGCTTGTTCTCTGGAGCATTGACCGGCTTGAACCGGTTAAATAATAAAAAACAAAGGGCGCTGTTTCCGGCGTCCTTTGTTTTTTTCGCTCTTACTTGACAAATTCCTTAAAACATATTAACATTTCTGTATGCGCATTTTTGCAAAAACTATACTTAAAACAGGGAGATTTTTATGAGTTTTGTTTATCGCGGCCTCAAGGCCGATTTGGAACACTACATTGTTACCGAAGAGGACGTTCAGCAGCAGATCGATGCTATCCTTGAAGAAAACCCGAAAGTTGTACACATCACAGACAGACCCGCACAGCTCGGCGACGAAGTAATTATCGATTACGCAGGTTTTTGCGACGGAGAACAGTTCGAAGGCGGCACCGCCCAGCACCAGCCCCTTACTCTCGGAAGCGGAATGTTCATTCCCGGTTTTGAAGAACAGCTTGTCGGAAAAGAAATCGGAGAAGAAGTAATTGTTTCCGTAACTTTCCCGGAAGCATATCATTCCCCGAAACTTTCCGGAAAAGCCGCCGAATTCCACTGCAAAATTCACCACATTCACGCAAAATCCAAATATGAACTGAACGACGAATTTGCAAAAGAATTCGGAGATTGCGAAACCATTGAAGAATTCAAGGAAAAACTTACCCTTTCAATGCAGGCTCTTTCCGACGACAGAGCTGAATTCGAACTTCAGAACCGCCTTATTCTCCAGGCGGCAGAATCCCTTGATTTTGAACCTTCTGATGAACAGATCGAGGAAGAAATCGAAAATATCCTCGGAAGCTTTTCCGCACAGCTTGCACAGCAGGGCCTTAACCTTGAAATGTACTGCCAGTTCACCGGAAGCAGCGTTGAACAGATGAAAGCGGAAGCCAGAAAAGACGCCGTCAACAGCCTTCGCGTTACGGAAGCGGTTCTTAAAATTGCCGAACTTGAAAACATAACCGCCGAAGAGCCGGAAATTGAACACACTCTTAAACACGTTGCCCAGCAGAACGGTATGACTTTTGAACAGATCAAAGAACTCTGCGCAAACGATTCCGAAATTGAAAAATCCGTTGCTCACAGCGTTGTTACCGGAAAAGTTCTTAAACTTGTTCGCGAAGCGGCAGAAATCACAATTGTTTAAAACAGCGAAAATTAAAAATCCGGCAGATTTGCTGCCGGATTTTTTTGTTTTGCATAAAAAAAGAAGCCCACCGAATGGTGAGGTTCTGCCCTCCGGGTTACCTATAATCCCTCATCCGTCTTTTTTGTAACAAGTTGCAAAAAATCCACCTTCCCCTCAAGGGGAAGGCTTTTTTACGAGGACACCTCAGTGCGACAATAGAAAAGAAGCCCACCCAAAGGGCAGGCTTCGTAAATTCTGCAAAACGAGATTAACATTTGGAGAACTGAAAAGGCTGAGCCGAATCCGGACTTTTATCTCCGTTTTGTGCCGGATTTCGGCTTGACAAAGCCATTTTCAGCAAAGTACAAATCACCTCGTTTTTGCTAAAAAAGCGTGTTTGCTGCCTTTTTGATACCTATATAAAGCATTTGATAAAGTTTACTCCAAACAGAAAAGGAGCCCTGCATTTTTTGCAGGGCTCCTTTTCGTTTGCGTAAATTTTAAAAGGAAGGAATTTTATTTTTTACGTTTAATTTTAAGAAAGGTTGCGGTTGCCGCAAGAACAACAACACCTGCTGCGGTAAGATCGAAAGAGCAAGCAATCGGTGCACCGGTGTTGGGGTTTGCTTCTTCTTTTTCATCTTCGGGGGTGATAATGGTTATTCCGTTTCCGGTGGAAGGTCTTCCGAAAACTGGGAAATCGGGAAGAGAAGGTCTGTTGGGAGCGTTATCAACGCTTTCATAAGCGATTGCAAAAGGAGAAAGACTGCCAACTTCAATTACAAGACCTTCGTCGGTTTTATCTTTGATTACGCATTTTTCGATAACGCCGTCATCTCTGAGGTGATATACCTCAAATTTGTCGTTTTCATCTGCGCCCTCGGGATATTTGAGAAGAATGTCGATAGTTCTTCCGTTTTCAAAGAACTCTTTGTTGGAAACGGGAACGAATGCTCCATTTTCATAATAACCGGCGGTTACTTCTCTGAAAACAAGGTTTATTTTGCCCTTAAGGTCGCCGTTCTCAACTTTTGCCTTAAGCGCGTCTTTTACTGCCTGCTGGTTGGGATATTCGTCTTCGAGGCCTGCAGGAACCATTACAACGCCTTCCTGATATGCGACAACATATTGTTTGGTACCACCGGGACCTTCAACTTTTTCGGTTGCGGTAGGAACAAGTTTTTCAATAGTTTTTTCTTCAAAATGCTCGTCGCTGAGTTTGCAAACACGTTTTTTGGTTCCTTCTTCGGTATAGGACGCTTCTTTTACAACTTCCCATCCGTCCCATTCATGAGCGTTCTTATCGATTTCGATATCGGAGAGTGAGGTGTACTGATTTTCGGTCCAGTCCTCTT
Source organism: Oscillospiraceae bacterium (assembly GCA_017847875.1). Classification (GTDB taxonomy): domain Bacteria; phylum Bacillota; class Clostridia; order Oscillospirales; family Ruminococcaceae; genus UMGS1668. Next base: position 12,273 of record JAGASN010000010.1, on the reverse strand, counting down.
CGAAAATTGCGGTATACTGAGTTACACCTTTGGTTACGCAGGTGGGCTCTTCTGCGACCTGTCCGGTTACGGTTTTTGCTTTTACGGTTTCAACATGTTTTTCATCGTTTTTGCAAACACGTTTTGCTTCGCAGGAAGAAGCATCCTTCGCCCAGGTGTATTCCGCTTCGCCCCAATCGTGACCTTTTTCGCTGATATCTGCAACGGTTTTGGTCTGTTTTGCCGCCCAATCAACATCAAAGATTGCTGTATATTCGGTTTCGCCTTTTTCTTCGCAGGTGGGTTCTTTGGTTGTTGCGGATTTTATTTCGGTTGCGTTTGCGGTTTCCTTATGGTTTCCGTCATTTTTGCAAACGCGGGTTGCGGTGCAGGAAGAACCGTCCTCTGCCCAGGTATATTCGGCTTCGCCCCAATTATGAGCATTTTCATCAACAGCAACTTCTTCGGTTCTGGTATGCTGAGCATCATGTTTACAGGTGAAGGTTTTTACACCGGCTTCGGAACAGGTAGGTTCGGTGGTAACTTTGCCTTCATCCCATTCATGAGCATCGGAATTGATTTCACCAAATTTGAAGGTTTCGGAATCGCTTGCAAGTCCGCAGACGCTGCAGGATTTCCAATAAACAGCTTTTTCGGTGCAGGTTGCTTCGGATTTAAGATATTTTACGTCAGCTACTTCGTTTTCGCTGTCATGGTCATGAGGAGCGATTTTAAGATTCAGTGTGTGAGGACCATCATAATTGCTGCTACCGCTGTTGTTTGCTATTCTGATGGTAACAACAGCTTCGTTGTTTTCGTTCCAGTCCGGAACAACGGATATGGTTCCGGGATTTCCGGCAGAGGTTTGGAGCTTGTTGTTGTTTACCCAGAAATAGCGGGAAGAATTGATTCTGTTGGCAGTCATCACAAAATCAAGAGTATCGGTAGTTTTGGTTCTTGGGTCAAGCAAAATTGTGTGGGTGGTGCCTTCGGATTTTTCAACGGTTCCTCTTACGCCCTTGATTCTGACGTCCGTGAAGTAATATTTGTTAGCTGTGGGAGTTGTATTAACATCAATTTCTTTTTTGGTTCCGTAAACTTCAACGTCGCAAACAGCGGTGAGGTCACCGGCTTTTGCGGTAATTGTGGTTTTGCCTGCGGACTGTCCGGTTACAACGCCGTCTTTAACGGTTGCAATGGTTTCGTCTGCGCTGCTCCATTCAACAACGTCGGTGGAGTTTTCGGGAAGAACGGTTGCCGTAAGAGCAAAGGGCTCATCAGCTTCCGCGCGTACAGAAGTTTTGTCAAGAGAAATGGAGGTTGCTTTAACATTTCCGATGTTCAGTACAAGTTCGGGAAGAGTTCCCAAAACCATTCCCGCACCGGAACCGGTTGCCATTCCGGAACTGGTTCCGTAAGAAACTTTTCTGTGGTCACCGATTGCACCGCCGGAAAAACCTCCCATCTGGATATATCCGTTAAGGGTAAAGGTTTCGCCTTCCCAATCGGAAGGAACGGTTACGTTTACAATTTGTTCAAGGCTACTGAAGTCATATTTTCCGAATGCTGCGCCGGAAGAGTTTTTATAGGTGTTGCCCTTTTCATCTTTATAGGTTACCTGCGCGTTGAAGTTATATTTGGTTGCAAATTTTTCTGCCGGGTTGGTAAGTCCTTTGATTTTAAGAGTAAGCGCAGTTCCGGGAGCAATGGTAGAATCGAGTCCAAGTTCGGTTCCGTCGGATCTTACGATATCAACGGTTACCTGCTGTGCGGTAACAACCTGATAGGAAGCAACGCCGTCTTTTTCAAATTTGATGATATGGCGGCCGGTTTTAAGTCCGGAAACGGTAACTTTTCCGGTTTCGGAATCGACGGTTACTCCTTCGCTTGTAAACTGACCGAAGGAAAGAGTTTCTTTTCCGACGGTGGATCTGTTAACGGTTACGGTAACGCCTTCATCAGGAACAAAGGAAACGCTTGCGCCTTCGTTGCCGATATAGAATTGGGGAGAATGTTCCGCATCGAAAACAGCGCCGTTGCAGGTCATGTTACTCTTGACAGCAGTGCCGTCTTTTCCAACGCTTACTACGAAAACGCCGGTTCTGTCGGGCCAGATAGCAGTATATCTGTTACCGCCGCCCGCATCGCCGTTGGAGTTCGCTACGGTGGAGTCGCTGTACATTGCGTCATAGGTTACAAGAACAATTGCGGTACCTTCGCCTTTTGCGGTAAGCGTTGCGGACGCGGAATTAAATTTATCGGGTTTAATGGAAATTACGTCATTTCCTTCAAGGTTGATGATTTCATATTTGAAATCCGGAAGAGAAATTTTGTCATTGATAAAGCTGTTAATTGCCTGGAAATTACGGAACATGTTGAGTCCCTTGACATCGCCGACGTTGAGGTTTATATAGCCCTGGTTGTTGATATTCATATAAATATCGCCAAGGTCCATGGCAAATTTTTCAAAGTTACGATAAACGGTATCGGAATCGAATTTATCTTCTCCGCTGTCGTTCATAAAGAGCATTTCTTCGGTGATGGTGATGGTCTGTTTATCGGCCTTGGAAGATTTCCAATCCCAATAGGTTACTGCATCCGGGTCATCGGGGCGCTGAACTCTGATAAATGTGTTCTGTCCGGACAAGGGAGCGAATTTATATACTGCGGTTTCGCCTTCGGTTTCGATAACAATAGGCTCTTTGAAGGAATATGCGAAAGAACCGGTAAGGGTACCGGCGGAAACAACGGAACCTTTGGGGGCAATTACGGAAAAATGAATAAGCACAAGTTTAATTTCAACTTTTCCGGAAGTCGGGGTCTGTTCGGTAAGTTCCACAGGGCTATATCCGGAAACACCTGCTGTTACTTTATAAGTAAAACCGGAAACAGCGGGAAGAAGGTATGTATCGGCAGTTTTTCCGCTGATTTTTACGCCTTCAGGATCTGTGATTTCAATGGTTGCTGCAGTATCTGCTTTGCCAAAATAATCCTGTGCTTCAAATTCGGTTTTTACAAGTTCAAGATTTGCTCCGGCAGAAACAGAGGCGCTCATTCCTGCAAAGCCATCTGCTTCCCACATAATTCTTGTAATGTTTTCGGGAACTTTTACTTTTCCGTTTTCAAAAGCAAGTTCGTCGCCTTTAACAACCGCACCGTTTTTTACTGTATTTACCGCATAAAATTTCGGAGAAATGCCATCCGGAACAGTTACGTTAACATCATAAGTGGTTTTGGAGTTTTCGATTTTAAGTTTTACGGTATAGGTTCCTTCGGAATAAAGAACACCGTCATAAGCGCGGAAATTCAAAACATGCTCACCGGCTACTTCGCTTTTATAAATATATTTTGAACCTCCAAAATTTTCATATGCTCCGTCATCGACTTTTACCTGATAAGAAAGTTCGTCACCATCTTCATCGGTAAAAATGTTGGAAACATCTGCTTCATAGCTTTCTCCAAATGCAATAACAGCGGTAATTTCGGAATCTTTTCCATCTGCAATAACCGGAGCGTTATCTTTGGTATAAAGAATATCTACTTTACAGATATCGCCAAATGAGCTTGAAAGTTTAAGGCTTTGTTTTGCCGTGCCGTTTTCAAGAGTTATATCTCCTGCACCGGAAAGAGTGGGACGCATTCCGGAAGTGTTGGCTTTGCTGTTGATTACAGCGTCATCGGGAGTGCTCTTATCAAGCATAACAATAAGGGAAAAACCGTTCCAGGAATGTCCGATAACTTTGCCTGTTTCTCCGCTTATTACCAGAGAATCAAGTTTTGCCCAGTTGTCACCATTGGAAGGAATATCGCTTATAGTATAGCTGAAAGGTTCCGAAACAACTTTTGCGGTAACGGTTACTTCGCATTTTGCTTCTTTTTCGCCGGATTTTGCAGTGATGGTTGCGCTGCCTGCTTTAACAGCGGTTACAACGCCTTCTTCAACGGTTGCAATTTCTTTGTCGGAAGATTCCCATGTTACGGTTTTGTCCGTTGCGTTTTCCGGAAAAACGGTTGCGGTAAGGGTTTCGCTTGCACCTTCTTCAAGAGAAAGAGAGGTTTTGTTGAGGGAAACGCTTTCAACGGCAATTTCAGCAGTTTTGATGTTCAAAGTTGCTTTAATTCCGTTAGCTTCATGGATATCGTTGTTGGTATCAACAGCCTGATAACCTACAGTAAATTCGTAGGAACCTGCTTTTGCGGAAGAATTTGCAGTAAAAACAAATTCAACAGATTTTTCGCTGAAATCCTCGCCGGCTTCCACATCGGAAGGAAGATAGTTCGCTGCGGCAACTCCATTGGAATCGTCAGTTGTCCAACCTGATGGACCGCTTTTCAGGACGAAGTTTTCCGCATCATAAACAACATTTACTCCAGCATAAAGAACATTCCCTACATCTTTGGGGTAAGTAAAAGTTAAGGTTACTTCTTCGCCTGCTTCAATTTCGCTTTTTGACAAAGCTACAGCAGTTTCTTCCGCATAAACCGGAATTCCTCCGAACGCAAGAAGAAAAGATAAAAACAAAGCAACTATTCTTTTCATTTAAAAACGACCTTTCTTTTTTAATTATCCAAGAGGATATTTTTCACTGTTCAACAGATATTTCCTCAAAAGAACGATATCAACCGGATTCACCTTTCCGTCAGCATTTACGTCTGCCGCTTTTTCATCGGTAAGAGGATATTTTTCTTTGTTCAGCAAATATTTTCTTAAAAGAACGATATCCACCGGATTCACCTTTTCGTCAGCGTTTACATCTCCAAGAACAGTGTTTTCTTCAACCTCAACTTCGAGATATGCCGGGGAAGAAACTATGTTTTGGGTATCCTGATCAAGTCCTTTTTGTCCGTCCATCCATACATACCATTTTCCGGCGGAGGGGAAAGTTATGGAAACATTTCCGTTCTCGTCGGATTCAACGGTTTGCGCATCCTCCGCATAAAGTTCGGTTTTGCTGTAATAAACGGGAACATTTCCGACGGAAACATATTCGGTTGCACCGCCGATATTAATATTTCCGTATCCGCGTTTAAGCTCAAACTCAACTTTTTCGTTGAGTTCCGCATTGATTCTGTGAACTATATTTCCGTTTTTATCAAAAAAATTGTGGAATCCGGCGCCGGAATCGCCGTAAAACGCCCAGCTTGAAAGCATCATAATATCCACAAAATCTCCGTTTTTCACTTCAATTATGTCCGCGGTGGAACCCCTTCCATCACTGAAAAGGGGATATTTTCCATTCACATAATAGTTGAGGTTGCAATCATGACCCCAGAACCAATTGAAAAATATACTTCCGGGAGCCCCCTCTGCATTTTCCACGAGAAGATTTGCTCCTTCATAATAATGATTTTCATGTGCGTAGATATAAAGATGAAGAACCGTAATATCGTCTTCTCCATCCTTGTTGTTGTCTATTGCATATTCTCCAAGTCCATATTCTTCAAGATCAATTCCCTTGATTTCTGAAATAGGAATTTCAACATACGCCATCGGAATCTGTTTCGTATCGGAATAAACATATGCTCCGTTATCGCTTATGGAAAAATAGACAACTTCTTCGGCAAAGGCATTTACCGGCAAGACGATTACCGTCATTAAAAATGCCAGAAAAAAGCTTAAAAATTTTTTCATTTCTTTCTCCTTCCTTTTATTCAGTTTGCGCAAAAATTTTTTCGAACCACTTCTTTCCTTTTCCTTATTAAAAACTTATTGGGAAAGTTCCCTTGTTTTTCTGCGGTTTGTTTTCGGCTTTTTCAGTCCGGCTTTTTCAAGAACTCTCGGCCATGGACCAAAACGCATTTTAAGACAGACAAAGCCGATAGTTTCGGTCTTTTTAGGCGGTCTTCCAAGCTCATCTGCCTTGTTTCGTACTATATCGAGAAGTTCTTCGTCGCTGTCTTTTTCGTGTTCTTTTGCGAACTTGCTTTCAATTTCTCTTCGTTCCCGGTCAAGGCCGCGTTTTTCTTCCCTTGAAACAATTCTTTCTTCCAAAATCACTGTTTTCTCCTTTTTTGCAATAAAAAAAGCTGCAATGACACCTTGGTCATTGCAGCCGAATTTCTGTTCCCAAAAAATCCCGTCCGCGCATAAAATGCGTTCTTCGGGTTCGATCATCAAAGGCTTTCTGGCTTATGCATTGGGGAAAACAAAAGTTTTCCTGCGTTTTTTATCCTACCTTCTCAGCTTCTGGCCAATGGCCGGCTTGCGCCGCGGATAAAAAACTCCTGCATTTACAGCCCCTGGGTGGGCTCCGGACTCCAACCGGATTTCCTTATTCCAACGCCCGGCAGAAGCCGGTCTTTACGCGGAACTTGATGCAGCCTATTCAATTTCTTTTTTGATTATACTACATTGTATTTTTCCAATGCCTTGATATCTGAAGGCACAGGAACACAATGTACTTATTCTTTTGTTTATATTATCACTGTTCGCCTGTCAATGTAACCGCCAAACTTGCTAACTTTGCTTTTTGAAAAAAGTCAGCAAGTTTGGACACCCTGCAGGGTTCTCAAAATTCAATTCCCTTTCTTGCCGGAGTACCTTTGTCAAAAGGGTGCTTTATTTTATTCATCTCGGTAACATAGTCTGCCATGCTCAAAAGCTTTTCGGAAGGGTTTCGCCCAGTAAGAACAACTTCAAGTTCCTTTGGTTTCTTTTTAAAAAAATCCAAAAGTCTTTCTTCGCTTATCATTTTGTGGTTACACGAAGAAATTGCTTCGTCAAGAACAAGAAGATCGGCGTTTGGTGCCTCTGAAAGAGCCTTCTCCAGAAGTTCCCCATAATCTTTTGCGGCATTTTCCTTTTCTTCCTCACTCATATTACAGTAAAGTCCGTAGGCTTTCCTGCAGTTAAAAACGGTTATATTTTCAAGCTTTTCGAAAGTTTTAAGTTCGCTGGAGGTTCCGTTTTTGAAAAACTGACAAAAAACAACCTTTTTACCGAAACCTGCCGCACGAACGGCAAGCCCTATTGCGGCGGTGGTTTTTCCTTTTCCGTTTCCGCAGTAAATATGTACAAGTCCGAACATACGCTTTCTCCTTTGCATATTAAAAGACGGGCGGATATCCGCCCGCAGAATCAACTGCTGAATTATGCTTCAACAGGTTTATCCTTTTCCTCAACGTTCCATCTCATTTCCATCGGAGATTTTCCCCCGCATTTGCAGCAAGGCTCATCGGAAGAAGATACCTTTGCGGCAAAAACTTTTTTAATTTCTTCAATAATTTTTTCTTCTTTAATATCCATAATAACAGCCTCCTAACATATTTTGCGGTTTCATTTTATATCCCCGAAAACAGTTAATCAATTCTTTTCGGCTATTACGGCAAATTCGGAAGCAAAAACAGCAATGATGGTCATTTTTGCTATGCGTCTGAAAAGTTTGTTATAAAAAACCACCCTCTGCAAAACGCCGCTTTACAGAGGGCAGCCTTTTCCCGGAAAGCATCAAGGAGTGCCTTTCACGTTGGTCTGAACCGAAGAAAGCACAAGTCCGGTTCAAAACCACACAGTTTATGAAAAAACTGTTTTTTGATTATATCACAACATCAATTTTGTTTCTATAAATCGGAAAACTTTCAGCAAAAACGGAAATTAAATATTCCAAAAGCACCTTGATATTATTTCATAATTTCATCAATAATTATTTCCTCTACCCTGTTCCTAATGTTATTCATTCTTCGTACCCTTTTCATTTGATCCTGCTCTTTGAGTACCTCGTTTGTGCCTTCCTGCTTTGCAGGGGATTTTCTTTTTATACAAAAAAGAACCCCACCGAATGGTGAGGTTCTGAATATTCTCTTGGAAACGATTAACGTTTGGAGAACTGAAAAGGCTGAATCTAATCCGGACTTTTTCTTCGTTTTGCGCCGGATTTCGGCTCAACAAAGCCCTTTTCGGCAAAGTACAAATCACCTCATTTTTGCTGAAAAAGCGCGTTTGCTGCCTTTTTGATACCTATATAAAGCATTCGATAAAGTTTACTCCAAACAGAAAAGGAGCCCTGCATTTTTTGCAGGGCTCCTTTTCGTTTGCGTAAATTTTAAAAGGAAGGAATTTTATTTTCTGCGTTTGATTTCAAGAACAGCGGCGGTTGCTGCAAGAACAACAACACCTGCTGCGGTAAGATCGAAAGAGCAATCAACCGGTGCACCGGTATTGGGGTTTGCTTCTTCTTTTTCATCTTCGGGGGTGATAATGGTTATTCCGGGGTTGGGTTTATCGGAAGGTCTGGAAGGTTTGCCCGGGTTGAAAGGCCAGTTGGGAGTGTTATCAACGCTTTCATAAGCAATTGCAAAAGGAGAAAGGCTGCCAACTTCAATTACAAGACCTTTGTCGGTTTTGGATTTGATTACGCATTTTTCGATAACGCCGTCATCTCTGAGGTGATATACCTCAAATTTGTCGTTTTTATCTGCGCCTTCGGGATATTTGAGAAGAATGTCGATAGTTTTTCCGTTTTCGAAGAATTCGCGGTTAGAAACAGGAACAAATGCTCCGTTTTCATAATAACCAACGGTTACTTCTCTGAAAACAAGGTTTACTTCGCCCTCAAGGTCGCCGTTTTCAACTTTAGCTTTAAGCGCGTCTTTTACTGCCTGCTGGTTGGGATATTCGTTTTCAAGGCCTGCAGGAACCATTACAACGCCTTCCTGATATGCGACAACATATTCTTTGGTGTCATCGGGACCTTCAGTTTTTTCGGTTGCGGTAGGAACAAGTTTTGCAATGGTTTCGGTTTCAACATGGCTTTCGTCATTTTCGCAAACACGTTTTTTGCTACCTTCTTCAGTATAGGAAGCTTCTTTTACAACTTTCCATTCGCCCCACTCATGTCCGAGCGCTTCGATTTCGCTTATTTCTTCTTCGCCGCAGCCGTTTGCACAGTATTTTCTGTATTCGCCTTTTTCGGTGCAAGTGGGTTCTTTTGTGGTTTCATATTTGTAATCGTGACCGAGTGCTTCGCCTTCTGTATAACCACAACCACGTTTGCAAGTTGCGGGTTCAGTGCAGGTTGCAGCTTTCATGTCATGTGCAACAGTTATGGTGCAGGTTGCAGAAACATCTCCTGCTGTTGCAGTGATGGTTGCTTCGCCGGTGCCAACAGCGGTTACTTTTCCGTTTCCATCAACGGTTGCAACTTTTTCATCAGAAGATGCCCAAACAATTTCATCGGTGGTATATTCGGGCACAACAGTTGCTTTAAGTTCTGCTTCGCCGTTGCAGGCAAGTTTAAGCTCGGTTTTATCAAGAGAAATTTCGGTTGCGGGGATATAAACATTCAATGTGATTGTGGGAAGCACGCCATGATTTTCACTGAGACCGGTAGCCTCGGTTTCCACGGCTCTTCCTGTTTCATAAAGACAAATTCCTCGATGTGAACCTTCTCCACTGCCGAATCCCGCTATATGCAAGCTACCGACCAAAGTGTATGTATCTTTTGTCCAATTTTCGGGAACTTTAATTGTTACTACATGATTTTCATACTCAGACGCAAAAGTATAATGACCATATCCGCTGTTATTGCCGCCGAACTGGGTTCCATCTTCGCCGTCATACTGAATTCCGCAGTTGGTGTTATAAATACCGGAAAGTTTATTCATAGGGTTATACATATCGCCAAACTGAACTTTAAGTTCGGTTCCCGGCATTACTTCGCTTTCTTCGGTAATCACATTTCCTTCTGCATCGGTAATTACCATGGTGGTCTGCTTGGTGGTTATAATCTGATAGGTTGCAATGCCGTCTTTTTCAACACGGATAATATGGCGTCCCTGAGTAAGTCCGGTAACAGTTACTTCGCCGGTTTCCTCGTTTACAGTAACGCCTTCTGTTACAAAGCCGTTATAGGTAAGACTGTCTGCGGTAAGAGTTGCTCTTGCAACAGAAACTTTGCATCCTTCTTCGGGAGTAAAAGCAAACTCTGCGCCTTCATCACCGACATAATAAATCGGGTCATGTTCTGCATCGGTATCCATGTTTGTTTCAATCGAAGTTCCGTCAGCACCGACAGAAACAACAAAAACGCCGGTGTTTTCAGGCCAGATTGCAGAGAATTTTTCGGGAGAAGTAATTCCTGTACCGATTGCACCATGAATAGCACGATTATGATACATTGCATCATAGGTTACAAGAACAATAGCGGTTCCTTCTTTGTTTGCAACAACATCTGCAACAGAGCTGTTGTATTTATCAGCTTTTACAGAAACAACGTCGCTTGCATTTCCGTTTTCGTCAATTACAGTATATGTTACATCAGGCAATGCAACACAGGCATTAGAAATACTTTCTATAGCCATCCAGTTACGGATTACGTTGAGTTTGAAAGTTTCGCTGACATCAAGATCGATATACATCTCTTTGTTTACATTGAGATAGATATCTGCAACGTCCATTTCATACTCTTCAAAATTATGGAAAATAGTATCGGCATCAAAGCCGTCATTTTCTCCGATGAACAGCATTTCTTCGGTAAAAATTATTTCCTGTCCATTTTTAAATCCCTGCTGCGAATAATTCCAATAAGTAACTCCATCCGGATTCTGTATGCGGATAAATTCAGAACCGCCAATAGAGCCGTCGCTGTTTTTAAAAGGCATGGTTTTGAATTTGTAAATTACATTTCCGTTGCTGTTCTCTACGCTATAAGGCTCGTTGAACATGTACTTATAATAATTTGTCATTTTACCTGCGCTTACAACAGAACCTTCGGGAACAACTACAGCAAAAGTTTTGCAGATAAAAGTAATTCCGATTTTTCCGGAAGCCGGGGTTTGATTTTTAAGTTCTTCGCTCTGATATTCATCGGATTCAGGAGTCGCTTTATAAGTAAAGCCTTCCATTGCGGTAAGAACATATATATCCTCTGCTGTACCAGATATTTTAGTGCCTTCCGAATCTATGATTTCGATTTTAGCTTTAGAATCTTCTTCTCCATTATCAAGTTTTGTATCGAAGCCAACTTCAACAAGTTCTAAATTTGCACCGGAAGAAACAGGGGCACTAAATCCGATTTTTCCTTCTGCTTCCCACATAATTCTGCTGATATTTTCCGGAACTTTTACAATTCCGTTTTCAAAAACAAGTTCATCGCCTTTAACAGCTACACCGTCTTCAATATCGTTTACAGCAAAAAATTCAGGATAAAGGTCATTCGGAACTTTAACATTTACGTCATATGTTACTGCAAGATTTGTTACCGTAAGATTTACGGTATAGATGGGATATTTTTCTTTCGGTGTTTTTCCGTCTGTTGCAGTAAATACTAAAGTATGAGTTCCTGGGGTTTCGGTAGAGTAGCTGTATTCAGATTCTGCAACGACAGCTTCTGCTCCGTTAATGGAAACAGTATATGTGAGTTCATCGCCGTCTGCATCTGTGAATACTTCTCCGAGATTAAGATTATAAATCTCTCCGGAAACTATTTCTGCGGTTGTTTCTGCGGAATATCCCTCTGCAAGAACGGGGTATTCATTTTCCTCTCCAATATAGAAATAGAAAGTTTTTGTTTCACTTGCACTTGCGCCGCTTCCTTTGACTTTATCCGCGCGAATTTCAAGAGTAAGTTTTCCATCAATGAGTTTTTCGGAGTAAATATTAGTATCATCAGAACCGTTCCAATAAATGCCTAAATCAAAGTTCTTGTTTCTCTGATATTCTGTTGCCTTGAAATAAAGTTCTGCATCATCTGCAGTAGAAGATTCGAGATAAATATTTGAATCTTCGATGTAACTTATTTTTGCACCAAAAACATCCAACTGAGATATATACAAATATGTCTCCAAAGGCCAAGTGTTTCCGGTATAAAAAGTCTGCGGTTCTGCTACTACAACTTCACAAGAAGCTATTTTATTGCCGTCTTCAGTAGTTACAGTAATAGTTGCCTTACCTTCTGCAACTGCGGTTACAACACCGTTTTCAACTTTTGCTATATCAGAATCGGAGGATCCCCATGTAACATTTTTATTTGTTGCATTTTTAGGCAAAACAGTTTCGGTTAAAGTCAAAGTTTCGCCAACATTAATAAAACCTATATTTTGATTTAATGATACACTCTCTACTTTTACTTCCGAAGGCGAAACACTTCCATCAGTCTTTTTAAAATTGAAAACATATTCAAAAAGAGGTCCCATAAAAGAACCATTTATTGCCGTGCCGACATAAATGGTTACGGTTGCTTCGCCGTTTTCCCATACAGGTGTAACAGTTCCCGTCCATACCGCGGTCTGGCTTTCTGGGGCAATGATTTGCGGAACCTCAACTTCTCCGTCACCGACTTTCACACCCGACCTGGT
>JAGASN010000009.1 GCA_017847875.1 Oscillospiraceae bacterium | reverse complement strand
TCACGGTTATTTATATGCTTCCGAGGATAAAATCAAGAATGCCCGGTTCCGGTTTTGTATCATCGTTAAGAATGGATTCCATAAAACCTTCGCGAACTCCTACGGAATAGATTTTCATTCCTTCGCAGCCCGCTTTTTCCATAACTCCCGCAAGGACCGCAAGACCGGGTACGAGAGTGCGGATTCTTTTCGGAGCAATTCCGGAAATAAGCTCCTTTGCCTCCTCCGGAGCTTCCGAAAGGAGCTTCAGCATAACGTTCACGTTCCGAAGGGAAAGTTCTTCTCCTTTTTCAATGGTGGCATTATAGAGCTTTTTAATGGCTTTGGCGGTACCGCCCATTGCGAAAAGGATTTTTCCTGCGGGTTCGATTCCCGTTGTTTCCAGAGATTTTGCAACGCAGTTTTTTATTGCGGAAATTTCCTCCAAAGTCGGAATATCGCCTTTTACAAAATTCTTTGCGGTCCTGCTGCTTCCGAGAGGATAGCTTGCGCTTTTTTTTGGACCTTTTTCATCAAAAGTAAAAACCTGGAGCGAACCGCCGCCGAGATCGCATCCGATTCCGGAAGGTTCGGTCAAAACGCTTTTCAGCGCAAGATAATCATATTCCGCTTCTTCATCGCCGGAAATCATGCGGATTCTTATTCCGGTGCGGAATTCCACCTGTTCAAGAACGTCCTCCGCGTTGTCGATATAGCGGAGAGATGCGGTTGAAAAACATTCCACTCTGTCACAGCGATAATGGCGGCAAGCCTGCTGATGTTCTTCGATTGCCTGAATAACGTGTTCTATTCCCTCCTGGGAAAGAGATGTTCCGACGGTGTTTTCAACAATTTTTGAATAGATCGCAAAATCGTAGATACTGCGGTATTCCCTTTCCTCCGTTTCAAAAATATCAAGACGAAGGGTGTTTGTTCCAAAGTCGATTATACCGATTCTCATAAAATTCCTCCGGAAAAGTTTTTCTTTAATTATTTTAGCACAAAACCGCCTTTTGCTCAAATAAAATATATTATTCCGGAAAGTTTTGTGATATAATATCTGTGTATTTTCGGAAAAAGGAGAAATAATATGAAAGATATTATCATAATCGGCGCCGGTACTGCCGGACTTACCGCCGCAATATATGGACAAAGAGCAGGTCTTTCCTGCACTGTTTTTGAAAAATATGCTCCGGGCGGACAAATTGTCAATTCCCCTTCCATCGAAAATTATCCCGGAATGTTCGGAGTTTCCGGCTATGATTATTCAATGGCGCTTTTTGAACAGGCGCAGAAACTCGGCGCGGAAGTTCAGTTTGCGGAAGTTCAGGGCGTTGATTTTTCCGGAAAGACAAAAAAAGTTGTTACCTCCGCCGGCGATTTTGAGGCAAAGGCCGTTATTATCGCAAACGGCGCCGCAAGAAGAAAAATCGGATGCAAAGGCGAAACCGAATTTGAAGGCCGTGGAGTTTCCTATTGCGCAACCTGCGACGGAAACTTTTTCCGCGGAAAAACCGTTGCCGTTGTGGGCGGCGGCGAAAGCGCTTTTGAGGAAACGGAATATCTTTCCGAAATCTGCGACAAAGTTTATCTTATCCACAGAAGAGATATTTTTACCGCCGCAAAAACCGCCGTTGATTCCGTGCTCAAAAAGAAAAACGTCACCGTGCTCAAAAATTCCGTGATTGATGAAATCAAAGGCGAAAACGCGGTTTCCTCCATTATCCTCAAAAACAGAGCAAACGGAAGCACCGCCGAAATTCCTCTTTCCGCCGTTTTTGTTGCCATCGGTCTTGTTCCCGATAACAAAATTTACGAAGGCGTGCTCAAACTTGACGAAAGCGGATATTTTGATTACGGCGAAGACTGTCTTACCGACTGCGAAGGCGTTTTTGTTGCCGGCGACAGCAGAAAAAAAGTTCTCCGCCAGCTTGTAACAGCGGCTTCCGACGGTGCAACCGCCGCAAACGCTGCCGCGAATTATATCAGAAAGAATTTTTGATTTTAAGAGGTGCTCATAATGCGCGATTATAAAATTGAAACCGAAAAAAGAGTTGAGTTCATTAAGAAAAAAATGGCCGAAGCCTATGCGGAAGGTCTTGTTTTCGGAAACAGCGGTGGAAAGGACAGCGCCCTTGTTGGAATCCTTTGCAAAATGGCAACGGACAACGTGCTCGCGGTCGCAATGCCCTGCCATTCAAAACGCAACTACGGCGAGGATATGGACGATGCCGTCGCTCTCGCAAAGGCTTTTGATATCCCGATGATCACCGTTGATCTTTCCGAGACCAGAAGCGTGCTCACCGAAGCCATTGATAAGGAACTTACTCCCGCGGCTCTTTCCAACATTGCGCCGCGCCTTCGAATGACCACCCTTTATGCCCTCGGCCAGACCAGAAACGCCCTTGTTGTCGGAACCGGCAACAGAAGCGAACGCTATATGGGATATTTTACAAAATGGGGCGACGGAGCTTTTGACCTTAACCCTATTGCGGACCTTACCGCAACGGAAATTTTTGAATTTTTGCGCTATCTCAACGCGCCGCTTAATATAATTACAAAAGCGCCCTCCGCAGGTCTTTTTGAAGGACAGACCGACGAGCAGGAAATGGGCGTAACTTATAAAGCAATTGACGAATATATTACCACCGGCGAAACTGACCCGAAATCCAAAGCCATTATCGACCAATATCACAAGGTTTCGGAACACAAGCGCAGAATGCCCACGGTTTACGGAGAATAATTTGGAGGAAATATGGGAGCAAAACAGGAATTTATCGAGATTTTTCAGGAAAACGTAAAACGCCCCGGTTCGGAAAAGCTTCTTGAATGGCTTTCCCAAAGCGATTTTTTCATCGCGCCGGCTTCCACAAAATATCATTCCGCTTTCGAGGGCGGACTTGTTCAGCACAGCCTTAACGTTTATAAACTTCTTAAAAAACGCTGTGCGGAATATGGTATCACCGACGGCGAAAGCATTGCTATCTGCGGACTTCTCCACGATATCTGCAAAGCGAATTTTTACACCATAAGCTACCGCAACGCAAAAAACGAACGCGGTCAATGGGAAAAAGTTCCCTATTACACCGTTGACGACCAGTTCCCCTTCGGTCACGGCGAAAAATCCGTTTTTGTAATCGAGCGCTTTATGCGTCTTCGTGAAAACGAGGCTATCGCTATCCGCTGGCACATGGGCGGTTTTGATGAAGCGGCAAAATCCGGCGGCTTCAGCATAAGCCACGCCTATGAAAAATATCCTCTTGCGGTCCTTCTTCATATGGCGGATCTTGAGGCAACCTATCTTTCCGAACAGGGTCCTGCGGAAAGCATTATCTGATTACATAAAGGAGATTTTTATATGAACCAGGCACTTTCTCCGGAAGATTTTTGGGAAGCTTTTTGCGACCACAACATGGATCTTAACAAAGACGAACTTTATTATGACGTCTGGCAGTTTCTTGACGGAAAACGCGGTTGCGACAGGCTCGCTTCCCTTTGTCTTGCGGGAATTAAAACCGCGACTTCCAGCGTTTATGAAACTTTTGAACTCGACGAGATGAAAGTTCCGGAAGAGGGAGATTATTCCATTATCCTCGACAGCGACGAAGTTCCGCTTTTCATCATCAAAGACACAAAGGTGGAAATCAAAAAATTCGGCGAAGTTGATGCCGAATTTGCCGAAAAGGAAGGCGAAGGCGACCAGAGTCTTGAAGGCTGGAAGAAAATCCACCAAAAGGAATTTGAGAAAAAATGTGAGGAATACGGAATTGAATTCAGCGAAGATACGTTAATTCTTTGTGAAGAATTCGAGGTAGTTTTCCAATAAAAATAAAAAACCACCCGCGTAGCGGGTGGTTTTTCATTTTCGGGCATAGCCCTAATGATATAGGCAGCGCACAAGTGCGCTTTTTATTGGCCTGCCAACCATGCATCAGATTACCATCCAACCGTAAACGGCTTAAAATTCAACTGCTTCCCTTGCCTAAAGGGAGATGGCATTTTCGTAAGAAAATGACGGAGGGATTGTGACATAAAAATTTCCTCTTTAATTTCAACACAATTTATTGCATCGAAACAATCCCTCAGTCACCTTCGGTGACAGCTCCCTTTACACAAGGGAGCCTTCTTTGTGAACGCTCCTCGCCTTATCCCCTTATCTGTTTTCTCTTCATCGGTTAACCTTTTTTGAACCACGCGACTATCGCGTGGTTTCTCTATACAAATCAGGCAGGAGCAAAGCTCCTGCTTTTTTGTTTTTTTATATTGTTCAAAACCTCTGTTGGTGCTATAATGGTCAAAAACGACAAAAACGGTATAACAACAGCGCAAACGGAGGTGTTTTTTTGAATTCACTTTCCAAAAATTTATATCTCATAAAGCGTTTCGGAAATTCACTTTTCACTTATGACTGCATAAGCTGCGGCAAACCGGTTCAGGGAAAATGTCTTTGCGAAAGCTGCCGCGAAAAACTGAACCCTTCCGGAAATTATTACAACGGCTTCGCCTGCGCCTATTATTACAAAGGTCCGGCAAAGGAAGCCATGCTCTTTTATAAATTCAAACCGAACAACGCTTTTTGTTTTGATACAATTTGTGACTGGCTTCTTTCGGCTTTTGAAAAACTTGGAACAAAGGATTTTGATGCGGTCGTTCCCGTTCCATCTTTTGAAAGAAACGAAACAAGACTTTCAAAACTTTGCGAAAAATTTGCGCTTATGTCAGATCTTCCCTTCCGCCCGGAACTTATCCGCAAAATTCACAAAACGGAAAAACAGCGTAAACTTTCCGCAAAGGAAAGGCGCCTTAACATTGCCGGAGCTTTTGAAGCGGAAGATTCCGTCTTCGGCAAAAAGATTCTTCTGGTTGACGATATTTTCACCACCGGAAGCACCGTTAACGAATGTGCCAACGCTCTTTATGACAAAGGAGCGGAAAAGGTTTTTATTATCACCGTTCTCAAAACAGTTTATGAAAAAGAAAAACCGCCGGTTTCCTGAAAAGCCTGCGGTTCCTTTTTTTATAAAAAAACGGTGAACCTTTCGGTTCACCGGATTTCAAGCTGTTAGAATTGCTCGGAAACTAACATCTTTGCTCTTTTTGCTCTGGTTATATAATACCGTTCTTTTGTGATGAGTTTGTGATGAAGTTTTTCCAGTTTGGTTACAATCCAAAACCAGTTTGGTAAAACTTTTTATAAAAGATGTTACAAAGCGGTTTTTTTCAATATTTTTTCCGGAGGAAAAGGAACGCGACCCAATAGAGAATCAGAATTCCACAGACGGAATATGCGCAATATTGGGAAAGCAAATCGTTTCCGGCAATTTTGAAAGCGATGGTACCGACGGCGTTCAGCATTACAAAACCGTAACCTGCCCAGGCCCAGGCTCTTCCACCGATGAATTTGTTGCGCTCGTCGTTTCTTTCGGTTTCGATTTTTTCGCGGTATTCGGGATTTTTCTGGATTTTTATAAACTGTATAAGGCGGATGATTCCGACACCGATAAGGGCGCCGCCCATTCCGCTCCAGAAACTATCTACAATATCAAAAATTCCGCAGGCAACGAGGACAAGACCGATTATGATCCAGAAAATGTTTATATACATTCTTTTTTCAATTTTCATATATTTTTCCTCCGTTCAGATTTCTTCTTCATCGAAGATGAAAACTTCCTCGATGGTCATTTCAAAATATTTCGCGATTTTATAAGCAAGGAAAATCGAAGGGTTATATTTTCCGGTTTCGAGGGAACTTATGGTCTGGCGGGAAACACCCATAAGCTTTGCAAATTCTTCCTGGCGGATTCCCCGCTCCTTTCTTATTTCCTCAATTTTATTCTTCAAGGGAAAGATGCCTCCTTCACAGATTTTTTGTCAAGTTAACTTTACAAAAATAATATAGCACAGATATAAAATTATGTCAAGCAAACTTTACAAAATTTTATAAAAAATAAGGCGGAAAATTTTTCCGCCCTGTTTTTAAATTGCGTTGAAAAGTCTTGCGACTGAGTTCCATGTTTTTTGGGTCAAAGCGCCGTCGCAGCTTTCACCTTCCTCACATTTATGGATATATTTTATCGCATTACGGGTCGCTTCATCGTTTTTTCCGTTAAGTTCGACCCCGTCCGTTCCGGAATATTTTTCACCGATTGCGATTAGCATTGCCTGCAGAAACCAGATTGCCTTTCCTTCCTCCTCCGGCAAAACGGAACTTTCCTCATCATTTACGTAAGGAAAAATCGGAAAAGGCTCGGCGTTTTTCCTGATATATTCGTTTGCGCTTTCCATAAGAAGCACCCAGGTATCATAATCTACGATTCCATTTGGGACAAGACCGTTTTGAGTCCGGAAAGCAAGAATCGCCCTCTCCGTTTCTTCGCCGAAAATTCCGTCCTCAAAAACAATCGGGATATCCTCACCGTTTTTATGCAAAATCCGCAGAGCGCGCTGGATTTGTCTTATATTGAATTCATGTTCCTCGTTCAAAAAATCAGCTCCTTTGATAGTTGAAACCGGGATATTGACCCACGTTCGGAACGTTTACGGTATCGTTGAAAAATTTTTGCGGAACCGAGCGCAAAATTCCCAGATAGGCGTCATAAAGCGCATCCCAGGTTCCGATTCCGACAATTCCGTCCTGCGAAAGACCGAATACACGCTGAAAATTCAGCACCTGTTCCCGCGTTTCTTCGCCGAAAACACCGTCTTCACTGACTTCGGAAATTTCTTCATAAAACGCCGCAAGAACGTTTATGTAATACTGCAAAAGCCGGACACGTTCACCCCTGTCGCCTATTTCAAGCGGTTCCACAAACTGGGTCGGAATTTCCGAAAGGCCGACATTTTCGCCGTAAAGTTCCGAAAGCCTTCGGACGGAAGTATAGATGAATGAAATTTTATACCAGGTTGCGGAACCTACTATTCCGTCCGGATTAAGGTTAAAAACCCTTTGGAAGGTTTTGACCGCGTTTTCCGTTTGTTCTCCGAAAACTCCGTCAACGGGATTTATCTTCGGAATCGCCGGAAAATTCCGGGCAATTCGGTTCAGCCTTTGCTGAATCAGGCGCACCTCATAATCTCTGCTTCCGAGACGAAGCGGTTCCCCCGGATAGGACTCCACATAAGGCAGGATCGGCGCGGTTTTTATGTCGATATCGTTCCCATAATAATACTGCAAAATTTCGTACGGAGTCATTCCGCGCCTTGCAAGGTCAACTGTTCCCCATTGGGAAAGACCGTTGCAGGTTACGGTGGTTCCGTTACAGTATTCGGTAAAATAAGGGTTCTGGCTGCCCTGTTTTACAACGTAGCGGTTAAAAATTTCGTCAACGATTTCACTTATGTTTTCAAAAATATTGCGGTTTTTTATAAATTTCTGGTCATAGCTTGTGGAGGAAGTTATATCAAAAGGATATCCCCTGCTCCGGTACCATTCGGTATAAATTCGGTTAAGAGCAAAGCTCACCTGGGCATAGATATTTGCCCGAAGGGCATTTTCCGGCCAGGTTGGATAAATTTCGCTTGATGCAACGTTTTTTATATATTCCGGAAAGGAAACAGTAACGTTTTCCGCCGGGGAATCCGGTGCGCCCAGATGAACGGTTATGAATTCCGGAACGGCAACATAGGTTTTAACCATTTGTTCCACCTCCGTAAAGTTTTTCCGGTTTTGGAACAAGGTCAATCTTCAATATTGAAACCTCGTTTGCAAAAACGTCCACCGGACGGTTTTTTACCGGTTCAAAATCCTTTTCGGAAGCGGTTACATAAAAGGTTGAAAAAGGTTCCGAACTTCCCGGTTCAAGGGAAAGTTCCCTGCTCACCGTTTTAACCGGAACGGGCTTTGTTCTTCCGCTTTGATCCGTTGTTTTTACTGCAACAAGTTCTTTTCTTCCCCTTGGATCATCAATATCCAGCCGGTCAATGACAACATCAACGCCCGAAAGCGGAACAGCTCCCCTTCCGGTTGTAACTTCGACGATTATGTTGCCTATACCTTCGGGAACGATTTTATCTTCCGGCGGCAGTGCTTTTTCGTTTTCATCCTTTTCCGGAATTATCTCTATTGGAGCAAAGGATTCCTTTGCCTTTTCGGAAAAGCCGGTTTCTTTTTGTTTTTCCGCAAAAAGTTTTCTCATTTCCTGTTCATAGCGTTCTATCATGCTGTTAAAATCGGAAAATCTTTCGGTAGGAATAAAAAACACCCTCTTTCTCATGGAATTTTATGAGAAAAGGTGACGAAATATTCAATTATATTATGTTACAACCCCATTTCTTTTGTAACCAAAAGAAACCGGGTTGCACCTGAAAGAAAAGTTCAAACCCCTACCCGTTTGCTCCCGCAAACGACTCCCCCTTTGAAAAAGGGGGAATAAACTCTCCACCGGAAAATTAATGTTTCCTAATATCAACCGCCATCGTTCAAGCCGACGGCGGTTTTCATTCTAATCGGTTGTCCCGGCTGAATTTAAACCCAAATATTACCTGCAATTTTTATATTTAATTACGTTTTTTAAAAACAAAAAAAGCCTTTCCGAAAAACGGAAAGGCTTTTTTTATTAATTTTATTGATTATTTTTTGCCGAAAAGAGCCATAAGGTCATCATCAAGGAAAGTTTCGCTTGCGGGAACCGGTTCTTCATCGCCGAAACCGGTCATAAATGCCGGAATCGAAGTTGCGGAAGATTTTTTAACTCCATTATCATCAAAACCGGTTGCGATTACGGTGATAGCCATTTCATCGTTCATGTTTTCATCAAAAGCAACACCGAAGATGAGGTTTACGTCATCTGCGCAGGCTTCGCTTACCATGGTGGTTGCCTTGTCAATATCATCAAGGCTTACATCGGGAGAAGCAAGAATGTTGACGATCGCTCTGTGCGCGCCTTCGATGGAAGTTTCGAGAAGCGGGCTGGAAATTGCGGCTTTGGTTGCTTTTTCGGCTTTATCTTCACCGGAAGCACGGCCAACTCCCATGTGGGCAACGCCTGCATCTCTCATGATGGTGCAAACGTCCGCAAAGTCGAGGTTGATGAAACCTTCGATATTGATAAGGTCGCTGATGCTCTGGACGCCATGGCGAAGAACGTCATCCGCCTGTGCAAAAGCGTTCATAAGGGTAATCTTGGTTTCGGAAACTTCTTTAAGTCTTTCGTTGGGGATTACGATAAGTGCATCAACATGGTCGCGAAGAGCAAGGATTCCGCTTTCGGCCTGTTCCATTCTGCGTTTTCCTTCAAAAGCGAAGGGTTTTGTTACAACGCCGACGGTAAGAGCGCCCATTTCTCTGGAAACTTCCGCAACGATTGCTGCGGAACCGGTTCCGGTACCGCCACCCATTCCTGCGGTTACGAAAACCATCTGTGCGCCTTTAAGGGCAGCCATAATTTCGTCGCGGCTTTCTTCGCCTGCTCTCTGGCCAACGTCGGGGTTACCGCCTGCGCCGCCGCCTTTGCAGGTTTTTTCGCCGATTACGGTTTTTACGGTTGCTTTGGATTTCATAAGCGCCTGTCTGTCGGTGTTGAGAGAAATAAATTCAACGCCCTGGACTTCGCTTACTACCATGTGGTTAACTGCGTTACCGCCGCCGCCGCCAACGCCGACAACTTTTATATTGATAACACGACCGGTTTCATTATCCATGTCAAAATTCATCTGCATATCTAATTATCCTCCGTTTTTAACTTCCTCGAATGGATAGAATAATCCTAATACAATATTATCAGTTTTCAGTAAATTTTTCAAGCTATATATTATTATTTTTCATATTAAATTATTAAAAATTTTCGACAAAAAAGGGCGGAAAATTTTTCCGCCCTTTTTAAAATTTATTCCTCGTCCTCGTCCGCATAGCCGGTTCCGGAAACCCTTCCGAGGGAATCCCAGGGAGAAACGGTCATTTCCTTGGTCATAATTTCTCCGGGAACGGAAGCATCCACAAGCTGATATCCGGTTTTGGAAAGGTCTTCGGTTATGACTTTATCCGCAAACTGGAGCTTATATTCAAGTTCAAGTTCGTTTCCGAGGTTAACCTTGACCCTGTTGTCATAAATCATGGTTATTTCGAGAGTATCGCTCAAATCGAGGAAATTATAATTCGACATTTCAAGCTTTTGCATGGTGTTTATGATTTTTTTCATAAGCTCCATACGCTTGACGTCGTCTTCGGTGCTCGTTATAGTGCTCAAGCCGCGTACAGAAAGCATTCCCCGAGGTACTTCCTCAAGACCGCGTTCCAGAACTTTTCCTCCGGCACTTACCAAAGTGTAACCGTCCGCTTCTTCAATTACGGAACAAGGAGTTGCTTCGGTTATCTTAATAGTAACCGCATTAGGAAACGCACGTTTTACCTCAACTTCCTCAATATAACTGTAAACGGAATAAAGCTTATCTTCCGCATAGGCTGTATCAACCTCAAAAAGGTTTTCGCCTTTTTCGATTCCGGAAGTTTCGATAAGGTCAAGTTCTTCATAAAGGGTGTTGCCTTCAATATTGATCCGGTCAACGTTAAAAAGCATTGTTAAACAAAGATAAACGGCGGCGGCAAGGATAAAAACGGATACAACAATTAAAAACGGCGTGATTTTGCGGCGTTTTCCCGCTTTGCGCTGTTTTTTCTTTGCACTATCCACAAACCTTTTTTCGGTCTGCTTTTTCTCCGTTTTTTTGAATCTGAATTTCATTTTAAGCCGTTTATCTTTCGTAAAGAGATATTATTTCTTTTCTGATTCTTTCGTTTGCATCGGTCACCGCAAGAGCTTTTGCATTTTCAGAAAGTTTTTTGAGTTTTTCCGGGTTTTCATAAAGCTCTTTAACGGTTTTGGAAAGGAGTTCGCCCGTAAGGTCTTTTTCCTCAATAACAATTCCCGCCTCGTGGTTTGCGAGCACCATTGCGTTGTGATACTGATGGTTTTCCGCAACGTTTGGCGAAGGAATGAGCACGGAAGCCCTTCCCGCAGCCTTTAATTCCGCAAGAGTTATCGCTCCGCAGCGGCAGATTACGATATCCGCGGCGGCAAGGCAGCGCGGCATATCGTTGATATATTCCCTTATGATAAGGTTCTTGTGCTCATGAGCATCAATGCCTTTTTCTTTGAGCATATCAAAATAATAGGAAGGTCCGTAATAGGAACCGGAACCATGGATATGTACAAAATTCTTTTCCGAAAGGTGCCACGCCATAAGGTCTGAAACCGCTTCGTTAAGCCTTTGAGCACCAAGGCTTCCGCCGAAAGAAAGAATGCAGAGGCGATCGCCTATTCCGTAAAATTCCCTTGCGGCTTTTCTGTCCTGGGTAAAAATTTCTTGGCGAACGGGGTTTCCCGTAACGACATATTCCTTTCCTTCCGGAAGGAATTTTTTACTTTCCTCAACATCAAGAAGAATTTTATCAACGTGTTTTGCAAGAAGTTTTGTGGTCATTCCGGGGAAAGCGTTGTTTTCCATGGCAATGGTTTTATAACCCAAAAGTGCCGCCTTTCTTACAACCGGGCCGCTTACATAACCGCCGGTTCCCATAACGATATCCGGCTTAAAGCCTTCGATAATTTCCTTTGCTCTGGAGGAACTTCCGGCAAGATACCAAATTGCTTTCAGGTTATTTTTTATGTTGCGGAAAGAAATTCTGCGCTGGATTCCCAAAACTTTTATCGGAGCAAAATCATATCCCGCATTGGGAACAATTTTTGCTTCCATTCCGTTTGGGTTACCTGCAAAAAGAATTTCGGTTTCCGGATTTTTTTCTTTAAGATAGTTTGCAATGGCGATTGCGGGGTTAATGTGTCCCGCAGTTCCGCCGCAGGCGAAAAGAATTTTCATAATTGCCTCCGTTCAGCTTTTTTGAATCGAAGATTTTTTTGAAACAGAAAGCACAACGCCCATTTCACCAAGAGTCATCAAAAGCGCCGTTCCGCCATAGGAAAAGAACGGAAGCGAAATTCCGGTGTTGGGTATTGTGTTCGTAACAACGGCGATGTTGAGAAGAACCTGGAGCCCGATATGGGTTACGCAACCTGCTCCGAGAAGCGCACCGAATTTATCCGGACAGCGCATTGCGATTATATATCCGCGCGCAATAAGAAGCGCAAAAAGAATTACGATAAGCGAAGCGCCGATAAAGCCAAGTTCTTCGCAAACAACAGGAAAAATAAAGTCGTTCTGCGGTTCCGGAATATAAAGATATTTCTGGCGGGAATTTCCAAGACCTGCGCCCCAAAGACCGCCGGAACCTATTGCTATAAGTGACTGTATGGTCTGGAATCCGCCTTCGTGGTAATAGGAATAGGGATCGAGCCAAACCTGGACACGGCCACCGGTATATGCCATGAACTGCGGGAAGATAATGATAAGCGCAACACCCGCGGCACCAACGCCAATTAATGCGCCGAAATAACGGAATTTTGTTCCGCCGAACCACATCATTGCAATTCCTAAAGCGCCGACGATGATAGTACCGGAAAGATGGCGGCTTAAAATAACGAGCAGCGCAACAATTCCGAGGCAGACACCGAAAGGAGCAACTCCATATTTGAAAGTCTGCATTTTATCTGCGTTGGTTGCGGCAAAATGGGAAAAAAGAACGATTATCGCAAATTTTGCAATTTCGGAAGGCTGGAAAGAAAAACTTCCGATATAGATCCATCTTGCGAAACCATATTGGTCGCGCATAAAAATATCCGCAATAAGAAGAAGCGCAACTGCTCCCGCAAAAAGAAGAAGCGAATATTTTTGGAGAATTTTATAGTTTACCTGGGAAACGAAAAGCATTGCCGCAACGCCGACAACGGCAAAGAAAAGCTGACGCTCGATATAATAAAAGCTGTTGCCTTCGTTATAAAAAGCATAGGCGTGGCTTGCGGAAAAAAGCATTACCAAACCAACCGTAAGCAAAACAAGAACGAGAACAAGAAACGTTACGTCAATTTTTCCCCGTTTGTGCTTCGGTTCAAAAAGCGGTGCTTTCGCCGCGGCAACCGGTATGAAGCTGTTCAGATCAATGGTGATAGCTTTCATTTTCTGCCTTTCCTAAAAAACTTAAACTGGTGGATTTTTTAAAGCATTGTTACCGCAAGAACGGAAATTACGGCGCCGATTACGCCCACAAGACAAAACACGATAACAATTTTCCATTCGCTCCAGCCGCTCATTTCAAAATGGTGGTGAATAGGAGCCATTTTGAAAACGCGCTTTTTGCGGAGCTTATAAACTCCGATCTGGATAATATCGGAAAGAGTTTCGAGAACATAAACAATTCCGGCGAAAACGAGTATCATCGGAATGTTAAGACCGAAAGCAAGGGCGCAAACCATTCCGCCAAGGAAGAGAGAGCCGGTATCACCCATAAAAACTCTTGCCGGGTGGCAGTTCCAAAGGAAATATCCTGCGCATCCGCCGGCAACCGCCGCCGCCATAAAGCCCATGGCGGTGTTTTGGAGAATTGCCGCCATAACGATGAAACCGCAGGCGCAGACAAAAGTTACGGAAGAACAAAGTCCGTCTATTCCGTCGGTGAGGTTAACCGCATTGGAAGCGCCGACAATAATAAATACCGCAAGAGGATAATAAAGGAACCCGATATCAAGCTGTCCGATGAACGGAATGATAAGGGTGGTGGAAAGAGTTCCGGAAATCTGAAGACCCACAAGGAACATTATTGCAAGAAGAATCTGACCGATAAGTTTTTGTTTTGCGGTGAGTCCTTCGTTCTGTTTTCTTGCAATTTTGGTATAGTCATCGATAAAACCGAGAAGTCCATAGCCAAGAGCCATTACAAGACCGCTTCCGTATCTTATTTTTTCCGTTGCGGGAGCATCCGCAAGGAAGAAAAAGGCAAGACAGCTTGCGGCAAGAATTCCGATTATGAACATAATTCCGCCCATGGTGGGGGTGCCTTCCTTGTTTTTATGCCAGTTCGGACCGATTTCAAGAATGCTCTGTCCGAAATGGAGCTTCCTCAGAGCAGGGATAAGCCAATGTCCGGAAAGGGCGGCTATTACAAACGCAACAAATGCAACTATTGCAATCTGCATGATAATTCCTCCGTTTTATGTTTCTTCGTAAAATGCTTCCGCTATGTCTTCAAAACGCATTCCCCGGCTTGCTTTAAGCCAGATTATATCCCCGGGTTTTGCAGTTTTCCGAAGTTTTTCCGAAA
Source organism: Oscillospiraceae bacterium (assembly GCA_017847875.1). Taxonomy (GTDB): domain Bacteria; phylum Bacillota; class Clostridia; order Oscillospirales; family Ruminococcaceae; genus UMGS1668. The sequence continues at coordinate 109,535 of JAGASN010000009.1, read as the reverse complement.
GTTCTTCCTTTGTTTCAAAATGGAAGGCCGTTTCTCTCATTCCGTTAACCCATGCACCGGCGGCAATAAGTCTTGAAAGTTCGCCGAAGCAGAAAAGCAGATCCGCATTTTCCGCGGCAAGTTTTCCTGTTTCGTAATGGGAAGTTTCCGCAACGGTTCCGAGTTCGAGCATATCTCCGAGCACGGCGATTTTGCGGGCACCTTCCGGAAGCTTTTGAGCACCGAGGGTGCTCAAAGCGGCTTTCATGGAATCCGGGTTTGCGTTATAGCAATCTTCAACAACCTTTATTCCGCGGCATATCTGCACTTTCTGGCGCATTCCGGTGTTTTTGAAGTTCGCAAGAGCCAAAGCGCACTGCTCAGGTTCAATTCCGGCGGCAACGCCTGCTCCGAAACCCGCAAGAGCGTTGAGCACGTTATGCTCACCCATTGCGGGAATATGCGCAGGATATTCCTTTCCTTCGAAAAGAATAGTAAAATCCGTTTCGCCGTCGCGCTCAACAATATCCTTTGCCCGGATATCTGCGGAAGCATCTCCAACAGCATAGTATACCACATTATAGTCCGGAAGACAAATATCTTTCATCATATCGTTGTCTTTATTGAGGAGGAGGGTTCCGCCTTTTTTAAGACCTTCGATAATTTCAAATTTTGCTTTCTTTATGTTTTCCCTGGAACCGAGGTTTTCGATATGGCAGGTTCCGATGCAGGTTATTACCGCAATATCCGGTTTTGCAGGAAGGGTGAGTTCTCTTATTTCGCCGAGATTCACCATTCCGAATTCGAGGACCATCGCTTCGATGCTTTCGTCAAGTTCGAGAATCGTTTTGGGAACACCCACTTCGTTATTAAGATTATTTTCGGTTTTAAGGGTCTTATACCTGCTTTTTATAACGGAAGCGATCATTTCCCTTGTTGTGGTTTTTCCGACGGAACCGGTTACGGCGATAACCTTCGGGCTGAATTTGCTCCGGTAAAGACCGGCAATATCAAGAAAAGCCTGGCGGGTAGTGTTAACAAAAAGGAGCTTATCAGTCCCGTAATCCCCTTCCTTTTGAACAACTGCCCAGAGAGCGCCGTTTTCCATTGCGGTTTTTACAAAGGCGTGACCGTCAAATTTTTCTCCGCAAAGGGCAACAAAAATGCTTCCGGGTTTAACGTCCCTTGAATCCGTACAGATATTTGTAATTTCGATATCGGGAATTTCGGTTTTTGTTTTTGCGCCGATTGCGTCTGCAATTTCTTTAAGTTTTAACGGAAGCAAAATTCATTCCCCTTTCGTTTTTTTATTTTTCAAGTTCTTCGATAAAGTTTTTTACAATTACTTTTTCGTCAAAATAAACGGTTCCGAAATCGAGAACCTGATAATCCTCGTGTCCTTTTCCCGCAAGGAGAAGAACGTCGCCGCTTTCACAATGTTCCAGAGCCCATTTTATTGCCTTATAGCGGTCGGGTTCATAGTGATAGGGAACGCCGCATTCTTCCATTGCCGGAAGAGTATCTTTTGCAATTTCCTCAACGGCTTCGTGGCGGGGATTATCGCTTGTTAAAATCATAAAATCGGATTTTGCCGCAACGGCATTTACCATTTTCGGGCGTTTTGTTTTATCACGGTTTCCGGCGCAGCCGAAAAGGGTTATTATTCTTCCTTTTGCGCATTCGCTTATGGAATCGAGCACTTTTTCAAGGGCATCCGGACCATGGGCAAAATCGCGGATTACGGTGAAATCGCCTTTATGGATAACTTCAACTCTGCCTTTAACTCCCGGGCAGGTGTTGAGTCCTTCAACAGCTTCATCAAAAGAAAGTCCGCAGTTCATTGCGGCGGCAGCCGCAAGCATTGCGTTTGAAGCGGAAAATTTTCCGGGCATTGAGAAATTCACTCTTCCGATATTTCCGGTTCCGACCATTGCGAATTTACAGCCGTCGGAATAGTTTTTAACGTCGTGGGCGGTATAATCCGCGGAAATATCGCCGATTGAAACGGTTGAAACCGGAACGGAAAGTTCCTTTAAAAGGCGTTTTCCGTATTCATCATCGATGCAGACAACGGCCTTTTCGCAGTTTCGGAAAAGTTCCTTTTTCGCATCGAAATATTTTTCCATTGTTCCGTGGTAATCAAGATGATCCTGGGTAAGGTTTGTGAAAACCGCGGTTTCGAACTTACAGCCTTCAACGCGCTTCTGGTCAAGGGCCTGGGAGGAAACTTCCATTACAACGTATTCACAGCCGGCGTTAGCCATTCTTGAAAAAATCACATGGAGTTCCGCCGCATCGGGAGTTGTATATTTTGCCGGAAGGGAAATGTCACCGATGAGGTTCTGGATAGTTCCGATAAGTCCGACCTTTTTTCCCGCGGATTCAAGAACATGTTTTATGAGATATGTTATGGTGGTTTTTCCGTTTGTTCCGGTAACGCCTATAAGCTTCATTTTGTCGGCGGGATTTCCGTTAAGGTTCGCGCACATTCTTGCATAAGCGGCGCGGCTGTTTTTAACAATAATCTGTTCCTCGATTCCGGTATCCCTTTCGGCAACAATCCAGGAAGCACCGTTTCGCTTTGCGGCGGCGGCATATTCGTGACCGTCGATGTTTCCGCCTTTTATGCATACAAAAACACTGCCCGGTTCAACTCTTCTGGAATCTCCGGTAACGTCTTTTATTTCAATATCTTTGATTTCTCCGGTATATTCAACGTCCCTTAAAAGTTCAGATAAAAGCAAGGGATCACCTCCGATTAAATCTTTCTTTAAAATCAGTTTTCGCCTTCTTCCGGCTCGCCGGAATTTATTGTGAACGTGACTTCGATTATGGTGCCCGGCATTACCATTTCTCCTGCAGCAGGGGTCTGGCTGTAAGCAACCTGGTCCGTTGCGGATTCAGAAACACCGATTAGTTTAAGTTTAAGTCCCGCTCCAATTATTGCGTTGTTAACTTCGGTAACGCTCATTCCGGCAACATCCGGAACTTCAATTTCCTTCGGGATAAGGCTTTCGTCGGTATAAAGAGTGATAGTTCCGCCGGCGGAAAGAACGGATTTTGCTTCCGGCGACTGGGCAACAACGGTTGAACCTTCGCCGACTATGGTTACGGAATAACCCTGAAGGCGAAGAACTGTCATTGCATCATGGATAAGGCTTCCGGTAACGTCTTTTACCTTTCCTGTCATGGCTTCCATTTCCGCTTCGGTATAGTTCGGTTCAATTCCCATATAGGGAAGAATATCACCGAGCATTGCGCCGACAACCGGCGCAGCAACAACGGAACCATAGGGGTTTTCCATCTGGGCTTCATCAAGAAGAAGGAGGATCACAATTTGGGGATCATAAGCGGGTGCAACCGCAAGGAAGGAAGAAACATAGGCTTCAACTTCGCCTTCCTCGGTAAGCTGGTCAAGTTTTTCGGAAGTACCGGTTTTGCCGCCGATTTTATAACCCGGAACCGCCGCGGTTCGGCCGGAACCATCGCTTACAACGGTTTCGAGAATATCACGGACAGTTTTTGAAGTTTGTTCGGAAATGACCTGGCGGACAAGGGTCGGCTCATATTCTTCCACAACGCTTCCGTCGGCGGAAATAACTTTTTCAACAAGATAGGGCTTATAAAGATTTCCTCCGTTTACCGCCGCGGAAACAGCGGTTATAAGCTGGATGGGAGTAACTTTGAAAGTCTGGCCGAATGCGCTTGAAGCAAGGTTCATTTCGGTCATTTTGGTGTGATAAATACTTGCAGCTTCGCCCGGAAGGTCTATATTTGTTTTTTCTGTAAGACCGAAAGCCTCAAAATAGTTTTGGAAGTTGGCAATACCCATATTCATTCCTATCTGGATAAAAGCAGGGTTGCAGGAATTCTGAACCGCATCCGCAAGGGTCTGGTCGCCGTGACCATGGCTTCGCCAGCAGGAAATTTTTCTGTCCGCAACGTTTGCGTAACCTATGCAGGTAAAATGATCGCCGAGGGTGGTTGTGTTGCTGTCCAAAGCCGCCGCAAGGGTTATGATTTTGAAAACAGAACCGGGCTCATAAGGGTCTGAAACAGCTTTGTTTCGCCACATATCATATTGCGCCTGGGTGGTTGCTGCGCCCTGTTCATCTTCCGGAAGTTTTTCAATTTCTTCTTTTACGGAATCCGGAAGGGTGGTGTAGCTGTTGGGGTCAAAATCCCCTTTTGTTGCCATTGCAAGGATTTTTCCGGTGTTGGGGTCCATTGCAATGCAGGCGCCGCGTTTTTGAACGCTGTGCTCCTTGACTGCAAGTTCAAGGTGCTTTTCGACAAAATACTGGATACCTTCATCAATGGTGGTAACAATGCTGTTGCCGTCCTCGGAAGAATAAAGTTCATCATATTCAAAGGGCATTTTCTGTCCCCAGGAATCCTGTGCGGAAATAAGTTTTCCGGGGGTGCCGCTTAAAATTTCGTCATAATAGGATTCAAGACCATAGGAACCGACGTAGTCGGAGTTTACAAAACCGATTACGGAAGCGGCAAAATTTTCGTAAGGATATTTTCGCGAAACGTCTTCCTCAACAAAAATACATCTTGAAACGCCGTTGTTTGTTGCAAAGGCGGTAACTTCTTCCACAACCGCTTTATCAACTCTCGCTTTGATTGCGGCATAAAGGGTGTCGCGTTCGCATTTTTCACGGAGATAGCTTTCGCTTACTCCGAGAATTTCCGAAAGGCCGGAAATTATAAGTTCCTTATCCGTTTCGGTTTTGATATTGTTCGGAGCAACGCAAATGGTCCATGCGGTGGTGCTCATTGCAAGTTTGTTTCCGTTGGAATCATAAATTGAACCGCGGTTTGCGGCAATTTCCGTAACCTCAAGCTGGGTTTCGGCGGCCTGGCGCTGATATTCCTCGGTTTCGATTATCTGGATATAAAAAAGGCGTCCGATAAGGACCGCAAAGCCCAAAAGTGCCACCGCACAGGCGGCAAAAATTCTCATTTTTATAATTGCACTCGGTGATTTACTCATTTTTCTTCACAATTTTCTCCTTTCACCAAGTTTTTTGCTTTTTTCGGGCATATCCCCAATTATGAAGACAGCGCCGCTTTATGACAAAACACAGCGGCGCCACACAGACATATTATTATTTCAGAACGGCAAGTATTCCGCAATAAAATTCACAAATCTGTCCCAGTTTTCTTTAATAAGATATTTTCCGCCGGTATGGGCAACAGAAATTTCATCGGTTCCGGTAAGGCTTACATATTCAACCTGGCTGGAATCGATTTTTGCAAGTCCAAGCTTTGTTTCCGCCGCTTCCTCAAGGGTTTTGATTGAGGTTATTGCCTCAAGTTCACCCTGGAGTCTTACGTATTCGGTATCAAGCTCGACTATCTGGTTTTCGTAAAAACTTACTTCGCTGGTGAGTTCGGTAAGAACGACCTGGCTGTAAATCATAATTACGGAAATAACAAGCGCCATAACGCTTGCAAGAATTATTTTAACCGGAGCAACAACTTTTGCTTTGCGGCGGTTTTTAATCATTCTTAATGAACTGGTTTTAAGCTCTTTATCCTGTTGTTCGGCTGTTTTTGCCGCAAAATTTTCAAGATTATAAGCAACCTCGGTCAAAAGTCCTTACTCCCCTCTTTTTTATCAGTTCCTCAAACAATTTTTAAAGTTTTTCAATAACCCTGAGCTTTGCGCTTCGGCTTCTGTGGTTATATTCAAGTTCCTCTTTTGTGGCTTCGATCGGTTTTCTTGTTGTAAGTTTTCCTCTTGGGGTTTTTCCGCAAACGCAAACCGGAAATTCCGGAGGGCAGGTACAGCCTTTTGTATATTCCGCAAAGGCTCTTTTGACCATTCTGTCCTCAAGGGAATGGAAGGTTATTATCGCGAATCTTCCGCCGGGAGCAAGCCTTTCAAAAACTCTGTCAAGAGCTTCCGCAAGCCGATCAAGTTCCCCATTTACGGATATTCTCAGAGCTTGAAAACTCTGGCGCGCCGGGTGTCCGCCGTTTCTTCTTGCGGCGGCGGGATAGGCGTTTTTTATAATTTCGGCAAGTTCCGTTGTGGTTTCAATGGGTTTAACCGCTCTTGCGTCAAGAATTGCGTTTACGATTCTCGGGGTGAATTTTTCTTCGCCGTAATCGTAAAGAATTTTCGCAAGCTGGGCTCCGCTGAAAGTGTTTACAATATCATAAGCGGAAGTCCCTTCCTGGCTCATGCGCATATCAAGAGGTGCTTCGTTATGATAGCTGAATCCTCTTTCCGTCGCATCGAGCTGGTGGGAGCTTACGCCGAGGTCCAGCAGGACTCCATCCACTTTATCTATTCCGAGTCTGTCGAGAACTGCGGGAATCTCGGCAAAATCGGAACGGATGACCTCGGCGCAAGGGTATTTTGCAAGGCGTTCTCTTGCGGTTTTTATTGCATCCGGATCCTTATCCAGCGCGATAAGTTTTCCGGTTGTAAGGCGTTTTGCAATTTCGGAAGAATGTCCGGCTCCGCCGGCTGTTCCGTCAACGTATATTCCGTCGGGTTTTATATTAAGCTGTTCGATACATTCATTGAGCATTACGGAAATATGTTTAAATTCAAGTTCGCTCATATTTCCCACCTCAGAATCCAAGCTCGTCCATTGCGGAAGCAATTTCGTCGGAATCCATTTCCGCATTGAGCCTGAGCCATGTTTCTTTATCCCAGAGTTCAACGTGGTCGGAAGCACCGATTACCGCAATATCTTTTGTTATGTTTGCAAAATCACGGAGATTTTGTATTACAAGAACCCTCCCCTGTTTATCCGGGTTAACAACAGTTGCGGAAGAGAACATAAAACGTTTTAAATTTCTTGCCTTTGCCTGGGGAAGGCCTTCGACAATTTTGCTGATATGTTCCCATTTTTCCATTGAATAGGCGGAAAGACAGCCATCAAGACCTTTTGTTATAACGAACTGTTCGCCAAGTTCTTCGCGGAGTTTTGCCGGAAAATTAACGCGGCCTTTTTCATCAAAACTATGGAAAAATTCGCCGATGAACATTTGTCTTTCCTCCCTTCTTTTTGTTTGAATTTTGGGTAAGTTTAGCCACCTTTCACCACAATTCACCACTTTGATTATATTATACCGCAAATTTCCGAAAAATCAATAGTATTTTGAAAAATTAACAATTTAATTTTTTGGCATAACTATGCGAAAAAACGAAGTTTTTGCAATGCTTTGGTGAAAAGTGGAAACAAAAAAGCCCGTTTTTATCAAAACGGGCTTTTTTGTGGTTGTTTTCTTCGATTTTCGGTGATTTTTAATGCTTTTGTGGTGGCCGGTGGGTATAAAACCGATATTAAAAAAACGCCGCAAAGCGGCGTTTTTTGCTTTTATTTCTGCTGGGGCTGCATAGCTGCCTGGGCAACTTTCTGCTGCTGGTTGAAAGCGCTTCTGGTGCCTTTAACTTCGGTAAGGGAAGCGGCAAGAGTTTCTTCGGTGTTCTTGAGGATTCCGTCAACAAAGTCTTTTGCGGACTGGCGCATTTCGCGGCTTTGCTGCTGTGCCTGCTGGGTAATTTCCGCGGCTTTGTTTTTGCTCTGGCGAACAATTTCCTGTTCATCAACAAGTGCCGCGGCGCGTTTTTCCGCTCTTGCAATGATCGCTTCGGCTTCTTTTTTTGCCTCTTCAACAATGGCGGTGCGGTCCGCAACAATGGACTGTGCCTGTCTTATTTCGGTAGGAAGGTTGAGGCGAACGTCATCAAGAAGTTCGCGGACTTTGTCTGCGTCAACAACACAGCGTCCGCCGGTAAGCGGAAGGGACCAGGAACGGTCGATAAGTTCATCAAGCTGATCAAGAATTTCTTCAATAGGCATAGTTTTATGTCCTCCCCTTGTTTATTTAAATCTTTTTTCAATTTCCTCTACTATGTTTTTCGGAACAAAATCCGAAACATCTCCGCCGAAGCAGGCAATCTGTCTGATAAGGCTGGAGCTTACGTACATATTCTGCGGATCCGCAGTTATAAAAACGGTTTCCGCATTCGGCGCAAGGCTTCTGTTGGCAAGCGCCATCTGGAATTCATATTCAAAATCCGAAGAAGAGCGGATTCCCTTAACAATGGCGTTTATTTCGTTCTGTTTAACGTAATCCGCAAGAAGTCCGCTGAAGGAATCCACTTTTACTCCTTCGATATCTTCCGTTGCCTTTTTGATAAGGTCACAGCGTTCTTCCGGCGAAAAAGCGCATTTTTTATCCGGATTTGTTACAACAAGAACGGTGACTTCATCAAAAAGTTCCGCCGCTCTTTTGATTATATCCAGATGTCCGTTTGTTATGGGATCAAAGCTCCCGGGGCAAACTGCTTTTTTCATTTCTGTCAATCCTCACCGCGTTTATACATAAGCACTTTTGTGCTTCCGTAGCGGTATTCCTTTGTTTTAATAAGCTTTCCGGCTTCTTCCGGAAGGTCGATGCTCTTTGCGGTTTCGCAAAGAACAATTCCGCCGGGACGCATTACTTTTGAAACCGCCGGAAGAACCACCGGAAGCTGCTCCGCGGCATAGGGCGGATCGAGAAAAGCGATATCGAATTTTTCAAATGCGCTGGAAAGATACATAAGCGCATCGCCGGTTTTGAGCTTTGCAACATCGGTGAAGCCGCAGTTTTTGAGATTTTCCGTGATGCATTTCTGGGCAACTTTTGCGCTGTCAACAAAAACGCAGGATCTTGCCCCGCGGGAAAGTGCTTCGATTCCAAGCTGGCCGCTTCCGGCGAACAAATCAAGAACATCCGCTTCTTCTATAAAAAACTGAATGGAAGAAAAAATTCCTTCTTTAACTTTTTCGCCGGTGGGGCGGGTAACGTCCCTTCCCTCCGGAGTTATAAGGCGTTTTCCCTTCGCTGTTCCGGTAATAACTCTCATAATTTTACCTCCGTTTGAGATAGTTCTATTATCCTATTTTTTGATATAAATGTCAATGTTATTCTTCGCTGTCGAGGAATTCCCGAAGGGATTTTGCGGCGGAAATTGTCATTCCCGGCGCTTTTGAAAGTTCCTCTTCCGTCGCAGATTTAATCGCCTTCATGGTCTTAAAATGCTTTAAAAGGGCGGCGGCGCGTTTTGGCCCAATTCCTTCTGCTTTTGTTATAAGCATTTCAAAATTGGTTTTGGCGTGCTTTTGGCGGCTGTAACCTATCGTAAAACGGTGGACTTCGTCCTGGACCGCCGTTACAAAGTTAAAGACAGAACGCACCGGCGAAATTGCGATTTCGCCGCCGTTTTTTGCGATGGCTCTTGTTCTGTGGCGGTCGTCTTTTACCATTCCGAAAAGCGGGATATCTATTCCTATTCGGTCAAAAAGCTCCTGAACAGCCGCAACGTGGCCTTTTCCGCCGTCCAGAAGGATAAGATCGGGTTTTCTTCCAAAGGAAGACCCGCTTCCCTGCTCTTCAAAATAATGGTTAAAGCGGCGTTCAAGCATTTCACACATACAGGCATAGTCATCGGTTCCGACAACGGTTTTTATAGAGAATTTTTTATAATCGCTTCTTTTCGGTCTTGCGTTTTCATAAACCACCATTCCGCCGACAACGGTTTCCGAACCGAAGTTCGAGATATCGTAAGCCTCGATGATTTCCGGCGCTTTTTCCATTCCGAGTATCCTTCCCAGCTCATCAAGAACCGCAACTTCCTTGCTTGTTCTTGCCTTTTCGTGGGAAAGACTTTCCGCCGCATTGTTATAGGCCATATCTGTGACCTGTTTTCTTTCGCCTTTTTGCGGAACGGTTATATTCACCTTTTTTCCGGCTTTTTCGGAAAGCCAGCGTTCCAGAAGTTCCGTTTCCTCACATTTTTCATGGAGGGCAATTTCCTTCGGGATATCCGTGCGCTCGGAATAAAAACTTTGGAGAAATTCCGTTACGAAAGAAGGCTCGGTTCCGAAATCTTTCAGGAAATATTCGTCTTTATCAACAAGCCTTCCGCCACGGAAGCTCAGAACAACGGCACAGCAATTTTCACCGCTTTTCGCAATAGCGACAACGTCCTGTTCCCTGACTTTCGAAAAAACGACTTTCTGGCGGTTGGCAATGCCTTCTATTGCTTTTATCCTGTCACGGAGAACCGCGGCCCTTTCAAAATCTTCCGCTTCCGCCGCTTCGTACATTCTTTCGGTGAGCTTTTCAACCGAAGCACTGCTTCCGCCTTTTATAAAATCTATTGCTTCGTTAAGGGTTTCGTTATATTCCTCTTCGGAAATTTTTCCCCGGCAAACTCCCATGCAGTTTTTAATATAATAGTTCAGGCATGGTCTTCCCTTTCCGAATTCCTGGGGAAACTTCCGGTTGCAGGTCGGGAGCATAAAAGCCTTGTTGGCTTCCGCAACGGTCTGGCGGACAACATAGGAACTTATATAAGGTCCGAGGTATTCCGCGCCGTCGTCGTTTTTCTGCAAAACGCCGGTCAATCTGCTGAAAGGACCGGGAGAAATCCGGACATAGCTGTAGCCTTTGTCGTCTTTGAGCAGGATATTATATTTCGGAGCATACTGCTTTATAAGGCTGCATTCGAGAATAAGAGCCTCGAATTCGCTGTCGGTGACTATATATTCAAAATCGTGGACGTGCTCCACCATTTTATAAACTTTCGGAAGATGCTTTTCAACGTTGCGGAAATAGCTTGTTACGCGGTTTTTGAGTTTTTTTGCCTTTCCTACATAAATAACTTTTCCGCTTTTATCGTGCATTATATAGACGCCGGGTTCCATTGGAAGACTAAGCGTTTTTTCGTGGAGATATTGAAGTCTTGGGTTATCCAATTTTCCCGGCCTCCTTTCAATAAAAGCTCCTCAGAGGCGGAGCTGTCTGCGAAGCAGACTGAGGAGGGATAATATCCGACAAATCTCTGTCTGCGCTCCGCGTTCTTAAAGAATCCCTCTTCCGTCATTTCCTTCGGAAATGACACCTTCCCCTCCGGGAAGGCTTTTCTCTATTGTAACAAAAAACGCCGCAAATATCAATTTGCGGCGCAAAAATTCAATCTTTTTTCAAATCAGTCTGCAAAAGCGGATTCAACAAGTTTAACAAGGGAGTTTACTGCTTCTTCCTCATCAACACCATCGGCGATAATGGTAATTTCGGTTCCGCCGACAATTCCGAGAGAAAGAACACCGAGAAGGCTTTTTGCGTTAACTCTTCTTTCGTCTTTTTCAACCCAGATGGAAGATTTGAATTCGTTGGATTTCTGAATAAAGAAAGTTGCAGGGCGTGCATGAAGACCAACCTGGTTCTGAACTTTAACAGCGTTAGAATACATATTATAAATCTCCTCAATAACAATCAATTTATTGTGTTTTCATTATAACAGTTTATTTTTTCCAATTCAACGAAATAGGTAATTTTCTATAAAAATCCCATATCTTCGTTAAATTTATTCAGTTTATTTGTCGAAAATCACCACAAGTTTTCCACAATCTTGAGCAGGTTATACAGCACCGGAAAAAGCATTGCCGGAAGAAGGTTCGCCGTTTTGATTTTTTGCCCCGCAATAAAGTTTATTCCGATGCACATAATTATGGCATAACCAACCATCGAAAACTGAGACATCATCTCCGGATAGTTTTCGATAAACGGTTTTATAAATGAAGCAAAAAGCGAAATTGAGCCCTGATAGACAAAAAGCGGAACGCAGGCGAAGATTACGCCGATTCCCATTGTTGAAGCAAGCACCATTGCGGTAATAAAATCAAGGGTACTTTTGACGATAAGAACGCTTGAATCTCCGGAAAGACCGTCGTTTATCGAACCGATTATGCTCATTGAACCGACGCAGAAAATTATAAAAGCGGAAACAAAACCTTTTGAAAATCCGTCGGACTTAACACGTTTTTCAACCCAACCGCCAAGAGAATTTATCCTGTCATCAAGCTTTATGATTTCTCCGACAAACATTCCGAGGGCAAGACTTATAAGAAGAACAAGCCCGCCGTTTTCAACAAATTTTCCGCCTTCGCCGACTGAAAGCATATTGGTCAGAACGCCGTTCATTCCGATTATCAGAACGGCAACACCTTCCGCCTTCATAACGTTATCCATAATTTCGCTTTTTATGCTTTTTTTAAGCAAAAGACCTATTGTTCCGCCGAGAATTACGGTTATAACATTGATTATTGTTCCGAGCATTGTTTTATTCCTCTTTTTTAAGCATATCCGGACGCTTTTCCATGGTGCGCTTTACCGCCTGTTCATGGCGCCAATCGGAAATGAGCTTGTGATTTCCGGAAAGCAAAACTTCCGGAACTCCTCTTCCGTGCCAGATCTGCGGACGGGTATATTGCGGATATTCCAGAAGACCGGAATAATGGCTTTCGTCCTCGAAGCAAACGTCTTCGGAAAGAACGCCGTCGCAAAGTCTGCCCACAGCATCCGTGAGCACCAGTGCTCCGAGTTCACCGCCGGTGAGAACATAGTCGCCTATCGAAACTTCCATATCAACGATTTCTTCGATGATTCGTTCATCGATTCCCTCATAGTGTCCGCAGATGAGAAACAGATGCTCATACTTTTCCGCAAAATCTACGGCCAGTTTCTGGTTGAGCACCGCGCCCTGCGGCGACATATAGATTACGAAAGGTTTTGAGCACGATTCTTCACAGACGTGCTCATAACATTTAAAAATCGGGTCTGCCTGCATTAACATTCCGTTTCCGCCGCCATAAGGCGCAGCATCGACCCTTTGGTGCTTATCTTCGGAAAAATCACGGATATTATGGCAATAAACTTCGATAAAACCGGCTTTTCTCGCCCTTCCGATAATGCTGGTGCTGAGCACCGCTTCGCACATTTCCGGAAAAAGGGTTGCAATATCAATCCTCATCGTCAAAAAGTCCTTTCATCGGAGTTATTTCAAGAATGCCTCCGTCTACATCTACCTTGCTGATTACCTGCGGAATTGCAGGGATCCAGGTTTCTTTTCCGTCCGTACCACAAACACAGTAAATATCATTGGCACCGGTAGGTGCAACGTCGGAAACTTCACCGTAAACGGTTTCGTTTTCGGCATCAACAACTTTAAGACCGATTATATCCTGAATAAAATAATCTCCCGCTTTCATCGGAATATCGTTGCGGTTCATATAAAGGACCTTTCCAATGAATTTTCTTGCGTCATCGGGGTTATCAACGCCTTTGAGCTTGACGAGATAAACGTTTTTATGCGGTTTTGCGTAAGAAACACGATATTCCTGCTCGCCGTTTTCATCAAGATACATTCTTGCGCTGCGCTCTATATCGCCCGGATCGCACCAGGGATAAAGGCGCAGATCGCCGCGAAGTCCATGGATCGCAACAACTTCGCCAACTTCAAGAAACTGCTTTTTCATAATAAAACCTCTTATAATTCCATAATTCCCCCGTCAAATTTCTTTGACGAGGGAATTTGTTTTTCGAAAATTATTCGATCGTGACAGCAACTTTCTTGCCGGCACGGTTCGCAGCTGTGCGCATAAGGGTACGGATCGCGCGGGCAATTTTTCCCTGGCGACCGATAACTCTTCCCATATCGGATGCGGCAACATGAAGATGGTAAACAACGGTGCCTTCTTCGTCCGGTTCATCAACGGTTACGGAAACAGCTTCCTTATCCTCAACAAGACCGCGTGCGATTACAGCAAGCAGTTCTTCCATGTTGAAACCCTCCGGCATTAGAGAACGCCTTCGATTTTGAGAAGTGCTTTAACGGTATCGGTGGGCTGTGCGCCGGAAGCGATCCATTTTTCAACTTTCTCTTTGTCAACTTTGATTACGGAAGGTTCTTTGGTAGGATCATAGTAGCCAACTTCTTCGATGAAACGGCCATCTCTGGGATAACGGGAATCTGCTACTACGATTCTGTAAAAGGGAGCTTTTTTAGCGCCCATGCGGCGCAGTCTGATTTTAACGGACATTGTGTTTTCCTCCTATGAATAAATAAAATTTAAAACTTTTTTATCATTTGGCTTTTCGCCTAAAGACCTTTGATTAAAAGGGCAAACCGCCGCCGAAGTTTCCGCCCTGGTTTTCCATCTGGCTTAACATCTGGCGCATTTTTCTGCCCTGTTTTCCGTTTCCGGAAAGCTGTTTCATCATCTTCTGCATCTGTTCAAACTGCTTGAGAAGGCGGTTAACGTCGGAAACTTCCGTTCCGGAACCTGCCGCAATTCTTCTCTTTCGTTTTGCATCGATAATGGAGGGTTTTGCCCTCTCTTTTTTTGTCATGGAATTGATGATTGCTTCGGTTCTGCGAAGCTGTTTTTCGCCTTCGGCTTCCTGCTCATCGGTAAGTTTTGCTTTTGCGCCGGGAAGCATGGAAACTATCGAGCTGAGTGAACCCATTTTTTTGACCTGTTTCATCTGGGCAAGCAAATCGTTGAGGTCAAAGCTGTTTTCGCCCATTTTTTTGGCCATTTCCTCGGCCTGTTTTGCGTCGAACTGTTCTTCCGCTTTTTCGATAAGAGTAAGAACGTCGCCCATTCCGAGGATTCTGGAAGCCATTCGATCCGGGTGGAAAGCTTCAAGATCGGTGAGTTTTTCGCCGGTACCGATGAATTTGATAGGTGCGCCGGTAACTGCCCTTACGGAAAGAGCCGCACCGCCACGGGTATCGCCGTCCAGTTTGGTGAGGATAGTACCGGTGATGCCGAGTTTCTGGTTAAAAGCATCGGCAACGTTTACTGCGTCCTGACCGGTCATGGAGTCGATTACAAGCAGGATTTCTTCTGGTTTGAATTCGTCTTTAAGACCCTGGAGTTCATCCATAAGCTCGGTATCAACATGAAGACGACCCGCCGTATCCAGAATTACGATATCGTTGCCGTAATCCTTTGCGTGAGCAACCGCTTTTTTCGCAATAGTGAGAGGTTCGATCTGTCCCATTTCGAAAACAGGAACGTCAATCTGGCTTCCAACAACTTTAAGCTGGTCGATTGCCGCGGGACGATAAACGTCACAGGCAACAAGAAGCGGTCTTCTTCCCATTTTTTTGAAATGGAGAGCAAGTTTTCCCGAATGGGTGGTTTTACCGGAACCCTGGAGACCGACCATCATAATAATCGTCGGAATTTTGGTGGAGAACTGAATCCTTGCGTTGGATTCGCCCATCAAAGCGGTGAGTTCCTCATTAACTATTTTAATAACGTGCTGGGCTGGAGTTAAGCTTTCGAGAACTTCCGCGCCAACAGCTCTTTCGCTTACTTTTGCGACAAAATCCTTCGCAACTTTATAGTTGACGTCCGCTTCAAGAAGAGCAAGACGAACTTCGCGCATGGCGGCTTTTACGTCGCTTTCGGTAAGCTTACCTTTGTTTCTGAGCTTTTTAAAAACAGAGGAAAGCTTATCGGATAATCCTTCAAATGCCATTTTGTTCCTCCGTTAATCGTTAAGATGTGCCGCAACTTCCACAATTTTCATGGTGTGCTGGGTGATATCTCTGATAGTGGCTCCGCGGATGCTGTCGTCTTCGATAGCGTGGGCTTCGGAAATGATAGTATCAAGTCCGCGCTGAATCTCGCGGAAACGTTTTGCAAGGCCGAGCTTTTCTTCCATTTCAAGAAGGGTCGCTTCCGCCCTTTTTATGGAATCGCGAACACCCTGCCTTGTTATACCGAGGTGCTCGGAAATTTCCGCAAGGGAAAGGTCGTCGTTATAATAATAATCGATTACGTCCTGCTGTTTTTCGGTTAAGATTTCGCCATAAAAATCGAAAAGAAGCGAAATATTCATATCCTTCGGCATTGTGTTCACCTCCTTTTTTGTAAAGTAATTTGCTTTACAATTACCATATTATTATAAAGGAAAAACGCCCAACTGTCAAGCATTTTTGGGCGTTTTTTATAATTTTTTCTATGAAATTTTAGCTAAAATTAAAGTCCGTAAGCCTTCGCAAAATTATCATAAAGAATCATTCTGTTCTGTTCTTCCGAAAGCCCAAGGCTGAAGAAAAGTTCCAGTTCTTCCTTATGATCCCACATCGGAAAATCCGTTCCCCAAAAGAAATTTTCGATTCCGAAGCGATCAAAAAACTTAAAAACAAGCTCCTTGCTCATAAAATGGAGCGAGCTGGAAATATCAAAATAAAGGGTCCCGGGTTTATAAACATCGAGAGCGGATTCCCATCTGCGGTATCCTCCGAAATGGGCGCCGATAAGCTTAAGTCCCGGAACTTCATCAAGAACTTTTGCCATTCTTTCCGGCTGAGAATATTCAAATCTGTCGTCACCGAGATGTACTATAAGCCACATATTGTTATCACGAATCGCCTTGAACATAGGCAAAGCTTTTGGATCATCTATATAAAACTTCTGGAAATCCGGATGGAGTTTCACTCCGGTGAGCCCCATTTCCTTCATTCTTTTAATTTCCGTTTCGCAATCTTCAAAACCCGGATGCAAAGTTCCAAATCCGATGAATTCCGGATGTTTTTCACATTCCGACGCAATAAAGTTATTTATTATCTGAACCTGCGCGGGAGTTGTTGCAGCGGAACAAACCACAAATTTTTCAATTCCTGCCTTCTTCCCTGCCGCAACAAGTTCATTGCCGGTTCCGAGATGCTGCATATCGATATCGTAAAAATCTCCGATGGCGTCCGTTGCTTTGCTCACAATTTTTTCCGGATAGATATGGTTATGTACGTCGATTATTTTATAATCAGGCATTTTTTCGCCTCGCTTCATTAAAAATCCATGTATATTTTATCACAAAACGAATTTTATAACAACCGAAAAGCAAAATTCGGACACAAAAAAACACCGCCAAAGCGGTGTTTTTTAAATCAATAATAAATTACTGATTTGCCCAGTCTGCAGGGTAGGTTACGTAAATGAATCTTACGTAATCGGGGGTGGAGAAATGAATGCTGGTGCCTTTGGGGATATAGGTCATATCGCCTGCATGTGCAGTTACGTTGCCAGCTTCGGATTTGAGTACGATGGTACCGTCGATGATGTATTCAACTTCATCATAGTTAAGGGTCCAGGGGAACTCTGCTCCTGCTTTCATTTCCATTACGCCAGCGCCAAGACGAGGAGATTCTTCAAGAGAAAGAACGTCGGTTGCAAAAGTTTTGTCCTGTGCATCGCCGATTTCGAAGGGGAAAGGCTCGCACTCAACAGTTGCAGTTTTGATGCTCATCATGCCGTTGGAGAGAACGTTTCTTTCAAAAGGAACGCTATCTGCTTCGTTCATATTTGCGCAGACTTTGGCGACAATCTCCTTAATCAGTTCTTCACTGATGTTCATTGATATGCGCCTCCTTCTGTATAAGAATAAGGGCTCGAAGGAGCCTTGTTTAAAAAATCTTTAAGAGGAGCGCCTATCGCGGCAATAGGCGCTCCAAAAAGGTAGCATTGAAAAACAACTAATATTTAAATTAATTATTTGTCAGCGCCGGGGATTTTTGCGAGAAGTGCGGGAGCCATGAACTGGCCGAGAACTACTGCAAGGATACCAGCAACAAGTTTACCAACGATCATCGGGCCGATCATTTCAGCGTTGTTACCAGCGCAGAAGCCGAGGTGGTCGCCGAATACGAATGCTGCGGATACTGCGAATGCGCAGTTGAGGAGTTTTGCTTTCGGGTTCATGTCTTTGAGGATGTTGAACATTGCGATGTTGTTAGCAAGGGTTGCAACAAGACCTGCAGAACCTGCAGCGTTCATGCCGAGCATTGCGCCGAGTTTTTCGAGAGCTTTACCGAATTTGTCGGTGATGAATTTTACCATGGGGTATGCACCAGCAAGAACGATAGCGATGTTACCGCAGGTAAGAAGACCAGATGCAAGGCCGGAAGTACCAGCGTCGTATGCGTTAACAGCACCGGTTCTGGTTACGTCAACCATGTCGCTGAAGAGCGGGAAGAGGATACCAGTGTTGGTTTCGAAGATTGCGATAGCGGTCATAGCAGTGATGAAAATGGTGATGCCGGTACCGAATTTGTCGAAGCCTTTCATCATTGCGGAAGGAGCGAACCAAAGGCCAGCAGCGATAGCAGCAGCGATGATAACAACAGGGATCATGTTGATGAAGATTTCACCAACGGAAAGTTTGTAAGAAGTCATTGCGTTCATGCAGAAACCACCAGCAATGCAGCCTACAGGAATGGTTACAACACCAACGAGAGTACCTGCGCCGAGGTAAGATCTGTCTTCGGGAGCAATGATACCAAGAGCTACGGGGATGGTGAATACGATGGTCGGGCCCATCATGGTGCCGAGGATAAGACCAGCATAGTTACCGATTGCTTCGTTAGCAGCCATAGCCATAGCAAGAGGATAACCGCCCATGTCGCAAGCGAGAAGGGTGGTAGCAAACATGGAAGCATCTGCGCCAACAAGGCCGTAGATAGGTCCAACGATGGGGTTGAGTACGAGAGCAAGGATAGGAGCAACTGCTACTACACCAGCCATGGATACTGCGAGCGGGCCCATGCAGTTAAGGCCTTCTTCCCACTGTTCGCCATAACCAAATTTGTTACCCATAATTTTGTCAATTGCGCCCCAGAGCATGAAGAGCATCATGATCATAACAACAACAGAGTTGATTGCAAGGCCATCAACCCAAGCAGAAACGGACTGTCCAAAGAGAGGAAGGGTTTCGTTCCATGCTGCAACGAGTTCAGAGAAATCGAACATAATATTGACCTCCTAAAAAATTTAAGTTATATCTCAAACTATATTCATAAAAGGTTCGTATGCAAAAGAAAACCAAATACTGAAAGCTTGCGCGTGATACTCCAAAAGGAGGCCGCTTATCGAAAGCGCAAATATGTATTATAATCAGTTGCATACTTTTCCTTGAATGACAATAATGTACCTGTTTTTTGAAACGGAAAAACAGGATTTTTCAAGGTTCATTCTTTCTCAATTACTGAAAAGATTCAAGATTGGAAAGAACGGTGTCATCAATAACACCAACTATCGCGGCATCGATAGGCACACTGGTTCCGACGGCATATCTTGCCGGGTTACCGTTAACGATAAGGACTCTGTCGCCGATACCGGCGTCAACAACGTCAGCCGCAATATACGGTTCACGGGTTGTGTTGCCTTTCATCTTGTAGTCAAGAGGAGCAACAATAAGAAGTTTGAGTCCTTCGAGTTTGGGTTCTTTTCTGGTTGCCCAAACACTGCCTATTACTACACCAATTCTCATTAGGTAATACCTCCGTTAAATATCAGAGAAGTTCGATGCCAAGCTCAAATGCGGTATCTTTAGCGAGATAAGTGATTACAGGCTTCTCGGGAAGCTGAATCTTTTTATAGTGCTTTGCAGCAGCTTCTTTAATATCTCTTTCAGTTACAACGCGTTTTGTGAGCACAAGGACGGAATCTGCGGATTCTGCTTTAGGAGCAGGAGCCGGAGCTTCCTCTTTTACGGCTGCGGGAGCCGGAGTTGCGGGAACTTCTGCCGGAACTTTAATACCGTCGGTAAGGGCGGTTTTTACGTTTTCCTCTTCAACAAGCTCAACGCCGCTGTCGAGGAGAATCTGGAGATTCTTATAAATGTTATTATACAGAGCTTTGGGTGCGGTTTCTGCATATTTGAGAATTTCAACGCACTCTTTAACCATAATTACGCGTTTACCCTTCAGGATCGCTTCGGCCGCAAGGGCAAGGAACTTATTGTCAGTGCAGCCGTTGGCGATCTTGAACAAATTGCTGTTAGTCATGCTTCTGACAACGACAACGTCGTAATCATCAACATTGACTTCGTAATTCTGTGCAAGAGCACAATCAACTTTGCACAGCTCACTTCCGTAGTTTTCGATGGAACAGGTTTCGCCGCAGTGTTCTTCAGTAAGAACAAGAGCTTTTCTGGGTTCCACCGGTGCTGCTGCCGCAACAACGCCTTCTTTTTCAAGATAAGCTTTTACGGCACGGACTGCAAGCTCAATTAACAAATCCATATCCATAATTATCACCTTCTTTTTCAATGCATTTCCATTGGAAAAGATATGGTCACTGGTCGTCTTCGACCAGGCAGTTCATGGCTATACCGGTAGGTGTAACCAGGAACGGGTCCGCGGGTTTAATGGTTTTGATGCCAACTGTATCTTCGAACACTTTCTCCATTCCGGTAAGGCAGCAAGTACCACCGCAAAGATAGATGGTGTCGATGTTATATCTGGATGTATATTTTTTTACGATAGTGGCCATCTTTTCGATTACAGGTTTGACAATAGGGAGAATCTCTCTGTGTCTGGTGTAATCGGTTTTGATCTTCTCGGCATCCTCGAAAGAAATTCCGTAGCTTCCGGCAAGAACGAGAGAAAGGTGGGTACCACCGGTAGGCTCGTCATCGACTTCAACTACTTTGCCGTCTTTGAAGATAGCAAGGCCTGTGGTACCGCCACCGATGTCAACTACGACACCGTCGGTAATACCATAGATGGCGTTTGCGGCAGTAGGTTCATCAAGGACGTTGATAACGTCAAAACCTGCTCCCTCAACACAATATTTGTGGGTCTTGGTGCTGGATTCGGTTCCTGCAGGCATCGCGATAGCTGCTTCGGTAAGCTCAACACCGAGACGGTCTTCAAGCTTTTTCTTCAGCTCTCTGAGAATTCTGCAAGCGCCGCCGTAATCAACAAGGACGCCGTCCTTGACAACCTGTGCAAACTGCTTTTCGCAGGCAACGGGGTTGTTGTCCTCATCGAGAACAACGATTACGATATAAGCGGTACCAAGGTCAACGCCAACCTTAAGCTTATTGGAACACGGCTTGTGAACGATAGTTTCGGTCTCGGTAACACGAGCCATGTATGCGTTTATTGTTTCAAGATCGACCATTTTCTAAATACATCCTTATTTAATAATTCTGCCAAGTGCAAAACCAGCAATATGTGCGGCGCCGGCTTCGTCAACGTCAACATGCATTCTGGTGCGGAAATTGGGAGAAACTCTGATTACGGTATCCGGGAAGATGGTTCTTCTGTCGGTAAGAGCTTCTACGGAAACGACCTGGTTATCAACAAGGCCGAGTCTTTCTGCATCTTCGGGAGTCATGTGAACGTGGCGAAGAGCGACAATTGCGCCTTCGTCAATAGTAATTTCACCTTTGGGACCAACAAGTTTTACGCTTGCGGAACCTTTGGTGTCTCCCGACTGTCTGATCGGGGGATTGATTCCAAGGGCGAAAGCATCGCTGAACGAGACCTCAACCTGAACGTGCTTTCTCTCCGGGCCGAGAACTGCGACGTTTTTGAAGGTGCCTTTCGGACCAACAACGTCAACTCTCTCCTGCTCAAGATACTGACCGGGCTGGCTAAGTTCTCTTACGTGAGTAAGCTGATAGCCTCTGCCGAAAAGTGCTTCTACACACTCTTTGTCAAGATGCACGTGTCTGGCGGAGACCTCCAATTGAACAAGTCCGGCGTTTCTGATTTCATCAATAACGGCCTCTACGACTTTTTCTACAGCCATGAGTCTCCTCCTAAATTATTTATATTCACCTGCCAGATACATGCACATCATGATGTGGAATGCACTGGAAAGGCGGTTGAGAGTCCTGATGATCTCGGGTTGTTTGACGTTTTTGCCGTCAACAAAGCAATCGAGAGCAGCAAGCTCAAGCTCACGTACTTTCGCACGGAGCACATTAAGTTTGGTGTAATCAACTCCCATAGTATAGTTAGGGAGAAGCATCTGCTTAATGTTAAAATACTTCTGCGGATTGTGGGAACGAGCGCGAAGTTCTTCCGGAGTAAGTCCGAGAATGTTCATTACGCCCATTTCTTCATCCATAACTTCACAGTACATGATCTGGTTGAGCACCTTGTTGATGTCACCAAGATCGTCGATGAGTTTCTGGGGTCCGCTGGTCGCGGCAATTTCTGCCTGGATCTGGACCACAGTGGAACTCATGCTGTCAAGTTTACCGCGGAAAGCAATCCTTGGATGATTTTTATAAACCAATCTATTACCGAAAAGCTGGCACATATACTCCGGCTTTTTGACATAAAAAGCTCCGGTAAGTTCATCAACGTATTTTGCTCCGACAGGAGTATCGCTGATTGCGGAACCTTTGTTATTGGATGCTGCAGGCGCAGGAGCTGCCGGCGGGTCACCGAACTCAACTTTGATTTTGAGCTGGTTCAGATATTCCTTTGCGGCAGGAGAAAGGAGTTTGTCCTTCGGTACATAGTACACAGGAGGGCATTCGCCTTTAAGCTCATTGCGGAGCACCATCTCGGTAATGACTTTCATAATATCACCCCCATCTAATAATACTTATAATTCCAAATCAATATTCAGAATTATTCGATGGACGGGAGGACATACTCGACCTCTTCATGGGGTCTCGGGATGACATGAGTGGAGATAAGCTCGCCAACACGGTCTGCAGCAGCTGCACCAGCGTCAACAGCAGCTTTGGTAGCGCCGACGTCACCACGTACGAATACGGTTACGAGGGCGCCACCAACGATTACTCTGCCAACGAGGGTGACATTTGCGGCTTTAACCATAGCATCGGCAGCCTCAATGGCTCCAACAAGACCTTTGGTCTCGATCATGCCAAGTGCTAATTTCTCAGCCATCGTGTCTTCCTCCTTAAAAGGTGATTAATTATTTCTCGAGAGAAGGAAGAATGTATTCAACTTCCTCGTGGGGTCTCGGGATTACGTGAACGGATTTAAGCTCGCCAACGCGGTCTGCAGCAGCAGCACCTGCATCGGTTGCAGCTTTGGTTGCACCAACGTCTCCGCGAACGAAAACGGTTACAAGTCCGCCGCCGACATGTACTTTGCCGATGAGGGTGACGTTAGCAGCTTTAACCATGGCATCGGCTGCTTCGATAGCGCCGACAAGGCCTCTGGTCTCGATCATACCGAGTGCTTGTTTATCAGTCATTGTGATAGTACCTCCTTAAAAATTGGGGCAATTCCCCTGGTTCTACCTATTATAGTTATGAAAGAGAATTAAAGCTCTTTCAGTGCAGCAATTACCATTTTTGCAATGGCTTCTGCATCGAGTTCTTCTTTTTCAGCGGGTGCTTCTACAAGATCCCATGCCTCTCTTACGCCATAAGCGACGCGGCGGAGGTTGATGAGGTTGAGAGGAGAAACGTTATCGCTGGTTGCAGAACCGCCAACAGCGCCGCATCCGAGAGTAAGGGAGGGCATGAGGTTGGTGGTTGCGCCTACGCCGCCCTGTGCGGAAGAAGTGTTAACGAGAATACGGGAAACGGGTTTCTTGAGTGCAAATTCACGGATGACGTTTTCGTCATTGGTGTGCATTGCAAGAGAGTGACCGATACCGATAAACTCAAGAAGCTGGATGCAGCGTTCGCAGCATGCCTGCCAATCTTCTTCGAAATAAAGAGCAAGGCAAGGAGAAAGTTTCTCGATGGAGAAAGGATATTCGTCGCCGACGCCTTTTTCGCAATAGCAAAGAACTCTGGTATCTGCAGGAACATCAAGACCAGC
Organism: Oscillospiraceae bacterium; assembly: GCA_017847875.1. GTDB lineage: Bacteria > Bacillota > Clostridia > Oscillospirales > Ruminococcaceae > UMGS1668. The sequence continues at coordinate 86,143 of JAGASN010000009.1, read as the reverse complement.
CATAGCAGCGATCTTGGTTGCAGGACGGCCAACGATAGCGGGGTTAACGCTGCCGGGACGTCTGGTGAAGATTTTGCAGAGTTTTGCGTATTCTTCGTCGTTCATGATGTAGCCTTTTTCAGCTTTAACAGCTTCAAGGACCTGGTCTTTGATGCAGTTCTCTGCAACGATGGACTGTTCAGAAGCGCAAATTACGCCGTTATCGAAAGTTTTGGAAGCAAAGATTCTCTTAACAGCAAGTTTTACGTCTGCAGTGTGATCGATGAATGCAGGAACGTTACCAGCGCCTACACCGAGTGCAGGAACACCGGAGGAATATGCAGCTTTTACCATTTCGGGGCCGCCGGTTGCGAGGATCATGTTAACGCCAGCGTTGGTCATGAGCTCGTGGGTTCCGGACATGCTGAGAGTGGTAAGGCACTGGAACATATTCTTAGGTGCGCCAGCTTTTTCAGCAGCTTCGCAAAGGATTTCGCAGGTTTTTGCGATGCAGTTCTTTGCAGAAGGATGGGGGCTGAAAACAACGGGGTTACCGGATTTCATACAAATCATGGATTTGTAGATAGTGGTAGAAGTGGGGTTGGTGCAGGGTACGATACCGCAGACTACACCAACAGGTACAGCGACTTCGAACATCTTCTTCTCAGGATATTCAGCAACGATACCGACAGTTTTCATGTCTTTGATTGCTTCATATACAGCTTTTGCAGCGAGAGTGTTCTTAATGATTTTGTCTTCATATTTACCCATGCTGGTTTCTTCAACTGCCATTTTGGCAAGGTCTTCACGATGAGCATAGGCAGCTTCAGACATAGCTTTAACAATTTTGTCTATCTGCTCCTGACTAAGAAGCTTTGCGGCTTCAAAAGCAATACGTGCTTTTTTAATCATGTCGCGGGCTTCCTGCACAGAAAGCAAATCTCTATCTTGCAGCATATTATATTGCTCCTTTAGTTATTTTTTCTGTGCTTTCAGAATCGCCTCTACGAGCGGATCCTTTTTCGCGTCTCTGATTTCGATCTTGGTAAGACCGATGTCGGGAATTTCGCGGGCAAGCTTTCTCAGATCGGTGGTTTTCATCTCTCTGAGGGCTTCCTCGGTATAACCGACAGTTTCAGTAGTACTTTCCGGGACGGATTTCGGTTCTTCGGGCTTTGCGGCCGGTTCCGATTTCACAGGAGTATTAGCAGGGAATTCACGTTTGTGAATACCGGTTCCGCGGCGTCTACCGGCGGGGTGTTCCTTATAGGAAGCAATAATAGAAGTACTTCCTGCGGGCCTCGGGATTACATGGGAAGAAATGACCTTGCCAACTCTGTCTGCGGCAATTTCGCCGGCAGAAATTGCTGCTTTGGTTGCACCGACATCGCCGGTTACAAAAAAGCAAACAAGTCCGCCCTGGACGTATTTGAATCCGCAGAGGGTTACGTTTGCTGCTTTAACAGCAGCATCGAGTCCTTCGATAGCGGCGATCAGACCATAAGTTTCCAGCATTCCCAGTGCGCCAGTACTCATAATCCGTCACCTCCTGTCGTTTAAATTTCAGATATAATGAGTATCTTAAATTAAATCGTCAAAAGGTTTAAATTAGTATTTGAGAGCGTTCTCTACGCAGAAAACAACTGCATCTGCAAATGCATCGCAAGCAGCTTTGCAAGCAGACTGGGTACCAGTGAGGTAACCACCGGAGAAGTTGGTTTCAGACGGAGGCTCGAAATAGCAGCACATTCTTACGTCAGCAGCTTTAAGAGCAGCATCGAGACCATACTGTGCTTCTACAGGCGGAGCGATAAGGTATGCGATAGGAGTGCCTTCAGGAATGCCGCCGCATTCAGAAAGGTAAGAACCAGTTCTGGAGATGGTGTATGCATAGTATGCAACAGTGTCATCTTCGTTTGCAGAATAGAAGGTGCAGTCAGCATTGATAAGATCGAATGCAGCAGCAAGACCAGCTTTTACTTCTGCAGGGTTAGGGCCAGAGAGCATGCCGATGAATTCACCAGCATATTTCTGCTGTGCGCAGCCAGCGCCGCCGTACATGGATTTTGCAAGTACGACTTTAACGTCAGCCTTTTTGGTTGCTTCGTCAACTGCAGTGTAACCTACATCATCGCAGTCAGTGGAGAAGAAGCCAACAGATCTGTGGCCTTCGGGCATATTCCATTGTTTCTGGAGGTCAGGGCTTACGCTCGGGATAACCTTGATCATCAGTACAGTAGTTCTAAGTTCATCGTATTTCACGATATGTACCTCCTTTAAATTTTAAGGTAGATAAAATTTGCGTTAAACGCAATTATCAAGCAATTAATAATTTATAAAATAAGTTAATATTAGAGCTTGAGGTCAGTACCGGAAGCTTTTTCTTTGAGCATGATGTCAACGATATCAGCGATATGTGCACCAGCTTCAGCCGCAGGGGTACCAGCATTGTGGATGTTGGAAACAACGGTACGTCTTGCTTCGGACATGCCGATGGTGCCTTTGTAGGTGATGTATGCAGACATGGATTTTGCGGTTGCAAGACCAGGTCTTTCACCAACGAGGCATACGCAAACGTCGCATCCGGTTATTTCAGAAACTTCGTCCTGGCAAGCTACACGGCCATATCTTACGAAGAAGGGTTCGCCTGCTTCGATTCCGTGTGCTTTAAGACCGTTCATGATTGCGGGGATAACGATGTCGTAGTTAGCTTCGATTGCAGTGCCGGAAAGGCCGTCAGTTGCGAATACAACAACCTGAGGAGCTTTTTTATAGAAGCCTTTAAGGGTGTTAGCAGATTCTTCGCAAAGTCTTCTGCCAAGGTCAGGTCTGGTAAGATAAGTATCTTTGCTGTCGCAACGAGACTGGAGTTCGAGGATTCCACGTTCTTCGAGGAATGCTTTGGGGAACTCATTGAAAACTGCGTCCTGTGCTGCAGCGTGGTCAGCACGGAAACGGAGCATGGTGTTGGTCATTTCACGAGGACCGCAGTGCCATACACCAAGACGTGCAGGGGTAACCATTTTAAGTCTTCTGTACTCTGCTTCGTCTTTTGCGTTAGGAACCTGGTACCACTCGTTAAGCTCATAAGCGGTAAGATCTTCAAGATCGTCATCAGAAACATTTTCGCAGCAGCAAGCTTTGGTGGTAGCTTTTGCAGCGGGAGCTTCTTTCATCATTTCACCGACAACCTGAGCGATAATCTCTTTAAGTTTGTCATCAGATACCATTATTTGTATATCCTCCCGTCAAATATATTTTACGCACTTTTTCTTAAATTAGAAAAGTACGGAAGCGTCACCGGCGTTCGGGCCAAGGGTGAGGCCGTCTTCCTCGAGGAAGCCCATCTTCTGAGCCCATTTTTCGAACTCAGCAAGAGGTTTTTTGCCAAGAGCCTGGCGGGTTGCGTGGTTGTCATGGTAACCAGTGGACTGGTACATGAGCATGCAGTCGTCTGCGCAAGGTACGCCCATGAAGAAGTTGCATCCTTCAGCAGCAAGGAGAATCTGGAGGTTCTCGTTGTCGTTCTGGTCGCATTTCATGTGGTTGGTGTAGCAAGCGTCGCAGCCCATGGAAATGTTGGAAAGTTTACCCATGAACATATCTTCCATACCTGCACGAGCAACCTGTTTTGCATCGTAAAGGTATTCAGGTCCGATGAAACCTACAACGGAGTCGTTGAGGAACGGATGATATCTCTTTGCAAAGCCATAGCAGCGAGCTTCCATGGTAAGTTCGTCAGCACCCCAGTGACCATCGGAAGAAAGCTCTGCGCCTTCACCGGTTTCAAAGTAGAGTACGTCGGGACCATCAGCTACGCCGTAATGGTGCATAAGGTCTTCTGCTTCATCGAGCATTTCGGGGGTGATACCGAATGCTTCGTTAGCGATCTGGGAACCAGCGATGGACTGGAAGCAGAGAGCTTCACGAGCACCGTTTTTGATGCATTCCATAGCAGTGGTTACGTGGCAGAGGCAGCAGGACTGGGTAGGAATTTCCCATCTTTCAACGAATTCCTGATAGCTGTTCATAGTTCTTTCAACAGCACCGAGGGAGTCGTCAACAGGGTTCATACCGAAGAGTGCGTCACCGGTGCAGTAGGAGAAACCTTCGCAGTAGGAAACTTTCATACCATCTACGTCGTCGGTGGTGTGGTTAGGCTGAAGACGGAAAGAAAGTCTGTCAGGTGCACCGCAGGTAGTAACACAAGTTCTGTAGATGGGGAGTTTTCTTGCACCGATCATAAGGTCGAGAGAAGACATAAGTTTGGTAACAGCTGCAACAACCTCAGAAGAAAGGCCAGCAGAGATATGTCTAATCTGATCGCCGGTTACGTGGTCATCAAGGATGAATTCACGAAGTTTTGCGATAGTCCAGTTTTTGATCTCTTCATAAATGGTGAAGTTGATGCCGTCCTGGATAATACGGGTTACAGAGTCCTCTTCGTAAGGAGCTACGGGGTTCTCGTAGATGTCCTTAATAGTGAGGTTTGCGAGGCACTGTTTTGCAGCAATGCGCTCCTGCATGGTTTCTGCAGCGATACCAGCGAGCTGGTCACCGGATTTGAGTTCGTTTGCTTTAGCAAGTACGTCTTTTACGTCTTTGAACTCATAGACCTGTCCAAATAATTTTGCTTTCAGAATCAAAAATTCTCACTCCTTTATAAAATTTGGATGCCTAGTGGTGGAAAATTTATTGTTTGCGGGATTTCCCCCTTTCCCAAACCTTATTAAAATATATAAATCTTATTTATTCCTTTAATTAAATACAAGAGTCTTTACTACAACGGGAAGGATTCTTCCGTGCATAAGCGGTTCGCCGATGTCGATGTAGTCGCCCTGGTTGGTTCTTACAGAGTCGATGCAGATGATATCTTTACTTCTGTTAAGTTTAACCATAAGGTTCTGTCCAAGGCTCTTGCCCATATCCTCTTCGATAACAACGATAAGCGGATGCTGGGATTTGATGATGGGCTGCATACCTGCGATGATGAGGTCTGCATAGCGTTCAATCTCTTTGAACAGCGGGCAGTTGGCGCCTTTAAGAGAAAGTGCAACAAGTTCCTGACCTTCGTCGGGGTCATTGTACCATTCGAGCATGGGCTCGAGATGTTTTGCAAAATCGCTGGGGCTGAACTGTTCCGCTTCTTCAGCAAGCTTGATTACCGGAATGGTTTTGATCGGAAGCTTGGTGTTCTGGGAGAAAGCGATGGTGGAACCGGAAAGTTCCATTGTCTGGGTACCTGCACCGATAACGGTTGCACGGATGGTTTCTGCCGGTTCAACAACTTTATCCATAAACGGAGCAAATACTTCGTTGATGGCTCTTGCAAGAACGACGCCGATGTCGTTATAGGGGAAGTCATCTTTTCCTTCATAAGGATGATAGATGAGATTGCCGACGCCGCCGGAGAAAGTTACGAACTTGATTTCCTCAAGGTCGTGAAGCGGATGGTCGGTGGTCATGATTGCAAGGTCATCCATGTCGAAGGTTTTGAAACCGAGGGTGGTTGCAAGAACCTGTGCCATGAGCACGCATGCTTTATAGATTTCCTTATATTCGATTTTATTACCGACTTTAAGGTTGATGTTGTGTTTTGCGCAAAGTTTTCCGAGATGGTCGGAAATGTAAAGGATCTTGCCGGTGGAATCAAGCTTGATAAGGCGTCCGCCGATATCGAAGCATCCGGTATCTACCGGACGGTTTTCTTTGAATACCGCGATGTTGGAAGTACCGCCGCCGATATCGCAGTTGGCGGTTACGACATGCTGTTTGATGGACATTGCGGAAGTACCTGCGCCGCGTCCTGCGATAACGCCTTCAAGGTCGTTACCTGCGGTTGCAACAACGAAGTCGCCTGCCATGCCGGACATGAAGTTAAGAACGGTTCTTGCGTTCTCTTTTCTTGCGGTTTCACCGGTGATGATTACTGCGCCGGTGTCGATATCTTCGGCTCTGAGTCCTGCTGCCGCATATTCGCTTACGATAATGTTATGTACCGCGTCTTCATCGATGGTTCTTTCATCGATAAGAGGAGTGGTGTAGATTTTGCTTTCGTAAACAACTTCCTTGTTGGTGATCTCGATTCTCGGGACCATGTATTCGCCGGAAGTGTTTTCGATTGTGAATCGGCTGAAAATTACCTGTGTTGTGGAAGTACCGATATCAATACCTGCGCTGAGTATTTTCTCTTTCATACTTCTTATCTCCTTTGACTTTTCATTCTATCTAAAATGCTAAGCACAAATTGCCGTTTTTAATAATCGCTGAGGTCAAGGTTTTCAATAAGATCTATCAATTCCTTGATGCCGGTTTTATCATAGGCGCTTGTTCTTACGATTTTGCTCGCTCCCGACATTCTGAGGAAATTTTCCGCAATTTCAATATCCTCTTCGGTCGCGCCGTCAACTTTCGTAACAACGCCGATGGTGGGTTTCGCAAATGTCATGCTGAACATCTGCGGAAGTCTTCCCATGGTGTTTCCCGCGTCATGCACAAGAACGACTATATCCGCATCGCAAGCCGCAACTATGCAGGCGCGCCAGAGTCCGCTCTGATCTATATATTCCCCGGGAGTATCGATTGCATCATCGTGAACGATTATCTCCTGAGTTTTCTTATATTCAATAACCTCGTTATGCATTGCCTGAAGAAGCGTGGTTTTGCCGACCCTTGAACGCCCCATCAGAATTATTTTGCGAGGTTTCTTTTCTTCCGCCATCAGCTTCTGGTGATTTTTACCGTGGAATATTTCATATCCTCGAAGCGTTCAACAACCGCGTTGAGAGCGGAATCGACTGCACCGATTTCACCGACGAAAACAACTGCGCCGGAAAAACGGTCAACAAAGCCAAGTTTGATTCTTGCCGCTTTGGTGCAGATATCCGCAGCGATGATTGCGCTTTCGGAGGGTGTGATGGTGATGATGCCGATAGCCTCGGTGAACTCATCGGTGAGACCGAGTTTTTTGTAGATCATTCTGTCCGGCTTGGAAATTCTGTGGGCAAGAGTGACCTGCTTTCCGGGAACATACTCCTGTATTGAGCGAGGCGGCAAAGAGTATTCAGTGTTCTGAGACATTTTGATACTTCCTCCTGTTCCAAAAATTTTCGAAGTTTTGTCCAAGGGCACACCTATAGACGCACTTCGGTCTTATACAAGTATTATTATACTGTCATTGGCCTGATTTGTAAAGTGAAATAGGTGAAAAATAGTTAAATAAAACAAAGTTTTTTTTCATTTTTCCTATTGACATTTTAGTTAGTTAAAGCAAGTCTGCGGTATTTTGAGCATCAATTTTTTTCACGATGAGCACGGGACGGCAAATTGTAAACTTTTTGTGAATTTTTTGAGCATAGTCATATAATCACGGGTATAAAAAAGGAGCCTTTCGGCTCCTTTTGACATTTTTTCAATTTTTGCTGCAGTGCTCAAAACGCGAACTCTATATTTTTGATGTGCTCAATGCAAAAATCAAAATATTTTTCATAAATCTCATCACCTTTTGCGGCGGTTGCATCATCATCCGGTCTGCGGACAACCCCGGCATAAACTCTTCCGACTCCGGTGTAACGTCCGTCTCCCCTTCTTCTGCAAAGAAGATACATCGAAAAAGCGCCGGAACGTGAAATGGATTCATAAAGCCCGATATCTCTGCGGCGTATTTCGTCGAAAAATTCATTCTGAGCGGAACGCGCAATTATATGGTTCGGCATAAAGGTGCTCAGAACCCTGTCAGCAGTGAAGGCAAAAAGAATACTGCGGTTTCTTGCCTCAAAATCCGAAGCGCGGTTTTTTTCATAGGCAAAACCTTCTTCGCTCATAAGCGATTCCGCAAAAAATTTGCCTATATCGTGCGCTTTTTCAAGGTTTCCGTTTTCGCGTTCATGGTTATAAAGCTTTGCTTCCATATCGCTTTCATCGATTGGCTGAAGCCTTTTTCCCACAATTTTCATATCGCTGTCGTCAGTTCCGTACAAAATCCGTCATCTCCGCTTCAAAAATTAAACAAAACGGGACAAGGCGCCTTTGCACCCTGCCCCGGAAAAATTATTTATTAAGCTCTTCTCTTACTTTCAGCAAAGCATCAAGAGCCTCGCCGGGAGTTGTGCAGGTTCCGAGAGGATGCGGGTGGCTGCTGTAATAACCGTGATAATCGGTTCCGCCCAATGGAACAAGCCAATATTTTTTGATGATCTTTTCGATCTCTTCCCTGTCGCTTTCGCTGTTTGCCGGGTGGGAAAGTTCAATAGCCTGAATTTTTCCCGTTTCGGCAAGTTCCCAGGCAAGTTCGATGGAGTCATATCTTCCCGGATGGGCAAGGCAGCAAATTCCGCCGCTTCTGTTAATCACATCGGCCGCTTCCCTTACCTCGGGAAAATCAACAGCATAAGGAATGTTTCCGAAAAATTCGCTGTTCAGCTCAGAAAAAATCGCGTTGGTATATCCTCTGTACATCAAAGCACAGGCGATATGCTGGCGGTAGATACATTGCGCTCCGCCTGCGGCTTTTTTTACATCGTCATAAGTTATCGGATATTTTTTGGAAATTTCCTCAACAACCCCTCTGATTGCCTCGTTGCGGTTTTTAAGGGTGTTGTTGATCATTTTTTCAAGTTCTTCGGTCTTTCTCGGCATATAGCAGAGAAGGTGGACATTTCTTCCGGTTTTGGAATCATAAGTTGAAACTTCAACACCGGGAATAACTCTGAGACCTTTGCGTTTTCCTATGTTTACGGCAACCTGAGCGCCTGCCATAGTATCGTGGTCGGTAACGGCAATAAAATCGAGTCCCGCATCAAGAGCATATTGAACGAGCATTTCCGGGCTGGTTGAGCCGTCGGACATTGTGGTGTGGCAATGCATATCGCCTGTCATAATACGGAACCCTCCTTTTCTGCGTAATTTTACATCGTTATTATACACCCGAAACATTTTTTATTCAAGTGAAAAGGGATAAAAAGGCTCGAAAAAAGTTTAAAAAATTTTGCAAAACCCTATTGACAAACCCCGAGGAATTCGATATAATAGTCGAGCAGTCAAAAATGACTTGCGGGTTTAGCTCATCTGGTAGAGCGCGACCTTGCCAAGGTCGAGGTAGCGAGTTCGAGCCTCGTAACCCGCTCCAGAAAAAAGCTCATTCTTCGGAATGAGCTTTTTTGTTTATCCGGATATTTTTTGCGTTTTTATAGTGCAAAACAAAGTTCATTGTGGTATAATGAAGTTCACTGAATTTTATTGAAGGAGGACTGAGAATTGGCATATCGTGTTGTTGTAAAATGCGGCAGCGGAGCTTTTTTTGTTCCGAACGAAGCTACCGAAAATTTAAAACTCTGTACCGCCGGTCAGCTCAGGGTCCTTCTTTTCGCTTTAAGCCGGGGGTTTTCGGAAACTTCGCCGGAAATTGTTGCTTCCGAACTCGGGATCCTTCCCGATGACGCAAAGGATCTTCTTGATTATTGGGTCGGAAGAGGAATTCTTGAATGTGAAGGCGTTTCCGCGCCGGTTTCCGTTCCTAAGGTATCCCCCGCGGTTTCCGAACAGAAAAAGGATATTCCCAAACCGCCCGAAACCAAACTCACTATGAAAGAGGTTATCCGCCTTAAGGAAGAAGATTCCGGAATTGCCCATGTTCTTTCCGAAGCGGAAAGGATTCTTGGAAAAACCTTCACAAGTTCCGATACCGAAACAATCGTCTGGCTCATTTCCTACGCCGGAATTGCTCCGGAAATCCTTTGTATGGTAATTCAGTACTGTGCCGGAATCGGAAAAACAAATCTGCGTTATATCCAGAAAACCGCCCTTGAATGGCTGGATTCGGGAATCGATACTATTGAATCCGCAGAAGAGCGTATTCATTTTCTCAACGAAGCCAGAAGCTGGGAAGGCGAAGTTAAACGCCGCCTTGAAATTTATGGCAGAAGCCTTGTTGCCAAAGAAAAAGAATATGCGGAAAGCTGGCGTTTATACAATATTTCTCCGGAACTTATACATTTTGCATACGAAAAATGTATTGAAAAAACCGCAAAGCTTTCCTTCCCTTACATAAACAAACTGCTCATCAGCTGGCACCGCAAGGGAATTAAAACTCCCGCAGAAGCCGCCGCAGAAAACAAAAACAAGGCGGAAGAAAAGTCGCCTTCCTTCGATCTTGATGAACTTGAGCGCAGAATGATGCTCGATGATTCGGTAATCTGAGCATTATGAGCACCGCTATTTAAAAATGTAGTAATTTATTATAAAATTTTAAAGAAAGGAAGCTGAAAGGATATGGCCTATTCTTCCGAAGTCTATGCCGCCGCAAAGCGAATTCTTGAGGAACGCAGAACCGGAGCACAGCGTCTTGCTGAACTGAAAAAAGCCGATGTTTATGCCAAAATTCCGGAAATAAGAAGAATAGATTCCGAACTTTCCCGCCGAATGGCAAACCTTTCCATGCTCGTTCTTCGCGGAAATGAAAACCTTGATGATGTTCTTTCCGAAATCAATGCTCAAAACGATGCCGCAAAGCGCCAGAAGGCCGAACTTCTTTCCGAAAACGGTCTTCCCGCGGATTACCTTGAACCGCATTACACCTGCGAAAATTGCAGCGACACCGGAAGAAAAAACGGAATGCTCTGCGATTGCTATAAAGAAATCTGCCGCGCAGAAGCGCAGAAGGAACTTGCCGCAAGTTCCGGCTCCGCCGAATGCTCATTCGAAAATTTTGACCTTTCCTATTATGTCGATAACGGTGCTTCCGACGGAACAAACCCCCGCAGAAAAATGCAAAATTATTACAATTTTTGTATAAATTATGCAAACGGTTTTTCTCTTTCTTCTCCGAGCATAATAATGATCGGAAAAACCGGACTTGGAAAAACCCATCTTTCCCTTTCCATTGCAAAAACCGCGGCCGAAAAAGGTTTCGGCGTTGTTTATGCTCCCGCACAGAAGCTTGTTTCAAATCTCGAGCGCGAACATTTTTCCTATTCCGGAAGCGATTTATTTATGCGTAAATATACCGACTGCGATCTTCTTATAATTGATGACCTCGGCGCGGAATTTTCTTCCCAGTTCACCACTGCCGCAATCGGAAATCTCATAAACGAGCGTCTTTATGAAAACCGCCCGACAATAATCAGCACGAATCTTTCCGTAAAGGAACTTACCGAAAGATATTCCGAACGAACCGCAAGCCGTATTCTCGGCGAATATAAAAGGCTTCTCTTCGTCGGCGAAGATATAAGATTCCTTAAAAACCGTTAACTGAAAGGAAGTAATAAAAAATGAAAGTACGTCCCGCATCAAAACCCGATATTCCTGCCGTTCTCGGCTGTGTTCGCCGCATAAAAAGCGAATATTTTGAAGCAAACAACATTCATCAGTGGGTCGATGGCTATCCTTCCCGCGAAATTTTTGCCGAAGACGTTGACCAAAAAGCCCTTTATGTAATGTATATGGGCGAAGTCCTTATCGGTTTCGGCGCTTTTATTGCCGGAAACGAACCCACCTACGATAAAATCGAAGGCGAATGGCTCACCGACGGAGAAAATTATCTTGTTGTTCATCGCCTCGGAATCAACCCGGACTGGCACGGAATGGGAATGGGAACCGCGCTTATGGGTCTTGCTGACAAAATCTGCGAAGTCAAAAAAATTCCTTCAATCCGCGTTGATACTCACGAAGACAACATAGGAATGCAGAAACTTCTTGAAAAATGCGGTTTCAAAAAATGTGGAATCATCTATCTTGAAAACGGCGACCCGAGAGTTGCTTACGAAAAAGTGCTTTGATACTGTAAAAACACCCCTGCTCGAATGAGCAGGGTTTTTTTTTGATTAAAATGCATCTTTCAGGCGTTTCACTGTTCCGAGAAGACAGGCTTTTGTTATCTCGGCAAGTTCCTCTTCGCTTTCCTTCATTCCTCCGGCAACCCATTCTTCAATTACACCTGCAGAAAAGCCCATTACCATTGCGCTGAAATATCGGCTTTCACTTACATCCGCCAAAAGATACTGTGCTTTGATTTCCGGATCCATTTTCAGAAGGGATTTATAGAGAATCCCATTTTTGTATAAAACAGTAAAATCATTCCTGTGTTCTTTTACGAATTTATATCTTTCCTTAAGAAAAAATGAGAAATTGGGTTTTTTATAAGCGTTTGGATTCACCGGATTATTTCTGAAATATTCCCTATATATCCTATTTACATAGCTTACTGCGGCATCTTCCAGACTTCCAAAATTCCGATAAAAACTGCTTCTTCCAACTCCCGCAGTTTCGCAAAGTTCCGTAACTGTTATTTTATTTATGTCCTTCTTATTTAAAAGTCTTATAAGTGCAATCTCAATAGCTTCTTTTACGCTTTCATTTAGGGTAATTTCGCTTTTCATGATACATATCACCTTTGTTTGTTTCAGTTTTTTGTTAAAATATTTACATTCATGTATTAATTAATTAAGATTAAATTATGATACAAATGTGTCACCAAAATTATAACGCAAACGGAGGAAAAAGTAAATGGAACTTGAAGGCAAAAAAATAATCGTAACCGGCGGTGGAAGCGGCATTGCTGCAGGTTGTGTAAGAGGATATGTCCGCGCAGGTGCACAGGTCGTTTTCTGCGACGTTAACGACGAAGGCGGCAAAACCACCGAAGCAGAAGCAAACGCACAGGAAAACGTAACCGGAAAAGCAACATATTTCCACTGCGACATCACCGATAAAACCGCTGTTCAGGAATTCTTTGCAAAAGCAATCGAAATCATGGGTGGACTCGACGTTCTTGCAAACATTGCCGGTGTTGAACGCAACAAACCCGCAGAAACCTTTGAAGAAGAAGACATTGATTTTGTTATGGGTGTAAACTTCAAAGGCACTGTCTGGACCAACCAGGAAGCTTATAAATATTTTAAAGCAAACGGCATTGAAGGCGCAATTATCAACTATGCTTCCGATACCGGTCTTTCCGGTATGCCCAACGGTGCAGTCTATGCTTCCTCCAAAGCAGCTGTTCTTGGCTGGACCCGTTCTATCGCTCTTGACTGGGCACGTGAAGCAAATGTTCGCTGCAACTGCGTAAACCCCTCCATCAAAACTCCTATGTATAAATATTGGCTTGAAACTGCAGACCCCGCGGTTGTTGAACCTTATAAAGCAGGTCTTAAACAGATGTTCCCGCTCTTCGGCGATATGGGTGAAGTTGATACCGACCTTGTTCCCGTAATGGTATTCCTTGCTTCCGACGGCGCACGTTACATCAACGGTCAGGTAATCTGCGTAAACGGCGGCCTTGTAATGGTAAGATAATTTCCCCCAACTCTTTTCTATAATCCACAAAAACAAAACCCTGCGGAAATTCCGCAGGGTTTTGTTTTTTATCTTTATAAGCCTCCCTTGCCTAAAGGGAGGTAGCATTTTCTGTGAAAATGCCGGAGGGATTCATCATATAATTTCTTTAACTTCAAGAAGTGATTTTATCTCAAAATCCAACCATTCCGGCTTTTCCTTTCCGTTAAGGTTGAGCCAGATGGTCTTCATTCCGAAATCGTTTCCGCCTTTCATATCGGAAGTAAGGGAATCGCCGAGCATTGCGCTTTCTTCCGGTTTTATATCCGCAGTTTTTTCAAAGCAATATTCAAAAAATTCCTTTGCGGGTTTTTCCGCACCGATTTTTCCGGAAGTGAAAACTTCCTCAAAATATCTGAGCATATCCGCTTTGCGAAGTCTTTCGACCTGCTGTTCGTGTGGTCCGTTGCTTGCGGCAAAAATGCGGTATTTTCCAAAAAGATATTCAAGCGTTTCGTAAGAACCTTCCATGGGAATTGCGCTTTCGTGAAGGCGTTTTCTGAAATAGGTTTCAAATTCCGGACCGTTGAGATCGATTCCGAGAGCCTCAAAAACCGTTGCCCAACGGCGTTCCAGAAGTTCCTCAAAAGTGATTTTTCCCTGCTCAAGGTCGCGCCAGAATCCGTTGTTTATTTTATGAAAAGTTTCGAGCATCTCCGGCTTATATTCAATTTTGTTTTCGGTAAGACCAAGGCGCATTGATTCCTCAACGCAGGCCTCAAAATCCAGAAGAGTTCCGTCAATATCGATAAAAACTGCTTTAATCATAATAATCACCCATAAAAACAGCGGGAGAATCTCCCGCCGGGTTTTAATTTGTTTTGATTCGTTTCAAAGAATCCCCTCGCCACCGCTTACGCGATGTGGCCCTCTCCCCTTTAACAAAGGGCGCAATTGATTAAACTAAATTGTCGTTTCCGCCTTCGAACTGGCCTTTGTTCATCTGCTTGAGGTAAGCGTTGATGAAACCGTCGATTTCGCCGTCCATAACAGCCTGGACGTTACCGGTTTCAAAACCGGTTCTGTGGTCTTTGACCATGGTGTAAGGCATGAAAACATAGGAACGGATCTGGCTTCCCCAGGTGATTTCTTTCTGAACGCCTTTGATATCCTCGATTTTTTCGAGATGTTCGCGTTCTTTGATTTCAACAAGTTTGGAACGGAGCATGTTCATACAGACTTCGCGGTTCTGATATTGGGAACGCTCGATCTGGGAGCAAACGGTGATACCGGTGGGGATATGGATAAGGCGAACTGCGGAGGAAGTTTTGTTAACTTTCTGACCGCCCGCACCGGAAGCGCGGTAAACTTCCATTTTGATATCGTCCTCTTTGATTTCGATGGATTTGTCGTCCTCGATTTCCGGCATAACTTCGAGAGAAGCAAAGGAAGTCTGGCGGCGGCCGGAAGCATCGAAAGGAGAAACCCTTACAAGGCGGTGAACGCCGTTTTCGGATTTAAGGAAACCGTAGGCGTTGGGTCCTTCAACAATGATGGTTGCGGATTTAACGCCGGCTTCATCGCCGTCGAGCCAGTCAACAAGGGTATATTTGAGGTCCGGGTGTTTGTTGCACCAGGAGGTGTACATTCTGTAAAGCATCTGGCACCAATCCTGTGCTTCGGTGCCGCCGGCACCTGCATGGAAAGTGATGATTGCGTTGCCTTCATCATATTCACCGGTGAGAAGAGTTGTGAGCTTGAGCTCATCAATATCCTTTTCGAGCTTTTCAACTTCCGGAAGAGCTTCGTCATAAAGAGAAGGATCGTTTTCCTCAAGGGCAATTTCGATAAGGGTCATTGCGTCCTCATAGCGGGTTTCAAGATCTTTATGGGAATTGATTTTTCCGTTAAGCTGGCTGAGCTTGCGCTGAACTTTTGTGGAAGTTTCAACGTCGTTCCAAAAATCCGGGTCTTCCTGCTGGGCTTCAAGTCTTCTTACTTCGGCTCTGCACTGTTCAAGACCGAGGGCATCTTTAAGATCCTCAATCTGGGGTTCAAGAGCAACCAGTCTGAGTTTAAGTTCTTCAAATTCAAGCATTATTTATACCTCCGAATCGGCAAAAGCCCTTTTGGGCATAAGTTTACATAATACAACAGTATATTATATATTATTCTTCCGCAATAGTCAAAAGAAATCTTTGTTTTTTTAAAAAATTTCTTTTCATTATTGTAAAACATTTATTAACATTTCCAAAAATGTTTGATTTTCCTTTTGAAAAAAATTATAATATAATAAAGAAATTTATGCTTTTTTAGCGAAAGGAAACCCAAAATGCAAAACTTTCTCGGAAATAAATGTCCATACTGCGGAAAAAACTTTACCGCAGAAGATGATATTGTTGTCTGTCCCGAATGCGGAACTCCCCACCACAGAGATTGTTATAAAGAACATTCCGCCTGCGCAAACGAAGAAAAACACGGCGAAAATTTTGAATGGAAAAACGCCGCCGTTCCGCCGGTTCATAAGCACGAACCCGCCGGACAGGAAAACGGCGGAATAACCGTTTGTCCTAATTGCGGAAGAGAAAACCCCGGAAATTCACGCTATTGCCTCGGCTGTGGCGTTCCTCTTTCCTTCGAAAGACCCCGCGTTATTTCCTCCGAAGAGGAATTTCAGCGTGAACGCGAACGCATTATTGCCGAAAGCTTTTCCGCCTCTTTCGACGGAATTTCCGCAAAGGAAGCCGCAATTTACGTTCGCAGCAACGTCGGCTATTTTCTTCCCCGCTTTGCCGCATTTTCAAAAGGCGCAAAATTCGACACAAACTTTTCCGCCTTCATCTTCTCTTTCTTCTATCTTTTCTACCGCAAGATGTATGGGCTCGGAATCGTTGTTTTCCTTATCACAACCCTTCTCGGGATTCCTACCTTCCTTCTTGATTTTCAGATGATTCAGGAACAATATGTCGAAATGGGAATGCTTTCCCAAATAATCTGGAACGTTCCCCACCAGGAAGAACTTGCGATTTATTCCATAATCGCAAACCTTCTCGTCTGGATTCTCAGAATTGCGCTTATGATGTTCTTCAACCGTCTTTATTACCAGAAGGTTGTCGGCAACGTCAAAAAAGCAAGGGTTCTTCTTGCTGATAAAGGCGAAAAAGAAATTTCTTCTTATTTTCAGAAGAAAGGCGGCACCGGTCTTTTGGTTCCGATCATCTTCGTTGCCCTTACTTTTATTGCAAGTTTTGTGCTTGCTGGCTTTATTGTAAGTTCGGAATTTTTCATCCTTCCGGAAATCGAAAATTTTCTTTAAAATAAGCGGATTTTTTTGTTGACAAGCCGGTTTTCGGCTGTTATAATAAATAATGTTGCTTTATGACTTAAAGCGAACATCCTTGCTCCGCAAAGCGGGGCCAAAGTCCAAAAGGAGGTGTATCAAAGATGGCAAAACTTTCCCAGAGCTATGAAACCGTTATGGTTCTCAGCTGCAAGAATGAGGAAGCAATCCCTGCTCTCGTTGAAAAATTCACCACTCTTATCTCCGAAAACGCAACTGTTGACGGTGTTGAAGAATGGGGCAAAAAGAGACTTGCTTATCCTATCAATTACGAGACCGAAGGTTACTATGTGCTTGTTAACTTCACCAGCGCTCCTTCCTTCCCGGCAGAGCTCGATCGTCACTACAACATCACTGACGGCGTAATCCGTTCCCTGATCGTTGCAAAAGCAGAATAAGGAGGAAATCCTATGAACAAAGCGACCCTTATTGGCAGACTTGCCGCCGACCCTGAACTTCGTCAGACCGGCAGCGGAATCGCCGTAACAAGCTTCACCATCGCAGTTGACCGTCCCTATTCCAAGGGAACCGACCGTCAGACCGACTGGATCGACATCGTTGCATGGAGAAACACCGCCGAGTTCGTCTGCAAATATTTCCAGAAAGGTTCCCCCATCGTTATCGAAGGTTCCATTCAGACCAGAATGTGGGAAGATAAAGCAGGACAGAAACGCAAATCCGTAGAGATCGTTGCTGAAAATGTTGAGTTTGTTCCCAGAAGCAAAGACACAGGCGCTCCTTCTTTCCATACCGAAAGAAACGAATTCGCTCCGCCCATTGCCGAACCGGCACCTGTTGTTTATTCCGCAGGTTCCGCAGATGACTTCACCGTCATCGATGACGAGGATCTCCCTTTCTGAGCACGAGGCTCAAAAAAATTCTTGTTTAACTGAAAATCTATAAGGAGGAAAAGAATCATGGAAAGATCTGAAAGACCCATGAACCGCAACAGAAGAAGCCGCAAAAGAGTTTGCGCTTTCTGTGTTGATAAAATCGCTGAAATCGATTACAAAGATGTTCCCCGTCTGAGAAGATTCCTCTCCGAAAGAGGCAAAATCATTCCCAGAAGAGTTACCGGAACCTGCGCACGCCATCAGCGCCAGCTGACCACCGCTATCAAACGCGCACGTCATCTTGCTTTCCTTCCCTACGTTTCCGACTAATCGAAAACGGGAAGCCGATAATCGAAATGAAATTACTCCCTGCCAAAAGGCAGGGAGTTTTTTTATTTGCCTCCCTTGCCTAAAGGGAGGGGAACCGTTGCCGTATGGCACGGTGGAGGGATTCTTATGTTTACAAAAAACATATAATATGATATATTGCAAAAAGAGATTTAACCCCCGAAGGAGATTTTTATGAAAAATATTCTTGTTCTTCTTCCCTATGATGAAAATTCAAAAGAAAAGCTTGTTTGCGCAGTTAAAGACAAATGCAATATCTCTTTTATCAACAGAAAAGAACAGCCGGAAGAATATCTTTCCGCCCTTAAAAACGCGAATCTTATAATCGGCGAAGTTCCCAACGGAGATTTTCAGTATTGCGAAGAACTCGAAATGCTCCAGAGTTCTTCCTCCGGAATAAATTATTACGTCGAAGGCGGAAAATTTCCGGAAGGTGCAAAGCTTTGCTGTATGACCGGGGTTTACGGAAACATAATTGCGGAACATCTTCTCGGAATGATGCTTTCCATTTGCAGAAGGATTCCCGAATACCGCAATCAGCAGAACGAGGAAAACTGGAAAATTCTCCGCTATGACAAACCGCTTGAAGAAAGCACAGTTCTTATCCTCGGCGCCGGAGATATCGGAACGACCCTTGCAAAATGGCTTCGCCCCATGGTCGGAAAAATAATCGGAATCCGCCGCACCGAAAGAGCTTTTCCGGACTTTTTTGACGAAATGTTCACTCTCGAAAAACTTGATGAAAAGCTTCCCAAAGCGGATTTTGTGATTTCAATACTTCCCCAGACTCCGGAAACCATCGGACTTTTTGATGAGCGCAGGCTTCGCCTTATGAAAGATGACGCAGTCCTTATAAACGGCGGCCGCGGAAGCCTTATTGACCGGGAAGCTCTGCTTAAAGTTATGTCCGAAGGAAAATTCTTCGGGGTCGGGCTCGACGTAACAACCCCTGAACCCCTTCCGAAGGAAAATCCCCTTTGGAAGCAGGAAAGACTTCTTATAACTCCCCATGCGGCAGGAAATTCCTGTTCGCTCAAAAGTCCTCTTGAAAGAAAAATCCGTGATTTCATTCTTAAGAACACCCTTAAATGGCTTTCCGGCGAAGAACCGGAAAACGTCATTGATTTTTCTCTTGGATATAAAAAGAACGTATAAAAAAATCGGGCTTTTAAAGCCCGATTTTTTTATTCTGTTTTTTCTTTTCAAAAATCCCCCAGCCGATGTTTGCGGCGTTCCAAAGGAGCAAAGCCGCAAAAAGAATAATTGTCAGCGTCGGGTCTACCACGACAGTTTCTTTCAGGGAAACAAAATATGCAATAATCAGACCCGCCGGAATTACACCGCCAAAAAAAACGAATATTCCGGGTGGTTCCGGGAGATTCGCAATAGGAAATATAATCTGCTACATATTAGCGGCAACAATACACGGCAAAATCCAATGTGCTTTTGCAAATCCACTGCTGAACCCGTCAAAAAGGAAAAGCGCCAGCATTATAATGTCGAGAAAAATCCATACAAAAGCGAGCTTCACGCCTTTGCGTTCCAAAAAAGGTTCTTCCAAAGAGGCTTCTCCTTCCTCGTTTTTAAACTTTATTCGGTTTTCTCGGTTTTTTCTCTGTAAATTTTTTCAAGGATATCAACGATTCCGTCGATTCCGAGCATTCCGGAATCCAGCATTATATGATAGCTTTCCTTCATACCCCATTTTTTGCTGCTGTTCATATTGTAATAGGAAGCGCGGTATTTATCCGTTTGCTGAATGGATTTTATCGCTTCCTTTTCGGAAAGATTATAACGTTCCATTGCTCTTTTAAGCCTTGTTTCCTGGTCCGCATAGATAAAAACGTTAAAAACGTCCTTGCGCTCGCTAAGAACGCTGTCCGCGCAGCGACCCACAAAAATGCAGGGACCTTCCTTCGCTTTTTCAAGAATATAGTTGGTCTGGTCAGCGGCGATAGCTATTCCGGAAGGTATCATATTATCCGTTCCGAAATCAACATATGGAAACATTGCAAGGGAATACAAAAAACTTCCGGTCGGAGTTTCTTCAATTTCCTTTACATATTTTGTGCTGAAACCGCGGTTTTTTGCGGCATATTCATAAAGATTTTTGTCGTAATAAGGAATTCCAAGACGTTCCGAAAGCTTTCTTCCAATTTCGCTTCCTCCGCTGCAGAACTGTCTTCCGATGGTGATAATCATTTTTGCATCCCCTTTCATTGTGAATAATAAAGATTATTTTCAACAATATTATAACAAAAACTGGTTAAAATGTAAAGAATTTTTAATTTAAACAAGTTTTCCGAACTCGTATCCCATTTTGCGGAATTCAGAAATAAGTATCCTAAGAGCCGCCGGAGTTGTTGTTCTTGTTGCGCTGTCGTGAAGAAGAACTATCACCGTTTCGCTCCCGATAAATTCCGAAGAAAGAACGTTTTCGGCAATTTCCTCCGGAGAAAGAAGCTCGCCGAGGCTGTCCCTTCCGTCCGCATTCCAGTCATACCAGCGCATTCCTTCCCTGTTCGTTTCATCTTTGACCGCTTCGATAAGCCATTTCGGTGCGGCATAGTTATTGCTTCCGCCGGGAAAACGAAAAATTTTACATTCTTCCCCGGTTACGGAATAGACCCATTTTCTTTCCGCCTCAATATCTTCGAGAAAGCTTTCCTCTGAAAGATAGATTTTATCGTAGCTGTGGCTCATTGTATGAAGCCCTACGGAATGTCCTTCGCTGTATATTCTGAAAAGTCTTTCGTCCGCTTTTTCGTCCGAAGGACCTATTACAAAAAAAGTTGCCTTTATATTTTCTTCCAAAAGGATATCAAGAATCTCTTCCGTCCTTTCGGAAGGACCGTCGTCAAAGGTAAAATATACCGTTTTTACCGCATTAGCATCAGCTTTTTCCGCTTTGAGCACCGGAACGAAAATTGCCGTGCTCAAAATGAAAACTATAGCCGGAAAAACCATAAGACGTATTTTTACAACGCCGTATTTTATATTCAGAAAATCACCTTCCGAAAAAGTTTTGGGTTGACTTATTTAAAAGATAAGGTTAATATTAATTGTATGCCAATTCAGAAGGAGATATTTCATCTTGAAAAACATTAACGAAATCACAAAAGCCGAAGCTTTGGAAATAAAATATATCCTCACCGATATCGACGGAACCCTTACCGGTCCGGACGGACGCATTTCTCCGAAAGTTTATGAAATGCTCTGGAAGCTCCGTGAAGCGGGCTATATTCTTATTCCCGTCACCGGAAGAACCGCAGGCTGGGCTTCCGTTGCAATTACCGACTGGCCCGTTGACGCAATAATCGTTGAAAGCGGAAGCGTTGTTTATTATCTTGAAAACGGTTCCCGAAAGGAATTTATTCATCCTTCCGTTCCGAAGGACAGATATTCCGTCCATGAAAAAATCCGCGAAGCAGCTCTTGCGAAAAACCCGAAAATAAAAGTCAGCATCGACCAATACAGCCGCTTCAACGATTTTGCATTCAACTATGCGGAAGATGAGGACGACAAGCTCACCTTTGAGGAGGCAAAAGAGGTTCTTGAAGCGGTAAAAGCAATCGGCGCAAAGGGCAACATCAGTTCCATTCACGTCAACACCTGGTTCGGCGATTATGATAAACTTCCCATGAGCCTGCTTTATCTCAAAGAACATTATGGCGTTGAAAACCCGGAAGAATGTGTTATCTATTTCGGCGACGCCGCAAACGACGAGGAAATGTTCGGCTTTTTCCCGAAAGCCTGCGCAGTTAAAAACTTTATGAAATATGCGGAATTTGCAAAACATCTTCCGACATATATCACTTCTTTTGAAGGCGGAGAAGGTTTTTGCGAAGCGGCGGAAATTCTTCTTACAGCAAAGGAAAATCATATTTCCGAAAAATACGGGCTTGAAAAATAATTATGGAAAATAAGATCATTCTTAAAGAAGATATCGCTTCCGCATTCAAAAAACTCGGAATAAAAAGCGGAATGAATATCATCGTTCACACTTCCTTAAGAAGCATAGGATATGTCTGCGGCGGAGCCCAAAGCATTATTGAAGCGCTCCTGGATTCCGTTGGTTCCGACGGAACTGTTATGATGCCCACCCAAAGCTGGAAAAACCTTGACCCAAAAACCGGAGTTCATTGGGAAGTTCCGGAAAGCGAATGGAATCTTATCCGGGAAAACTGGCCGGCTTATGACAAAGATATAACTCCGACAAACACCATGGGTGCAGTTTCCGAGATGTTCAGGAAATGGAAAGGAACTTTTCGCAGCGATCACCCTGCCCGTTCTTTTGCTGCAAACGGAAAATTTGCGGAATATCTTACCGAAAACCATGACCTTTCAGATATTTTCGGCGAAACTTCGCCTCTCGCGAAGCTTTATGAGCTGGACGGATACATTCTTCTTATCGGTGTAGGCTACGACAAAAACACTTCGCTCCACCTTGCGGATTCGAGAGCGGATTATCCCGGAAAACATTTTGTTACAGAACACAGCGCGGTTTTTGAAAACGGAGAGCGTATTTGGAAAGCTTACGATACCCTTTTTGTTGACGGCGAAGATTTTTCAGAAATCGGAGAATCTTTTGAAAAAGAACACTATGTTGTCAAAGCAAAACTCGGAAATGCAACTCTTCGGCTTATGAAGCAAAAAGAACTTGTTGATTTTGCAAAAGATTGGATTGAAAAGAACAGAACATAAAAAAATCCCGGAGCAAAGCTCCGGGATTTTTTCTGTTCTGTGGTTTTTCTGCGCTTACATTTATTCAAAAAAGGCTGTACGGGTGCCTTTTTTACGCTTAATCGATCGGTTCAAGAACGCCGTAATCTCCGTCATTGCGTTTATAGACCACGTTGATTTCCCCTGTTTCCGCGTTGCGGAACATAAAGAAGTCGTGTCCGAGAAGGTTCATCTGAAGAATTGCTTCCTGGACGTCCATGGGATTTACTCTGAACTGTTTTGTTTTAACAATGCCGTAATCTTCAGCTGGTTCTTCATAAAAATCAACGGCCAGTTCGGAGAATTTTTCCCCACGGAATTTGTGCTCAAGTTTCTTTTTGTTGCGGGTGATCTGTTTTGTAAGAACATCCACAACCGCTTCAAGGGAATCAAGTCTGTCGGAGGTGGTTTTTTCTGCTCTGAAGAACATTCCGCCGGCGGTAATGGTTGCCTCAACCGTTTCTCTTCCGTTCTGGTTGGTCACGGTAATGGTGGCTTTTGCATCTTCACCGAAAAAACGGTCAAGCTTTGCAAATTTTTTCTCGCAGCGTTCACGGAAAGAATCGCGGACAGAAGTGTTTTTCGAAATGATGCTGATGTTCATATATTTACCCCCTTTTTGGTTAACACTTCGGGAAGAATTATCTTCCTTCTGTAACTTAATTATAACATCTGAAAAGGCTTGTTTCTATTGTTTATTTTTACGGAAATGTTAACGTTTTATTATGCTTTTCGGAGAATTTAAATCCACTATGTTGACCTTTTTACCTTTTAATGGTAAAATATAAATGTTGTGTGAAACAAAAATCCCGTTTTCGTTAAAGAAAACGGGATTTTTCTTTTTATAAATCAAGGTTTTTTAACGATTTTTCCGCCGGCGATGACCCAAAGAGGTGTTTCGTAAACAGAAAGCGGATCGCCTTTGAAAACCACGATATCTGCGTCCGTTCCCGGAGCTATGGAACCGATTTTATCGGAAAGACCGAGGATTTTTGCCGGAACGGAAGTTATTGCGCGAACAGCGTCATCGTGATCCATTCCCGCTCTTACCGCAATTCCTGCGGAAAGTGGAAGATATTGGATCGGAACTTCCGGATGGTCGGTGCATATCGCAACTTCGACTCCGGCTTTTTTAAGTATTGCGGTGTTTTCGTCCCTTTCGTTCGAAAGTTCGGGCTTTGTTCTTGTGCATATAAGCGGACCGACTATTGCTCTTGCTTTTTCTTCCGCAAGCTTTTCAGCATTGAGATATCCTTCGGTGCAATGAACGAGAACAAGATCGAGGTCAAATTCCTTCGCAAGGCGGATCGCGGTAAAAATATCGTCGGAACGGTGGGCGTGGAAATGGGACTGGATATTTCCCTCAACAACCTCCGCAAGAGCTTCGCTCTTTACGTCGATTTCCGGTTCATCGGTTTCCTCATCTTCCTCCGCCGCAAGGATATCGCGCTGATATCTCTGGGCTTTTTTAAGCTGTTCGCGGATAATTGCCGCCGTTGCCATTCTTGTTGAAGGGGTTTCGTCCTTGCTGTGATAGGTGTTTTTCGGGTTTTCGCCAAGGGCAAATTTCATCGCCATCGGCGCTTTTATTACCATATCGTCAACCCTTTTGCCATAGGTTTTTATGGCAACCATCTGTCCCGCAACGGGATTTGCGCTTCCGGGACCGGTAACAACCGCCGTTACGCCCGCTTCAAGGGCTTCCTTAAAGCTGTAATCCGCCGGATTTATCGCATCGAGAGCGCGAAGATGGGGCGTTGCCGGGTCGGTATCCTCGTTTCCGTCATCGCCTTCAAAACTGAGCCCATCTTCCCACATTCCGAGATGGCAATGGGCATCGATAAATCCGGGATATATCGTAAGACCCGAAAGGTCATATTTTTCATCGTCTTTTGGGCAAAAAGCCATTGGACCGACGTCGATAATGCGTCCGTCCTTTATGAGAACATATCCGTTTTTTATAAAATCCGAGCAGGCAGTAAAAATTCCCGCATTATAAAAAAGCATATTCTACCTCTTTTTTTGAAAAAATTTCCTCAATAAACGCAAGGCGGGAGAAATTCTCCCGCCGGTTTTGTTACTGTGGCTTGCGGCGGTTCTGGGCGGTTCTTCTGTTTCCGTCTGTTTTTTTCATGCCGCTGAGCTTTTCGTCGCTGGTCTGTTTGAATTTGCTGAGCATATCCTCGAAAGAAAGGCTTTCTTTCTGTTTCGGGCGGAATTCAAAGGAATCCGCTCCGCGGGAAACTTTTGCAGGTTCCCTTTCTCTCCGCTGAAAGCGTCTTTCCTCTTTTTGTTCAGGTTCTTCCGCCTGTTTCATGGAAAGACCCACTTTGCCTTCCGGGCTTACGGAGATTATCTTAACCTTAACGGTTTGTCCGACCTTGACATATTCCTTAAGGTCTTTTACATAGTTTTTTGCAACTTCCGAAATATGCACCATTCCGGTGGTTTCCCCAAAATCGACAAAAACGCCGAAATTAGTAATACCGGAAACTTTGCCTTCGACAACAGCTCCTACTTCTACGTCCATCTTTTAAAATTTGTCCCCCTCAAAAACTGTTAACTCAATCCGTTCCGGAAACGTCGATATAAAAATGTTCTTCGGGATAGGCATAGCCAAGTTTTTCCCTTGCCTGTTCCTCTAAAAATTCGTCCGTTCCGTAACTGTCAAGCGTCTTCTGGAGCTCTTGGTTTCTGATAAGCGACTCCGTATATTGCTGATGACGGGTATCGAGTTCATTTTGTTTTTGGCTGATGCTTGCCTGCATCGAAATCAGTGAATAAAGAAGATACACCGCGAAGGCAATAGCTGCTATTTTGATGAAAAGACCGTTCTTTGGTTTTTTCTGTTCCGCTGTTTTCAACTTCTTCGGGCTCCTTTCCGGCTTTTCCTCCGCAAAACGAAAAAGCCTTTGATACATTTAGACACAATATATTATATACCCAACGGGCTCTCTTTTTCAATAGGCTTTTTCGCTTATCAATGGCTTTTTCACAAATTATTTTTGCTTTTGCCATGCGCTTTTTGACAAATTTAAGGATTTTTTGGAATATTTTAAAAAGCGGGGTCAAAACTATTCTCAAAACTTTCCTGAGTTTTTTTGCAAAAAACATATCGATTTTTCCCATTGTCAGATACCATGCAAAAAATCCAAGAGCCGCGCCGAAGAAAATATAAAACCTTGGTATCCCGAAATTTTCATTGAGCAAAAAGGAAAAAATCAAAAAAGCCGCCCAGAGGCAATATATAAAATCGCTTGCAATAAAAAGTTTTTTACCAAAACGGATAACCGTTCTTAAAATCCGCACAAAATCGTAACAACCGCCAAGAAGGATTCCGAGAGCGATTGCTTTAACAAAAATCTGCCATTGATATCCGATTATATCCGTTGTATAAATCATCTGAAAATCCTCGCAAAAAGTCCCGCTTTTCTCGAAAGGGCATTGGAATATGTAACGGAATCTATTTCTCCTTCCACAACCAGATTTCCGCTTTCCGCAGAAAAGCTGACCACCTTGAGATTTTTCCCGCCGATTGTGAAGGAAAGATTTTCAAGCATTGCATAAATTTTTGTTTCATCGAAACCTTCAACGTCCGCAACTCCGGTTGCTTTAAGCACTTTTCTGTCGTCCAAAACAAGATTATGAAATCTTTTTCCCTGTTCGTTTTTCTGCATTGGTTACACCCCTTTTCCTATAAAAACTATGCCGCTTTCAATAAAAAAATACCGGAAGCCCAGCTTCCGGTATTTTTTTATCATCTGTCGCAATCCTGTGTTTTTCTCTGGGCGGCGTTCTGTTTGCTCATGGGAGTTCTTACGTTTCCGGCTTCGTTAGAAGTTTTGTTTTTGCCGCCGCAATTTTTGCAGTTTTTGTTATTGGTATTTTCTCTTGCATAATTTTCAGGCATTGTTTTTTTCTCCGTTCAAAACAAATTTTTCGGAGGAATCTGTCCTCCGGAATTATTTTTTGCGGAATTGTTTCAATTATTCCGTAATTAAAACGAATAAATATTCATATTGATAAAAAAGCTTTTAAATGGTAAAATAATTGCATAGACATTGAAAGGCGGCGTTTTGATTTTGCTCGAAATTTCGGAAAAGAAAATTGAAGGAAACACACTTAACGGACTTTCCCTTGCTTTCATAGGCGATGCGGTTTATGAAATTCTTGTGCGGGAACATCTTCTTGAACACGGTTCCCTCCAGGTTGGAAAACTTCATAAAATGGCGGTGGAAATGGTCCGGGCAAGTTTTCAGGCAAATGTTTTTGATTTTCTTGAACCTATAGTTTCCGAAGAGGAAAGAGGAATCCTCCACAGAGGAAGAAACGCCAGCGCCACCCATATTCCCAAAGGCGCAAACGCCATTGAATACCGCAAGGCAACCGGAGTTGAATCCCTTTTCGGCTGGCTTTATCTTGAACAGAAAAACGAAAGAATCCGTGAGATTTTTGAAATGCTCCTTGAACATTCCCAAAAGGAGGTCAGCGCTTGAAAAAAGAAAACGCCCTTGAATTTTTAAAAGACATCGGCGCGGACATAATCGGTTCCGCAATTTTTGCGGTTGGCGTAACGGTTTTTACAACTCCGAACGAAATCGCTCCCGGCGGAGTTACGGGAATTGCAACGGTTCTGCATTCCGTAACCGGAATGCAGATGGGTACCCTTACTTTTCTTCTCAACATTCCGCTTGTTCTTCTGGGGCTTTTCGTTATCGGAAAGCGTTTTACTTTAAGTACCTTCCGCACTCTTTTTATTCTTTCTGTTATTACCAACATTCTTGAAAGTTTTCTTCCCGTATATTCCGAAAACACCCTTGTTGCCTCTCTTTTCGGCGGTGCCGCAATCGGAATCGGAATGGGAATAATTTTTCTGCGCGGTTCAACAACCGGTGGAACAGATATTCTCGGGCGGGTTCTTCTTCGATATTTTCAGCATATCCCTCTTGGAAAAATCCTTCTTGCAATAGATTTTATCATTGTTGCTTTTGCGGGTTTTTATTACGGAACTCTCGATGCGGCGCTTTATGCCCTTGTTTCCGTTTATGTTACCGAAAGAGCAATGGACAGCGTTCTTTATGGCTTTAACGAAACCCGAATCGCCTATGTCGTTACCGAACACCCCACCGAAGTTGCAAAAAGGGTTATGGAAGAAACGGACCGTGGAATTACCTATCTTAACGGAGAAGGCGGATATCAACGCGACAAAAAGCTCGTTATTATGTGCGCAATGCCAAGCAGGCAGTTTGCAAAATTCAAACGCATTGTTCTCGAAGTTGACCACGCCGCTTTTATAATGGTTGCTCCCGCAAGCAACGTTATAGGCGAAGGTTTTAAAGAAACTTTTGATGAAAACTGATACCAAACCCGGACGGATTTCCGCCCGGGTTTATTTTTTTTGAAAAAAGTGTTGACAGCCATTACACAGCTGTGTATAATGAAATCGTGGTTATACAACGGTGTAACATTATACATTGGTATGGAGGTGTGGAAAAATGGCAAAAAGCACAAAACTCGGTGACGGTGAGCTGGAAGTCATGCAGGCAATCTGGGATGCAGGCGAACCCGTTACCGCCAGTGGAATTCTTGAAAAAGTTCAGCAAAAACGCACTTGGGGTCTTTCGACCCTTATGACGGTGCTTGGTCGCCTTATTGAAAAAGGATATCTTGAATGTGACAAATCCACAAGGACGAATATCTATTCCGCAAAAATCGAAGAAAGAGACTACAAAAAGAAGGAGGGTCGTTCGTTCCTTGAAAAAATGTACGGAAATTCAATTTCCGATTTTATTTCCTGCCTTTATGACGGCAAAAACTTAAGCAAGGAAGAAATTTCCGAACTCAAACACTTTATTGAAAACGTGGGAAAGGAGGAATAATAATGAACGAAATTTTTCTTACCGCTATGGAAATTTCCGCGGCAACATCCATAATTATCCTTTTGATTGCTCTCCTTTCAAAAATAATCGATAAAAAGTTCATTTCCGGCTGGAAATACTGGATCTGGCTTCTTATTGCGCTTCGGCTTATTGTTCCCTTCAACCCCGAAACGGAACTTTTTCAGCAAAAAGTTGAAGTCGAAGTACCAAACGTAACAATCTATTCTCCGGAAACAGATTTGAGCACCGAACCGCAAATTATAATTCCGGAGCAAAACCCCGGTGCTCAAGGTTCAGAAATCCCCGGGGACAAAGTCGTTAAACCAAGCAAAACAGAAGATGAAAGCAGAGAAAAAACAAGTCTTCTTGATGTTCTTGCTTTTGTCTGGGTTTCCGGAGCGGCAGTAATGTTCCTTTGGAACGTCGGAGCATATCTCCTTTTCAGAAAAATCACTCTTGACCGAAGCATCGCCGCAGGAAATGAAATTCAGACAATTTTTTCGGAAGTAAAATCCTTTTTGGGAATCAAAAAAGAAATCAAGGCTGTTGTCTGCAAAAACATAAACAGCCCTATGATAATGGGCTTTTTCAGCCCGATACTTATTCTTCCGGACGAGGATTATTCCGAAGAATCTCTCCGTTTTATCCTTTGCCACGAGCTTACGCATTATAAACGTCACGATACCTTTTATAAAGCCCTTATGCTTCTTGCAAACTCTGTCCATTGGTTCAACCCGGTTGTTTTTCTTATGAGAAAACTTGCGGATTCCGACCTCGAGGTTTCCTGTGACTCAAAGGTTGTTAACGGCGCGGATATCGAAACAAGAAAACAATACAGCGAGACGATCCTTTCCTGCGTCCACCAGGAAAAATTGCCCTGTGCGGTTTTCTCAACCCATTTTTACGGCGGCGCAAAAACGCTTAAAAAACGCTTTGCGAATATTTTGAGTACGGAAAAACGCGGAAAAGGAAAAGTTGCTTTTGCTTTGGTGCTCATTCTTTCCTTTGTGCTCGGGGGAACAGTTGCGTGCACTTCTGCGGTTCCCACCGAAGAGGACAATGTTCCGGACGAAGAAGCAATCCGCGAACTTATTCTCAATGCAAACGCAATCTATCAGCCCGGTGATGGTTCCGTTCTCGAAATCATAGGTTACGAAAATTATATAAACGGAACTTATTACGATGAAATAGGAAATTTTGAGGAAGTTTCAAAAACTTTCAGCGCCGGAGGAATTGAACAGCTTCTGAACGCGGAGGAAAGCCACAGTTCAATTCCCGCGTTTCTTGAAGAAAACGGAAGATATTACCGCCTAAGTTCCATGGCGGACAGCTACGTAACAGATTATTATGACGTCATAAACAGCGTCACCCTTTCCGAAAGCTCCGATAATTTCTTCATATACCTTATAAATCACACAGCAAAAACCAAAGACGGCGAAACCGGAAATTATGAAAGCTATATCACAATTGTTTTTGAAGAAGGAAAATATAAGGTCGAAACTTTTGATTCAAAACGCTTCATGTCTTCGGCGGGAATTCCCGATGAAAAGATAATTGAACTCATCAAAAAAGCCGAGGCTGTTTATCAGCCCGGAAACAATGAACTTTTCACCCTTTCCGGACTCAACAACATCTATCCGGATTTTCCCGGAAAATATGATGAAATCAAAAACTTTGATGAAGTTGTTTCCGAAATTTTTGTCGGCAACGGAATAGCCCAGCTTAAAAACGCTGCAACCCTCGGTGAATATTATCCCGTTATTGTTGAAAACGGCGGAAAAACATACCGGATAAGCAAAGACGGAGAAAAAGACGATGTTCTTTATTACGAAACGATAAACAGCATTGAATTTGTTCTCAGAAGAGGAAAAAGTTATACCTATAGGATCCACCATACTTCAAGCGATTCCACGGATTATCTCAGCACCATTATAATCCGTGAAAACGACGGAAAATATTTTGTTGAATATTTTGAAAACAAGCGTTTTGATACAATTCATTACCAGACTCAAAGTGCAAGGGAAATTTATACCGGCGGAAGAGTTTATGAATATATAGATATGATAAACGAACAGCTCGAAAGTTTCCGCAACGGAACTTTTGTCGAAAATCCGTTGGAACCCAATGGCTGGCCGGATTATTTCCCGCCCGTTTCGCAAATTCCGGAAATGAACATAGAAAATCTTTCTCTCGTCTGGCGAAATTATGTTGCAACCGCGGAGGGAGAAAGAGAAGGAATTGTCTGGTTCCTTTATCGTGTTGATGAAAACTATGCGCTTATCTTCGAACCTGTTACCTTTACCTTTGTTGACAGAACCGAAACCGGAATCAGCACTTCCTTTGCCGATGCCTCGATGTATGGTTACGAAAACATCGACGAATGGTTCAACGCCTTCGGTTTTGAAGGAATTTACGGAAGCGGATTTGTGCTTAAAAAAGAACTTTATTCCGAACCGGAAATTATCGCGGAACATATAGCCGTGCTTAACCAACTAAATTATAGAAACTATGGCGCGGTCCTTGACGGAAAATACGGAACCTTCCTTTTCAAAGAGCTTCCTGAAGATATTTCCGTTATTCCGGACGCAATAACCTTTGAAAATGTTGTTTATGACGGCATTAACGATATGCATAACGGTTATTATCTTGATCCGTTTGAAAGAAGCGTCCAGGAAGTTCTGAACTTCGGTTCCGTTGATGAAATGTTCGGATATATTGAGCAATATATCCACGAAGATCTGCTTCCCGGCGGATTCCTCGGAAACTTTATCGAATTTGAAGGAAAGCTTTATAAAGCTACCGGAAACACCGGAAACATCGGAATAACCTACACAAATTGCGAAATTGTTTCCGAAACGGAAAATTATATGACCGTCGAAGCGGAAGTATATGTTGCTTATTCCGGCGAAAGATACGGCAGTGCCACCATTGAATTTGAAAAATTCGGCGGGGAATGGAAAATTACAGCGATTGAAGACAGATTTTAAAAACGGCAGAACCCGGGCGAAAATCCGCCCGGGTTTTTGTTTTTTTCTGCCAAAGCAGGCTGCCGTTTTGCGGTTAGGCTTTTATAACCCAAAAAATCGCATAATTAAGGCAAATTTTACATATTTGGTACTTGACATTTGTTATTTATGCTGATATAATATTTCTTGCCGCATGCCAAAGGCTCTAAAAGTGCGTCCTTTTTTAAGGAACGCCGCCTTAAGTCAGCGAGTCTATTGAAAAGAAGGAATATCATGTACGCAGTAATCGAAACCGGCGGTAAACAGTATCGTGTTGAACTCAACGATACTCTCTATGTCGAAAAACTCGAAGCCAACGAAGGCGAAGAAGTTACCCTTGATAAGGTTCTTGTTCTCGGCGGCGAATCCCTCAAAGTAGGCGCTCCCTATGTTGAAGGCGCAAAAGTTGTCGCAGAAGTCGTTAAAAACGGCAAAGGCAAGAAAATCAATGTTTTCACCTATCGCACCAAAAAAGGCAGCAAACGCGCTCTCGGTCATCGTCAGCCCTATACCAAGCTTCTTGTTAAAGCAATCGAAGGCTAATTAACGATGATCCGCGCTGAATTCTTTTATAAGAAAGGCGAACCAAAGCGTTTCGCAATAAGCGGACACGCAGGTTTTGCCGAAAGCGGAAAAGACATTGTCTGTGCTTCGGTAAGTTCGGCCGTACAAATGGCCATCAACGGAATTACAGAAATTGTGAAGGTTAACTGTGAAGTTAACGTTTATGAAGATTGCATCGAATGTATTCTTCCCCCAAACCCAAGACCTGCCGCAAACCAGTTTGTTTCGGCGCTTCGGCTTCATTTAAAACTTCTTTCCGAAGACTTTCCGAACACGATCAACCTTATAATTACGGAGGTATAATAACATGCTTAGACTCAGTATGCAGTTCTTCGCCCATAAAAAAGGTATGGGCTCCACTAAAAACGGCCGTGATTCCGAATCCAAACGCCTTGGCCCAAAGAGAGCCGACGGTCAGTTTGTTCTTGCAGGCAACATCCTTGTAAGACAGCGCGGAACTCACTTCCATCCCGGTAACAACGTTGGCAAAGGTTCCGACGATACCCTCTTCGCTCTCACCGATGGTGTTGTAAGATTTGAACGCTTCGGTGCAGACCGCAAAAAGGTAAGCGTATATCCTGTCGAGCAGTAATCTGCCCGCGTTGAAAAAAGGGACGGTATTCCGTCCCTTTTTAAATTTCAAAAAAGGCTCCCCAGAGGGGGAGCTGTCTGCGAAACAGACTGAGGAGGGATAATCCCTGACAAATCTCCGCCTGCGCTTCGCCCTCTTCCGTCATTTCCTTCGGAAATGCCACCTTCCCCTCCGGGAAGGCTGTTTAAAAAGGAGGTTTTTCCCCATGATAATCAGAAAAGCTGAATTTGAAGACGCCGGACTTCTTTCAGAAGTTCGGAAACTCCAGCTTATCGATGAAGGCATTTCGCCGGATTGCGATATTGACGAGGAGCTTTCTGCGTTTTTTAAAAAATGGCTTGTTTCAGATGATTTTCTCCAGCTTGTTGCGGAAGAAAACGGAAAGCTCCTTTCGACCGCGGCAATCGTTTATTACGATCTGCCGCCATCATTCACGAATAAAATCGGCGTCCGGGGTTATATTACCAACGTATATACAGCACCGGAACACCGCAGAAAAGGTCTTTCAAAAATGCTTCTGACCGAGCTTTTAAATGATGCGAAAAAACGCGGAATAAAAAAGCTCTGGCTCGGCGCTTCAAAACTCGGAAGACCGCTTTATGAAAAACTCGGCTTCATACAGCAGGAAAGCTATATGGAGCTTACACTCGAAGATCAATCGGAGGTATAAAAGATGTTTGTCGATACCGCAAAAATCAGAATCAAGGCCGGAAACGGCGGCAACGGCGCAGTTACATTCCATCGTGAAAAATATGTAAACGCCGGCGGTCCCGACGGCGGTGACGGCGGCAAAGGCGGAAACGTTGTTTTTGTCGGCGACACCAACATTTCCAGCCTTATTGATTTCAAATACAAAAAACGCTATATTGCCGAAAACGGCAAAAACGGTTCCGGCAGCAATATGACCGGAAAATCCGCACCGGACCTTGTTATAAAAGTTCCGGTGGGAACCCTTATCCGCGAAGCGGAAACCGGAAGGATCCTTGCGGATATTTCCGATAAGGAACCCCATATTGTTGCAAAAGGCGGAAAAGGCGGCTGGGGCAACCAGCATTTTGCTTCCGCAACCCGCCAGATCCCGAAATTTGCAAAACCCGGCTTCCCCGGCGAAGAATTTGAGGTCACTCTTGAACTCAAGCTTCTTGCGGACGTAGGTCTTGTGGGCTTCCCCAACGTCGGAAAATCCACCCTTATTTCCGTTGTTTCCGCCGCAAAACCGGAAATTGCGAACTATCCTTTCACAACCCTTACCCCTGTTCTCGGCGTTGTAAAAATGGACACAGGCAGCTCTTTTGTAATGGCCGATATTCCCGGTCTTATCGAAGGCGCTTCCGAAGGAGTCGGTCTCGGACACGATTTCCTCCGCCACGTTGAACGCTGCAGACTTGTTCTCCACGTTGTTGATATTTCCGCAATGGACGGACGCGACCCCATTGATGATTACAAGCAGATCAACTATGAGCTTGAAAAATTCAATCCGGAACTCGCAAAACGCCCGCAGATCGTCGCTCTCAACAAAGCCGACGCTTCCATCGAGGAAATGATCGATGAATTCAACGAATTTGCCGAAGAAAACGGCTTTAAAACCTATCTCATCTCCGCCGCTACCGGCGAAGGCGTTCATGAACTTATCAATGCCGTTGCCGCGGAACTTGCGAAACTTCCGCCTATCGTAAGATATGAAGCCGAAGCTCCCGTTCGTGAAGAGATCACTTCCAAACAGGAATTCAAAATCCATATCGAAGACGGAATCTATGTTGTTGAAGCACCTTGGCTTATGCACGCTCTTGGTTTTGTTGATCTTGATGACTATGAATCCCTCCAGTATTTCCAGAGGGTTCTCCGCCTTTCCGGAATCATCGATGAGCTTGAAAGAATGGGCATCAACGAAGGCGACACAGTAAGCATTCTCGATATCGAGTTCGATTATATGAGATGATTTTGCATTTTTCACAGAATGCAGAAAAACCTCCCGAAATTTTCGGGAGGTTTTTTTATTTTTTTCAAAATAACTGCAACAAAATCCTCCTTTTCCGACACTATATAATTAAAGATGACAGAAAAAGGAGCTGAAGCTATGAAAAAATTCCTGACGATTCTGCTTGCGCTTGTTCTTGCGTTTGCGCTTTGCGCCTGCGGAAACGAAATTGAAGAATCTCCGGAGCCGGAGAACCCTGCTGAAACGCCTTCCGAACCGGAAGTTCCCGAAGAACCGGAAATAATTTCCGAAGAACCTTCCGAACCGGAAAAAACTCCGGATGAAATTGCAAAAGATTGCGGATATATGACCTTTGAAGAAATAACCGCCGCCGGATATTATCCGGACTGGATGCAGCCGCATACGATTATAATCTATGATGAAAACGGCGTTCCTGAAATTACCGAAGGTGCCGAGCTTAAACCCGAGGACCTTGTTGGCAGGTCTGAATTTAAAGTTATGCCTTTTATCCAGTTTTCCGACGAAATGAAAATTGAACCCAACACAAAGGCGGAATATGACCTTCACGGATTTATCCAGAACATTTACCACTTTTGGCCGGACGGAAGCTATAACCTTGATTATCCGCCGGAAGAAGGCTGATAAAATAAAAAACGCACCGCTCGGTGCGTTTTTTTGTTTTATTTAATCTTTTTTTCCGCCGCGGTAACGGTGTTCTGCATAAGCATTGCAACAG
Organism: Oscillospiraceae bacterium; assembly: GCA_017847875.1. Taxonomy (GTDB): domain Bacteria; phylum Bacillota; class Clostridia; order Oscillospirales; family Ruminococcaceae; genus UMGS1668. The sequence goes on along the minus strand of JAGASN010000009.1, from coordinate 50,937 downwards.
TCATGGGACCGACTCCGCCGGGAACGGGAGTGATGAAGCTTGCCTTCGGCTCGACGTTTTCAAAATCCACGTCGCCGCAAAGTTTTCCGTTTTCATCGCGGTTGATGCCAACATCGATAACAACCGCTCCTTCTTTTACCATATCTGCGGTTACGAATTTCGGTCTTCCGACAGCGGCAACAAGAATATCCGCACTGCGGGTTTCTTCCGCAAGGTTCGGAGTTTTGCTGTGGCAGATTTCTACCGTTCCGTTTTCGTGGAGAAGCATCATCGCCATGGGTTTTCCGACGATATCGCTTCTTCCGATTACGACGCATTTTTTGCCGGCGGGAGAAATTCCGTAGCGATGAAGAAGTTCCATAACTCCGGCAGGGGTGCAAGACAAAAAGCGATAATCGCCGCGCATAATATGTCCCACGTTTTCCGGGTGGAAAGCGTCAACGTCCTTTTCCGCAGGGATGCAGGCAAGGGCTCTTTCTCCGTCAAGACCTTTCGGGAGCGGCATCTGAACAAGAATTCCGTCGATATCGACTCTTGCGGCATAGGAATTTATGATATGTTCAAGCATTTCCTGGGTGATATCCGCCGCAAGAGTTACAACTTCGCTTGCAACGCCGATTTCCTCACAGGCTTTTGCCTTGTTGCGGACATAAACTTTTGAAGCAGGGTCTTCGCCCACAAGAATTACCGCAAGAGCTGGTCTTCTTTTTGTTTCGGCGACCATTTTTTCAATTTTTTCTTTAAGTTCCGCGCGGACTTCCGCCGCAATTTTCTTTCCGTCAATTATCGTTGCCATCTTCGTTTTCCCCCATTTCTTCTTTTTCTGCGGAAGTTTTTTCGCAGTTGTTTTTATAATCCCATTTTCCGGCGGCAACAAGCTTTCCTTTTTCTGTTTCGGAAAAAATTCCGAGCCATTCCGGTCTTAATTCAGACTTAAGGAATTTTATTGCAACTCCGAAAGCGCATACCGCAAAGATGAACATCAAAGCGCCCAGAAGTTGGGAAATCCTGAAGGGACCTATCATAAGGCTGTCGGTGCGGAGTCCTTCGATGATCATTCTTCCGAAACCGTTCCAGCCGAGATAGAAAAGAAGCATCTGACCGTCGAACTTCCGCTTTTTCATAACGTAACAGAAAACAAGAAGTCCGATCGCGCACCAGAGAGATTCATAGAAAAAGGTCGGGTGAACCGGAACGTTCGGATCCATAACGGCGCCCATAACTTCCTCCGAATGTCTTTCAATATAGGCGGCGATTTTCGGGCTGGTCATTCCCCAGGGAAGATTTGTGTTCGAACCGAAGGCTTCGCTGTTAACAAAGTTTCCCCAGCGTCCTATTCCCTGACCGATGAGCACCGCTCCGCCGGCAACATCGAGAAAAGCGAGAATGTTTTGTCCTCTTAGTTTACAGCCGATTATAAGACCGATTATTCCGCCGATTATTCCGCCGTAAAAACCAAGTCCGCCTCCGCGGATATTGAGAATTTCCATAAGGTTATCCTTATACATATCCCACTGGAAAGCAACGTAATAAAGCCTTGCGCCGATTATTCCGAAAATCATCGCAAAGAAAACAACGTCGATGGCTCTGTCCGGATCGATTCCGAATTTAGGAAAATTTTTGAAAGCGAAAGCAAGGGCAAGCATAAAACCGGTTGCAATAATAATTGCATACCAGTAAATATCTATCGAACCGATTGAAAAAGCAACACGGCTTACTTCAAACTGAAGCCCCAGGCCGGGAAAACTGATTACATCTGTCATAAAATTATGCCTCCTTTTGCGTCAGGGTTTTATTACCGAAAGGGCGGAATTTTCCGCACAATAGGTGGATTTTACTCTTTCGATAACACTTTCGGGCGTTGCGTTCGCTGCAATTTCCAGAAGTTCGTACATATCCACTCCCGGGAAATGGCAGTTGAAAAGAGTTGTGGCAACGCCGGTTACTCTTTCGGAAGAACGCATATAATGTCCGTAAACGGATCTTTGAGCACAGGCAAAAACGTCCTTTGGAATTCCGTGCTCAAGAAGATGCTCAAATTCCTCCTTAAGGCGGTTATAAACCTTTTCCGGTTCGCGGCTTTCGCCGGAAAGGAAGATTGAAATATAATCTCTTCCGCAGAAAACTTCGCTTCCGAAGGTTGCGTTAATGATTCCTTCGTCATAAAGTTCGCGGTAAACCTTTGTATAATCATCACAGAGCGCCCCGACAAAGATTTCATCAAGAATGCTTCCGCGGAAGTTTTCCGCTTCGGTTCCGGTTTTTCCTTTAAAACCGATGTTGAACATCGGAACGGAAACCGGAAGGTGCTGTTCAACGTAATTTTGGACAACTTCATCCGGCTCATCACAAACTGCCCGCTCAAGATAAAATTCTTCCGCAGGTTTGAGCACCTTATCCGCCGCTTTGAGCACCGAATCCATATCAAAATTTCCCGCAACGGTTAAAACCATGTTGTGGAGATTATAGAAGGTGTTATAGCAATCATAAAGCAGGTCGGAAGTTATTTCCGCAATGGATTCAACCGTTCCGGCAATATCGATTTTTACCGGATTTTTATGATAGAGCGCGCCGAGAAGATTGAAGAGCACTCTCCAATCCGCGGAATCGTCATACATTCTGATTTCCTGACCGATTATTCCCTGCTCTTTCGCAACGGTTTCGGGGGTGAAATATGGGTGGGTAACAAAATCCAGAAGAATTTCAATGCTTTCCTCAAATTTATCGGAACAGGCGAAAAGATATGCGGTTCTGTCAAAAGCGGTGAAAGCGTTTGCGTTTGCTCCGGTTTTTGCGTAACGTCCAAAAGCGGAACATTCCTCGCTTTCAAAAAGCTTGTGTTCAAGATAATGGGCAATTCCTTCCGGAAGTTTTCTGAACTCGCCGTTTTCGGCTGTTTTTATGCAGGTATCTATGGAGCCATAGGCGGTTCCGAACATTGCGTAAGCGGTTGAAAAACCTTTCATCGGCGCCATAAGAATAGTCAGACCGCTCGGGTGTTCAACCTTATAATAGCAATCGCCCAGGCGTTTGCTTTCGATTTTTTTCATTTCAAGGCTCATTAGTTTTCGCCTCCTTTAAGGAAGAAAACCGCCGCAAGCTTTGCTTTTTCCGCAGCTTTCATAACCTCTTCTTTTGTAACGGCTTCAATTGCTTTTTTGTCCTCTTCGGGAGTGATGATGTTTTCTTCAACAATTCCGCTCATATACCAGCCTTCAACGGAATAAAGGGTATCGCCGACGGAACCAAGGCTGTTAAGAATCGCACCTTTTGTATCCGCAAATTCCTCATCGGTGAATTCGCCTTTTGCAACAAGTTCAAGCTGGTTGATTATTTCTTTCTGCGCTTTTTCGCGGTTTTCGAATTCGATTCCGCAATCCACTATCATAATTCCGCTTCCGCGTTCAAAATGGGAATCCGCATAGTAGCAAAGGCTCATTTTTTCGCGGACGTTCATAAAGAGTTTTGAAAAAGCGGTTCCGCCATAGAGAGCGGAAAGGACCCTTGCGGCATTCTTTTCCTTTTCCGTTTTCGGTGCGCCCATCCGGAAAACCATAACAAGTTTTCCCTGGACGATATTCATTGTTTCTTCCGCTTCCTTAAAAGGAGAATAATCAACAATTTCAAAAGGTTCGGAAGAAACCGGTTTTCTTTCAAGGGCGGAAATTCTTTTTTCAAAAACTTTTTCCGCAATTCCGGAATCTCCGGGACCGGCAAAGAAAATTTCGATTCTCGAAGTTTCAACAAGGTTTTTCCAGGTTTCCGAAAGGCTGTCCGCTGTTATAGCCTTTGCGTCCTCGACATAACCGTAGCGTTTTACGCCGAAAGGTTCGTTTTCAAAAACAAGACCAAGGGCTTTTCCTATTGCATAAACTCTTTTATCGTTAAGGTCACTTTCGATAGTATCTATGAGAAATTCTCTTTCGAGTTCAAGGTCGATTTCCGGAAAATGGCCGTTTTCATCAAAATTCGGTTCAAAAACAAGGTCGGAAAGGAGTTTTGCGGCGGTTTCGGTCATATTTTCGCCGCCTATTGCATAGCGGTCATCGGTAAACTGAATTGAAACCTCGATAATCTGTTTATCACCGTGTTTCGCAACGTCCGCATCAAGGATAGCTCCGTACATTTCCGCGAGTTTTTGGTTAAGCTTTGTGAAATCCGGGCAGCTTTTGCAGCCTTTTCTCAAAACAAAAGGCACAAGGGCATTGACCGTTGCGGTTTCTTTTTCAATGGGGGTAACAAGGCAAAGGCTTATCCTGTCGGATTTGAATTTCGGTTCGGTGACCGAATTCATAAAAGCACTTTCGCCAATCTTTTTTCTTACGAGTTTTCCCTGCATTTTGTTCTCCTTTTATTTCATATGAATATCCATCTGGCTGTAAGGAATTTCTATTCCGTTTTTATCAAAAGCAAGTTTTATGTTTTCATTAAGGCGGCAACGAAGGGTTTCATAGCTGTCCCATTTTACGTAAACCTTGCAGACTATATCAACGCTGCTTGGTCCGAGCGCGGTGACCATTATGAAAACATCTTTTTCCTTTTCAACAAGGGGTTCTGCTTCAACAACCTCGCGGATTATCTCCTTTGCTTTTTCAAAATCTTCGCCGTAGCCTATGGAATATACCGAATCGAGTCGGCGAAGACCTATTTTGCTGTAATTTATAAGGGTATCGCCGGCAACAATGCTGTTCGGAATTATGATTTCCTTATTATCCGCAGTGAAAAGGTGGGTGTGGATAAGTCCGACTTCGGAAACAAATCCGGAAACGCCTTCTTCCGGAATTTCAACAAAATCTCCCGCGGCAAAGGGTTTTGAAAAAAGAATTGTGATTCCGCTTGCAAAAAGAGCGATTATATCCTTTATCGCAAGGGAAAAAGCAAGGGTGAATACGCTGAAAATCGCAAGAACGGAAGTTACCGGAATTCCAAGAACGTTTGCCGCCGTAAGAATTACAATAAAATAAAGCAGAAAAGCGACTATTCCGTGAATAAATTTTGTGGCGCCTGCGGCAAGTTCGCTTTTTTCAACGTGGCGCATTATTATTTTAAGCACCCAGCGCACCAGAATTGCGCCTATCACAACGGTTATAAGTGCCCAAAGTACTTTTTCGCCGTATTTTGTGATTATTTCGGAAGGTTCCATTTTTTCAAGGGTATCGAGAAAAGCATCAAGCTTTTCCGTTCCTGCGGAACTTTCGGAAGATTCAAGGGCAGCTTCTTCCGCCGTAAGTAAAATTCGTTTCAAATTTGTTCCTCCTTCAAAAGCCTCCCTTGCCTAAAGGGAGGTGTCAGCCGGAGGCTGACGGAGGGATTCCTTCACAAATTCATCGATGAATCTGCAGATTCCCTCAAAATTATGATTTATCTCACCGTTTGGAATTCTCAAAACGGTCAAATTACGTTTTTCAATATGCTCGGTACGGATTTTATCTTTCAAAAGTCCGTCCTTTGTATAATGCTGACTTCCGTCAAGTTCAATTACAAGCCTTGCTCTGTGGCAATAAAAATCGGCAATGTAATCATCGATTATTTTCTGGCGAAGAAAACGGACGGGATATCCTTTCAGAAAATCGTACCAAAGATGTTTTTCTTCTTTGGTCATATTTTTTCGGAGTTCTTTTGCATTTTCTGTTAATTTCGGATTATGCTTTATTTCAATAAAAAAGAATCCCTCCGTCATTTCCTTGCGGAAATGCCACCTCCCTTTAGGCAAGGGAGGCTATTTTTATTATTCCTTTTTAAGCTTTGCAAAATTCGCCATAAGTTTTTTTGTGCCGACTTTTTCAAAGGCAATTTCCAAAAGGGTGTCGCCGCTCATGGGTTTTGCGGAAACGACCATTCCCTTTCCGAAAACTTTATGTATAACCGAATCGCCCGGGCGATAACTTACGTTTTCGGTTTTCGGAGCTTCGGTAAAAGTTTTTTCAATATGAACTTTTCCGGCGGAATCTTCCTCAAAATGATAGCTTATGGATTTTCTTCTGCTTTCGCTTTCGTCGAAGAAATCCTTATATTCTTCCGGAATTTCTTCCGCAAAACGGGAAAGGCGGTTGTGGCTTGTCTGGCCGAAAATCATTCGGCTTGCGGCGGCGGTCAAATAAAGATTTTTCTTCGCCCTTGTGATTCCGACATAAGCAAGGCGGCGTTCCTCTTCCATTTCCGTCATATCGTAAATCGCCTGCATTCCGGGGAAAACCCCTTCCTCCGCACCGATTATAAAGACGTTTTCAAATTCAAGACCTTTTGCGGAATGGAGAGTCATCATCAGAACGGAATCGCTTTCCTCAAGCCTGTCGAGGTCTGTATAAAGCGCAACTTCTTCGAGAAAACCGGAAAGCTCGGCGTTTTCGGAAGCTTCCTGATATTTCATCATGTTGGTTTTAAGTTCGCCGATGTTCTCAAGGCGGGTTTCACCTTCCAAACCCTGAGCACGGAGCATTTCGGTGTATCCGGTTTTTTCGCAAAGGGCATCAAAAAACTCTTCCGCATCAAAATCTTCCGCAATTTCCGAAAGCTCTTTTATCATATCGGTGAAACCTTTGAGCACGGCGCTGCGTTTCATAAGGTCGATATATTCGTCCGCGTGCTCAAAAACCTCGAAAAGGCTGAGTCCGGTAACGTCGGAGATGTGCTCGGCGGCTGCAAGGGTCGTTGCGCCTATTCCGCGCTTTGGTTCGTTGATGATTCGCTCAAGGCGAAGATTATCCGCCGGGTTCGCGATTACGGACATATATGCAAGCATATCCTTGATTTCCTTGCGTTCATAAAAGCGAAGCCCGCCGATGATTTTATAGGGAACGCCCGCTCTCATAAAAGTTCGCTCAAGACTTGCGGACTGAGCATGCATTCTGTAAAGAACGGCAAAATCGCTGTAATTCGCGCCTTTTGAAATTCCGTCAAGCACTTTATCCGCGATAAATTCCGCTTCTCTGTCCTCATCAACACAGCGGCGAATGGTAATTTTGCTTCCGTCGCCGTTGGAAGTCCAAAGGTTTTTTCCTTTTCGCTCGGTGTTGTGCTCAATAACCCTGTTTGCGGCGGAAAGAATGTTCTGGGTGGAGCGATAGTTCTGCTCAAGGCGGACAACTTTTGCCCCCGGGAACTGGCGTTCGAAGGAAAGGATATTTTCAATGGTGGCGCCGCGGAATTTATAAATTGACTGGTCGTCATCACCCACCACGCAAAGGTTTTTGTTCTTCTGCGCAAGCATTGCGACAAGCATATACTGAACGTGGTTGGTGTCCTGATATTCGTCCACCATGATATATTGCCAGCGGTTCTGGTAATATTCAAGAACTTCCGGCTTTGTGCGGAAAAGGCGGACGGTTTCACAAAGAAGATCGTCAAAATCCAAAGCTCCCGCTTCGTGGAGTTCCTTCTGATATGCCGAATAGACTTTTGCGGTGACTTTCATTCTGTAATCGCCGTTTCTGTCCGCAAGGTCCGCCATATCCTGCGGATCTTCAAGGCGTTCCTTTGCGTGGCTTATTGCGCCGAGCAAAGGTTTCGGCGGAAACTGTTTTTCCTCCATATTGAGGTTTTTGAGGCATTTTTTTATAACGCGAAGGCTGTCGTCGGTATCATAGATGGTGAAGCTTTTCGGAAGGTCAATGGCTTCTGCATCCCGGCGCAAAATCCTTACGCACATGCTGTGGAAAGTTGAGGCAAAAACGTCCGCCGCTTCTGTTCCAAGCTTTGTTACAAGGCGGTTTTTAAGTTCATCCGCCGCTTTGTTCGTAAAAGTTATGGTAAGAATGTTCCAAGGGCGGATCCCGCTTTCAATAAGCTTCGCGACCCTTGCGATAAGAACGGTTGTTTTTCCGCTTCCTGCGCCGGCAAGAACAAGAAGAGGACCTTCCTTATGGTTAACTGCCTCGATCTGGCGCGGGTTAAGATTTTCGTATGAAAAAGCCATTGGTTTACCTCCGGTTATAATAGGCTAATTAAATATTATATTATATATTTATGAATTTTTCAACAACAGCAAAAAAAGAAAAGCCGCCGAAGGCGGCTTTTCGCTTTTTATCATTCCCTGTCGAAAGAATATTTTGCATCCTCAAGTCCAAGCACAAGGGTTTCCTCAACGATTTCTCCGGACTCAAGTTCATATTTCAAATCCACAAAAAGGTTTTTTCTGTCGTCGGAAACGGTTTTGTTATCAAAATTGTTAATCGTTTTTTCAACGCCGGAACCATCTTCCCATTTATTTATCGACCAGCTTTCGCTATCAACAATTTCGTTTTCGGAATTCACAAAAACCTCGAACATTGAAGTTATTCTTCCGTCGGAAGTTGTTTTCTGAAGGATCACCATGCGATATTCCGGATAAAATTCCTTTGCGAAGGAAAAATTATCCGGTGAAAAAGCGGGAGTTTTTGCCGTTCTTTCCCATTTTATCGAACAGGCGGAGCCGAAATAAAGTTCAAGCGGGTTTCCTTCGGAAAGATATCCGGAAATTTTATTATCGGTTCCTCTGTGAAATTCGGTTTTTACGGTAAAGCTGATTTCGCCTTTTTTGTTGATATAAATATCTCTTATTACGCCTTCATAATATCTTTCTCCGGCTTTTATTGTAACCCCATCGGTTCTGAAATGGGTCATATATCCCCTTTTAAGTTTTTGTTCAGAAGATTTGTGTTCCGGGAAAACTGGAGAAACAATCTGTTCCTTTCCGAATTCATCAAAAGTTCTTTCCGCGCGCATTTCTATAAAAACGCTGTTTTCGTCTTCGCTTATGATAATTTTATCTGCGGAGATTCCGTTGTTTTTAATAAAGCCCTTGCTTGTAATTCCGTTTTCGGTCTGATAAATCTCTGATTTCAGCGAAGATTCAAATTTCTGGTTATATTCTTCATCAAAAGAAACGATTGCCTGCTTCTGAAGTTCCTTAACTTCCACCGAATATTCATTCGGACTTATAAAAACATGTCCCAATCCGTGAACTTCGAGATGGTGTTCCTCGCTCATATTGAAAAGGACAAAAATTCCAAACCCGATAAAAAACGCCGTCAAAACCGCAATTCTGAAAATTTTTCTTAAGTCAAAGCGCTTTTTCTGCGGAAGAACTTCCGCAATTTCCCTTGCGTAATCTTTCGCGGAAACTTCGTGGATTTCAGAAACGGGAGTTTCGTTTTCCTGTGCTTCAAGATAAATCGTCAGAAGGCTTTCAAAAGCTTCGTCCTGTTCGCTTCCTTTTGCGGAAAATTTTTCGATATATTTTTTTACTTCAAAAAAATCTTCCTTATATTCCCCGACCAATCTGTTCATTCTTATTCACCTCCCAAAAAAGGTTTTTTCAGTCAATATTTTTTATGGTTAAAAATTATGGTTTCCTCTATAATTTTTTCCGGTTCGTCGATTTTATAATAGCTTATTTCCATTGCGGCATCGCCATTTTCAAGAATATAGCTTTCCCAATTGTTTTTTTCATAAGGCACCGTATATATCGGGTCGCCGTTTTCGTCATCGTTATATTTTGTTACGCCCCAACCGTTGCCGTGTATTTCCGTAAATTTTCCGTCCGCGTCGCGCTCCGCATTGATTCTTACTTCAAAAGCCTTATTTTCGGTATATTCGATAAAATCCGAATATACAAGCTTTGTTTTCTTTTCCGCTTTTACGGTTTCGGTTTTTCTCGTTCCGTCTTTAAAAACTTCGATTATCTCAACGCAGATAAGCCCTTCGTCATCAAGATAGGGTTTTCCGCTTTCTACCCAATCAAGGCTTTCGTCAAGCTTTCTCGGAACGGAATTCCAGATAAGTTCCTGACCGCCGAGTTCCTCGTTATATTCGCTGCGGACAAAAGCCTGGGCTTTTCCGTCGGAAGTTGTCATATGGTAATATATTCCGTCTTGCGGTGCGGTTTCTCTTCCTTCAATGACCGGGTCATATTTATACGTTACAAAAAACGGAAAATGTCTTTCCAAAAGTACTTCGAGAATATCTTTATATCGCCAATGCATATTGTTTATGTCATCAAGCTTCACTGTAACGGTTTCGCCGGAAATTATGCGTTTTGAAATTCCGGAATAATCCGCGCTTTCGTCCGATGCGGTAAAATCTATCCAATAACATAAGTCTTTTCCGGTGGCGTTAACTCTTACAACCTCGCCGGAAAAAGGAAGTCCGCAAACTTCCGCGGAAATCTTACCGCTTTTGGTATGCATCCAAATATATTCGCCGCCTCCGTAAGTAAACCCGGGATATTTAAAAGTATATTCCGTCGGAGAAATCTGTTTTGTTTCGGAACGCATTATTATGGTGAAAAAATCATCATAGTTTTTTGAAACCATAATTTCGTCAAAATACATTCCGGCAGCGGAAAGATTTTCATCCTGGGTGGGAAATCCGTCATCGCCCACATTAAGATATGCTATATAATTTTCGTCGCCTCTGCCGTAAGGCGCTCCCCAAAAAATTTCCGGAAAGTTTCTGTAATAGTTATATCCGTATTTTTGCATATAATAAAAATCGCTTGTAAAATATGCAATAACAGCCAAAACTGCGGCAAAAACAGCAATAACAATTCTTCTCATTATTTTCCGTTTTTCCGGAGCCATATGCGGAAGCCCTTCGACTATCTCCTTTGCATATTCCTTTGCGCTGCCTTCGTGGATTTCCGAAATCGGAGTTTCGTTTTCCTGGGCTTCAAGATAAATTCCATGAAGGGTTTCAAGCGCTTCGTTGCGTTTTTCGCCGACTTTTGTGTGTTTTTCGATATATTCTTTAACGTCATAAAAATCGAGGATATATTCGCCTTTAAGCTCGTTCATCCGGCTCACCTCCGTTTAAAATTTCGTTTACGGAAAAATCAAGGGCGTTCCATATCTCCCTGAATTTTCGAAGTTCCGAAAGTCCCTTTTCCGTTGTGCTGTAATATTTTCTTGCGGGACCGTTTGGAACCGGAACTTTTTCACTTTCAATAAGTTCTTCGCTTTCAAGCCGCAAAAGAAGCGGAAAAAGCGTTCCGTCGGAAACATCGGACATTTTATACTCCAAAAGCTTTTTCGGAATTTCCTGTGAATAAAGCTTTTCCCTGCTCAGCACCGCAAGAACACAGCCTTCAAGAATCCCTTTCATAATCTGAGTTTTGTTTATCAAGGAAAAAACGCCTCCTTCCCGGTTACTTGTATTACAATTATCCGAGCTCATTGTATTGCAAGTAACTAATTTTGTCAATAGTTTTTATGTTCCGAAGAAGAATATTTTGTATTGAAAATACTTTTTGGAAATATCTTTTTTCCCCTCATCCGTCTTTTCTTCGGCAAGCCGCAGAAAATCCACCTTCCCCCCCAAGGGAAGGCTTTTTAAAAAACCTTGCAAAACTAATTTTAATATGCTATATTAAAGTGTAATATTATTAAATAACATGAGGTGATCACCATGAAAAGAACGGAGCTGAGGCTTGTTTTTGCCAATCCGGAAGCTTTTACCGAAGAGCCGATCAAAATCTGCGGCTGGCTTCGCACTTCCCGCAACTCCAAATCCATAGGCTTTATTGAACTTAACGACGGAACCTGCTTTACCAATATCCAGGTTGTTTATGAGGAAGATAAAGTCAATAATTTCAAGGAGATCAACAAACTCAACGTCGGCGCCGCTGTTTCCGTAATCGGCAGCATAATCCTTACCCCCGAAGCAAAACAGCCTTTTGAAATCCACGCAACCGAAGTTATTGTTGAAGGCGAATCCACCCCGGATTATCCTCTTCAGAAAAAACGCCACAGCCTTGAATATCTCCGCACCATTGCTCATCTCCGCCCGAGAACCAACACCTTCTCCGCGGCATTCAGAGTAAGAAGCGCCGCAGCTTTTGCAATTCACCAGTTCTTCCAGAGCAGAGGATTTGTTTATGTTCATACTCCTCTCATCACCGGTTCCGACTGCGAAGGCGCAGGCGAAATGTTCCGCGTAACAACTCTCGATCCTTCCAACCCTCCGAGAAACGAAGACGGCACCGTTGATTTCAGCCAGGATTTCTTCGGAAAAGCAACCGGTCTTACCGTTTCCGGTCAGCTTGAAGGCGAAGCAATGGCAATGGCTTTCAGCAACATCTATACCTTCGGTCCCACCTTCCGCGCGGAAAAATCCTATACCCAGCGCCACGCCGCCGAATTCTGGATGATCGAACCGGAAATTGCTTTTGCAGACCTTGAGGACGAAATGCAGCTTTCCGAAGATATGATCAAATATATCTTCCGCTATGTTCTTGATAATTGCCCGAGAGAAATGAAATTCTTCAACGATTTTTATGACAAAGGCCTTATCGAACGTCTTGAAACAATCTGCCAGCAGGAATTTGTTCGCCTTGATTATACCAAAGCAATCGAAATCCTTTCCGAAGTTAAAGACCGTTTTGATTATCCCGTATATTGGGGATGCGATCTTCAGACCGAGCACGAACGTTATCTTACCGAGGAAGTTTATAAAGCTCCTATCTTTGTAACCAACTATCCGAAGGAGATCAAAGCGTTCTATATGCGCCAGAACGACGACGGAAAAACCGTTGCCGCCGCTGACCTTCTTGTTCCGGGCGTTGGCGAAATCGTCGGCGGAAGCCAGAGAGAAGAGCGTCTTGACGTTCTTATCGACCGCATCAACGAACTTGGACTTAAAGAAGAAGATTACAGCTGGTATCTTGACCTTCGCCGTTACGGCGGCTGCAAACACGCCGGTTACGGTCTTGGTTTCGAAAGAATCATCATGTATCTTACCGGAATCCAGAATATCCGCGACGTTCTCCCCTTCCCGAGAACCACCGGTTCCGCAGAATTCTAATAACAAAACCAAAGCCGGAAGGAAAATCCTTCCGGCTTTTTGCATAGGTGTTTTATGAAAACCATAATTACAATCCAGCATACCCAATCGCTCCACCACACCAACGGAATGGTCGGTTCCTGGACGGATTGGGAACTTTCGGATTTTGGCAAAGAACAGGCGGAAAACATCGGCAGAAACCTTGCCGAAGAACTTTCCGAAAAATATGTAATCTATTCTTCCGATCTTCTGCGGGCAAAACAGACCGCAGAAATCGTCGGAAAACACCTTGGCGTTGAGCCGATTTTCAAAACCGAGCTTCGTGAAAGAAATCTCGGCGAAGCGGTTGGAAAATCCGTTGAATGGCTCCGGAAAAACATGGAAAAACCGGAACGCACCGTTGACGACCGCCTTTTTCCTTCCGCAGAAAGCCGAAGGGAAGAATGGAACCGGCTAAAGCTGTTTTTCGACGAAATAACATCGAACAAAGAAGAATATATTATAATCGTTTCCCACGGCGACCTTCTGAGCGTTTTCAACGCGATGTGGCTTGGTCTTTCGGTCGAAAGCCTTGAAAAATCCGAACTTTTCGGCGTTTCCGGCGGTGTTTCATTCCTTTTTGAAAATCCCGAAGGAAAACGCTTTATCAAAAAAATGAGCGATACATCATATATGAAATAAAGAGGTGACAGCATTGAAAAAATATTCCGAAATGACCCGCGAAGAACTTCTTCTTGAAAAAGAAGCTGTTCTCAAAAGATATTCCGAAAAAAAATCTCTCGGCTTAAAGCTTGATATTTCCCGCGGAAAACCCTGTCCTGAACAGCTTGCGCTTTCCCTGCCCATGCTCGACCTTGTTAACAGCGAAACCGAAAATTTCAAATGTGAAAACGGTTTCGATATCCGGAATTACGGCGTTATTGAAGGAATTCCAGAATGCCGCCGCCTTTTCGGTGAAATTCTTGATGCGCCGGCGGAAAACGTTATTGTAACCGGAAACAGCTCCCTCAACCTTTTCTATGATCTTATCGCCCACGCCATGTGCCACGGAATTCCCGGCGGAAATTCTCCCTGGTGCGAATGTAAGGAACGCAAGCTCCTTTGTCCCGCTCCGGGTTATGACCGCCATTTTGCTGTTGGCGAACTTTTCGGTTTTGAACTCATAACCGTTCCTATGAATTCCGATGGTCCGGATATGGATCTGGTCGAAGAACTTATAAAAGACGAAAACGTAAAAGGAATCGTCTGTGTTCCGAAATATTCCAACCCCCAGGGAATCTCTTATTCCCCGGAGGTTGTTGAACGCTTTGCAAAGCTTTCTCCCGCCGCTCCGGATTTCAGAATTTTCTGGGACAACGCTTACGTTGTTCATCATCTTGATTTCGATGGCGAAAAGGACGAGGTTCCTTCTCTCCTCAGGCTTGCAAAAGAAAACGGAAACGAGGATATGGTCTATATGCTCGGTTCCACCAGCAAGGTGACCTTCCCTACCGCGGGACTTGCGGCGGTTGCTTCTTCCGAACGCAACACCGCGGATTTTAAGCGCACCCTTTCCTTCCAGAACATCGGTCCGGATAAAATAAACCAGATGCGCCACGTCCTTTTCTTCAAAAATCTTGAAGGCGTGCTCAAACACATGAAAAAACAGGCGGAGATAATCCGCCCGAAATTTGAAACGGTGCTCAGCGTGCTCAAAACCGAACTTTCCGGAACAAGAATTGCGCAATGGAACAGCCCGAAAGGCGGATATTTTGTTTCCGCAGAGCTTTTGGAAGGTACCGCAAAACGCACCGTTGCCCTCTGCAAGGAGGCAGGACTTGTTCTTACCGGGGCGGGAGCCGTTTATCCCTATGGAAAAGACCCCGCGGACAGCATTCTTCGAATTGCGCCAACCTTTGCTCCGGTTTCGGAACTTCCGGACGCAATGGAAATTTTCTGTCTTTCCGCAAAACTTGCGGCAATTGAAAAACTGCTTGGATAAGCCAAAAAGCGAGGTTTTTATATGTTGATTTTAGCTTCCGGTTCCCCAAGAAGAAGGGAACTTTTAAGCCTTATTACCGATGAATTTGAAATTCTTGTTTCCGGCTGCGATGAATTTGTTCCGGAAGGAACCCCCGCCAAAAAAGTTCCGGCAATTCTTGCGGAGCAAAAGGCACTTGCGGTCGCAAAACTCCGCCCGGAAGATACTGTGATCGGTTCCGATACGGTGGTCGTGCTCAACGATGAGATCTTCGGAAAACCGAAGGACAAATTCCATGCTCACGCCATGCTCAAAGCTCTTTCCGGAAAACGCCACTTCGTTTATACCGGCGTTGCGGTTGCGGAAAAAGGCGAAGTCCGCTCCTTTGTTCAGAAAACAGAGGTGGAATTTTATGAACTTTCCGACGAAACCATTGAAAAATATATCGCCACCGGCGAACCCATGGACAAAGCCGGCGCTTATGGAATCCAGGGAAAAGGAAGCGTGCTCGTAAAAGGAATTGTTGGAGATTACTTCAACGTAATGGGTCTTCCGGTTGCGGAAACCGCAAGATTTTTAGGACTTGTTTAATAAAGAAAGCAAACAAAAAAGCCGGCAGCGCCGGCTTTTTTTAATGAATCCCCTCGCCACTGCTTACGCTATGTGGCCCTCTCCCCTTTAACAAGGGGCGCAAATTATTTTCCTGTTGAACCGAATCCGCCGGTTCCTCTTTCGGTTTCCGAAAGTTCTTCCGAAAGAACATATTCCGCCGGCATGACCGGCATAATCGCCATCTGGGCAATTCTGTCGTTCGGCTGAATAACGTAATCAACATCGGAATTGTTCATAAGCCCGACGCAGATTTCGCCCCGGTAATCGGAATCGATAACTCCGACGCAGTTTCGCGGAGCAATTCCGTGCTTTATTCCAAGACCGCTTCTTGCAAAGATAAAGGCGCCGTAACCTTCCGGAACGGCGATTGCAATTCCTGTGGGAACAACTGCGCTTCCTCTTGCGGGAACGACAAGCGGTTCATCGGTGCAGGCATAAAGATCCGCGGCGGCGGAACCGGAAGTTGCAATTTTCGGAACAACCGCGTTTTCGCGGATTTTTTTAACTTTTATTTCAAACCCCATAGCGTCTGCGAAGCTCCTCGACCTCTTTTGCAAGTTTATCTGCTCTGCGGTTTGCGTCATCGGCTTCCATTCTTGCCCTTGCGGTATCTCCGAGATACTCTTTAAGCTGGGAACGGATGTGGTCACAGTTTGCTTCCGCTTTCTTATATTCGCTGAGATATGCTATTGCGCAGAGAACGAGAGCATCGTTCATGGAAAGGCTGGGGTTTTTTACCATAAGGGAATCGATATCGTCGCTCATTTCTTTTGCAAGGTCGCGGACATATCCTTCCTGCTCGGTTGTTGCAATAGTATATCCCGCTCCGGCAACTTCTATTTTAACTTTATTAAGATTATCCATTCAAAATTTCCTCCCATTCGTCATAATATGACAATATATATTATAGCATGGGAAAAGTCTTTCTTCAACGATTTTGAGCACCGATTTTATATAATTTTTATTCTTTTTCGGAAAGGTTTTTTCATATATTTTAATAAAACTTTCCGGAGGTAAATTATGGCACTTATTGAAAAAAATTATAACCGCGCCGATGCCGTTTCTTACGCAAACCGCTGGGCATATTTCCGCAACCCGGAATATTATGATTTCAGCCCCATCGGCGGAGACTGTACTTCCTTTGCAAGCCAATGTATACTTGCAGGCGGAGCTCCGATGAATTTCACACCGGATTTCGGCTGGTATTACAGAAATCTTAATGACAGAGCGCCTGCCTGGACCGGAGTTAAATTTCTTTTCAATTTTCTTATCAACAACAAAGGGGTCGGTCCTTTCGGCCGCGAAGTCGGAATTGATGAAATTGAACCCGGTGACATAGCGCAGTTAATTATTGATACCCAGGACTGGCAACATACCCCGGTTATAACCTCCGTTGACGGCGACAGACCGACTTTTGATTCGGTAAAAATCGCCGCACATTCTTACGATTGCGCCTGCAGACCTCTTTCAAGCTATGCGATTTCCGCCGTAAGATTCGTCCATATCGACGGATACAGAATCGAAGAAGAATAAAAAAATGCCGGCAAAGCCGGCATTTTTTATATTCCTTTTTTATAAAGAACGTAGGAATAAATCATCGGGACAATTGCTGCAGCAATGCAGAACCCGAAAACCCATTCCGAAAGAATAAAGGCATTAATGAGGAATGCAAATCCGCAGATTACCATAAGCCAGCCCGCAAGACGGTGGGTTTTGTTCCAGTTTTCTTCGCTGTATAAAGTCCATGGCAGTTTATATCCAAAGGTAAAATTCTGTTTTGCCTTCGGCAGATAATTTCCGAGAGCGATAAAAATTATTCCCATAAGCAAACAGCAGATCATGCCGATGTTTATTTCCATTCCAAGGGCATAGGCATAGGTGGAACCCATCACCAAAAGCGATGTTACCGGAAGAATCCAGTAAACGATTCCAATGGCTTTTTTGCCGATATTGTTCTTTTTCGGGTCCGCAAAGGTTACGATAAGACAAAAAACATGGAGTGCCGCAATTACTGCGGGAATTCCGAAAACCGCCATGGGTTTGCTGCTCCAGCCGTTCGGCTGATTATCCGTTCCCCAATGGGTAGCAATTTCCGCCGGAAGCTGTTCCCAGAAGATAAGTCCGATCACTATCGGCAAAAGAATCAATACCGTTGTTATAGCAAGCAGTTTTTTATTTATTTTCATCGCTGTTCTCTCCTTTGAACTGGGCAAACCAGAGCATTATTTCCTCAAAAACAGAGGTGTTTAGTTCATAAAAAACAAAGTTTTTTTGCTTTGTTTCATAAACAAGATCCGCTTTTTTAAGGACCGAAAGATGGTAAGAAACCGTCGCTCCGGTCATATCAAAATGGGAAGCAATATCTCCCGCGGACATTTTTCCTTCCCGAAGCATCAGCAGAATTTCTCTTCTTGCCGGGTCGGAAAGAGCTTTAAAAGTTTCGGCAAAACCCATTAATCTCTCCCCTTTCAGCAATTTTTAAAAATCCAGCCGGCAATATCGGAAATTACGTTTTCGCCGATATGGCGTTCAACCGAAAATTCCTTCGTTGCTTTTGAAATATCGTCATAAAGCGCCGGAACAAAACAATGGTTTAGCCCTTCATAAAGCCGGAAACTGAAATTATCTTTTTTGCCGAAAGCGCGTTTGTATCCGCCAAAATCTCTTTCGACATTTACCTGCAAATCGCGGCTGCCCTGCATTATAAGCACAGGTTTTTCTGTTTTTCCAAGATAATCTTCGGCGCGGTGTTCGCCCATTTCCTTGAAATAATAAAGATCGACTCCTCCGGCATATTTGCGTTTTTTCGCTTCCTCGTCGGAAATTTCATAAAGATTTTCAAAAGATTTACGGAATTTTTTATCCTGGGCAAAAGCCACCCAGCTCATAATTTTACTCTTTCCGTTTTTCATTTCCTCAAGCTGACGGAAAAGGACCTCTTCAAGGGTATCGAGAGTTCCCGCCATAAGTATAAGCCCTTTGAAATTTCCACCTTCAAAATCGATTCTCGGCGCAAGCATTGCGCCCATGCTGTGACCGATTATAAAAATGTTTTCGGAATCTATCCGAGGGTCATTTTTCAGCATTTCAGAAGCAAGGACCGCATCTTCGATAACCTCTTCCCTGACTGTCAGACTGCCTTTTTTCAGCATTTTTCTTCCGTGGGCAAAACTTCTCTTGTCATATCTTATCGAAGCGATTCCGTGCCTTCCAAGGCCTTCTGCAAGGTCTTTGAACGGGGTGAGTTTCATAACCCTTTCGTCCATGTTGCTTGAACCGGAACCATGAACAAAAACCACCGCCGGAACCGGTTTTTCAGGATTTTCCGGCAAAGTAAGAATTCCGTTAAGAGGAAATTCCGTTCCTTCTCCGATTATGATTTTTTCTTCGGTCATATCTTCGCCTCCAAGCTATTTAGATTTTTTTCTAAATAGAATATAACATATTCAAGCTGCACTTGTCAACAGCTATTTAGAACAATTTCTAAATAGTTGTTGACAAAAAAAGAGTGCCCCTCTTTATTGAATCCCCCATTTTTTTGCCGAAGGCAAAAAAACACCCCCCTTTGACAAGGGGGGCTTAATTTGTATTAAATAAGGATTATTTTGCGTAATCAACCGCTCTGCTTTCGCGGACAAGATGAACTTTGATCTGTCCGGGATATTCGAGTTCGCCTTCGATTTTTTCGGCGATATCGTGAGCAAGAAGAACCATTTTTTCATCGTCGACAACTTCGGGTTTAACAACAATTCGAACTTCGCGTCCGGCCTGGATTGCGAAGCAGTTGTCAACTCCTTCGAAGGAATTTGCGATTTCTTCAAGTTTTTCAAGACGTTTGATATAGTTTTCAAGGTTTTCTCTTCTTGCGCCGGGTCTTGCTGCGGAAATTGCGTCCGCTGCCTGAACAAGCCATGCAATGGTAGTTCTGGGTTCAACGTCACCGTGGTGAGCTTCGATTGCATGAATAACAGCTTCGGGCTCTTTATATTTTTTAGCAACGTCAACGCCGATGGTAACGTGGCTGCCTTCGATTTCATGGGTAAGAGCTTTACCGATATCGTGGAGAAGACCTGCTCTTCTTGCCATGTTGGGGTCAACGCCACCCATTTCGTTTGCAAGAAGTCCGGCAATCTGTGCAACCTCGATGGAATGCATGAGCACGTTCTGGCCATAGCTGGTGCGATATCTCATGCGGCCGAGAAGACGGACAAGTTCGGGCGCAACACCGCGAACGCCGCATTCAAGAACAGCGTGCTCGCCGTCCTGTTTGATTTTTGCGTCAACTTCTTTTCTTGCTTTATCAACGGTTTCTTCAATTCTTGCGGGGTGGATACGACCGTCCTGAATAAGTTTTTCAAGAGAAAGTCTTGCGATTTCGCGGCGAACCGGATCGAAGGAAGAAAGGGTGATTGCTTCGGGGGTATCGTCGATGATGAGGTCAACACCGGTAAGGGTTTCGAGAGCGCGGATGTTGCGTCCTTCGCGGCCGATGATGCGGCCTTTCATCTCATCGCTGGGAAGCGGAACAACGGAAACGGTTGCTTCGGCAACGTAATCCGGTGCGCAGCGGGAAACTGCGGTTCCGATGATTTCGCGTGCTTTTTCTTCAGATTCATCTTTGAGCTGCTGCTCAAACTGCATTATGCGAAGAGCTTTTTCGTGGGAAAGTTTTGCTTCAACTTCTTCAAGAAGCTGGATTTTCGCCTGTTCTTCGGAATAACCGGAAATGCGTTCGAGCATTTCGAACTGGCTTTTTTTGATCTGTTCCGCTTCTGCAAGTCTTGCTTCGGCGGCCTGGATTTTTTCCTGCATAACTTCCTCTTTTTTATCGAGGTTGTCTGCTTTCTTTTCAAGGGATTCTTCTTTTTGCTGGAGTCTGTGCTCGCTGCGCTGAACTTCTGCGCGGCGGTCTTTGATTTCCTTATCCGCTTCGGATCTGAGGCGGTGGATCTCATCCTTTGCTTCAATAAGAGCTTCTTTTTTGCGGCTTTCAGCAGTTTTGATTGATTCGTTTACAATGCGTCTTGCTTCTTCTTCGGCGGAACCAAGTTCGGCTTCCGCAACTTTGCGTCTATATGCAACACCCACCGGGAAAGCGATTATCAAACCAACGACCAAAGCAATGATGCCAACGATCACGCAAACAAGAATATCGCTGGAAGTTAAATCAGCAAAGATATTCATGCTTTTGATAAAGGTCATGATTTCCATGGTGCTTTTGAATATTCCTTTCTGTATATATTAAAATGCCAGAGGTCTGTTTTCCAAGCGGATACACAGACTTACACATATTATTATTATAATAAACCTATTTAAAGGTGCTGTCAAGAAATATTAAGTAAAAATGAATATTCTGCAATAGTTTTTATGCATTTTTCTCATTTATTCATTTTTATATAATTTGTTTTATAATACTTGATAATATTTTATTGTATTTTTGTTCTTCAACCGTTGACAAATGTGTTCGCCGGTGCTAATATTTATTTGATATTTTTAAAATGCGTTGATGGGGAAACCGAAACATTTTTTCTTCCCAGAGAGGACGGCAAGATTCTGAAAGCCCGTCTGCTGAAAATTGTGAAAGACCATCCCCGGAGCGTGTGCAAGCGAATTTTTTTGCGAACACACCGTTGCCGCCGCGTTAAGGCGGAACTTTGAGTGCGGAAAAAATTTTTCCGTAAACAAGGGTGGAACCGTGGAGCTTGTTGCTTCGCCCCTTAATTTTTGGGGCGAAGCTTTTTTTATTTTGCCCCGCAAAAAACAAGGAGGAAAAATTATGGTTAAAGTATCTCTTCGTGGCGACGTTCATGAATTTGAAAACGGCGTCACCCCTTATCAGATTGCCCAGAGCATCAGCTCCGGACTTGCAAGAGTTGCCTGCGCGGCAAAAATCAACGGCGAAGGAGTTGACCTTCGCACCCCTATCGAAGAAGACTGCGAAGTTGAAATTCTCACCTTCGACGATCCTTACGGAAAAAAAGCTTTCTGGCATACCACTTCCCACGTTATGGCCCAGGCTGTTCTCCATCTTTTCCCCGATGCAAAATTCTCCATCGGCCCGGCTATCGACAACGGATTCTATTATGACTTCGACGTTGAAAAACCTTTCACCGTCGATGACCTCAAAAAAATCGAAGACGAGATGGCAAAAATCATCAAAACAGGTCTTGAGCTCAACAAATGCACCATGAGCGCAGAAGAAGCAAAAGAGATAATGAAAGACCAGCCCTATAAACTCGAGCTCATCGATGAGCACGCAGGAAAAGGTGAAGCTCTTTCTTTCTATAAACAGGGCGATTTCTGCGAACTTTGCGCAGGACCTCACCTTATGAACATCTCCCCCATCAAAGCATTCAAACTCACTTCCACCACCGGTGCTTACTGGCGCGGAAGCGAAAAGAACAAAATGCTTTCCCGCATTTACGGAATTTCCTTCCCGAAAAAAGCGGAGCTTGAAGCTTATCTCGAAGCTATTGAAGACGCGAAACGCCGCGACCACAACGTTCTCGGACGCCAGCTCAAATATTTCTGCAACAGCGATTATGTCGGCCAGGGTCTTCCGCTTCTTATGCCCAAGGGCGCAAAACTTTTCCAGATCCTCAACCGCTACGTTCAGGATAAAGAGGAATATGAATACGGTTACGTAATGACCAGAACCCCACTTATGGCAAAATCCGACCTTTATAAAGTTTCCGGACACTGGGATCACTATAAAGACGGAATGTTCGTTCTCGGCGACGAAGAAAAAGATAAAGAAGTCTTTGCTCTCCGTCCTATGACCTGCCCCTTCCAGTATCAGGTTTATCTCAACGACAAACATTCCTACCGTGAACTTCCCTTCCGTTACGGCGAAACCTCTACCCTCTTCCGTAACGAAGCTTCCGGCGAAATGCACGGACTTATCCGCGTCCGCCAGTTCACCATTTCCGAAGGTCACCTCATCATCCGTCCGGACCAGCTTGAGGAAGAATTCAGAAACTGCCTCAAACTCGTTAAAGAGGTTATGACCGACATCGGTCTTTATGAAGACCTTACCTTCCGTTTCTCCAAATGGGATCCGGAAAACAAGGATAAATATGAAGGCACTCCCGAAATGTGGGAAGAAGCCGAGGGCGCAATGAGAAATATTCTCGACAATATCGGTCTTGAATATACCGAAGCTGCCGGCGAAGCCGCTTTCTATGGCCCGAAACTCGATATCCAGGGCAAAAACGTTTACGGCAAAGAAGATACCCTTGTTACCATTCAGATTGATATGATGCTTGCGCAGCGCTTTGGCATGACCTATATCGACCAGAACAACCAGGCGGTTTATCCTTATATCATCCACAGAACCTCTCTCGGCTGCTACGAAAGAACCATCGCTCTTCTTATCGAAAAATACGGCGGCGCACTTCCCACCTGGCTTTCTCCGGAACAGGTCAGAATCCTTCCCATCACCGAAGACCAGAACGAATATGCCGAAGAAATCAAGAAAAAACTTCTCCGCTGCGGCTTCAGACCGGAAGTTGATTCCCGTTATGAAAAAATCGGCTTCAAGATCCGCGAAGCACAGCTTGAAAAAGTTCCCTATATGCTCGTAGTAGGCGCAAAGGAAATGGAAGAAGGCAAAGTTGCCGTCCGTTCCAGAAAAGAAGGCGACCTTGGTGCAGTTGCTCTTGATGAATTCATCGCAAAACTCCATGAGGAAGTTGACAACAAAGTCTGCAAATAAAATATGCGCCCCTTGTCAAAGGAGACGCCCCTATTAGGGGAGATGTTGAGCAAAGCGAAACAGAGGGGTCTGCCGTTTGCGGCGAGCAAAGAGGGCCACATCGCGTAAGCGGTGGCGAGGGGATTCTTTTTTGAATCTTAATATTTAAAAGGGCGGAATTTTCCGCCCTTCTTATTTTTTTCTGCAACATTTTTCTTTGAAAACACACTAATATAATAGAAAAAAACAAAGCGGAACAAAGCTGGAAA
Organism: Oscillospiraceae bacterium; assembly: GCA_017847875.1. Taxonomy (GTDB): domain Bacteria; phylum Bacillota; class Clostridia; order Oscillospirales; family Ruminococcaceae; genus UMGS1668. The sequence continues at coordinate 27,647 of JAGASN010000009.1, read as the reverse complement.
AGGAAGTGGTTCTTTGTGATAACAATGATGATTTCCGCAATCGAAAACGATTTTCAGCGGGAATTTATCACACAGATTTATAAAAAATATTATTCGGCAATGCTTAAAAAAGCGTTGTCGTTTCTTGATAACAGCGAAGACGCCGAAGAACTTGTTCAGGAGGTTTTTGAAGACCTTATCAAAAGGGTGGATTTTGTTATGGAGGTTGAAAAAACAAAACTTCCGGCATATCTTCTTTCCGCGGTTAAATTCGGCGCATACAGCCGGAACAAAAAGCAGAGCCGCTGGAATTTTTCGGATTTTGAAAGCGAAGATATGGAACTTCTGAAGGACGAAAATTCAATTCCGGAGGAAATCTATCTTAAAACCGAAGCCGTTGCGGAACTTAAATCCGCCCTTGAAAAAATTCCGGAAAGATACAAAAACCTGCTTGAATTCAAATACATACTCGGTCTTTCCGATTCGGAAATCGGCGCAAAATTCGGAATTTCCGAAAGCGCCGTGCGTTCCGGACTTACCCGTGCCAGAAGAAAAGCCTATTCTGTTATGAAGGAGGGAAAATAATTATGTATAATCTTTCGAAAAAATCCGTTGAAGAAAAATACGAAGATTTACTTTTTTCAAAAGTAATGTCGCTCTATGCAGAAGAAAAAAGCGAAAAGATTTTTTCGGAAATTGAAAACAAAGACACAGACTCCAAAAATATTGAAAAGCTTTTCAATAAAATTGAGCGCCGAAAAAGCATTAAAAGCATTCTGAAATTTTCAAAAAACCTTTTAAATTTTGCTGCAATAGTTGTTTTTGTTGCCGTTGTTTCGGTTTCATCGGTTGTGGTGGCTTCCGCAGAAATGCGCGAGGCTTTTGCCGAAACGATATATCATCTTGTTTTTGAAACGACCGACAGATATACCCAAATCAGCATTGCCGAAAAGGAAAATTTTATTGACCCGGAAGTTTTCAGCTGGGAAGGCGCCTACGCTCCGACCTATATTCCCAAAGGATTTGAAATAACAGAAAGAAATTATCTGAAAGGCAGAAATTCCATTGTTTATTCCCGCGGTGAAGATGCTTTCACTATTTTTCAGATTACCGCAAACGCAAAGCTTAATCTTGACACAGAAAACGCCGAAGTCTGCGAAGAAATAATGATAAATGGAAACAATGGACTCATTGTTATAAAAGATGACTGTTCAATTACCTGGAACGAAGGAAAAACCCTTTTCTGGGTTTGCGGAACAATTGAAAAAGAAGAGCTTTTAAAAATTTCCGAAGGGCTTAAACCAACCGATCCTCCCAAAGACCTTGTTTTTATAAATCCCGAAGTTTTCAATTGGGAAGGCGCTTATGCTCCAACCTATATTCCCAAAGGTTTTGAGATAGGATATACAGATATTTATTTTGGTTCAACATATGTGGATTATGTAAAAGGCACAGAAAAGATTGCCATAAGCCAGATGGAAAAAGGCTCAAGGCTTTATCTCGATACTGAAAACGCAGATACGGTAAAAGATATTATCATCAACAACAATCCCGGGATTTTTGTTTTAAAAGATGGAGAATGTTCCGTTGTCTGGAGCGAAAACGAAAACATGTTTTGGGTCAAGGGAAATGTTGACCCCCAAAAAATCATCAGGGTTGCCGAAGGCATAAGACCGATAAACTAAAACAAAAAAGGGCGGAATTTCCGCCCTTTTTTGTTTTTCCCTCATCCGTCTTTTTCGGCAAAACCGAAAAAGGCACCTTCCCCCCAAGGGAAGGCTTTTGTTTTTATTGCCAAACTTTGGCTTTGGTTTTTGTGCATTTTCCACTTTGAATCGTGCTTTTGCTTTCGCCCTTCTTTTGAACTTAATGTTAAATTTCACCAAATTAACGTTCTTTGTTTGTTGCTTTATAATAAATTTTAAACAAATGGAATCGTTTCCAACCTTTTTGTTAATAATATAATTCTATTGACTAACAAATACATTTACTATAAAATATAATGGTTGTATTATGTACCCAATTCAAGGAGGAAATCCCCAATGCAAGGTGCCGAATTTTGGAAATCCAAAATTACCGAATCTCTTAAAAACGCTTATATTGAAAAACCCGAAGATGCGGATTATTCCCATCTTTATGATGCCGCGGCAGAAACCCTTCGCGGAATTCTTGCGGAAAAATATTCCACTTCCGCCGCAAGACATTCTTCCCGGGGCGAAAAGCGCGTTTATTATATGTCCATGGAATTTCTCATGGGACGCAGCCTTCGCAACAACCTTCACAACCTCGGTTACACCAAGGATTTTGAAAAAGCAATAAAATCCTTCGGCGCAGACCCGGAACTCGTTTATGCCCAAGAACCCGATGCCGGTCTCGGAAACGGCGATCTCGGAAGACTTGCCGCCTGCTTCCTCGATGGTCTTGCAACCATTGGAAAACCCGCCATGGGCTATTCCATTTGCTATGAATACGGAATTTTCCGCCAGAAACTTACCGAAGGCTGGCAGACCGAAAAACCGGACGATTGGCTTCCCGGCGGAAAAGCATGGCTTGCGGAAAAACGCGAACACGCTGTTGAAGTTCGTTTCGGCGGCGAAATTGAAGAATCCTGGTACGACGGTTTCCACCAGATTCTCCACAAAAATTATGACAGCGTTCTTGCCGTTCCCTATGATATGTATGTTCCCGGCTTTGAAGGAAACGATGTTTCCCGCCTTCGCCTTTGGCAGGCGGAATCCTCCGGAATCGATATGGAACTTTTCAACCGCGGACTTTATGCGGAAGCAATGAGAAAAAACTCCGAAGCAAAGGCAATAAGCTCCATTCTCTATCCCAACGATAACCACCCGGACGGAAAGACCCTTCGCCTTAAACAGCAGTATTTCCTCGTTTGCTCTTCAATTGCGGATATTGTCCGCCGCCATCTTGCCGCATACGGAACTCTTGAAAACCTTGCGGAAAAAGCGGCGATTCATATCAACGATACCCACCCCACCATGGCTATCCCGGAACTTATGCGAATCCTTCTCGATGAATGCGGCTATTCCTGGGAAAAATCCGCGGATATCTGCTTCAATCTTTTCAGCTATACCAACCACACCGTTCTTCCGGAAGCTCTTGAGCGCTGGGATTGCGGAATGTTCCGCTGGCTTCTCCCTCGCGTATACGGAATCATCTGTGAATTCGACCGCCGCCTTCGCATAACTCTTCGCGAAAAAGGTTTCAGCGATGCCGAAATCAGCAGAATGGCAATTGTTGAAAACGGCGAAATCCGAATGGCAAACCTTTGCGTTTTTGCAACCCACAGCACCAACGGCGTTTCCGAACATCATCTCACCGTTATGGAAAACAGCGTTTTTGCGGATCTTTACCGCGCTTTCCCGGAACGTTTTTCAAGCGTTACAAACGGAATTGCGGCCAGAAGATGGCTTTGCGCAGCAAACCCGGAACTCACCAAGTTCGTTAAAAAATATTCCGCAAAAGATTTTGAAAAAAATTATGAGAAGATGTATCTTCTCGAAAAACACGCAAACGATTCCGCCGTTCTTGAAGAGCTCGGAAAAGTCAAACTCAAGAGAAAAGAAATCTTTGCGAAGGCAAACCGCGACGTTATGGGAAACAAGCTTGACCCCTCTTCCCTTTTCGATGTTCAGGCAAAACGTCTTCACGAATACAAACGCCAGCATATGAACGCGCTCCGCATAATTTCCCTTCTCAACGAAATTGAAGCGAACCCCAACGCGGATATCGACCCGAAAACCTTCATTTTCGGCGCAAAAGCCGCGCCCGGTTATTACGTTGCAAAACGCATTATCCGCCTTATCTGGTGCATCGGAAAAGAACTTTCCGAAAGCGCACTCAAGGACAGACTCAAGCTCTGCTTCCTTGAAAACTACAGCGTAACAACTTCCGAAATGCTTATGCCCGCGGCGGATATTTCCGAACAAATTTCTCTTGCAGGAACCGAAGCTTCCGGCACTGGCAACATGAAACTCATGCTCTCCGGCGCGGTAACTCTCGGAACTCTTGACGGCGCAAACGTTGAAATTCTCCGCGAAGTCGGCGAAGAAAACTTCCTTCGCTTCGGAATGAATTCCGACGAAGTCGATGCGCTCCGCCTCAGAGGTTATGACCCCATGGAATATATTGAAAAGAACGACGAACTCAAAGCCGCTCTTGACCGTATGCGCCACGGAATTGCAGGCGAAGATTTCTCCGACCTTGCGGACCTTATTGAAGGCAAGGATTTCTATATGGCTGCCGCAGATTTTGAAAGTTATATGGATATCCAGCGCAAAGCCCAGGAACTTTTCCGCGACAAGGAAACCTGGAACAGAATGGCTCTTATGAACATTGCAAAATCCCCTGTTTTCTTTGTTGACAGAACCGTTCAGGAATACTGCGACAGAATCTGGAATATGTAAATTAATCAAAAAAAACTTTGGAACAGAGGCACTTCGTAAAGAAATGCCTCTGTTTTTTATCCAAAGATTTTGTAAACATCGGATTTTGTACCATAAAATCTATAAATCAGAAAAAGCCTCCCTTGTCAAAGGGAGGTGGCATCGTGAAGCGATGACGGAGGGATTCCTTAAATAAATACAACCCCATTTCTTTTGTAACCAAAAGAAACCGGGTTGCACCTGAAAGAAAAGTTTTTCTATCCCCTGCTGTTTGCTCCCGCAAACGCTGTCCCCTTAGCAAAGGGGACAAAACGCACCACCGAAAGAATGGTGTTTTCGATTTCAAAGCCGCCGTCGTTCAGGCCGACGGCGGTTTTCATTTTACTTTTTCAGCTCGGTTATGATTACCCCTTCTAAAAAAGAAGAATTACTTCTTTACAAAGTACTCCCAAAATCCGGAGGGATTTTTTTTGCAAAAAAACTATTGACAAATGTATCGGCGGGCGATATAATTATATCGTCAGCCGATATAACGGCAAAAGATATACCGAAAGGAGATATATTAATGGAAAACATTGCCCTTACCGAAGCGGTTTTTTACATTTTGCTTTCTCTTAACGAACCGCTTCATGGCTACGGAATTATGCAGAACGCGGAAAAACTTTCAAACGGAAGAGTTAAACTTGCCGCGGGAACTCTTTACGGCGCAATAAACACCCTTCTTGAAAAAGGCTGGATAACATCCGTTCCCGGAGATTCCGGCGACAGAAAAAAGGAATACGTCATTACCGAAAACGGAAAAAAAGCGGTTCTTTCTGAAATCGAACGCCTTAAGGAACTTGTTGAAAACGGAGAAAAACTGACTGGAGGCTGGAACAAATGAGAAAAGTTATCAAAAAATTCTTCTGGGCATGGGAATATGAAAAAGAGGAAAAATGGCTTAACGAAATGGCCGCAAAAGGCCTTGCCCTTGTTGATTATTCCTTCTGCCGCTATTCTTTTGAACCTTGCGAACCCGGCGAATATTCTTTCAAAATTCAGCTTCTTGAACATAACCCCAACCACCCGGAAAGCGAACAATATATACGTTTTATGGAAGAAACCGGCGCGGAACAGGTTGCAAGCTATCTGAACTGGGTATATTTCCGCAAAAAGACCTCCGAAGGTCCTTTCGAGATTTTTTCCGATATTGAATCTAAGATGAACCACCTTATTCTTGTAAAAAAGCTGCTTCTTCCGATTGGAATCCTTAATATTTCCGTAGCCTTTATGAATTTTGTAAATTTAGGATTCAACGCTCCGCATTTTCTTTGGGCCCCGTTTATTAACGTTGCCTGCGCGGTTTTGATTTTTGCCGGTCTTTCCGGAATCAACAAAAAAATCAAAGCTTTAAAAAAGGAACATAATATTTTCGAATAAAAAATCCCTCCGGAAATCCGGAGGGATTTTTTTACGTTATACAAGCTGTTGTTCGTTTATCATAAGCTTGAATTCAAGACCGAGCTTTTCCGCGGCGGTTTTGCAAAGAACCATTCTGTCCATAAAGATTCGGAAATAATCCATAACGGAGCCATAGCGGGTATCAACGGAAAGCTTGAGTTTTATAAGGGTCTTGTTTTCGTTGATTTTAAGTTCCGCTTTTTTAACGGAATAGTTTACCTTATCATGGGCGTCGAAAGTTTCTTCGTTGTCGTTCTGGACACGGCTTCTTCTGACGTCGGATTTATCCGCAATAATAAGAGCCGCCGCCATGGGGCTGATGGGTTTTCCGGTTCCTTCGTCGTGGTTTCCGATCGCCATTATAATATCGGAAATTTCCGCCGGATCCATTCCCATTCTGTCGAGGATTCTGAAAGCCATAATGGCACCGCTTTGGGAATGGTCGCTTCTGTTGACAACGTTTCCGATATCGTGGAGATATCCGGCAATTTTAACAAGTTCAACTTCCCTTTCGGAATAGCCCAGAGTTTCCATTATATATGCGGCTTTTTCCGCAACAAGACAGACGTGGGCAAAACTGTGTTCGGAAAAACCCATTGCCTTAAGAGCTTCTCCGGCTTTTTGAATATAAACTTTGATTGTGGGGTCATTTTTAACCATTTCATAAGTTACCAAGTGTAACACCTTCTTTCATATAACAGTAAAGCACCGATTGTAATTATATTCGGATTTTGTTTGGAAAATTTATATTTTTTATAAAAATTCTGTTAATTTTCAGATAAAAAAAGACGGCACCGCCGTCTTTTTTTGTTAAAGCAATTCTGCCGCTTTTTTAAGAATAACCTCAGCAAGTTCCTCCTTGCTCATAAGTCCGGTTTCGTGCTCACCGGTTTTTGTAATGAGCACCGCGGCGTTTGTATCAACGCCGAAACCGGTATTTTCGGAAGCAATGGAGTTTGCAACTATCATATCCGCGTTCTTGATAAGAAGCTTTTTGCGGCTGTTTTCAAGCAGATTTTCGGTTTCCATTGAAAAACCGACAACAACCTGGCCGGAAGGCTTTGTTCTTCCTATGCTCGAAAGAATATCCTTTGTGCGCTTGAGCACAAGGGTGTTGTCGCCTTCTGATTTTTTGATTTTCTGGTCGGAATATTCCGCGGGAGTATAATCCGCAACCGCCGCAGACATCACTATGATATCAGCGCAGGCAGCTCTTTCGGTAACCGCGTTATACATATCCTCCGCAGATTCCACAAAAACGGTGCTCACGCCGTGAGGCGGACGAATTTCTGTCTTTCCGCTGATAAGGGTAACTTCCGCGCCCATTGTTTTTGCAATTTTTGCAAGGGCATAGCCCATTTTTCCGCTGGAACGGTTAGTTATAAAACGCACCGGGTCAAGGCTTTCGCGGGTTGCTCCTGCGGTTATGAGCACGCGTTTTCCCAAAAGCTGCTCATTCGCAAAAAGAGCTTCCTCAACGGCGGAAATAAGCTCCGGAATTTCCGCAAGTCTTCCGCTTCCGACTGCACCGCAGGCAAGTCTTCCGCTTTCGGATTCGATAATTTCCCAACCGTCTTTGCGAAGCTGCTCAAGATTTCGCTGTGTTGCCGGATTTTCGAGCATTCCGGTAAACATTGCGGGAGCAATTATCTTTTTGCAGGAAGCGGCGAGCACGGTTGTTGAAACCATATCGTCAGCAATTCCGTTTGCAAGTTTTGCGATGATATTCGCCGTTGCCGGAGCAATAAGAACCGCATCGGCGGTCCTTCCGAGGTTGACGTGGGCAACAGGATCGTTTCCTTTTCCGTCGAAAAGCGAGGTATAGACGTGGTTCTTTGTAAGCGCTTCAAAAGTGAGAGGTGCAACAAATTCGGCGGCATGTTCCGTCATAACGACGTTTACGTTGACGCCTTTTTTTGTAAAATATGAAGCGATTTCGCAGACTTTATAAGCCGCGATTCCGCCGGAAACCCCAAGAAGAAGATTCTTCTTTTCGGGCATATCAGTCTTCCTCCACGTTGACTTTGTTAACGCGATATTTGTCTGCTGTAAATTCCGCAATTGCGAGTTTAAGGGGTTTTTCGGAGATAATTTCGTGGTTTTCTTCAGCGTCTTCGCTGATTTTGCGTGCGCGTTTTGCGATAGCAATTACGTTTGCATAGGGGCTGTTGAGCTGGTTGAGATTGTAGGTATCGTTCGGGTTAAGCAAGGTTTTCTGCCTCCTCTAAAATTTGTTTAAGGACTTCCTGCATTGCGCTTTTGCTGCAGCGTTCGCCCTCGATAATATCTTTTATTTTTATGGCGGCGTTTTCCACCAAATCATTGACTATAAAATAATCATAAAGCTCCGGCGCTTCGTTAAGTTCGATACGCGCGGTATGCAGTCTTCCGGCAACGGTTTCCGCGTCTTCGGTGTTTCTGCCGACAAGTCTGCGTTTAAGTTCTTCGATGCTCGGCGGAAGAAGATAGATAAGAGCCGCTTCCGGCATCATTTTTTTTACGTTTCTTGCGCCCTGGATTTCGATATCGAGAACAACGTCTTTTCCTTCGGAAAGCCTTTGTTCAACGGCGCTTTTCGGCGTTCCGTAATAGTTTCCGTTAAAAACCGCATATTCAAGCATTTCTCCGGTTTCAATATCGTGCTCAAATTCCTCGCGGGTTTTGAAGCTGTAATGAACTCCGTCGATTTCGCCGGGTCTCGGTTTTCTTGTTGTTGCGGAAACGGAAAAATAAAGATTATCCTCAATTTCAAAAAGGCGGTTTATAACCGTTCCTTTTCCGACGCCGGAAGGACCGGAAATTACTGTAAGAACTCCTCTTTTATTCATCTTCACCCTCCGCAGACATTCTTGCGCCAACTGTTTCCGGCTGGATTCCCGAAAGGATAACGTGGCCGGAATCCATTACAAGAACGGTTTTTGTCTTTCTTCCGAAGGAAGCATCAATAAGTGTTCCCTTTTCGCGCGCTTCGGTAATAATTCTCTTGATCGGTGCGGATTCCGGCGAAACCATTGCGATAACGCGGTTCGCATTGATAAGGTTTCCGAAACCGATGTTTACGAGCTTCATTTTAAAAAAGCCTCCGTTTTATTCGATATTCTGGATCTGTTCGCGGATTTTTTCAATTTCGGATTTTACGTCAACAACAACCTGAGCAATTTCAACGTCGGAACATTTGCTTCCAGTGGTGTTGATTTCGCGGTTGACTTCCTGGATAAGGAAATCGAGTTTTCTGCCGACCGGCTCGCTCATTTCAACAATTTCGCGAAGCTGGGCAATGTGGCTCCTGAGGCGAACGGTTTCTTCATCAACGGCGACCTTATCGCTGTAAATTGCGGCTTCCTGAATAATTCTTGCTTCGTCAATCTGTTTTCCTTCAAGAACTTCGAGCATTTTGTTATAAAGGCGTTCGCGGTATTCCTTAACGGTTTCGGGACTGCGTTTTTCGATGAATCCGACTTTTTCTTCAATGTATGCGGCGCGGTTAAGAACGTCCGCTTTCATTTTTTCGCCTTCAATCTCGCGCATTTCAACAAAAGCGGCAACGGCTTTTTTTGCAACGGATTCAACGTCCGCCCAAAGCGCATCTTCGTCGGTCTGTGCTTTTACAACGGTGAAAACGTCCGGGAATTTTGCAACAGCGGAAAGGGAAAGATCGTCAACAAGGTCAAATTCGTCCTTAACGGAGCGAAGGGCTTCGATATAGCTTTTTGCAACCTCTTTGTTGATTGTGATTTCCTCGTTGGTTCCTTCAACGGTCTGAATCATAACGCCGACGTCAACTTTTCCGCGGCTTATCGCGCCGGAAAGAAGGCGTTTTAATTTTTCTTCAAGAAAACCGCAGGAACGGGGAACCCTTGCGGAATATTCAAAATAACGGTGGTTTACGGATTTTATCTCAACGCGGATGTTTCTTCCGTTAAGGATTTCTTCCGCGGCGCCGTAACCGGTCATGCTTTTAATCATTTTTAATTCCCTCATCTTTTAAAAAGATTTATGAAAACACGGCGGGAGCAAGCCCCCGCCCTACTTTATAATTTCAGTATGGGAGGCTTTATGCCTATAATTTTCTAATATATAATATTATACTTTAAAAGCGGGCTTGTCAAGAAAAAGGCATTAAATTTTAGCAGATTCCCTTATTAAAAAAACTTAATCTCTTGACTTTATCGTTTTAAAAGAATATATTTATATAATAAGGCAAAATGTCAAATCATTACTTTTTTGAGGAGTGTTAAAATATGTTGGCAACCGAAAAAACAATGGAAAAAATCGTCGCACTTTGCAAAGGCCGCGGCTTTGTTTACGCAGGTTCTGAAATTTACGGCGGTCTTTCCAACACCTGGGACTACGGCCCTCTCGGTGTTGAATTTAAAAACAACGTAAAACGCGCTTGGTGGAAAGCATTCGTTCAGGAAAGCCCCTATAACGTAGGTCTTGACGCTGCGATCCTTATGAACCCCCAGGTTTGGGTAGCTTCCGGTCATGTAGGCGGCTTCTCCGATCCTCTTATGGACTGCAAAGCCTGCAAAACCCGCCACAGAGCTGATAAACTTATCGAAGACCAGACCGGAATTTCTCCCGAAGGCTGGGAATTCGACAAAATGCGTGCATTCGTCGATGAAAAGAACGTTGTCTGCCCCAACTGCGGCGCACATGATTTCACCGATATCCGTTCCTTCAACCTTATGTTCAAAACTTTCCAGGGCGTAACCGAGGACGCAAAGAGCCAGATCTATCTCCGTCCCGAAACCGCACAGGGAATTTTCGTAAACTTTGAAAACGTTCAGAGAACCACCCGTAAAAAAATCCCCTTCGGCGTTGCACAGGTCGGTAAATCCTTCCGTAACGAAATCACTCCCGGAAACTTCACCTTCCGTACCCGTGAATTCGAACAGATGGAACTCGAATTCTTCTGCAAACCCGGCACCGACCTCGACTGGTTCGCATACTGGAAAGATTATTGCGAAAACTGGCTTCTCCGCCTTGGCATGAACAAAGAAAACCTTCGCCGCCGCGACCATTCTCCGGAAGAACTTTCCTTCTATTCTGTCGGAACCACCGACTTTGAGTTCCTCTTCCCCTTCGGCTGGGGCGAACTTTGGGGCGTTGCGGACAGAACCAACTATGACCTTTCCCAGCACAGCAAATTCTGCGGACAGACCCTTGACTATTTTGATCCCGAAACCAACGAAAGATATATTCCCTACGTTGTTGAACCTTCTCTCGGTGCAGACCGCGTAACCCTTGCTTTCCTTTGCGATGCTTATGACGAAGAACCCGTCGGCGACAAAGACGTCCGTACTGTTCTCCATCTCCATCCGGCTCTTGCTCCTTTCAAAGCCGCCGTTCTTCCTCTTTCCAAAAAACTCAGCGAAGGCGCACTCAAAGTTCACGATGACCTTGCAAAACACTTTATGGTCGATTATGATGAATCCGGCTCCATCGGCAAACGTTATCGCCGCGAAGACGAAATCGGAACTCCCTTCTGCATCACCTATGACTTTGAATCCGAAACCGACGGCTGCGTAACCGTTCGTGACCGTGATTCCATGGAACAGGTAAGAATGCCCATCAGCGAACTTGTTTCCTATATCGAAGAAAAAATCGTATTCTGATTTTTAAACGCACACCAACAAAAGCCGGGAAAGTAATTCTTTTCCGGCTTTTTTATATCGCAACCCGCAGTTGCAACCGGCGGTTGACAAATTGAAAAGTCGGATTTATGGATTGCCACCGCAAAAAAAGGTATGATTTCATCGAAGGGAAGAAACTTCTTCCGAAAAACAAAAACGAGGTGAAAATATGATTCTTGCTGACAAAATAATCGAACTTCGAAAAAAAGCCGGATTATCCCAGGAGGAACTCGCCGAAAAAATGGGCGTTTCGCGCCAGAGCGTTTCAAAATGGGAAGGCGCTCTTTCAATTCCGGACCTTGATAAAATTCTTCTTATGAGCGAAATTTTCGGTGTTTCCACCGATTATCTTCTTAAAGATGAACTGGGCGACGAAATTCCTTCTCCGAAGGAGGAAATAAGCGAAAGCGCCTTCCGGAAAGTTTCCCTTGAAGAAGCAAACGAATTTATAAAAATCAAGGACGAAACCGCTCCCATGGTCGCCCTTGGTGTTGTTCTCTGTATTCTTTCTCCCGTAATAATGTTCTTCCTTCTTGCAATGCAGATTTCCGGAAAAATCGGAATTACCGAAAACGGCGCTGCCGGAATCGGCATTATTGCTCTTGTGCTCTTTGTGGTGCCCGCCGTGGCTCTTTTTGTTATGAGCGGCATGAAGACAAGCAGATTTGAATACATTGAGGAAGAACCCATAGAGCTTGCCTACGGCGTTGCAGGAATGGTTAAGGAACGCCAGAACAAACTCCGTGACAAACATATCCATGACTGCGTAATCGGAATCTGCCTTTGTGTTCTTTCCGCAATTCCGCTTTTCATCGGCGCATTTTTCGAAAAAGCGGACGGCGAAGTTTTAATCGGTCTTTGCCTCACCCTTATGATCGTTGCCGCGGGAGTTTATATCCTTATCCGCACCGGAATTCCCTGGGCTACCACCGAAAAACTTCTTCAGCAGGACGATTATACGGTTGAAAAGAAAACCCTTGAAAAAAAGCTTGACCCGATTTCATCAATATATTGGTGTATTGTGACCGCGGTTTATCTCGGCTGGAGTTTTTATACCATGGAATGGCACAGAACCTGGATAATCTGGCCCGTTGTCGGCGTTTTCTATGGCGTTTTTGAAGGAATTGCACATTACATGAACAAAAAATAAGATGATAAAAACGGGAGGAAAATTTCCTCCCGTTTTTTGCCGATTTTTGTCAATATAACTTGATACTTTACGTTTTCTGTGATAGAATAAAGTGTATTATTTTTTGCGTAAAGGTGGTTCAAGTTATGATAGAAGTTAAAAAAATCCTTACCGAAAGCCCCGAATTCCAGCAAATTGAAAAAGAACTTTTCTTCAAAGGCGAAGAAACCGCAGATCTTATTGAAACTTTCTGCCACAGCAAAGGCATTTCCATCTATGCCGCAATGGACGGCGAAACTGTTGCCGGTTTTTGCGTAACAAGCCCTTCCACAAGCGACGTTATGCATCTTCTTTTCATCGGCGTTCACCGCGATTACAGAAAATCCGGCATTGCTTCAAAACTTCTCGATGATTCCATCGCCGACCAGAACCCCAAAGCTGTTGTTGCCGAAGTTCCTCATTATACTCTCCCCTTCTTCACCAACTACGGTTTTTATGCCGTTGAGTTCGGCGAAGACCTTTACGGCAAAAACGTTTTCTATGCAACCTATCGTGTAAAAAAATAAAAAAACAAAAGCTCCCGAAAAAAACGGGAGCTTTTTTGTTGCAAAAGAAAAGCCGCTCTTTCGAGCGGCTCTTTTTTTCGTTAAGATTCAATTAGAAAACCGGAACAACAGAAACGCCGTATTCGGATTCGATAAATGCTTTAACTTCTTCGCTCTGAATTGCTTTTACAAGAGCAAGAGTTTTTTCGGTTGCTTCTTCGCCGTTTCTTACTGCGATGATGTTGCCGTAAATCTGTGCTGCTTCGGAGTCTTTTGCTTCGGTTTCAAGAACAGTTCCGTCGATTCCTGCGCCGATTGCATAGTTACCGTTGATGATTGCGAAGTCAACGTCAGCAAGGATGTTGGGGAGCTGTGCTGCTTCTGCTTCGATGATGTCGAGGTTCTTGGGGTTGTCAACAATGTCGTTTACAGTGATGTTGAAGCCGTTTGCGTTATCAACGGTGATAAGGCCGAGATCCTGGAGGAGATAGAGTGCGCGTGCTTCGTTGGAACCGTCGTTGGGAACAGCAATGGTTGCGCCGTCTGCGATTGCATCGAGGGAAGCGGTTTTTCCGGGATAGATTCCGAGGGGTTCATAGTGGATTACTGCTGCGGAAACGATATCGGTGCCGTGTTCTGCGTTATAGGTATCGAGGTAAGGAGTATGCTGGAAATAGTTAGCGTCGATTTCGCCTGCGGTAAGGGTTTCGTTAGGAAGAACATAGTCGGTGAATTCTACGATTTCAAGAGTCCAGCCGTCTGCTGCGAGAACTTCTTTTGCAACTTCAAGAATTTCTGCATGAGGAGCAGGAGAAGCGCCGACTTTGATAACTTTTTCATCGGTTTCGCCGGAGCATGCGGCAAAGCTGAATACGAATACGAGTGCAAGTACGATAGCAATAATCTTTTTCATGATTTTTTCTCCTTTTATTGATTATTTGTTTCTTTTATCGATTTTTTTCGCCGCAAGTTCAAAACACATCTGAATTGCCTGAACAATTACGACTATAAGAACAACGGTTACCCACATTATGTCCGCCTGATAGCGGTGGTGACCGTAGCGGATAGCGATATCGCCAAGACCGCCGGCACCGAAGGCACCCGCCATTGCCGAATAACCTATAAGGGTTATTGTGGTAATTGAAAATCCTCTGATGAGGGAAGGAACTGCTTCCGGAAGAAGCACTTTAAGGGCAATCTGGGCATTTGTTGCGCCCATTGTTTTTGCCGCTTCAACAACGCCGGGGTCAACTTCCTGCAAGGCGGTTTCAACCATTCTTGCAACAAAAGGCGCCGCCGCAATTGTAAGCGGAACGATTGCCGCAACCGGACCGATCGCTTTGCCTACGATAAATCTTGTGAGCGGAATAACCGCAACGATGAGGATTACGAAAGGAATTGAACGTCCGATATTGATTATGGTTCCGAGAACCGTGTTAAGCGTTTTCTGGGGGCTGATGCCGTGGGCATCGGTTATAACCATTGTAACGCCGAGCGGAAGACCGATTATATAAGCAAAGATCGTTGAAGCAAAGGTCATGAGTAAAGTTTCATAGCTTCCTTCAAAAAGCATATCTTTGTATTCCATGAAGAATTCCATCATTCGGCATCACCTCCTTCGGCGATGTTGGAGATACCGAGAAGAAGTTCCGTTGCGTGGTGCTTCGGATTTGAAAGGACTTCATCGGTTGCTCCCTGTTCAACAAGTTCGCCTTCGTTTATTACAGCCACATGGCGGCAGATCGATTTTACAACACCGATTTCATGGGTGATTATGAAAACGGTTACGCCGAGTTTTTCGTTGATATCTTTGAGAAGTTTAAGAATTGCTTTTGTTGTGAGGGAATCCAGCGCGGAAGTGGGTTCGTCACAAAGAAGGATTGAAGGATTGTTTGCAAGTGCTCTTGCAATTGCAACTCTCTGCATCTGGCCGCCGGAAAGCTGGGAAGGATATGCGTCAGCTTTGTTTTCGAGACCGACAAGAGCAAGAAGTTCTTCAACTCTTTTATATCTTTCTTCTTTTTTAATTCCGCTGAGTTCAAGAGGAAAAGCAATGTTATCGCGAACCGTTCTCTGCATCAGGAGGTGATATCCCTGGAAAATAACGCCTACCCTTTTGCGAAGTTCGATATTTTCCTTTCCGGAAAGTTCGGTTATGTTTTTGCCTTCAATATAAATCGCGCCGCTTGTGGGTTTTTCAAGCTGGGCAATGCAGCGAAGGAGCGTTGATTTACCGGCACCGCTCATACCGATCACGCCGAAGATATCACCGGCTTCAACATGGGTCGAAACCGAACGAAGCGCATGGACTTCGTTTGATGTTTTAAAAATCTTCGACAGGTTTTCAATACGTATCAAGTCTTATCTTCTCCTTATCCGTCTTTTTTGGGGAAACAAAAAAGCTCCCGTCCTTTTAAAAGGACGGGAGCATAAAACTCACGTGTTACCACCTTTTTTCGTCATAACATCACTGTTATGACCTCATCGGGTACTATCATACCCTATCGCTTTAACGGGCGAACCCCGTCGCAGCCTTACCGAAAAAAACGGCTCGGTGCGCAACTCCAAGGCCATCTTCAGCGCTCTCTGTTCGTTTCCCTTTCAGCAAAACGGGAAATCTCTGTGGCCGCATCCTGCGCTTACTCTTCTCTTCATTGTCTTTGGGATATTTGGCTTAATGAGTGCATTATATACCCCTTTTGTCAGAATGTCAACCCTTTTTCAAAAATATTTTTTAACGCTTTAATATCCTGAAATAATCCTGACAACAGCAACGGTAATATCGTCGGAATGTCCGTCGTTTCGGCGCTTAAAAGCCGTTTCGGCAATTCCGGCGGCAATTTCTTCCGCAGATTTTTCCGCAAGGCTTCTCAGCTCCGAAGGTATCCACTCATCTCCGGTTGCCGTAACGCCATCGGTTATAAGAAGCGCCATGTCGCCTTCGCCAAGGCGCATGCTGCTTTGCTCAAATTCCGCTCCGCCGAGAATTCCCGCAGGAAACGAAACGCTTTCCACCTTTGAAACCTTTCCGTTTTTAAGAACGAATGAAGTTTCCGCCCCGGCCTTATAAAAATTTGCAAGTCCGGTATAAAGATTTATCGAAAAAGCGTCCACCGTCGCAAGAGATTCTTCTTCCGATTTAAGCAAAAGGGCGGAATTCACAAGTTTTATTGCCGGACCGAACCGAAAACCCGCCCGCACCATTCTTGCAACAAGTCCTGCGGTCATCATGGAATCCAATGCGGCGTGTTCTCCGCTTCCCATTCCGTCGCTGAGTATCAAATGTGCACATCCATATTGATCCACAAAATGTTCCGCACAGTCACCGCAGAATTTTTCTCCTTCCGCATTGATCGAAACAACGGCAAATTCCGGTTTCAAAAGCGGTTTTTCGCAGAACACAAGTCTTCGGGCATTTTCTGTATCACGTTTCACCGGTTCTGACAGATCGAACCCGCAGGCATCGGAAATTTCTTCCGTAACCGCCTCAAGCTCAAGTTTTTTCATTCTTTCCTTTGCTCCGGAAACCTCGACGTTAAGGCAACCGTCAGAATTATAATAACAGGTGCAGGCAAAAAGCGGAACGTTTCTTCCTTCAAAAATATTCCGCACCGCGGCGGAAAGCTTTTTGTCAACGCTTTTTACCGTTGCCGCTTCCGCGGCAATATCACGAAGCAAAAGCGCTGTTCCGTCAAACTGATCTGTTACGACCTCCCTTATATTTTTGAACTTGCGCTCGGCGGAATTTCTTTCCGCCGCATCTTTATAATTTTCTTTTATACAATTCAAAAGCTGCTCCCGGTGTACGCATCTTTCAGAAAACTCCTCATCAAGAACCGGCTTCCGCCTTTCTTTTTCGGCGGAACCGATTTCGTAAAAAGCCTTAACCGTTTCAGAATATTTATCCTGCCAGCAGGTTCCGCTTTTTGAGCATTGGCGGCAACAAGTTTCCGCGGATTTGTTGAGCACCGTGCTCATTCCTTCAATGTTTTCTCTTTCAACGGAAGAAGCGACCTTTTTTGTTGCCGCCGCGATATCCAAAAGTCCATCCGCCGCTCTTCCGATTTTTGAAAGAACCAGTTCCTTAACCGTTGCGGAATCCGCAAGTTCTTCCGGAAAAAGCGTTATTGAACAAATTTTATTTCCCGCCTTCTCCGGAATGAGCATCAGAATTCCGCCGGCAATTACAGATTCATAAACCGGAATATAATCCGGATATTCCGAAGCAAGAATACAGACAATCAGTCTTACCGCAACAAACGAAAGAATCGTTCCGATTTTTCCGAAAACCGAAAAAATCCCGCCGATAAGCCCTCCTACGGCATATCCCGCAAGGCTTAAATCAAATGTTCCCGCGGTAAGTGAAACAACCGTTCCTACCGCAACTCCTGCGACGGAACCACCGTTTTCTTTTCCGTAACGGGCCGCAAAAAGAACGGTAAGCGCCGCGGCAATTCCCCCGAGGCTTATTTTTCCAAAGGTTATTCCGCCGAGAGAAGCGGCGGCAATTGCGGCTGTCATAACAACGCAGGCTCTGTCTCCGGAAGAAACCGAAAAGAAAGGTTTCCCGTGCTCAAAGACGTTGCCGCTTCTTTTGAAAAAATATGCCGCACCGGCGCAAAGAACGGTTTCCGTAAAAGCCATTGCGCTGTTGTAGCCGGAAATAATTGTCATTGCCGCATAACCGAAAGCGGAAAAAGCCACCGAACCGCCGGCAATGAGCACCGAAACAAAATCTCCTTCCGCAAACCGTTCAAAAACCAGCTTTGCGCCAAAAGCTATGAGCACCGCGGCGATATATCGCAGAGTGTTTTCCGGATTTTTTGAAAAAACGTATCCCAAAACCGCTCCCAAAGCTGCAGGAAGCGCGGCGTTTCGCTTTGAAGCGGAAACCGCCGCCACCCCGAAAGGCGCGATTTTTCCGAAGAGAAATGTTTTTGACGCCGCAAAACAGATTATCGTCCAAAGCGCCATGCTCAAAAAATCCGGTGCCGCCGTTTTCAGCGTTTTTGGAATTTTCACCGGAAAAGATTTTGTTTTAACTTCCGTCATTTTATAAAAAAGCTCCTTTGTGTTTTATTATGAATTCAATATAACCCAAAAAAGCAAAAAAATATGTCAAAAAAGGCGCCCGAAGGGCGCCCTTTAATCAAATTTTTTCGGTTTTCTTTCCGGTTTTTGATTCAATTAAGATTTTAAACTCTTCCGGATTTCCGATGACCAAATCCGCTTTTCTCAAAACCATAATTTTTATTCCGTCACAAACCAGAAAAATACTTCTGTTTTCAATTATGCTTTCAAGATTTTCATATTCTATCAAAAGCGCGCCGTTTTCAAAAATTCCTTCTTCATTAAAAAGAACTTTATCCTCCGGCTTCAGAGAAGAATTGATTGCAGAAATCAGTTTCTTCGCCTTTTTCTCAAATTTTTCCGAGTTCGTTTTCCGCGGAATAACCGCCGTAATTCCCGTTATAATCGCCAGGGCACCGACAACAAGCGGAACAAAAAGTTCGCTTGGCTTCACCAAGCCCGGAACAAAAAGGAAAATTCCGAGAGCGATGCAGATTATTCCGTAAAATCTGCGGAATTTTCTGCGCCTTTTAAGAGCTTCCGCGGATAAGTTCTTCTCGTTGAGTTCATCGGTTTTTTCCCAAAGCCCCGGAAATTTTTTGCGCGAAAAAAGTTCCGTGCGTTTTGCAAGCGTTTCCGAAACCTGATATTTCAAATCTTCCGAAAGTTTTTCCGGCTTGAACAAAAATTCCATATTGCGGCACCTCCTTTTTCTTCATAGTAACACCGGGAAGAAGCGTGCGCAATATATAAAGATAAATCTTAATAAAAGTTTAAGACTTTCTGTATGATATCTTCCGCTTTTTCGGTTTTTTCTTCGGAAAAAGCAAAGTTTACATAATAAAGAACTCCTTTTTTCACAAAAAATATCTCCGTTCTTCTGTTTCCTGTTTCGGAAATTTCTCCGTCAAAAATATAAAATTTTGTTTTCTTTCTGTTTAAGGTTTCCCTGACCGTTTGGTATTCTCCCTCGGATAATATATCACTTTGGAAAAAGTCTTCTTCAAAATTTTCCGTAAGCGCATCCGCAAAAATCTGTATTCCGAGATATCCGTCTTCCGTATCAAGATAGGAAAATTCCGCCCTTATGTGCGATATTTTGCCCGAAGTATCTCCATAAGCGGAAACGCAAAAATCCCTTTCCGGGATTCCGATTTCCGGAACCGAAAACTTTTCAAATCCGATAAATTCCTTTGCTTCGGAAGCGGAAGAAAAATGTCTGTACCAATGTCCGGGAAAACTGCTCATGTAAGGTTCATAATCCCGGTATTGACGCGCTATCTCTTTTTCCACCGTTTTTATGTCTTCGGAAAAAACGCCGTAAGAAAATTTTTCAAGTTCGGAACATACGAAATATGCCTTTTCGCTTTCAAGCTCCGTTTCTTCAAAAAATATCCTGTATTCCGGTTTTGCCGCAACAACCGTTGCAAAAGCTCCGATTATTATTATCGCCGCAACAAGCGCAAACCATTTTTTCATCGTAAAAACTTTTTTGTTTCCGGTTTCGCCCTGTGCCTTGATTATATATTCATCGTCAATATCTTCAAGAAGGTCGATAAATTCTTCTTTTTTCATAATTCAAAACCCCTTTCCGAAAGATATTTTCCAAGTTTTTTTCTCGTTCGCTCAAGCGAAGAATGAACCGAGCTTTCTTTTTTCCCAAAAAGTTTTGCAATGTCTTTTGCGCTGTAAAAATACCAATAGCGGCAGACGAATATATTTCTTTTTTCGTCATCAAGCGTTTTAAGAAAATCGTTGATTGCAAAAAGAATTTCCCGCCGTTCAAAATCTTTTTCAACGTTTTCTTTTCCCGAAACAAGTTCGGAAATTTCATCAAGAACAACTTCATATTCCCCGCCGCCTCTTTTTTCTCTGTGGCTTTTTCTATAAAGATTAAGCGAAAAATTTCTGGTTATTTTTCCGAGGAACAGCGAAAGGATTTTCGGAATTTTCGGTGGAATTGAATTCCATGCCGCAAGATATGTATCGTTAACGCATTCCTTCGCATCTTCGGTGCTGCCGAGAATATTTTGTGAAATTTTCATGCAGTATGCGCCGTATTTTTCATCAGTTGCGGAAATTGCTTCCTCGTTTCTTTCAAAATACAGTTCTATTATCTTCGAATCTTCCGTAAAATCACTTCCCTTCACCTTTATATACACCTTTTTATTAAAAATTTCGGCAGTTTTTTTGAAAATTATAACATAATTTCAGTTTTTCTTCTCCACTTGTAAAATACATTATATTATGTTATACTAAAATGTAATTTTATATTTTAAGATGGATAATTACGTAAATTTTCATCTCTTTCAGGAGGTTTTGATATGGAAAACATTGAAAACACCACAAACGCCGCACCGGAACGCAAAAAACGCATTTTCAGCGGAATTCAGCCCACCGGCGTTTTCACCCTCGGAAACTATCTCGGCGCAATCAAAAACTGGGAAAAACTCCAGGATGAATATGACTGCATTTATTCAATCGTAAATATGCACGCGATCACCGTTCGTCAGGATCCGGCGGAACTTCGCAGGCGCACCCTTGAATCCTATGCCCTTGCAATGGCCTGCGGAATCGACCCCGAAAAAAGCATTCTTTTTATCCAGAGCCATGTTCCCGCTCATGCTGAAGCAAACTGGGTTCTCGGTTGTTCAACACAGTTCGGTGAACTTTCCCGCATGACCCAGTTCAAGGATAAATCCGCAAAACACGCCGACAACATCAACGCAGGACTTTTCACCTATCCTGTCCTTATGGCCGGCGATATTCTTCTTTATCAGGCGGACGTTGTTCCGGTAGGCGTTGACCAAAAACAGCATCTTGAACTCGCAAGAGATATTGCGGAACGTTTCAACGGTCTTTACGGAAAAACCTTCACCGTTCCGGAACCTTATATCGCATCTTCCCAGAGCGGCGGAAAAATCATGAGCCTTTCCGACCCCACCAAAAAGATGAGCAAATCCGACGAAAACCCGAAGGGCTGCGTCTATATTCTTGATGACCCCAACGTCATCATCAAAAAATTCAAATCCGCCGTTACCGACTCCGATATGGAAGTTGCTTACCGCGAAGGAAAAGACGGCATCAACAACCTTATGACCATCTATGGCGCAGTGACCGGTTTCTCCATGGATTCCATCCAGCGCGATTTTGAAGGCAAAGGCTACGGCGATTTCAAAAAAGCCGTCGGCGAAGCTGTTGCGGAACATCTTGCTCCCATCCGCGAAAATTATTCCAGATATCTTTCCGAAAAAGCATATCTTGAAGATTGTTACCGCAAAGGCGCGGAACAGGCAGAAAGAATTGCCCAGCGCACCATTGATAAAATGTATAAAAAAGTCGGCTTTGTTGCCAGATAAGGTGAAAATATGCGAATTGTTGCAATCGGCGACGTTATGGGTACCATTGGCGTTGAAGCTCTTCGCCGCCACATGCCCGCAATCAAAAAAAGATATTCTCCGGATATCATAATAGTAAACGGTGAAAACGCCGGCGACAACAGCAGCATCACAGCGAGAAACTGCGATGCTCTTTTCGCCATGGGCGCGGACGTTATTACCGGCGGAAACCATTCTCTCCGGAACAGAGATATGGAGGAAGTTTATGAGCGCGGATACGGTGCTCTCCGTCCGGCAAACCTTCATCCAAACGCTCCCGGAACCGGCGTTTATATCTATGAACGCGGAAAATACCGCTGTGCCGTTATAAACCTTATCGGAAACGTTTTTCTTGACCTTGCTTACGAAAATCCTTTTATCGCCGCGGAAAAAATCATAAAAGACCTCGGCGTAAAAAACATTGTTATCGATATGCACGCCGAAGCAACCAGCGAAAAAATCGCTCTCGGAAGATACGTTGAAGGCAAGGCGAGCCTTGTTTTCGGAACCCACACCCACGTTCCCACAGCGGACGAAACCGTTCTTCCCGGCGGAACCGCATATATAACCGATATCGGAATGTGCGGACCCATAGATTCCGTACTGGGCGTTGTAACAAAATGTTCAACGGATTTTATGATAACACATCTCCGGGGAAAAGGCATGGAAATTGCAAAAGGCCCCTGCAAGGTTCAGGGAATTTTCACCGAAACAGATGATTCCACAGGAAAGGCTCTCTCTATTGAGAGATTTGAGATTACAGATCCCGTAAAATGAGATTTTTTAAGATAATATCCTTTTTTCTTGCCGCAATACTTATGTTCAGCGGCTGTGAAACACAAACGGTAACTCCTCCGGTAACGGAAGTTCCCGTTCCTTCCGAAAACCAGATTCCGGAAGGAATTTTTGAAGAGGAACTTTTTGAATTCCGAATCCCTTTTGATTATGAAGAAGGAATTTCGCCCTATAACACTCTTTCAAAACCGAACCGCTTTGTCTGCGAACTTATTTACCGCGCAATGGTAAGCCTTAAAGCGGATTACAGCTATGAACTTGACCTTGTTTCAGATATTTATACTGAGGACAACATAACCTGGTATATATATATCAACGAAGGTGAAACTTTTCCAAACGGAAAGGAATTTACCGCCTATGACCTTCGTTACTCAACCCAGCTTGCCATGAAGGAAGGCAGTTATTATGCAAAAAGCCTTGAATGCATAAGTTCCATTAAAGTTGTTGACGCAACCTGCCTCAGAATAACCCTTTATTATGCCAACAGATATTTTCCCAATCTTCTGACCTTCCCGGTCATATCTTATGAAACAATAGATAATCCCCTGTATTTTCCGGATATTTATTATTTCAGCGAAGACGGAACCAAGCTTTTTTGCGATATTTATTCCGCCGCCCAGGAAATCGATCTTGTTCCGGCGGAGGATATGGACCTTCTGACCTATGAGATGAAAATGGGACGCTATGACTGCATCTATGTCACAGATCCCATGGATATGGGTTCCGCCGCAAACGGCGCAACTTTGGGAATGCAGAGCAACCGAATGGTCTATCTTGGAATGAACAGCTACTATGCGTTCACTTATTATGCGGATTTCCGCCGGGCTGTTGCCGCCGCAATGGATTATGAAAGAATTGTTTCGGACGTTTATAAACATTTTGCCTCCGCTCCGAAAAAACTTTATAATCCGGATTATTACGAAATGCAGTATGTTTCCCAAAACAGCCACAACCTTATGTCCGCAAACCTTATCCTGGACGATATGGGTTTTGACAACCGGGATTCCGAAGGTTTTCGTACCAACTCCCGCGGAAAAAGAATTTCTTTAAAACTTATTGTCTGCAACGAAAGCACCGTTAAGGTAAACCTTGCCAACGCCGTTGCGGAAATGCTCGGCGAAGCCGGAATTGAAGTCAAAGTTGTTCCCCTTTCCTACGGTTCCTTTATGGTCGATCTTCAGAACGGAAACTATGACCTTTATATTGCGGAAATGCGCCTTGGAGCAGATATGGATTTTACAAAAATCCTTACGCCCTATGAATATCAGTATTCAGAATTTGAATATATAAACTACGGCGTTCCGAACAGCGAAAAACTCTATTTCAGCTGGCTTGGTTTTATGGGCGGAACCGTTACCCCTTCCGAATTTGCTTCGGTTTTTGAAGACGTTATGCCTTTTGCCCCGCTTTGTTACACAAAAGGCTGTGCAATTTTCAACCGTGATCTTCCTTTTACCCTTTTCGGAACGGATTTTGATATGTTTTACAACATTCTTGAATGGAAAATCGAATAATTTTTAATTATTTTGCGTTTTTTACAAATTTTTCTTTTACATACGGTATATTTTATGATATAATATATTTTGGTATAGCCTGTAAAAGGTCTATACCTTAAGCTATGTGAATTATTTTGTGGTAAAAATAAATCCGAATGTAACAATAAACTATATCAGGAAAATTTAAGAGGAGTTGAGATTTTTGATAAACGGAAAGCAGCTTCGCGATGCTTTTATTTCCGGCGCAAACAATCTTTGCAACAGAAAAGCAGAAGTTGACGCACTTAACGTATTCCCCGTTCCCGATGGCGACACCGGCACCAATATGTCCATGACCATCGGCAACGGTGCAAAAGAACTTGAAAAACTCGGCGATGAAGCAACCGTTGAAGAAGTTGCAAAAGTTGCCGCTTCCGGCTTTCTTCGCGGCGCAAGAGGAAACTCCGGCGTTATCCTTTCCCTTCTTTTCCGCGGTTTTTCCAAAGGAATGAAAGGAAAAGAAACCGCCACCGGCGCAGATATTGCCGCCGCATTTTCCCTTGGTGTTGAAGCAGCTTACAAAGCTGTTATGAAACCCACCGAAGGAACCATTCTCACAGTTTCCCGCTGTGCGGCTGAAAAAGCGACCGAAATCGTAAAATATGACGATTCCACCGTTGCTGTAGTTTACGGAATGTATCTTCAGAGCAAACGCACCCTTGCCCAGACTCCCGAAATGCTTCCGATCCTTAAAAAGAGCGGAGTTGTTGACGCAGGCGGCCAGGGACTTGTTTATATCTTCGAAGGCATGTGGTCCGTAATTTCCGAAGGAAAAATCATCATGCCCAAAACCGCGGAAGAAACTTCCGCAAAGGCAACCGATTATGCCTATTGCGTTGAAGCTGTTGCAAAACGCGGCGAAAATGCTTCCGAAGGTTTTGAAAAAGTACTTTCCGCTTTCGGCGAAATTGTTGAATATACCGAAGGAACCCAGGGTGCAAAATTCCATATCCACACCAACGAACCCGGAAAAGTCATTACCGAAGCCCTTTCTTTCGGAACCCTTCTTGCAACCAAAGTTGAGAACATGAGCATCGCTCATACTGAACTCAAATTTGAATATGAAGCACCGGCAGAAGAAACCAAAGAAGAAAAGTTCCCCTATGCGGAAGTTGATCCTTCCGTTGAATACGGTTTCGTTTCCGTTTGCGCAGGAAAAGGTCTTACCGACGTTTTTGCGGACCTTGGCTGTGATAACATTGTTTCCGGCGGACAGACCATGAACCCTTCCACCGAAGATATTCTTGCAGCTGTTCAGGCTACTCCGGCTAAAAACGTTTTTGTTCTTCCCAATAACAAAAACATCATCATGGCAGCACAGCAGGCAGCAGAAATTGCTGACAGAAACGTTGTTGTAATCCCCAGCAAAACCGTTCCCCAGGGAATTTCCGCAATGCTCGCTTATGACTGCGACGCTTCCGTTAAGGAAAACACCGAAGCCATGAACGAAGCTCTTTCTTCCGTAACCACCGGCCAGGTAACTTTCGCCGCAAGAGATTCCGACTTTGACGGTCACAAAATCAAAGAGGGCGAACTTCTTGCAATGAAAGAAGGCAAAATGCTTTATACCGGCAAAGAAATGGATCTTATCTGCAGCCGTCTTGCAAAAGCCCTTGTTACCAAAGAAACCTCTATGGTAACCATTTATTACGGCGAAGACGTTTCCGAAGAACAGGCTGAAGCTATCCGCACCGTTATCGAAGGAAAACTTCCGAACTCCATTGAAGTAAACACCATCTATGGCGGACAGCCCGTTTATTATTACATCATCAGCGCGGAATAATTTCCGCAGAGATAAAAAATCTCCCGTTCCTTTCGGAACGGGAGTTTTTTTATTATATTTATTTTCAGTTTCCGAACTGATAACATTCTTCTATCATCGGAATTGAACTTGCCGCACCGGCACGGGAAACGGTTATGGAAGCCGCTTTTACAGCCATCATAAGGGCATCCTTCGGCTTTGCGCCCTGAAGGACAGTTGCGAGGTAAAAACCGATAAGGGCGTCGCCTGCGGCGGTTTTGTCCTTTACAGGAGCATCATAAATTTTCTGGTAATATGTATCCTCTTTTGTAATCAGCATCGAACCCTTTACCCCAAGGGTAAGAATCGTTTCCGCGTTCGGGAAGGTTCGTTTTATCGCCGGAATAAGCGCTTCAAGATCCATCGGGCTTGCGCCGGTAAATTCCGAAGCTTCAAAGCGGTTCACAAAAACATAGGAAAGTTTTTCAAGCGGAAGGTTCCGGAGGTTTTTAGTAAAAGGTGCCGGGTTAAGGGCAACTTTTGCTCCGGCGGCAAGAGCTTTTTCAACAATGGTTTCAATTCCGTTGATTTCGTTCTGCAAAAGGATTATGTCACCTTTCCTAAGCTGGGCAACGGTATAATCTATCTGATCGTCTGTTATGGAAAGGTTTGCGCCGCCGCAAACGATTATGCTCTTGTTGCCTTCCGGTGTAACCTGAATAAAGGCGTTTCCGGTAGGAATCTCCTTCTTACGGATAAGGGAAGTGTTGACTCCGTTTTTTTCAAGAATGTTAAGGAGAATTGCTCCGTCGCTCATTCCGACGCAGCCCGCATGAAAAACGTCCGCGCCTGCCCTTGCAATAGCAATGGATTGGTTAAGACCTTTTCCGCCGGGAAAATAGTTTGCTTTTTTTGCACGCAAAGTTTCTTCCGGGCGAACAATATGTTCAACCGGATAAACGTGGTCGATATTAAGCGAACCAAAATTGATAATCTTCATAAGAGCATCCCCTTCCTTATAACATTATAACCAAATTTTTTTGCTTTTGGAATAGCATTTTTGAAAATATTTTAAATATTTTTTCAAAAAAAGGAACTCCGGAAATCCGGAGTTCCTTTTAATTATAGTTCAGAATTATTTGCGTTTTTTGTTCCTGATGAATTTCACAAGAACAATTCCGCCTGCGGTAACTGCCGCAACAGAAGCGGCGGTTATTACAGTTGCGCCGGTGGAAGGGTTGTAATCCTCATTCTCTTCACTGCGTCCGTTTGTAATATTTCTGAAAACGGGCCAGTCTTCAAGAACTTTTCCTTTTCTGCTTACGGTAACTGTTGCTTCAAAAGGATCGTCATCAGTGGAATCTGCGGTTACAACAATTTCGACGTCATAGACCTTCATATCGAAAAGCATTCCGATTGCGAAGAATCTCTTTTCGCTCATAGTGTAATTATAGGTTCCGGCTTTGTCAAAAGTGAGTTTATCGAAAACGATTTTTCCTTCGCTGTCGTTTTTAACGGTGGAAACAACTTTTCCGTCGGCGTCTTTGAGCTCAAATTCAAACTGGTAATATCCCGGTTTTTCGTTGTTAACGGTTTTTCTTGCTTCAAGAATTACGTCAACCGGCTCACGAAGGGTGTTTTCAAAGGCGATTCCTTCAACATTTTCCTCACCATTGTTAAAAGTGACTTCTGTTTTGTATGCTGTGGGATCTTCGGGATCGTTATGAATTACTTTGACAGTTACAGTATAAACCGTTCTGTCATAAAGGATGCTCAGGTTATCGCCTATAACTTCGCGGATTTCATAATTATGAGTTCCGAGTTTGTCATAAGTGATTTTGCTGAAAGTTACGGTATTTCCGACGTTCTGAACGGTTTCGCTTATTCCTTCTCCAACAAGAGTAAAGCTGAAGATTCCGTCCGGAATATTTTCGGTACCCTCAAGGGTTTTGGTCGCGGTGAACTGAACTTCTGTCGGGTCGAGATATTCATTATAG
>JAGASN010000008.1 GCA_017847875.1 Oscillospiraceae bacterium | reverse complement strand
ATTTTATGCATCGGGTCCGCGCCCTTTGACCAATAGTTCCAATCGCCCACTACGGAAATTGATTTTGCGTTGGGCGCCCAGGTTCTGAAAACAACGGCTTTTTTGCGGCTTCCTCTAACTCTATGTGCGCCGAGGAATTCATATGCGCGGTAGTTTGTTCCCTGGTGGAAAAGATATACCGGAAGTTCAAGCGGATTTTGTTTTTTTGTCATTGAGTTCTCCTTTCGTGGTTAACCGGCCTTTATAAGGCAGATTTTATCACGTACTTATATATATATTATTGTATCACCACCGGCTGTTGTTTTGCAACGCCGAATATGTAGAAATAACGGACGGTTTTTATGTTAAAATGACGAAAGCAAAAAAAAATTTTTAAAAACTGTCTTTAAAACAAAAACAACCTGTGCTATACTGTTTTCATATTCCATCATAGGAGGTAATTTTACATTGTACAGCGGAACTAATGTTGATAAATACAGCTTCCGGAACGATTATTCCGAAAGCGCACATCCCCAGATAATCGAAAAAATCCTTAAACTTGCTTACGAAACAAACACCCCTTACGGCGAGGACAGACATTCCAAAGCTGCCGCAAACAAAATCCGCGAACTTTGCGGAACCCCGGATGCAACCGTTGCTTTCACCGCAGGCGGCACCGCAACCAACGTTCTTGCAATTTCCGCTTTCCTCCGCAACAGCTATGAAGCTGTTATCTGCGCGGACACCGGCCACATCAACGTTCACGAAACCGGCTCCATCGAATATTCCGGAAGAAAAGCCATTACCATTCCCGTCGGAGTTGACGGAAAACTTTCTCCCGAAATAATCGAGCCCGTTTTCAGAGTTTTTGAAAGCGAACACATGGTAGTTCCGAAACTTGTTTATATTTCCCAGTCCACCGAGCTCGGAACCATTTACAGCAAAGCTGAAATCACCGCTCTTTCTGAATATTGCCACAAAAACGGAATGGGACTCTTCGTTGACGGCGCAAGACTTGCTTCCGCTCTTATGGCTCCGGAAAACGACGTTACCCTTAAAGACCTCGGCGAACTTGCCGACGGTTTTTATCTTGGCGGAACCAAAAACGGCCTTCTCTTCGGCGAAGCCCTTGTTCTCACCAATCCCGTTGTTGCGGATCATCTTCGCTGGCTTATCAAACAGCGCGGTTTTATGCTTGCAAAAGGCTTCGTAGTCGGTGCAATGTTTGAAGAAGCTCTTGAAAGCGGACTTTATTTCGAAATGGCAAAATATGCTAACAACTGCGCCGCAAGAATCGTTGAGGCAATTAAACAGGCGGGATTTGAACTTTATTGCGAATTCCAGACCAACCAGATCTTCGTTCTTGTTCCCGGCGAACTCGGTCAGGAACTTTCCGACACTTACGGCTGCTTTATCCAGGCAAGACTTCCCGACGGAAACTGGGCAGTAAGAATCGTAACTTCCTGCGCAACCACCGAAGACGCCATTGCCGACCTTTCCGAATGGTTCATCAAAAAAGCCTGCGCCGGAATTGTCAAAAACTATATCTGCAAATAAAAAATCTGTTCCGAAGGGCTTCTTTTCGTTTTGAAAAGGAGCCTTTTTCTTAATATTTTATTAAATTTCCGCCGAAAATCTTGCGTGTTTTTCGGCGCTGTGCTAACATAAAATCGTAAAATAAAGAAGGAGGCGTTTTTATTATGTTCTGTCCAAAATGCGGAACCCAGATTCCCGAAAATGACCACTATTGCCCCACCTGCGGAGAGCCTGTTCTCGGCAAGACCAACGTTCCGGACGAAACCGACCACACCGCAATGTTTGAGGAAGAGGATATCAGAAGAACCAATATTCTTTCGGCTCTTTGCTATCTCAGCTTTCTCTTTGTGATCCTCGGACTTCTCATTGAGCCCAATTCAAAATTCCTTCGCTATCACATCAACCAGAGCATTATCCTCTATATCTTCGGAATCCTCTGCGGTCTTGTTGCAATAATCCCCTTCCTTGGCTGGATCGCCGCAGTGATCGGTTCCGTTGCCTGCGTTGTTTTCATGGTTATGGGAATCGTTCGTGCCTTTAAAGGTCAGGCAAAGGATCTTCCCATCATTGGAAAATATATGATTGTTCATTACGACTGATACATCCGCAAAAAAAATTAAAACCGGACTGCAAATTTGCAGTCCGGCTTTTTTTATTCTTCATTTTTCGGTTTGCGGCTTCCCTTTTCGGATTCCAACAATTTTTCCGCCGCATCGGTCAGTTCATCCGGCCAGACTTTTCCGTTTTTTATAACGTCTGCCCAGGGACAAAGCTTTTCATAATCATCATCGAAAACAATTGTATAGGGCGGTCCGCAGCGGTCATTAATGGACATATACAAATGCCTTCCTTCGTGCATAATGCTGCCGGCTTCGCTTTCCCGCATTTTTTTATCGAGTTTTTCAAACATTTCTTTTGTTATTTCAAAAAGATGATAATCCTGCATTCCGCCGTATTCGCCGAAATACCTTCCGCTATCGCTGTCGAAACAGGCTTTCCAGCCCGAACCTTTTTTGAAAAGCATTGTTCGTCCTCCGGGTGATTCAAGTTTGTTTAACCGGTTTTATGTTATCACAACCCGGTGGGATATACAAGAACGTGGATAAACAATTGTCAGGAAGGTCCGTTTAAATGTTGCGCGGCGGATATTATCTGCCTGTGTTTTTACCTCCTCGGAGGAGGAGGGGGACCATCGAAGATGGTGGAGGAGGGATTTTTTATTGCGGCGGGAGTAAACCCCCACCCTACAGTTAAGACGGGAGCCTGCCCTCCGGGAAACCTTTTTTGCGGAACGGTCAAGACCGTTCCCTACGGTAAAGCAGGGAGCCTGCCCTCCGGGAAAGAATTTTTAAAAATTTCCTTATAATATTATAAAAAAATATTTGATATCTATATTAAAGGGTGGTAAAATATAAACTGGTATAATTTGCACAGGAGGTGCTTTTTAAACAATGCCGAATGACAACATAAGAAACTTTTGTATAATCGCACATATCGACCACGGCAAATCCACCCTTGCCGACAGAATCCTTGAAAACACCGAGGCCGTCACTCCCCGTGAAATGGAAGAACAGCTTCTGGATAATATGGATATTGAACGTGAACGCGGAATCACAATCAAATCCCGCGCAGTCCGTCTTGATTATAAAGCCGACGACGGAAACAACTATGTCTTCAACCTTATCGATACCCCCGGACACGTTGACTTCAACTATGAGGTTTCCCGTTCTCTTGCCGCCTGCGAAGGCGCGGTTCTCATTGTTGACGCTTCCCAGGGCGTTGAGGCACAGACTCTTGCGAACACATATCTTGCGGTTGACCACAACCTTGAAATCGTCCCGGTAATCAACAAAATCGACCTTCCCGCGGCAGATCCGGACAGAGTTGCCCACGAAATCGAGGATATCATCGGAATTCCCGCTCTTGATGCACCGCAGATTTCCGCAAAAACCGGCGTTAACATACATTCCGTTCTTGAAGCGATCGTCGCGGGAATTCCCGCTCCGGAAGGAAACGACGAAGCTCCGCTCAAAGCGCTTATCTTCGACTCCATTTATGACAGCTACCGCGGAGTAATCGTTTATGTCCGCGTTGTTGACGGCGAACTCCATTCCGGCGACAGAATCAAGATGATGGCAACCGGCGCGGAATTCGACGTTGTTGAAGTTGGTTATATGGGCGCAACAAGGCTTGTTCCAAGCGGAGTTCTCAAAGCCGGTGAAGTCGGTTACATTACCGCTTCCATCAAAACCGTTGCGGATACCGCCGTCGGCGACACCGTTACCCTTGCGGAAAACCCGGCGGAAGAAGCTCTTCCGGGTTACAAAAAGGTCAACCCGATGGTTTATGCGGGTATCTATCCTCTCGACGGCGCAAAATACGGCGACCTCCGCGATGCTCTTGAAAAGCTCACTCTCAACGACGCTTCCCTCCATTTTGAGCCGGAAACTTCCGCCGCTCTCGGTTTCGGTTTCCGCTGCGGATTCCTCGGACTTCTTCATATGGAAGTTATCCTCGAGCGTCTTGAAAGAGAATATAACCTTGACCTCATCACCACCGCGCCCAGCGTTGTTTATAAACTTCATCTCAACGACGGACGCATTCTTGAACTCGACAACCCCACGAACTATCCCGACCCGGCAACCATTGATTCCACCGAAGAACCTTACGTCAGGGCTTCGATTTTCACTCCCACCCAATATATCGGAAGCATTATGGAGCTTTGTCAGGAACGGCGCGGAATTTATAAGGACACCCATTATCTCGAAGCTGACCGCTGTGAAGTCCATTATGAACTTCCTCTCGGCGAAATTATCTATGACTTTTTCGATGCTCTCAAGAGCCGCACCAGAGGTTATGCTTCCTTTGACTATGAACCCTGCGGTTACAGAGCAAGCAAACTTATAAAACTCGATATCCTTCTCAACGGCGACCCGGTTGACGCCCTTTCCATGATTGTTTTTGCGGATAACGCTTATCCCAGAGCGAGAAAAATTGTCGAAAGGCTCCGCGACAACATCAGCCGCCAGCTTTTCGAAGTTCCGGTACAGGCGGCTATCGGCGGAAAAATCATCGCCCGCGAAACCATCAAGGCGCTCCGCAAGGACGTTCTTGCAAAATGTTACGGCGGCGATATTTCCCGAAAGAAAAAGCTTCTTGAAAAACAGAAGGAAGGTAAAAAGAAAATGCGCCGCATAGGTTCCGTCGAGCTTCCGAAGGAAGCATTCATGGCGGTGCTCAAGCTGGACGATGACTAAGCCTTCCCAGAGGGGAAGGTGTCACAGCCGAATGGCTGTGACGAAAGAGGGATTGCAATGCCAAGAAATTACGAAGCAAATAAAAATCTGCGCAGTAATTCTCACGAACTAAGAAAAAATATGACACCGCAAGAACGGCATTTGTGGTATGATTTTCTGAATTCATACGAAATTTCCTTCAGACGTCAGGTTGTGATTGGAAATTACATCGTTGATTTCTATTGCAGAAAGGCAAAACTTGCAATAGAAATCGACGGCGCACAGCATTACACTTCCGAATCAATACAATACGATAAAGAACGTACGGAATATCTTGAAAGTTGCGGAATAATGGTTCTTCGTTTTCTGAACAAGGACATTGACCGTAATTTTGAAAATTCCTGCGTTTATATTGACCTAAATGTGAAACAAAGGCTTGGGTAAAATCCCTCTTCCGCCTCGTTTCACTCGGCACCTTCCCCTCTGGGAAGGCTTTTTTGCAAATAAATTTTCTTTTTATTAATTAAAAAGAAGGTTTTTCGCAAAATTCGGCGTATATAGTATATGTAAGACAAAATTTTTTCAAAAAAGGAGGCGGCAGAAGATGAATATCCGCGAAATTACAGAAAAACTTGAGCGCGAAACCCTTTCGCCAATGGCGACCCTTTCCGCAGAAACAAAAGGCAGACTTTTTCCTCTTGAATCCGACGGGATAAGAACGGATTTTCAGCGGGACAGGGACAGAATTATCCACTGCAAGGCTTTTCGCCGCCTTATGCATAAAACCCAGGTTTTCCTCAGCCCGGAAGGCGACCATTACCGCACCCGCCTTACCCATACTCTTGAAGTTGCCCAGATTGCAAGAACAATGGCGGTTGCTCTCCGCCTTAACGAAAACCTGACCGAGGCAATAGCCCTTGGGCACGACCTTGGGCACACCCCTTTCGGACATGCGGGCGAAAGAGCTCTTAACGAAGTTGCTCCCGGCGGTTTCCGCCATTATGAGCAGAGCCTTCGCGTTGTTGACATCCTTGAAAGGGACGGAAACGGCCTTAACCTTACTTATGAAGTGAGGGACGGAATCGTTTGTCACACCAAAGGAAAAGAGGCGGACACTCCGGAAGGAAAAATCGTAAAGCTGGCGGACCATTTTGCCTATGCTCATCACGATTATGAGGACGCAGTCCGCGCCGGAGTTCTTACCGAAGAAGCCGTTCCTGCGGAAGTCAGGGAAATCCTCGGAAACGGCGCAACACCGCGCCTTGCAAAAATGATAACCTCCGTTATCGAAAATTCAGACAGCGACATAAAAATGGCTCCGGAAGTTGCCGCCGCAAGCAAGCTTCTTGAAGAATTCATGTTCTCCGCGGTTTACACCAACCCGGTTGCAAAATCCCAGGAGCACAAGGCGGAAGCACTTGTTAAAGCGCTTTATGAATTCTTCCTTGAAAACGCGAACGCTCTTCCGGCGGAATATCAGGCGATAGCAATGCGCGACGGACTCGACAGAGCGGTTTGCGATTACATCAGCGGAATGAGCGACCGCTACGCCATTAAACTCTATAACGATTTCTTTGTTCCCAAAGGCTGGAGTAGGGAATAAAAGGAAGCCTCCCTTGCCTAAGGGGAGGTGGCATTTCCGTAAGGAAATGACGGAGGGATTCTTTTTTATGGAAAGGAAACATAATCCGAAATTAACAGAAAATGCAAAAGAACTCCGAAAAAATATGACCAAAGAAGAAAAACATCTTTGGTACGATTTTCTGAAAGGATATCCCGTACGTTTTCTTCGCCAGAAAATAATCGATGATTATATTGCCGATTTTTATTGTCACAGAGCAAGGCTTGTAATTGAACTTGACGGAAGTCAGCATTATACAAAGGACGGACTTTTGAAAGATAAAATCCGTACCGAGCATATTGAAAAACGTGATTTGACCGTTTTGAGAATTCCGAACGGTGAGATAAATCATAATTTTGAGGGAATCTGCAGATTCATTGATGAATATGTAAAGGAATCCCTCCGTCAGCCTTCGGCTGACACCTCCCTTTAGGCAAGGGAGGCTTATATCCCAGAAAGGAGGCGGGCCCATGATTCCCCAGAGTTTTATTGAAGAATTAAAAATGAACTGCGATATCGAATCCGTTGTTTCAAGCTATGTTCAGCTTCGGAAGCGCGGAAGAATTTCAACCGGGCTCTGCCCTTTCCATTCGGAAAAAACCGGTTCCTTCACCGTTTATCCGGAAAGCCAGTCTTTTTATTGTTTCGGCTGCGGAGCCGGCGGCGACGTTATCGGTTTTATCCGCCGGATCGAAAATCTTGAATATGTCGAAGCGATAAAATTCCTTGCCCAAAGGGCGGGAATGAACGTTCCGGAAGATGCGGCGGAAGATAAGACCGCGGTTTTAAAAACAAAAATCCTTGAAATGAACCGGGAAGCCGCAAGATTTTATTTTTCCGAACTCACAAAACCAAACGGCAAGGCCGCCCTTGATTATCTTCTCGGGCGCGGACTTGAACCAAAGACCATAAAACATTTCGGGCTCGGCTATGCGCCGAACGATTGGACAAGGCTCACCGATCTTCTTGCATCAAAAGGCTATCGCTATGAGGATATGGTTGCGGCCCAGCTTTCCCGCAAAAGCGAAAAAAGCGGAAGATATTACGACGTTTTCCGTGACAGGGTAATGTTCCCGATAATCGATTTAAGGGGAAACGTTATCGGCTTCGGCGGAAGAAAAATGAGCGGCGACGGCCCGAAATATTATAACTCGCCGGATACTCCGGTTTTCAAGAAAACAAAAAACCTCTTCGCCCTCAATTTTGCGAAGAAGCAAAAGCTTGAGCGGCTTATCCTTTGCGAAGGATATATGGACGTAATCGCCATGCACCAGGCGGGTTTTACCGAAGCGGTCGCTTCCCTCGGAACTTCACTAACTTCCGACCAATGCAGGCTTGCCTCCTCCTACGTTGAGGAAGCGGTTCTTGCTTATGATTCGGACGAAGCGGGACAGAAAGCAACGAAGAGAGCCATCGGACTTCTTGACGAAGTGGGAATCCGTTCAAAGGTTCTTACCATTCAGGGCGCAAAGGACCCGGACGAATTTATCAAAAAATTCGGCGGAGCAAGATTCAAAAAGCTTATTGAACAAAGCGCAGGCTCGGTTGAATATGAACTTTCAAAAATCGGCGAGAAGTATGACACCGAAACTCCGGAAGGAAAAATTTCCGCACTAAAAGATGCGGTCGGACTTCTGGCGGATATGAAAAATCCGCTTGAGCGGGAAGTCTGGGCGGCAAAGCTTGCCCGGGATTACGGAACAACAAAAGAGGGTATCCTCACCCAGGTTCAGACAAAGATAAAACGCCGGGCAAGGGCCCAGGGAAACAGAACTGTTCTTGGGCAGAACGCCCAAAGCGCAACTTTCGGCGGCGCCGTTCCGGAAAAACTCAAAAATCCGGCTTCCGCGGCGGCGGAAGAAAGGCTTTTGGGCGCAATAATGCGCCACCCGGAAACTTTGAGCACGCTGAGCACGAAAGTTTTCTCGGAAGATTTTGTCTGTGAGCTTTACGGAAATTTTTACCGGAAGCTTCTCGAAACTCTGAGCACCGGAGCCGAAATATCCCTTACCCTTTTCGGGGAGGATTTTACTCTTGAGCAGCAGGGCATAATCGCAAAACTTACGACCCTTGCCCGTGAGCACCAATATTCCGCCGAAGACGCCGCAGAAGCGGCAAAGACCATTCTTCGCCTTAAGGAAAAGAAAACCGATAAGGAAATCGGCGAACTTTCCGGAGAGGAACTTGCGGCTTACATTGATAAAATGAGAAAGGCGAAGAAATAATTTGCCTTCCCGGAGGGGAAGGTGGCACAGCCGGCGGCTGTGACGAAAGAGGGATAACAATGCCAAGGAATTATAAAGCAAATGAAGATCTGCGCAATAATTCCCATGAACTCCGAAAGAATATGACGACGCAGGAAAAGCATTTGTATCGTTGATTTTTATTGCAGAAAGGCAAAACTTGCAATAGAAATCGACGGCGCACAGCATTATATCCCGGATTCAATAGAATATGATAAGGAACGTACGGAATATCTCGAAAGCTGTGGAATAAAAGTTCTTCGTTTTTTAAACAAAGACATTGACCGCAATTTTGAAAATTCCTGTGCTTATATTGACCAAACTGTGAAACAAAGGCTTGGGTGAAATCCCTCTTCCGCCTCGTTTCACTCGGCACCTTCCCCTCTGGGAAGGCTTCCGATTTTTACAAAGTTACCCACAAACCAACATAGATAATTTTTCAGGGGGAATTTTAAAATGGCAGAAAAGAAAATGACTCTTTCCGAACTTATTGAAAACGGAAAGGCAAAAGGCAAGCTTACCACCAAAGAGATAACCGATTTCATCGAAGAGATGGATTTTGAGGTTGAACAGGTCGATAAGCTTTACGACATTCTTGAAAGCAACAACATCGAGATAATCGAGGATTTTTCCGCCGCGGCAGACCTTGATTTTGACCTTTCCGATATCGAAGGGGACAACATTGACGAGGACGGAACCATTATCGAAGGAATTAACATTGACGACCCGGTAAAGGTTTATCTTAAAGAAATCGGCCGTGTTCCGCTTCTTACTCCCGATGAGGAAGTTGAACTCGCGGAACAGATGGCAAGCGGTGAACCCGGAGTTGCCGCAAAAGCAAGAAAACGCCTTTCCGAAGCGAACCTTCGCCTTGTTGTTTCCATTGCAAAACGCTATGTCGGACGCGGAATGCAGTTCCTTGACCTTATTCAGGAAGGCAACCTCGGTCTTATCAAAGCGGTTGAAAAATTCGACCACACCAAAGGCTTTAAATTCTCCACCTATGCAACATGGTGGATCCGCCAGGCAATAACCAGAGCCATTGCCGACCAGGCAAGAACCATCCGTATTCCGGTACACATGGTCGAAACCATCAACAAAGTCAAAAAGGTAAGCTCCCAGCTTCTTCACCAGAACGGTCACGAACCCACCGCGGAAGAAATTGCCGCAGAGCTCGATATGCCCACCGATAAAGTCCGGGAAATC
Organism: Oscillospiraceae bacterium; assembly: GCA_017847875.1. Classification (GTDB taxonomy): domain Bacteria; phylum Bacillota; class Clostridia; order Oscillospirales; family Ruminococcaceae; genus UMGS1668. The sequence continues at coordinate 18,934 of JAGASN010000008.1, read as the reverse complement.
ATGAGAGTTGCGCAGGAACCGGTTTCTCTCGAAACCCCTATCGGCGAAGAGGAAGACAGCCATCTCGGCGATTTTATTCCCGACGATGACGCACCGGCACCGGCAGACGCAGCTTCCCACACTCTTCTTAAAGAACAGCTTGCGGACGTACTTAAAACCCTTACCCCCAGAGAAGAAAAAGTTCTTCGCCTTCGTTTCGGTCTTGATGACGGAAGACCCAGAACCCTTGAGGAAGTCGGCAAGGAATTCAACGTAACCCGTGAACGTATCCGTCAGATTGAAGCAAAAGCTCTTCGCAAGCTCCGCCACCCCAGCAGAAGCAAAAAGCTCAAAGACTTCATCGACTGATAAATCTTTTCGGGCGGATAATATCCGCCCCTACGGTTTTTTGTGAAAACTACGACATATAATCTTCCAGAAGAGATTCCAGTTCGCTTTCGGAGGAAACCAGAATTCCTTCCGAAAGGCGGTTTTGGTCTTCCGGCGGAAGATTCCGCACATAAAAATCATATACTATATTCGGATATGGGCTTTTTCCCGCAAAAAGAGCAAGCTTCCCTTCGAAAATTCCGAGAAGAACCTTTTCCGGTTCGCTTTCTTCCGAAACGGAAGTTTTTGTTTCCGCCGGAAGCGGATTTTCCTTCCTTTCGAAAAAATCTTCAAGGGCGAAAAATCCGGTTACAACCGTTCCGGTCAACAAAAGGGCGGCAATTGTTGCCGCAAAGCTGTGTTCCATATATAAAAACCCCTTTCCGGTTTATTCCAATCTGTATTTTTAACAAGTTGTTCACCAAATAATCATTTGGCGAGGTATAATATGTAATATAAGACTTCTCCGGTATAAAAGCCTCCTCGGAGAAGGAGGTGGCATTTCCGAAAGGAAATGACGGAGGAGGGATTATTTTTAAAAAACTGAGCGTATTTAATATTGGCCGAGGGATTATCCCTCCCCAGTCTGCTTTGCAGACAGCCCCTCCTCTGAGGGGCTTATTCCTCACAAAAGGAGGACGGATAAATGCAATTTAAAAAGAAAAATGATCAGCCGGAGGAAACTCCGCTTTGGCTCAAAATTCTTAAAGGCTTTTTCCGCTTTTTCGGAAGAGCTTTTGTAACGGTTCTTTCCGTTATCATTATAAGCGGCTGCATCATCGGTTGTGTTCTTGCAACGGTAATTCTCGGAATGGTCGATGACGCGGAAGTTGTTGACCTTGATCAGCTTGAACTCAGCTACACAACAATAATTTATACAAAAGATTCCGAAACCGGAGTTTATGTTGAAGATACCAAGCTTTACGGCGAAAGCGGAAAGCTTATCTGGGCGGATTATGAACAGTTCCCGGATTATCTTATCGATACCGTTGTTGCGGCGGAGGACAAGCGTTTTTGGCAGCACCAGGGAGTTGACTTTGCCCGAACCATTCAGGCAACTCTCGATTTCCTTACCGGCGGAGATTCCGGCGGCGGTTCCACCATTACCCAGCAGCTTATCAAAAACGTAACCGGCGCGAACGAAGTTCGAATTGACCGTAAGGTCAAGGAAATTTTCAACGCCCTTGCTCTTGAAAAACAATATTCCAAACAGCAGATCCTCGAGGCATACCTCAACGTAATCGCTCTGGGCTATAACACCAAAGGCGTTCAGGCGGCGGCGAATATGTATTACGACAAGGATATTTCCGAACTCACCCTTCCGGAATGTGCCGGACTTATCGCCATCACCAACAACCCCAGTATTTTTGAGCCTTTCGGCCATCCGGAAAACAACAAGGAACGCCGGGAATATATTTACGGCGAAATGCTTGAAAACAAATATATTTCCGAAGCCGAATACAACACTCTCTGCGAAGTTGACATCGTCACCTCCAAAGGTCAGGTTACCGGAAAGGAAAGCGGAAAATACACCTCCTGGTTCATCGATTACGTTATCGACGACGTTATCAGCGACCTTATGGACGAATACGGCTGGGATAAGGAAACCGCTTCCTATAACCTTTATAACGGCGGTTACAGAATTTACGCCACCGTTGATAACAGAATCCAGGAAATTGTTGAGGATTATTACGAAAATCCGGACGGCTTCCCGAAAGTCAGAAACGAAGTTCAGCCCGATTCCGCATTCGTAATTCTCAACTTCGACGGCGAAGTTGTTGCAATAGTCGGCGGAAAAGGCGAAAAAACCGGTTCCCGCCTTTTCAACATTGCCGCCAGCGGCAAAAGGCATATCGGTTCCACCATAAAACCCATTTCTTCCTATGCCCTTGCAATTGAAAACGACCTTATAACCTTCTCCACCGTTATCACCGATGAACCGATTTATAAGGCCGGCGAAACCATAGGAAGCACCACCTTTAAGGCGGACTGGCCCATCAACTATTACGCAGGATATATGGGCGACGTTCCCGTTGACGTTGCGGTCCAGCGTTCCATCAACACGATTCCGGTAAAACTCGTAACCCTTCTTACCCCCAGAACGGTTTTCGATTTCCTTACCCAGAAGCTCCATATTTCCACACTTGTTGAAACAGGACCTAACAACGACGTTACGGTTGCGCCGATGGCTCTCGGTTCCCTCACCGAAGGCGTAACTCCCCTTGAACTTGCGGGAGCTTATCAGATGATAGGCAACGGCGGACTTTATATTGAGCCCCATTCCTATACAAAAGTTCTCGACAGCGAAGGCGCGGTAATCCTTACCGCAAACACCGCTCCGGAACGTGTTATTTCCGCGGAAACCGCGACAATTCTCAACAAGCTTTGCCAAAGGGTTGTTTACGGTCCGAGAGGTACCGCAAGCCCCACCGCCCAGATTCCCGGTTTCACCGTTGCAGGCAAAACCGGTTCTGCTTCCGACAACACCGACCTTTGGTTTGTTGGAATGACCCCCCAATATCTCGGCGTTTGCTGGCTTGGTTATTCCGAAGGAATGAAGGAGATAAAATATAACTCCTACCCCACCCCGGTAATCTGGCAGGCAATTATGAAACAGGTTATGGTCGGCGAAGACCCGAGCGTTAAATTCCCGGAAAGCGCAAACGTTGTTTCCGCAACCTATTGCGCAGCTTCCGGCGACCTTGCGGGTTCTGCCTGCACCGAAACCGCAACAGGCTGGTACAAGAAGGATAACCTTCCCGGAAACTGCACCAGATGTTACGGCGGTTCCGGCGGAATTTGGGATATCCCTTCCGAAAGCGGAAGCGATGAAGAGGAAAGCAGTGGAGTACGCGACATTCTTCAGAACCTTTTCGGTTAAAATTTCTGCCAAACAAAAAATTTGTGCACCCGAAAAACGGGTGCACTTTTTTTATTCGGTGCGGTTTTGCACTACACTTTTTTCTTTTAATATGGTATTATAATTTTGTATATGTTTTTGGAAAGGCGGTGGAACTTTTGCTCCGTTTCATAATCGGCACCAACGAAGAAGCAAGGCGAAAAATTCTTTATGAAGATATTGCAAAGGAAAAATCCGCTTTTCTTATAGTTCCGGAACAGTTTTCTTTCGAAAGCGAAAAACTTCTTGATGAATTTTTGGGAACGGAAAAGGCAAGAAACGTTGAAGTCCTCAGTTTTTCGCGCCTTTGCAACAGCGTTTTCAGAAAATTCGGCGGAATCGCCGGGGAATATTGCGACGACACCGCAAAGCTTCTTTTAATGGGTGCGGCGCTTTCCGCCTGCGGAGATGAACTTAAATATTACGGCAAAAAAACTCACGGCGCACCTTTTATCCAAAAACTTGTTGCGGCGGATTCCGAATTTAAAAACGCCGGAATTTCGGCGGAGGAGCTTTTTTCCGTTGCGGAAAAAGGCGGAACTTTGGGCGAAAAGGCCGCCGACCTTGCCCTTGTTTTTGAACTTTATAACGCAATGCTTGAAAAAAGCTATCTCGACCCTCTTACGGACATAAAACGCGCTTCTGAAATTCTTTCGGAAAACGATTTTTTCAGCGAAACGCCGGTTTTTGTGGATAACTTCACCGGTTTTACCGGAAGCGAATATAAAATGCTCCGGATAATTCTGGAACAGTCTCCCCTGGTGGAAGTCAGCCTTTGCTGCGATTCGGTCTATGACCGCACCGGCGGCACCGGACTTTTTTCAAAAACCCAGCGCACCGCGGGACGCCTTGAAAAACTTGCGAAAGAGGCGGGAGCAGTTATTAAAGCTCCTGTTTTCGCGGAAAATGAAAATGACCAAAGACCCGAAGCGATAATTGACCTTGAGGAAAATTTCCTCCAGGGTTCTTCGCCAAAGGGCAAAAACCTTGGCGAAGTGCGCCTTATCAGGGCGCTTGATCCTTATGACGAAGCAAATTTTGTTGCGGTCATGGCGCGGACCCTTGCGGAAGAACAGGGTTTTCGCTGGAGGGATATGGCGATTATCGCAAGAGATCTTTCGCCCTATGAACATTCCCTTCCTGCGGCATTCAAAAGAGCCGGAATTCCGCTTTATATGGACAAAAACGTGGAACTTTCCGCCCACCCGCTTTCCGCATTTATTTCCGCTTCCCTTTCCGCCGCAAGAGATAATTTTTCCGCGGCGGATATCCTCCGGCTTTTAAAAACCGGAATTCTTCCGGTTTCTCCGGAAGACGCGGCGGAATTTGAAAACTATTGCTTTGTCTGGAACATTCGCGGAAATCTTTTCCTCGAACCTTTTTCCGGAAGCCCGGAAGGTTTCCGCGAAATTCGCCCGGAAGATGCCGAAAAGCTTGAAAAACTCAATGCCCTTCGGGAAAAGGTGATAAATCCCCTTGAAAAACTCCGCAAAAAAATTTCCGGCGCAAGCGGAAAAGAATTTTCCGAAGCTTTTTACGAATATCTTTGCGAATGCGAAGTTACCGAAGGACTCCGCAGGCTTTATGACGAATTTTATGAGGCGGGAGAAATTTCCGCCGCGGAAAATCTGGATTCCTTCTGGAGCTTCACCGTTTCCGCCCTTGATAAATTTTCCTCCGCCCTCGGCGAAATCCGTCTTGAAAAAGAAACCATGTCGCGGCTTTTTGAACTTGTTATAAGCGAAGCGAAAATCGGCGTTCTGCCGCACACTCTTGACTGCGTTTCCGCCGGAACCGCGGACAGAATTCGTCCTTCGGACATAAAGGCGGTTTTTATAATCGGACTTTGCGACGGGGTTTTTCCCGCACCGCCGAAAAACAATTCGCTTTTTACCGCCGAGGAAAGAAAACTCCTTGCGGAAGCGGGACTTGAACTTGGCGAAGGCGAAAACGACGAAATTCTTTCGGAAAGAATGTTCGCCTACACCGCTTTCACAAGCGCCTGTGAAAAGGTTTTTGCTTCCTATCCCAAATATGATATTTCCTCTGCGGAACAAAGCCCTTCGGTGCTCATAAGTCGCCTCAGGGAAGCGGTTGGTTCCCTTCCGGAGGAATCCACTTCCGATTTCCGGGAGGATTTCTGGCTTTGCAGCGAAAGTTTTGCCTTTGAACATCTTGCGGCCTTCGGAAAGGATTCCAACGGTTCTTCCGAAGCGCTTAAAAAATATTTTTCCGAAAAGGAACTTTGGAAAGAGCGTGCTCAAAAGCTTGGAACCGCGGTCGAGGCGGAAAATTTTGCCCTTCAAAATCCGGAAACCGCCGAAAAACTTTTCGGAAAGAGCTTCCGTTTTTCGCCCACAAAGCTGGATACCTTCAGCCAGTGTCCTTTTTCATATTTTATAAAATCCGGCCTTGTGCTCAAAGAAAGGCAAAAGGCGGAACTTTCTCCCCTTTCCGCCGGAACGCTTATCCACCACGTGCTCCAGGTGCTCATTCCGAAATTCGGCGGCAAAGGAATTGCCGTTCTTTCCGATGAAAAGCTTCGGGAAGAGGTGGACCTTGTGCTCAGGGAATATCTCGATTCCGTAATGGGAACCGAAAAGGGAAAAACCGCCCGCTTTATGTATCTTTACCGCAGGACCGCCGGCTTTATCACAAGGCTTTTGCGCAGGCTTGGGGAGGAATTTTTACATTCGGAATTTGTTCCCTATGCTTTTGAGGAACCTTTGGGCGGCGATGAAATCGGTTATTACCGGCTTGAAACCCCGGACGGAAAGAAAATCACCGTTGAGGGAACCATTGACCGGGTTGACGTGCTCGAAAGAAACGGTGAACGCTTTGTTCGCGTTGTTGACTACAAAACCGGTTCGAAAGATTTTGCGCTTTGCGACGTTTATTACGGAATAAACATCCAGATGCTGGTCTATCTTTTCTCAATTGAAAAAGAAGGCAAAGGAAATCTTTCCAATTCAATTCCTTCCGGCGTTCTTTATATGCCGGCGAAAAATTCCGTGCTCAAAATGGACAGAACCGACAGCCCCGAAGAAGTTTTTGCGCAGCAAAATAAATCCTTCCGCATGAAAGGGCTTGTTCTTGATGACGAAGCGGTGCTCAACGCCATGGAACCGGGTCTTTCCGGACTTTATATTCCGGTTAAAAAAGGCAAAAACGGTCCTTCCGGTTCTCTCGCAAGCCTTGCGGAATTCGGAATTATAAAAAACCACATAGATTCCCTGCTCATCAAAATTGCGAGCGAACTTTCCGAAGGAAAAATTGCGGCAATGCCTTTCCGCAAAAACAGCGAAACTCCCTGCGATTTTTGCCGCTATAAGGGAATTTGCCGCCGAAGCGAAAACGCGCCTTTTGTTGAGCACGAAAGCTTCCGCGATGACGTATTTTTTGAAAAGGTGAAAGGCGGTGAGGAACCTGGCGAACAGAATCTGGAACAGTGACCAGCTTTCGGCAATAAATTCCTTCGGCGGAAATATTCTTGTTTCTGCCGCCGCCGGAAGCGGAAAAACCGCCGTTTTGGTGGAAAGGGTTATCCGCATGCTCACCGATGAGGAAAACCCGGTTGATGCGGACCGCCTTCTTATTGTTACTTTCACAAGGCTTGCGGCGGCGGAAATGCGGAGCAGAATCAACGCGGAACTTTCCCGCCTTGCTTCCGAAAAACCAAAGGATTCCCGCCTTTCGCGTCAGCTTCTTTTAATGGAGCGTGCTCACATCGGTACGATCCATTCCTTTTGCAGCGAAATTGTTCGCGAAAACACAAGCCTTCTCGGGCTTATGCCGGATCCTTCAATTGCCGACGAGGACGAAGCGGCGGATCTTTCCTTTTCCGCCCTTGAGGATACCATTGAAAAATTTTATTCCGAAGGAAGCGAAACTTTTTCGGAACTTTCCGAAACGCTCGGCGGCGGAAGAACCGATTCCGGTCTTTCGGAAGCGGTGCTCACTCTTTATGGTTTCATAAGCTCTCTGCCCCATTATGAAGAATGGCTTTCGGAAAAACTCTCGCTTTATGACCCTTCGGTACCGGTCAAGGAAACGGTCTGGGCAAAAATTCTTTTCCGCCACGCTCTTTCGGTGCTCAGATATCACCGCTCCAGAGCCAAATTTATGGCGGAGGAATGTGACAGGGAATTTTGCGAAAAATATTCCGCAATGTTCCGTGATGACCTTTTCGTCATGGACAGACTTATCGAAGTTTGTGAGCAAAAAGATTTTGAAAGGCTTGGGCAAATGTTCGTTTCCCCCGGTTTTTCAAAGAAACCCACCGTCAAAGATGCTGACGATATGCTCAAAGCAAAGGTAAAGGCGGTGCGCGATGAATATTGCGGTGCTTCCGGAATAATCCAGAAGCAGCTTGCGGAAGAATTTTCCGCTTCCGAAGCGGAATTTTCCGAAGACATTGCCGCAATCGGAAAATATTTTGACTGCCTTTCAAAAGTCACCCTTGAATATGACAGGCGTTTCCGTGAACTCAAAAGCGAAAAACGCCTTATTGACTACACCGACCTTGAACAGATGACCCTTTCGGTGCTCACCGAAAAAAATGAGCACGGAAAATATGTTCCCTCCGCCGTTGCAAAAGATATTTCGTCGCGTTTTGACTATATCCTCATCGACGAATGTCAGGATATCAACAAGGTTCAGGATACGATTTTCCGCACAATTTCAGACGGAAACAACCTTTTCTTCGTCGGCGACGTTAAGCAGAGCATTTATCGCTTCCGCCAGGCAATGCCGGAACTTTTCCTCAAAAAACGCAGGGAATGGCCGGTTCTTGACGAAACAAAAACTTTTCCGGCGACCATAATCCTCGGCAAAAACTACCGCAGCCGAAAGAATATTGCCGGGGCGGTAAACTATATTTTCCGCCAGATTATGTCCGCGGAAGCGGCGGAAATTGAATATGACGAATCCGAAATGCTTATTCCGGAAGCGGTTTTTCCGGAAAGCGAAACGATCCGGAACGAATTTTTGCTTATCGAAGCCGAAGGCGATTCCACCAAAACCGAAGCGGAAGCTGTTGCCGAAAGGATTTATAACATGGTCCAAAGCGGCGAAACAATTTCCGAAAACGGTGAACTCCGCCCGGTCCGATATTCCGATATCTGCATCCTTTTCCGCGCCGTTAAAGGAAAAGCGGAAGTTTTTCTTTCCGCTTTGCGGAAGCGCGGAATAAATTGCCGGAGCGAAAACGACAAAGGTTTTATTTCCCGTCCGGAAGTTTCCGCGGTTATCGACGTTTTAAAAGCGGCGGACAACCCCCTTCTGGATATTCCGCTTGCGGGCGCAATGCTTTCGGAAATGTTTTTTTTCTCCCCGGACGAACTTGCCGAAATCCGTGCGGAAAGCCGCAAAGTTCCCCTTTATTCTTCTGTTAAAATTGCTGCGGAAAACGGAAACGAAAAGGCAAAAAACTTTATCGAAACTCTCGATTCCCTTCGTAAAGCCGCCGCTTATGAGCGGAGCGATTCCGTAATCGAGCGGCTTTATGACCTCACCGCTTTTCCCCAGGTTATGCGGAGCACCCCGGAAGGAGAGCTCAAACTTTCCAACCTGCGGCTTCTCATCAAATATGCTTCCGACCGGGAAAAAGCCGGTTCCCACGGGCTTTCCGCCTTTATCCGGTTTATAAACCGCCTTGAGGAAAGGGAAAGCGACCTTAAGCCTGCCGGTTCCACCGGAAACGGCGGAAACTGCGTCAGAATTATGTCCGTTCACGGTTCAAAAGGTCTTGAATTTCCGGTGGTTTTTCTTTGCGGAACCGGAAAGCAGTTCCGTACCGAGCGCACGGATCTTCCGCTTTTGCATCCGGATTTTGGCTTTGCCTGCCCCGCAAGAGATTTTGAAACCGGCGCAAGGTTCACAACCGTTCCACAGCTGGCGCTTAAACACGAACTTCGGAGATATAACCTTGCGGAAGAGATGAGGATTCTTTACGTTGCGCTCACAAGGCCGAAGGAGAACCTTGTTATAACCTGCTGCAAAAAGGACTGCGCAAAATATCTCGGTTCAATCGCTTCCAAAACGGAAAAAAGCGACCGGACAGCACCTTTTGTTATTTCTTCTGCAAAATGCGAAGCGGACTGGATTTTGGGCGCGCTTTTGCGCCACCCAAACGCAAGAGATTTTCGCCTTTTGGCGAACCTTGGGGAAGATTTTGTTCTTCCGGACGAAACGAAGTGGAAGTTCAGCTTTATAAACAAAACCGAAAAAACCGAAATTCTTCCGGAGGAAGAAAAACTTTCCGCCCCGGCAAACGAAGAACTTTACCGCACCCTTATCGAAAGGGAAAAATGGAAATATCCTTTTTCCGCTTCGGAAAAAATTCCGGCAAAAGCGGGTGTTTCCGCCCTTACCCACCAGGAGATGCACAAAAAGCTCCTTTTTGCGGCAAAACCAAGCGGCGGAAATCTTTCCGGCGCGGACAGAGGAACCGCTTTGCATACCTTTATGCAGTTCTGCGATTTTGATTCGGCAAAAGCGGACCCGAAATCGGAAATCAGACGCCTTACCGAAAAGCGGTTCATCACCGAAAAACAGGCGGAAGTTATTGACCCCCGAAAGGTGAAAACTTTCTTTGAAAGCGAACTTTACCGAAGAATTGAAAATTCGCCGAAGGTCTGGAGAGAGCTTCGCTTTTTAAGAGGGCTTCCGGCGGCGGAACTTGGTTTTGAGGGAGCTTCGCCCGAGGACAAAATTACCGTTCAGGGTGTTGCGGACTGCGTTTTTGAAGAAAACGGAAAGCTTATAGTCGTTGACTATAAAACCGACTTTGTGGAGGATATTGAAGAACTTCGGGAACGATATTCCGCACAGCTTAATATGTACAAGCGCCTTCTTTCCGAAAGTCTTGGGAAAGAGGTTGTTTCCGCAATAATCTGGTCCTTCCGCTTCGGAAAGGAACTGGAAGTTTAATAAAAATCTCAAAAGAGCGCACAAAAGTGCGCTCTTTTTTTCTCCGCGGGAAAGCTTTTTGCATATTTCATAAAATTTCCGCATAGATTTGGTTGTTTCTAAAAAAACATGTTGGGGGCGGAATTTTTGGACAAGAGAGTTTTCAGAAATTTTTCTTTAAAAACCGCAAAACAAAAATTTTCCGCCGGAGCGGCTTTTGTTTTTCAGACCCTTTTCGGGATTTTCTGCTGTTTTCTCGGGGTTTGTCTTATTTTTTCCGCCGCGAAAAACGGTTCGGATATTTTTTACTATGCGCTGGCTTTTGCTTCCCCGGGAAGCGCCATTGAATTTTTGCAAAACCCGCCTTCCGAAATAAAAACCGATATTGAAGAACCGGTTTTTGAAAACGAAACAGATATTCCTAAAACAGAATCTCCAAAAGAAAATTTTGTTTTTGAAATTCCGGTAATCAAAACGGAAGTTCCCGAAAACCGCCGGGGAAAAATTACCGAAACCCAATATTCCGCCTCCGAAGGCGGAACTTATGTTGCTTTTGAAAACGCGATCATAAAAAACTGCACCCACCACAGCGCCGAAAAAATCAAATCAAAACTCGGCGAAAGCCATTCCCTTTCGCTTGAAAGCAATTTGGAAGAACCGCAGGTACTTCTTTATCACACCCACGCGACGGAAGGTTATGAAAAGGAAGATTCCGGCTTTTTTGATACCGCCGGAACCTGGCGCACCACCGACCCGGACGAAAATATGATTTCCGTCGGGGACGTTCTGACTTCCGTTCTTTCCGAAAAAGGAATTTGCGTTATCCACGACGGAACCATGCACGACGACCCAAGCTATAAAGGTTCCTATCAGCGAAGCGCCGTTACCATCAAAAACCATCTTTCCGAAAACCCGGGAATAAAAATTTGTCTTGATATCCACAGGGACGCCATTGAACCTTCCGCAACGGAAATTATGAAACCCACCGCCGTTATCAACGGAAAAAAAGCCGCCCAGATCATGATAATTTCCGGCTGTGACGACGGAACAATGGATATGCCGGATTATTGGGAAAATCTGCGTTTTGCGGCGGCTTTGGCAAGCAAAATCGAAGAGCTTTATCCCGGGCTTACGAGGCCCATTCTTTTCGATTACCGGAAATACAATATGGACCTTTCGCCTGGTCTGCTTCTTATCGAAATCGGCGCAACGGGAAACACACTTTTGGAAGCGCAATATTCCGCAGAACTTTTGGGAAACGCTTTGGCGGAACTTTTGATTGAATAAAAAAACAAAAAACGCCCAGAATTTTAAAAAAAGGAGGGCGTTTTTTGTTATGAACAGTTTTAAAAGAGCCTTTGGGGCTTCCCTTGCGGTAATTTTGCTTTTGCTTCTGCTTGTTTTTTCTTTTGAACTTGTTAACCGAACCGTTGAAAAAAGCGGTTTTTCTTCCGGAGAGGTACTTGATTTCAGTTTTGAAGAAAACGTTTTTTCCGGGGAAATTCTTGGGCGGAAATTTTCGGCGGATTTTTCGCCGGTGGTCGCTTTTCTTCCCCGGCTTCGGATTTTTTCGGTTTTTCTTCCGCCTTTCATAAGGCTCGGATTTATGCTGGTTGGAGCGTTTTTTTAAAAAAGCCTCCCTTGCAAAAGCGTAGGGGCGAACCGATGTGTGCGCCCGTTTTGGAAAAGAATCCCTCCGTCTGCTTCGCAGACACCTCCCTTTAGGCAAGGGAGGCTTTCCCTCCGGGAAACTTGGTTATCCCTCTTTCGTCTTTTTCGGCTTTGCCGAAAAATCCACCTTCCCCTCTGGGAAGGCTTTTTTGCGGAACGGTCAAGACCGTTCCATGCGGTTTTCGGTATGTTTGTCAAAAATACTGTAGGGGCGGATATTATCCGCCATATAATTCTGCATTATGAATTTTGAATTATGCATCAAAAAGCACCCTTACGGGTGCTTTTTTCATTTTGTTTATTCAAAGAGAATATATTCTTCCGGGTCGGAATATTCGCCGTTTATCCGCAGTTCAAAATGAAGGTGGATTCCGGTGGAATTTCCGGTGGCGCCCATTTTCGCAATAACCTCGCCGGCTTTGACCTTTTGTCCCTGTTCGACCAGAAGTTCGCTGCAATGGGCATAGCAGGTCTGGATTCCGTTTTTATGGTCGATTATTATATGGTAACCATAGCCGGTGTTATCACGCTTGGATGTAACAACCGTTCCGTCCGCGACGGCAAGAATATCCGTTCCCATTCCGCCTTCGGAACCGATATCGATTCCGGTGTGGCCTTTATAGGAGCCGAATCTGCTGGCGATAAAGCCGCCTTTGACCGGGGAAACAAAAGTGATTCCCGATTCGGCGATATCAGGGACTTCGGTTCTTTCGGTTTTTTCCAAAAGTTCTTCTTCCGGAATTCTTTCATAAACCACATAGCCGAAGTTTTCTATTTCGACGGTAACTTTTTCAAAATCCGCCCATATCCTTAAATCGAAACTTTCTGAAACGTCAAGGACTTCTTCCGTTGTTGCGAGTAAAATTACGTTTCCGTTTTCTTCGGAAACCGCAAAACCCGCTTCCCGAAGTTCATCGCCATAGCCTACGGTTATTCTTGTTTTGTCCGAAGGGATACAGACTACGTTTATGGAAGTGCCTTCGGAAAAACCGAAGCCTTTTACGATGATTTTTTCGATTTCTTCATTTCCGGAAAAATCGAAGCTTTCAAAAACATAGTTATTGGGCGGAACATCGCCGTAATAACCCATCATATCTTCCGGAACAGAGGGCATTTCCGTAATTACGTTTTCCGGATTTTCGCCGATGGAAATCAGTTCTTTTCTTTCTTCAAGTTCCTTTTCGGTCATTTCCTGAAGGATTTTGTCAAGTTCTTCCGCCTCGGCGGAAAGTTTTCCGGCGGAAACCGGTTTCTTTTCCTCGGTTTTCGGAAGAGTTCCGCAAGCGGTCATTACAAAAACAATTGCGCAAAAAACCGCCAGAACCGCGGGAAAATTTTTCTTTTTTGCCTTATTTTTCATAATCGATGTCACTCTTTCGCAAAGGGAAGCGGCGCTGAAAAAGCTGAGTGAAAGGCTTTCGCGCTCCGCGAAATCGAGAATTGTGTTCGCATAGGAAAAAGCCTTTTCGCCGCCGAGCTTTTTAAGAACCCTTTCGTCGCAGTAACGTTCAAGATCACGGTCGAACATTTTCACCATAAACCAGTTGAGCGGATTGAACCAATTGAGCGAAAGGGCAAAAAGCGCAAGAATTTTCAGCACCGAATCCCGGTCTTTAACATGGGTCTCTTCATGCAAAAGGACAAAAGGCAGTTGATTTTCCGAAGTGTTTTCCGGAATGATTATTGCCGGACGCAAAATTCCGAAGCTGAGGGGTGAAGCCAGGTTTTTGCTTTTATAAAACCGGATTTTTCCGTTTTTATAATTTTCCGGAATTTCATCAAACGGAACACAGCTTTTAAGAATTTTCTTCACCGTATAAAAATGTTTTGCGGCAAAAAATCCGCCGGTTAAAACCGCGCCCGAAATCCAAATTGAAAGGAGTATTTTATCCGATTGTATTTTGGCTTTTTCTTTTTCCGGAACATCGGAAGGGATCTTTTCTTCCTGTTCAGAGAGGAATTCTTTTCCGCCCGGAAGATCTCCGATAAAAACCGGCTGGTTAACTGCCTCAAAAACCGGTTCCTTTTCCGGCGCAAAGGCGCTTATGGAAGAATAAAATTCAAAAGGGACCAAAAGGCGGATTATTACCAGAAGCCAGAGGAAAACAAAGGTTTTTGCAAAAAGTTTTTCCTTAAAAAATTTGCGCAATAAAAGTATTAAAACCGTTGCCGCAATTGAGGAAACATTCGCAAAAAGAAATCCGCTCATCTTATTCTTCCTCCATGTTTTTGACCATTTCACGAAGGTTTTTAAGCTGTTCGGGGCTTATTTTTCCGCTTCCGATAAGGGCGGAAACCAAAAGATCGGGGCTTCCGCCGAAAAGCCTTTCAACAAGTTCAAAAGCTTCCGCTTCCTGAACTTCGGTTTTTGAAACGGCGGCTTTGCAGACAAAGCCCGGTTCTTCCCGGATTACCGCGCCTTTTTCAACACATTTTTTAATTACGGTATAGGTTGTGGTTTTGCTCCAATGGGCGCTTTCCGCAAGGGCGGCGGCAATTTCCTTTGCGGACATTTCGCCGTTTTTCCAAAGAAGCTCCATAACCCGGATTTCGGAAGAAAAAAGTTTTTCGGTCAAAGTTTTTCACCTCTTGTTCTATTGCAGTAGAATTCTACGTTTTCATTCTATCGCAATAGAACAGCTTTGTCAACCCTTTTCCGAAAAAATTCATTTTTCCTTTCTGAAAAGCTCCCGAAGCCCAATGAAAAGCAAAAGAAGCGCAAACGCCGCCCGAAGAAGGGTTTTATCCAGGTTTCCCGCAAGAAATGAACCAAGGAAAACCCCCGGAATTCCGAAAAGGACGGCAAAAAGAACGGTTTTCCATTTTACAAAACCGTTCTTAAAATGAAGAAAAAGCGCCGCGGCGGCCGTTGGCAAAAAGAAAATCAGGTTTATTCCCTGGGCAGAAAGCTGTTCGGTTCCGGCAAAAGCCGTGAGATAAAGAAGAAGGATTCCGCCGCCTCCAACGCCGAGACCTCCGGCAAAACCCGCAAGGAAACCGATTATCAGATCCATTCCGCAAAAATCCCCCAAAGCATTCTTCCGGCGGAAAAGGCGACAAATCCGCCAAAAATTTTCCGCAGAAGGACAGGTTTTATCTTTTTGAAGCAAAGCGAAGCCGCAATTCCGCCCAAAATTCCGCCGGGAATATAGCCAAGCGCTTCCGAAAAGGAAAGGCGGCCTTCATAAAGATATATTCCGGCGGAAACCGCCGAAAGAAAGAACATCAGAAAAAGCGCGGTTGCCTGGGCTTCTTTTTGGGAAAGTCCGCCCTTTTTAAGAAGAGGAACGGCGATTATTCCGCCGCCGGAACCGAAAAGTCCGTTCAGAATTCCGGAAGCGGCACCGCAAATTGCCGCTTGTTTTTTGTTTTTCATTAAAAACACCCTTTTGTTTTTTGTTTTTTCGGGAATATTTTTCTCCTTTTTCCGAACAATAAACAAAAAAACAAAGGAGATTTTTTGAAAAATGTCCCTTTCTTCAGATGAATATAAAAAAATGGGCGAAGCCGCTGTTCCAAAAACAAAATGCCTTCGAAATCTTTCCGGCGCTTTTTTAATCGGCGGAACAATTTGCACAATCGGCCAGTTCGTGCTCAATTTTTATCTTGATGCAGGCCTGAGCACGCCAAATGCCTCCGCCGCGTGCTCAATGACTTTAATTGCCTTTTCCGCGGTGCTCACAGGTTTTGGGGTCTATGACAAAATCGCAAAATTCGGCGGCGGAGGCACCCTTGTTCCCATAACCGGTTTTGCGAACGCCGTTGTTTCGCCGGCAATGGAATTCAAAAGCGAAGGCTTCGTGCTCGGATTGGGAGTAAAGATTTTCACCATTGCGGGACCGGTCATTGTCTATGGCGTTCTGGCCTCGGTTGCTTACGGAATTATTTATTGGGTTTTAAAAATTATGTAAATTCCCGGGTTTTAGGGTGCAAGGTTTGCTCCGGAAGAAGGCTTTTTTGTTGCCGGACTGAAAAATTTTGCATATTCCGAAAAAATTCGCAAAAACTACCTCCAAAACGGGGTGATTTTTTGGCACACAAAATCGGAAAACAAACGCTTATTATCGACGGTGTTGTGGGAATTCGTTCTTCCGCCGCGGTCGGTTCAAAAAAAGAGGGCGAAGGCCCCCTTGGAAAAGATTTTGATATAATAAACGACGATTCCCGCTTTGGGGAAAAAACATGGGAAAAAGCTGAAAGCAAAATGCAGGAACTTGCCTGCTGGAAGGCGCTTAAAAAAGCGGAAGCGGAGATGAAGGACGTTGATTTCATCTTTGCCGGCGACCTTCTTAACCAATGCATAGCTTCCGCCTTTTCCGCAAGAGGCTCAAAAGTTCCCTACATCGGGCTTTACGGCGCCTGCTCAACTTTTGCCGAAGCCGTGGGTCTTTCGGCGGTTTTTGCGGATTCTGCCGCAAAAAACTGCCTTGCCGTAGCTTCTTCACATTTTTGCAGTGCGGAACGGCAATATCGTTTTCCGCTGGAATATGGCGGTCAAAGACCGCCTTCCGCCCAATGGACCGCAACCGCCGCAGGCGCGGCGCTTGTTTCGAAAGAGGAAGGTTTTCCCTTCATCAAGGCCGTTACCTTCGGAACGGTTGAGGATTTCGGCATAAACGACCAGAACAACATGGGCGCGGCAATGGCGCCGGCGGCGGCGGAAACTCTTTCGCAGTTTTTCAAGGATACCTACACCGATCCGGAGGATTACGATCTGATAGTCACCGGCGACCTTGGATTTGTCGGTGCAAATCTTATGAAGGAACTTATGGAGCGGAAAGGTTTTCCCCTTGGGGAAAACTATAACGACTGCGGGCTTATGCTTTATGACAGGGAAAAACAGCAGGTGGAATCCGGGGCTTCCGGATGCGGGTGCTCGGCTTCGGTGCTCAGCGGTCACGTTATTCCAATGCTTCGGGACGGCATGCTCAAAAGCGTGCTTGCCCTTTCCACCGGCGCTCTTATGAGTCCCACAAGCGTTCAGCAGGGCGAAACCATTCCCGGGATTGCCCATCTTGTTTGTTTTTCTTCCGAAAAAGGAGGTATTTTTTGAATGGAATACCTTAAGGCGTTTATAGTCGGCGGAATTATCTGCGCAATCGGGCAGGTTTTTATTGACAAAACAAAGCTCACTCCGGCTCGGATTCTGGTAGGGTTCGTTGTTTCCGGGGTGATTCTTTCCGCTCTTGGTTTTTATGAACCTCTGGTTGAATTTGCCGGTGCAGGAGCAACCGTTCCTCTTTCCGGATTCGGGCACAGCCTTGCGAAAGGAGTCCGCGCCGCCGTTGCGGACAAAGGTTTTCTCGGGGCATTCACCGGCGGACTTTCCGCAACAGCCGGCGGAATTACCGCGGCTATCGTTTTCGGATTTATCATTGCGGTGTTTTTTAAGCCGAAGGATAAATGATTTTCCCTCCGGGTTACCTGAAAACCCTCATCCGTCAAAACCTTCGGTTTTGCCACCTTCCCCCCAGGGGAAGGCTAAATATAAAAAAAGACGCCTCCACCGTATCCGGTGAAGGCGTCAATTTATAAAGACTTACAAAAATCAAACATTAGCAGCGTTGAGCTTTTTGGCAAGAGCGGATTTGCGTCTTGCTGCAGTGTTTTTATGAAGGATACCTTTTGCTGCGGCCTGGTCAACTTTTTTAATTGCAAGGCGGATTGCGGCTTCTCTATCCTCAGCACCGTTAGCGCAAGCGATTTCAGCTTTTTTGATGTTGGTTTTAAGGTTGGTTTTAATTGCTTTGTTGCGAGCGGTTTTGGTTGCGATAACCTTAACTCTCTTTTTTGCAGATTTAATGTTCGGCATGTAACTACACCTCCTTCGTTCCATCGGATACATTCACAAATAATCATCTTACACGAAAATATCCGTTCTGTCAAGGGTTTTTGCCTTTATTATCAGAAAAAATATTCCTGAACAGACAAAAATAAGCCGGGTTTGCATTAACACGGTCTGCAAAATACCGGTACTTAGTCATTATATCAAAGGAGATACCCAAATGTCAACAAAAACCGACCTTGCAAAAGAAATTATTAACAAAATTTCTCCGGATTATGCAAAAAAGCGGAGTTTTCTTTTCGGTAACACCGAAATTTCCGAAATTTTTATCGAAACGGCGGCGGAAGCCGAACTTTTCGGAAAGCCACCGGGAAAATACGTCACGGTGGAAGCGGATTTCCCGCGGCTTCCTTTCGGAAATTTTGACGAAGAAGTTTCCGCTGTTTCTTCCGAACTCATAAAAATGCTTCCGGAAAACCCTTCCGTTCTTGCTGTCGGAATCGGGAATTCCTTCCTCACTGCGGATTCTCTCGGGCCTTTTTCGGCGGAAAATCTTCTCTGCGGAGAATTTTTCGGGCGGAAACTTTTTTCTCTTGTTCCCGGGGTTTTCGGAAGAACGGGAATCGAGCCGGAAATTCTTATAAAATCCGCCGTTGAAAAGCTTTCTCCCTCTGCGGTTATCCTGATAGATTCCCTTGCTGCGGAAAACATCGACTGCGTTTGCAAAACAATTCAGCTTTGCGATTCCGGGCTTTCGCCCGGTTCCGGATTTTATTCCGGAAAAGCCGCCCTTTCAAAAGAAACTCTCGGCGTTCCGGTAATTGCAATCGGAACCCCGACGGTGACCCGCCTTTCCGAAAAGGATTCGGTTTTTGTTTCGCCGAACGACATTGATATTTTGGTGCGAAGAGCCGCAAAACTTATTGCCGCGGCGGTCAATCTTGCGGTTTTCCCCGAAGCTGAAAGCGATTTAATTAAAGGTATTATATTATAAGGGAGCTTAAAAAGCCTCCCTTGCTAAAGGGAGGTGGATTTTTTGCGGCTTGCCGCAAAAAAGACGGAGGGATTCTTTTTTATGGAATTAATTAAGATTACCACCCCATTTCTTTTGTGAAAACAAAAGAAACCGGTTGGTGCCTGAAAGAAAAATTTCAAACCCCTAACCGCTTGCTCCCGCAAGCGATTCCCCCTTTGAAAAAGAGGGAATAAACTCTCCACCGAAAGATTAATGCTTTCTAATCTCAACCGCCATCGTTCAGGCCGACGGCGGATTTTCATTTTAAATCGGCGGCTCGGTTAAT
>JAGASN010000007.1 GCA_017847875.1 Oscillospiraceae bacterium | reverse complement strand
CAGGACGTTCCTCACTTCATCGACAACATCTTCCGTTTCACCCAGGCAGGTTCCGAAGTTTCCGCACTTCTCGGACGTATGCCTTCCGCGGTTGGTTACCAGCCGACCCTTGCAACCGAAATGGGCGCTCTCCAGGAGAGAATCACTTCCACCCAGAAAGGTTCCATCACTTCCGTACAGGCTGTTTACGTTCCTGCGGATGACCTTACCGACCCGGCTCCGGCAACCACCTTTGCACACCTTGACGCAACAACCGTTCTTTCCCGTTCAATTGCGGAAAAAGGTATTTATCCCGCAGTTGACCCGCTGGATTCCACTTCCAGAATCCTCGACCCGAACGTAGTCGGTCAGGAACATTATAAAACCGCCCGTGCCGTTCAGGAAATTCTCCAGAAGTATAAAGAACTCCAGGATATCATCGCTATCCTCGGTATGGACGAACTTTCCGAAGACCAGAAACTCATTGTTTCCCGCGCAAGAAAAATCGAAAGATTCCTTTCCCAGCCGTTCCACGTTGCGGAACAGTTCACCGGTATTGAGGGTAAATACGTTCCTCTTTCCGAAACCATCCGTGGCTTCAACGAAATTCTTGAAGGAAAACACGATAACCTTCCGGAAGGCGCATTCCTTCTTGTCGGTACCATCGACGACGCTGTTGCAAAAGCAAAAGCCATGGCCGAAGGAAAATAATTCATTAAAAAACGAAAAACGCACCGCTTCGGTGCGTTTTTTATTTGAAATATTTTTCTAGAGGTTTGTTTTTACAGTTATTATTTATATAATTCTTGATAATGGTTTCGGCAAGTTTTTCGGGAGAAATTCCGTTTTTTGAAGCAAAAATATTAAGGAGAAATTCTGTATCGGGCGGTAGTTCGATCGTTATTGTTTTGTTTTCAATAGGAAAACGGCAGCTTATTTCCCAATACCCGTTATTATCCCTCATAAAATCACTCCCTTAAAACAAATAATAGGTCAAAAACACCCTAATGTCAATAGGTCAATTTGGCATAATAATTGCAGAGGTGTTTTTGTTATGAGTAGACTAAGAGATTTAAGAAAAGAACGCGGATATACACAGGTGAAAATGCAGATGCTGACCGGTATTGACCAGAGCGACTATTCAAAAATTGAACGAGGGGTCAGATATTATACTTTTGAACAGTGCTTAAGCATTGCAAAAGCTCTTGAAACAAGTATGGATTATCTTGCCGGACTTACCGACGAGAAAAAACCTTATCCTAAAGCCAAAGAAACGGACAAAAATAAATAAAACACAAAAACGCACCGCTTCGGCGGTGCGTTTTTATATAACAAATATTACATATTTAAAAATGTAAAGAAATATGCTAAAATAAAAACATCATTAAAAGGGGAGGCTTTCCGATGAACATTCCGCAAAGCAATATAAAACTTCTTGAACCGGTTCTCAAAGAATTTTCCGCTGTTCCGGGAAGCCTTATTACAATCCTTCAGAAAGCGCAGGAAATCTACGGCTATCTTCCTAAAGATGTTATTTATTATATTGCGGAAAAAACGGGCAGTACTCCGGCGGAAGTTATGGGAGTTGCAACTTTTTATTCCCAGTTCCGCCTTGAACCGATAGGAAAATATCTTGTTATGTCCTGCCAGGGAACAGCATGCCACGTTAACGGAAGCGAAAAAGTTTTTGAAGCGGTTTCGGAATATCTTGGAATCGAAAGCGGAAAAACAACCGCCGACGGACTTTTTACCCTTGAAAAAGTTGCCTGCCTCGGCTGCTGTTCAATTGCTCCGGTTATTATGATAAACGGCGAGGCTTTTGGAAATCTTACCCCGGAAAAAGCGATTTTGATTCTTAAAAATCTTCGGGAAAAGGAGGGCGCGTTATGAAAATTGTTATTGGCGAAGGTTCCTGCGGAATTGCCGCAGGAGCTTTGAAAGTTCACAAAGCGATTGAAAACGCGCTCGGCGATGATTGCAAAATCAAAATCGGAAAAACCGGCTGCGTCGGAATGTGTTTTCTTGAACCTGTTGTTGATATTTATGAAGACAAAAAGCTTATCAGAAGGCTTGTAAAAGTTTCGGAAAAAGATGCGGAAAACATTGTTTTTGCCGCAAAAACAGGGGATTTTTCAAAAATTGAATATCTTGAAATTTCATCGGAAGATGAAGAATTTTTGAACCGCCAGACCAGAATTGCCCTTCGTCACTGCGGAACAATTGACCCGACATCGCTGGAAGAATATAAAGCTTCCGGAGGATATAAAGCTATTGAAAAAGTTGTTCTGAAAATGACTCCGGAGGAAGTTATTGAGGAAATCAAAACTTCCGGACTTTGCGGAAGGGGCGGCGCAGGCTTTCCCACATGGTATAAATGGAACGCCGCAAGGCAGAGCAAAATGGAAGGTAAAAAGTATCTCATCTGCAACGCCGATGAAGGCGACCCGGGCGCTTTTATGGACAGGGCGATAATCGAATCCGATCCCCATTGCCTTATTGAAGGAATGCTGATAGGAGCCTATGCCATTGGCGCTTCGGAAATGATTGTATATGTCCGCGCGGAATATCCTCTTGCGATAAAACGTCTTGAAAACGCAATAAAACAGGCGGAAAAGGCCGGAATTCTGGGAGAAAACATCTTCGGAAGCGATTTTTCCTGCAGAATGAAAATAAAAGCCGGAGCGGGAGCTTTTGTTTGCGGCGAGGAAACGGCGCTTATTGAATCTCTTGAAGGAAAAAGAGGAATGCCGAGGCTTAAACCGCCTTTTCCAGCCCAAAGAGGTTATTTTGGCGAACCTTCGAACATCAATAACGTGGAAACTTTCGCAAACGTTGCATGGATAATTGAAAACGGCGGTGCAAAATTTGCCGAACTCGGTACCGAAAACAGCAAAGGAACCAAAGTTTTTGCCCTTACCGGAAAGGTAAAGCGAAGCGGCCTTGTTGAAGTTCCGATGGGAAAAACCTTAAGAGAAGTTATTTTTGAAATCGGCGGAGGAATCCGTGGCGGAAAAGATATAAAAGCGGTTCAGCTTGGCGGACCTTCCGGCGGCTGTATTCCGAAGAAACTTCTTGATACCGTTATTGATTATAAGGCTCTTTCGGAAACCGGAGCGATAATGGGTTCCGGCGGAATGGTAGTTATGGACGAAAGCGCCTGCATGGTCGGAATGGCAAAATTCTTTTTGGATTTCACTGCGGCGGAATCCTGCGGAAAATGCGTGCAGTGCAGAATCGGAACAAAGCGCATGCAGGAAATTCTTACGAAAATTACAAAAGGCGAAGGGGAAGAAGGCGATATTGAACTTCTCGAAGAGCTTTGTGAAGGAGTTAAGGAAGGAGCGCTTTGCGGTCTTGGGCAGACAGCACCGAACCCGGTGCTCACGACTCTGAAATATTTCAGAAAAGAATATGAGGAACACATTTTTGAGCACCGCTGTGGTGCCAAAGAATGTTCCGCTATGCTCAGATATGAAATCAATCCGGAAAAATGCCGCGGCTGCACCATTTGCGCGAAAAACTGTCCGGCAAAAGCAATTTCCGGCGAAGTTAAAAAAGCCCATGTTATTGATAAAAACCTGTGCATAAAATGCGGAGCGTGCTCAAAAGTCTGCCGATTCGGCGCTGTTGAAATTTTTTAAGGAGGCGGATTATGGAGAAGATTAAAATTACCATAAACGGCAGAGAAATTTTCGCCGAAAGCGAAAAAAGCCTGCTCGAAATTGCCGCCGAAAACGGGATAGAAATTCCCAATCTTTGTTACAATAAAAAACTGAAGCCTTTCGGAGCATGCGGACTTTGCGTTGTTGAAGCAAAAGGTGCTCAAAAGCTTCTTCGCGCGTGCTCAACATTTCCGAAAGACGGAATGGTTATAAAAACGGAAAGCGAGAGAATTAAAAAAGCAAGAAAATTTGCTCTTGAACTTATAATGAGCGACCACACAGGCGATTGCAAGGGACCTTGTTCCTTAAATTGCCCTGCGCATACGGACGTTCAGGGTTACCTGAAACAAATTTCGCTCGGAAATTACAGCAAAGCGGTTGAAATTATCAAAGAAAAAATCCCGCTTCCGGCTTCTGTCGGAAGAATTTGTCCCCACCCATGTGAAACAAACTGCCGCAGAAAATTTGTTGAAGAACCGCTTTCGATAGCATATTTAAAGGCTTTTGCGGCGGACAAGGATCTTTCTTCTAATGCTCCTTTTGTGCCAAAAAAGGCTGAACCGACCGGTAAAAAAGTTTCCGTAATCGGCGGAGGTCCTGCGGGACTTACCGCGGCATATTACCTTTGCCTTTCCGGTCACGAAGTGACTGTTTTTGATTCGATGCCGGAAATGGGCGGAATGCTCCGCTATGGAATTCCGGAATACCGCCTTCCGAAAAAAGTTCTTGAAAAAGAAATTTCGTTCATAAAAAATCTCGGAGTGCTCATGAAAAACAATTTGAGCATCGGGAAAGATATTTCGTTTGATGAAATCAGAAAAAATTCCGATGCGGTGCTCATTGCGGTCGGTGCCTGGAAGGCAGGCAAAATCGGCTGTGTTGGCGAAGAGCTTTCCGGTGTCATAAGCGGAATTGAATTTCTTCGGGAGGTAAACTCCGGAAAAATTCCCGAAATCGGAAAAAACGTTGCGGTTGTCGGCGGCGGAAACACCGCTATGGATGCCTGCAGGACGGCAATTCGCTGCGGCGCGGAAAATGTTTATGTAATTTACCGCAGAACAAGGGCGGAAGCCCCGGCGGAAGATTCTGAAATTGAAGAAGCGATTGAAGAAGGAGTCACTTTCCGTTTTCTCACAAATCCGGCGGAAATTATCGGTGAAAACGGAAAAGTAAAAGCCGTCAAACTCCAGATTATGGAACTTGGCGAAGCGGATTCTTCCGGAAGAAGAAAACCTGTTCCGGTTGAAGGAAAGTTTGAAACCATTGCGGTGGATACCGTTATTTCCGCAATCGGCCAGAAATTCGATGCTGTTGGTTTTGATTCCGTTGAACTTACGAGCCGCGGAACAATTTCTGCGGGGAAAAACGATTGCCGGACAAATCTCGAAGGAGTTTTTGCGGCAGGAGATTCCACAAACAAAGGTGCTTCCATAGCTATTGAGGCAATTGCGGAAGCAAACCTTGCCGCAAAAGCCATTGACGCATATCTCAGCGATATTCCTTTTGATTTCTTTGAACCTTATTATTCAAAAAAATCCGTTTCTGAAAAAGATTTTTCGGAAACACCGAAAATTCCCCGGGAGAAAATGACTTTCAGAAATCCGGAAGAAAGAAAAGGAAATTTTGATGAAGTAATTCTCGGTTTTACTGAGGAACAAGCGAAAAAAGAAGCGAAAAGATGCCTTGAATGCGGATGCCACGATTTTAAAGACTGCAGACTTATCCGCTATGCTAACCTTCGGCAAATTGAGCCGGAAAAATTCAAAGGCGAAAAACACCGCGCTTTTTCCGAAAGAAAGCTTGTTTCAATAGAACGGGATCAGGGAAAATGTATTCTTTGCAATCTTTGCGTAAGAACCTGCGGAGAAGAAGCGAAAAAGGGTATTCTCGGTCTTGTTGGAAGAGGTTTTGAAACCGTTATAAAACCGGAATTTATTGATCCGGCGGTTACGGATTTTTGCAGAAACTGCAAAAAATGTGCGGAAGTCTGCCCGACAGGCGCTTTGAAAATTTTTGAAAAATAACAAAAAAGACGCGTTAATAAACGCGTCTTTTAATATATGTAATAAAATTTATAATTTTGTTTACATTTTGTTAAAACGAAAAAACGAAAACTGCGCTATAATATAATCGTAAAAATCCATCCCGAAAGGAGATTTGAATATGAAAAAAACTTTGTTCCAGGCAATTTCTGTTTTACTTGTTTTGGCACTTACAGCCTGCGGGGTTAATGTTCCCGCAGAAAGAGAAAACCCTGAAAATCCGGAAATTTCGGAAAACCAGGAAGCTGGCGAAGAAAACAAAACTTCCGAGCCCGAAAAGCAAAACGACAATAAAACGAGGAAAGAAGTTTCCGCGGAAGGTTTTGAAAACGCGGTGAAAATCGTTCTTTCAGAAAACGGTGTAACTGTTGACGGCAAAAAAGCCGAGGAAAGCGATTGCGTAACTCTCGGCGGCGAAATTATTTATTACCGCGATCTTGAAAAATATCCCAGCGGAAACGAATATGGTGAAGGCGAAGCAAAAGACAAACACACCGAAGATGAAGCCGCAGAGCATGCACTTGTTACAATTACAAAACCAGGAGAATATTTTGTAACCGGCGAACTTAAAGGACAGCTTGCGGTGGATCTTGGCGAAAACGCAAAAACCGACCCGAAAGCGAAGGTAACTCTTATTTTCGGCGGTGCGGACATAACCTGTGAAATTGCTCCGGCGGTTATTTTCTATAATGTTTATGAATGCGGAAATTCCGCCGAGCCTTCGAAAGATGTTGACACTTCAAAAGCCGGCGCCAATGTTGTTGTTGCGGACGGAAGCGTAAGCAATATAAACGGCGCAAACGTTGCGAAAATTTATAAAGACAACGGAAAAGAAGAAAAACTCCACAAATATGACGCCGCGCTTTATTCCAAAATGACAATGAACATTGGCGGCGGAAGCGAAGGCAGCGGAATTATTAATGTAAATGCCGAAAACGAAGGTGTCGGAACGGAAATGCATCTTACGGTTAACGGCGGAATTATCAACATTGATTCCAAAGATGACGGAATAAATACCAACGAAGACGGCGTTTCGGTCACCACCATAAACGGCGGCAAAATCACCATAAAAGGCGGTCTTGGTACCGAAGGCGACGGAATTGATTCCAACGGCTGGCTTGTTATTAACGGCGGTGAACTTTATTCCTCCGGAAACGGAAGAAGCGCCGACGGCGGAATTGATTCGGATAACGGAATTTATATCAACGGCGGAAAGGTTTTCGCCCTTGGAAGCAGAAACGACGGAGTAAGCAAGGATTCAAAACAGCTTTTTGCATCTCTTACGTTTGCGACAGAAATCAATCCGGAAAGCAATATTGAATTTCTGGATTCCGAAGGAAACGGAATCAAAAATAAGAACGACAGAGTTTTCCGCAACCTTATTATTTCTGACGAAAGTTTTGCGGAAGGAAAAGAATTCATTCTTTGCGTAAACGGAGTTCTTCAGGAATACAAAAATAAATTTGATATGTCCGGAAATTTCGGAAAAGAAATTTGGGACGCAATAGGCTTTGAGCAGATTCTTCCCGAAAATTTCGGAGAAAAACAAAACCGCTATGAAGTTCCCGAAGAACTTGAAAAATGGCTTGAATCCGAAGAAGATATGCCCGAAGATATCAGAAGCTGGATCAACAGCATGACGGAAATTTCCGGCAAATTCGGAAAAGAATTCGGATATTTCGGCGGATTTGTTCAGGAAGACGAGCCAAAAGATCCCCCCGAAAACGGAAAACCTGATTCCGTTGAGCTGAGCGAAAGCGAAGAGGACAAAACCGTTTTTGTGATTTCCAAAGAGGAAATGGGTTTTTCCGGAATCGTGGATTCTGAAAAGGCAACCGGAAAGGAAACGGTTGAATTCACCGTTAACGGAATGAACGGAATTGAAGATATATTTATCGGAGATCTTCCGGGAATTAAATCCATTGAGTGTAGCAGAAAAGTTCCGGAAGAACAAATTCAGCTTACGCTCATCTATTCCGGAAGAGACGAAAGCATAAACGTTTCGAGGGTATGTATGCTTTCGGAAGGATATGAAAAAGTGAACTCCCTCTTCAAGGATCTTGAACCCGGAAATTACCGCCTTATTGTTGAGGTAACAGAAGAAAACGAACAATATAAGGGAATCCAGTATTTTGCTTTTAATGTTGTTGACTGAAAATAAGTTTTTAACATTTAATTTTTAATTTGTTTGATATAAAGTCTTGAAAAATAGTGTGTTAGCGGATATAATATATATTTGTCATACTATGCCGAACAAATCGGCAAAGGCTAATATAAAAACAAGGATGGTTTATTTATGAGCGAAAAAGAAACCCTTGGCATGACTGAACAGGTTAAAGAAACCAAAGAACTCAGCCCTGCCGAAAAAGCCAAAAAGAAAAAAGCAAAATACGCTTTTGCAAAAGTTGTTGTTGCGCTTTGCGTTGTTCTTTGCGTTGTTCTCACCGTTTTTGAACTCGGTGTAACTTATCGCACAATCAAAGCAATTGATGTTGACGGAACCAAATATTCCGTTGCCGAATACAACTGGCTTTATACCAACAGCGTTTATGAAGTTTATAACAATCTTTATAAGACCTACGGCGAAATGGCCGCATATTTCTTCAACCCCCAGGGCAACCTCAGCGAACAGGTTTACGATTCCGAAACCGGTGAAACCTGGGCAGAATATATTAAAACATATACCGACAACACCTTTGTTGAAATGACCAAACTTTATGACGAAGGCAAATCTGTTGGTTATGAACTTGATGAAGAATATCTTGAAACCATTGAAACCGAATGGGACTCCATGGAAGCTGTTGCAAAATCTTACGGATATACCGTAAACGATTATGCAGAAATGAACTATGGCCGCGGTGTTAACGAAAAAGTTTTCAAAGAAATGTATGAACGTTATTATTACGCTTTCACCTATGCTGAAAACTTTGCAGAAAACGAAGAAGTTTCCGCAGATGACATCGACGCTTATTACGGTGAAAACGCAGAAAGATTTGACAGCGTTTCTTATAAAACCTATTTTGCAAGCGGAACCGCAGCAGAAGGTGAAGACGTAAAAGCAGCAATGGAGGAAGCAAAAGCAAAAGCCGAAGCTGTTCTTGCAGGAACCGAAGAAGCTGAATTCACTGAAGCAAATTATTCCGTAAAAGCTTCCGTAAGCGGAACTTATGCGGACTGGCTTTTTGATGAAGCAAGAGTTGCCGGCGACAAAGAACTTTTTGAAACCGAAAGCGGTTATTATGTTGTTGAATTTGTTGAAGCAAACGACCTTCATTATAACACCGTTGATGTAAGACACATCCTCGTTGCTCCGGAAGATACCTCCAACGAAACCGCATGGCAGGAAGCTCTTGAAGCGGCAGAAGAATATGAAGCAGAATGGAAAGAACTTGGCGGAAGCGAAGAAAACTTCGCAGAAGTTGCCGCAAAATATTCCGTTGACAGTTCCGCAGCAAACGGCGGCCTTTATGAAAATGTTTTCAAAGGCCAGATGGTCACCGAATTTGAAGACTGGTGCTTCGATCCTGCAAGAAAAGCAGGCGATTCCGAAATTATCAAAACCCAGTTCGGTTATCACATTATGTATTTCTCCGGTGTTGCCGAAGAATATTATTCCTATGTTGTTGACAACGCCATCAGAGGCGAAAGACTCAACGCACACATCGATGAAATTATCGAAGGCGTTGAAGTTTCCGAACTTTTCGGAAACAGATTTGTCGGCAAACATTATGCCTGATTAATTTCCAGTAAAAATTGGGACGGCTTTTTCCCTTAAAAGCCGTCCCATATTTTAAATTAAGCCGAAAGGATTTTGAAAAACATGAAAAGATTTTTTGCGGTTCTTCTTGCCGCAATGCTTTTGATTTCCGCTTTTGCCGGATGTTCTTCCGAAAAAGCACCGGAAGAAAACGGAGGAGAATCTCCGGTTGCAATTAAAATCGGAGAAATGGAATTTACCGTTGAAGATATGAACTGCATGTATATTTCCGCCTTCAACGAAATTTATACCGATCTTTATTACACCTATGCAAGCTATGGAATCGATGTTTCCCAGATTATGGACGTTTCCAAACCTCTTGAAGACCAGATGGCGGGAGAAAACGTTTCCTGGCACGACAACATCCTTACTCTTGCAAAAGATTCCGCCACAACAATAGTCGGTGTTTATGAAAAAGCCATTTCAGAAGGATTTGTTCTTTCCGAAGAACAGAAAAAAGATATTGATTCCTTTGACGAACAAATCGAAGCTTTTGCCGCAGAAAACGGAATGACCGTTGACGAATATCTTTTCTTTAACTACGGCGAAAATGCAAGCATTGAATCTCTTAAAAAAGTAACCGAAATCCAGATTTTTGCCGATGCATATCTTCAGGACTGCAACGAAAAAATCGAAGTTTCCGAAGAGGATATAGAAGCTTATTACAAAGCCAACAAAAAGGATATAGATACCGTTGATTTCCGTTACTATTCTTCCTTCTATGGAGAAGCGGAGGAAGGCGAAGAAGCTCTTAGCCAGGAAGAAGCGGAAGCACAGGCAAATGCCCTTGCGGAAGTTCATACCGGGGAAGAATTCAACGCTCTTGCCAAAGAATATACCAAAGACGAAGAACACAAGAAACTTTTTGACGAAGGCGACGCAACTCTTTTAGCCGGAGCGGGATATACCGCCACCGGAATTGATGAAGTTTCCGAATGGCTTTTTGATGAAGCAAGAACCGCCGGCGAAACAATGGTTTATCACGATGAGGAATATCAGAGCTACCTTACCGTTATGTTCGAGGAACGCGTTGATCCGGATTATGACTATGTAAACGTCCGTCATATCCTTATTAAGCCCGAAGAAGATGAAAACGGTAACAAAAGCGAAGAAGCCTGGGCAGAAGCAGAGAAAAAAGCAAGCGAAATTTATGAAAGCTATCTTGCCGGCGAACAGACCGAAGAAGCTTTTTCCGCTCTTGCCGTTGAAAATTCCCAGGACGGAAACGCCGCTCAGGGCGGAATTTATCAAAACGTTAAAAAAGGTAAGATGGTTACCGAATTTAACGATTGGTGCTTTGATGAAGCAAGAGTTACCGGAGATAACGGAATTGTTAAAACCCAGTTCGGTTACCACATCATGTATTTTGTCGGAATTGGCGACAACAACCTTCAGAGCACCATTAAACCCGCAGTAACCCAGGAAAGAATGGCTGCGCTTATCGCAGAATGCAAAGCTTCCGTTTCCGTTGAAGAAACCGAAGAAATGGCAAATGTAGGCGGAATGATCGATGATATTGTAAACGCCGCAAACGAAGCCGCAGGAAACGAACCCACCGAGGAAGAGGAAAAGGAAGTTAAATCCTATACCGGAATCATCATCGGCGTTCTTATTGCGATTATCGTTGTTTGCATTATTATCATCATTAAAAACGTAAAGAAAAAACCGGAACAGGAAGAAATGACTGAATCCGAAGAAACCGAAGAATCTGTTCTTGAGGCTACCGACGAAGACCTTACCGAAGAGGAACTTCTTGCGGAGGAAGCTTTTGAGGAAAATCCTTCCGAAGAAGAAGCTGAAGAAGTTTCCGAAGAAACCGAAGAATAATTTTTAGGAAAAAAAGAAAACCGCCCGGCAGGGCGGTTTTTTTAATATAATTCGTTGTCCGGATAAGATTCAAAAGAAATTCCTTTTTCTGTTATGTTATATATTTTCCCGATGATTTTTGAAGAACTTCTTGACCATTCCGTTGAGGTAATTATTAAATCAAATTCACCGCCAACGGGAACTTTTATGAGAGCGGAACAGCTGTCATATTTTGGACCGTTTTTTGTCGCGGAAAAATCTTCAGTAAAGGTTTTTCCCTCGGAATCTATTCCAGAAACAGTAAATCTGAAAGTTTGGAAAGATTTTACCGTTTTAAAAGTTGCAACAAGTTCAACAGAAAGAAAACCTTCGTCCGGCTGTTCGCCGGGAACATGGATATCAAGATTTGTTATGGGGATAGGAAGGGTTTTGTCATAATAGCGATTTGTACCGCGGGTTTCATCTACCCAAATCAAAAAAGCAGAAAAAAGAATAACGGCGGCGATTATAACAAGAAATATTTTTCCGGATTTTTGCTTTTTTGGTCCGGCAGAAACGGAAAATTTTTCTTCATATCCGAAAAGTTCGTTTGGAGAAACTTCGAGAACTTCGCAAAGTTTTAAAATGTTTGCGGTTTCCGGCTGGGCTGTGCCGTTTTCCCATTTTGAAACAGCCTGGCGCGAAACATCAATTTTTGCGGCAAGTTCCTCTTGAGAAAAGCCTTTGACTTTTCTTGCGGCGGAAAGTTTTTCGCCGAATTCCATAAAACCGCCTCCTTTTTCTGATTTTATTTTAGCAGAACAAAGGCTTTTTAACAACCGCTTTTGGTTTGAAATTCCGCAACCACAGGTTGCGGAAGGAATTTTATTATGTTAGAATTATCAAAGAAACAAAAAGGAGGCGATTTTGATGAAACCTTCCGCAATTTTATATAATTCCAACACCGGATTTACCGAAAGATATGCAAAAATCCTCGGCGAAAAAACGGGGCTTCCGTTTTTTTCTGCCGAAAATCCGCCGGAAAATGGAACGGCGGTGATATATATGGGCTGGCTTATGGCCGGAAGCGTTTTCGGTTATAAAAAAGCAGCAAAGAATTACGATATAAAAGCGATTATCGGAACAAGCCTTGCTCCCACCGGAGCGCTTGTTGAAACCATCAGAAAAAACTGCGGCGTTCCGGAAGATTTTCCGGTTTTTAACGTCCAGGCGGGAATGAACCGCGAAAAGCTCAAAGGCAGTTACGCTTTTGGAATAAAAATGCTCACGAAATTTATGTCAAAAAAGAAAAACCGCAGTCCGGAAGAAGAAGCCATGCTGGAACTTCTTGTTAAAGGCGGCGATTATGTTTCGGAAGGAAACCTTTCCAAGGTACTTGAATGGTATAATAAGTTATAAAAAAAGACCCGTCCGAAAGGACGGGTTTTTTAGTAAAATCAATGATTGTCAGACCATTCCATAAAATTGTTGAAATAGTCTTTCTGAGTATCGGTCCAACCATTTGGGTCTGTATTTACCCAAGAACTAAACTCATTTCCAGCTCTTTCGTATTCACTTTCTCCGCCACAGCTGCCTATTAAAGCAAGTAAAATAACGACAATTACTATTGCCCAAACTTTTCCGCTCATATTAAGTCCTCCTAAATTTTCTTCTATGTACATTATATCTGTATTACAGATATTGCATAATAAACTTGAGGTGGATATTATGCAATATAAAAACTTAAGAAGTATCAGAGAAGATAATGACATTAAGCAAAAAGACGTAGCTAAATATTTGAATGTATCTCAAAATACTTATTCTCAATATGAGAACGGTATAATTTCATTAACTGCAGAAGTATTGATAAAACTGGCGGAATATTATAACGTAAGCATTGATTACTTGCTTAATAGAACAGATAATCCTAAAGTTAATAAATAAAAAGACCCGTCCTTCCGGACGGGTCAGGTTTTTTATTAAAGGGTTTTCATAAGAAGCCATTCGCCGATTCCTTTTTTAAGAAGATCGGGAACGAGAAGAAGGGGTTTGAAGCCTTTTTTCTGATAAAGGGCTTTTGCTCTCGGGTTGAAGTCGGAAACAGCGATGAATGCTTTGTCGAATCCCATCTGTTTGCAGATTCCGAGATAGATGTCGATAAGCTGGTCACCGATTCCTTTTCCGCGGTAGCCGTCTTTAACGCCGAGAAGAGCAAGATAGGGAAGTTCGCCGTACATACCCATCATATCATATACCATAAGACCGACGGGTTCGCCTTTTTCGGTTTCGGCAATAATTACGTTTCCGTTTTCAAGAGGACCATAAACCCATTCACGGAGGGTATCAGTATCTTTGAAATAGTGGTCATAAAGAGGGCTTTTATCGAAAATTTTGACATATTCGTCCCATTTTTCGGTGGTGCCTTTTACAAAATTAACTCTGTATTTATAATCCATCTGAGACATTTTTAAAATTCCTCCCCAAAAGACAAATTTTTACAACTGAATTATACTCCTGAAAGGATAAATTGTCAATATAATTTGTGTCTTGACAATAATTTTATGGGGTGTTATAATCCTTATGTTATCTAAAGGCTATGATGAAGAGTGCGCTTTGCAAAAGCTGTTTTTGAAAGAGAGCCGGCGGTTGGTGAAAGCCGGAAAACGGTTGCTTTGCGCTGTAGCTTCGGAGCCGAAGGGAAGAAAACCGAAAGGCGATTAGAACCCTTCCGCGAAAGGCTGCGTAAGTGTCCCGGAAGCATTATCCGTTGCTTCCAAAGAGCGGTGTCCGCCTTTTGGCGGATGCAATTTGAGTGGTACCGCGGGTCTGTTGATATTACAAGCTCGTCTCAAAGAAAAATTTCTTTGGGACGAGTTTTTTTATTTTTCCCAAAGCTAAAACGGAAATATATTAAAGAAAGAGGAAAATCAGAAATGCGCAAAGAACTTGACAAAACCTATGATCCTGCGCAGGTGGAAAAACGCATCTATCAGTTCTGGCTCGACGGAGGCTATTTCCACGCAGAAGTTAACCCGGAAAAGAAACCTTTCACAATCGTAATTCCGCCGCCAAACATCACCGGTAAGCTCCATATGGGCCATGCTCTTGACAACACCATTCAGGATATTCTTATCCGTATGAAGAGAATGCAGGGCTATGAAGCCCTCTGGATGCCCGGCACCGACCATGCTTCCATTGCAACCGAAGTTAAAATCGTTGAAAATATGAGAGCGGAAGGTCTTTCCAAAGACGACGTCGGCCGCGAAGGATTCCTTGAAAGAGCATGGGAATGGAAAAAGAACTATGGCGGCACCATTGTAAAACAGCTTAAAACTCTCGGCTGTTCCTGCGATTGGGAACGCGAAAGATTCACCCTTGACGAAGGCTGTTCCAAAGCGGTTCGCAAAGTTTTTGGGGAACTATATAACAAAGGTCTTATCTACCGCGGCGAAAGAATCATCAACTGGTGCCCGAAATGCGGAACCTCCATTTCCGATGCGGAAGTTGAATATGAGGACCAGGCGGGCCATTTCTGGCATCTTCGCTATCCGCTTACCGATGGAAGCGGCTGGCTTGAACTTGCAACAACCCGTCCGGAAACCCTTCTCGGCGATACTGCAGTTGCAGTTAACCCCAAGGACGAAAGATACACTTCCTATATCGGAAAAACCGTAACCCTTCCTCTCGTCGGAAGAGAAATTCCCGTTGTTGCCGATGAATATGTTGATATGGAATTCGGTACCGGTGTTGTAAAAATCACTCCGGCGCATGACCCCAACGACTTTGAAGTAGGTCTCCGCCATAACCTTCCCGTAATCAACGTTATGACCGATGACGCAAAAATCACCGAAGATTATCCCAAATATGCAGGTATGGACCGTTATGACGCAAGAAAAGCAATTGTTGCCGATCTTGAAGAAGGCGGATTCCTTGTTCGCGTTGAAGACCATGAACACAATGTTGGTACCTGCTATCGCTGCCATACAACCGTTGAACCGAGAGTTTCTCTCCAGTGGTTCGTTGCCATGAAGGAACTTGCAAAACCCGCTATCGAGGCTGTAAAAGACGGCGACGTTCGCTTTGTTCCGGAAAGATTCGATAAAAACTATTTCCATTGGATGGAAAACATCCGCGACTGGTGCATCAGCCGTCAGCTTTGGTGGGGTCACAGAATCCCAGTTTGGTACTGCGACGATTGCGGAAAGGATACCCTTTGCGTTGATGGTGAACCGAAATGCTGCGAACATTGCCACAGCGAAAATATCCACCAGGATCCGGACACCCTTGATACCTGGTTCAGCTCAGCTCTCTGGCCTTTCAGCACCATGGGCTGGCCGGAAGAAACCCCTGAATATAACTATTTCTATCCTACCAATGTTCTCGTAACCGGATATGATATCATCACTTTCTGGGTTTCCAGAATGATTTTCTCCGCCCTTGCTTATACCGGCAAGAAACCTTTCACCGATGTTGTTATCCACGGACTTGTCCGTGATGCTCTCGGCAGAAAGATGTCCAAATCTCTCGGAAACGGCATTGACCCGCTTGAAATAATCGATACTTTCGGCGCAGACGCTCTCCGCCTTGCACTCGTAACCGGTATTTCCGCAGGTAACGATACCCGTTTCACCGACGAAAAAGTAACCTCCTGCCGTAACTTTGCAAACAAACTCTGGAACGCTGCAAGATTTGTTCTTATGAACCTTCCGGAAGATTTCAACGAAACCGAACTTCCCGAAGAACTTGCTCTTGAAGATAAATGGCTCCTTTCCCAGTATAACGACCTTGTTAAGGCTGCAACCGAAAACATCGAAAACTATGATATCGGCGTTGCGGAACAGAAAATCGTCGATTTCATCTGGGATACTTACTGCAGCTGGTATATCGAACTTGCAAAAGCAAGACTCCAGGGAGAATCCGCAGATTCCGCAAGAAGAGTTCTTGTTTATGTTCTCACCGGTGTTCTTAAACTTCTCCATCCGTTCATGCCTTTCATCACCGAAGAAATCTGGCAGGCACTTCCTCACGAAGGCGAATCCATCATGGTTGCGGAATGGCCAGAATATACCGAGGAACATTGCTTCACCAAAGAGGCAGAGGATTTCACCAAAGTTATGGACGCAATCAAAGCTATCCGTAACCGCAGAGCAGAGATGAACGTTCCGCCTTCCAAGAAAGCAAAACTCTTTATCGAAACCGAATCCGGCGAAGTTTTTGAACAGGGAGCACCTTTCCTTATGAAACTTGCTTCCGCTTCCGAAGTTGACATCAACGCTGAATTCGATAAAGCCGGCGCTGTTCAGGTAATTACCGACGCTGCAAAAATCTATATCCCCATGGCCGAACTTATCGACATGGCAAAAGAGCTTGAGCGCCTTAACAAAGAAAAAGAACAGTGTGAAAAACAGGCTTCCGGCCTTGAAGCAAGACTTCAGAACCCCGGTTTTGTAAACAAAGCACCGGAAAACGTTGTTGCCGCGGAACGCGACAGACTTGCAAAACTTAAAGAAAGACTTGCAAAACTTGAAGAATCCATTGCAGCAATGAAATAATGTGCCCCTTGCCTAAAGGGGAGAGGGCCACATACCGTAAGGTGTGGCGAGGGGATTCAGCTAATAAAAGAGCCGCCGTTTCCGGCGGCTCTTATAACTTTTTTAATTGAAAGGCGGAAAAAACCGATGGAATATGAAGAAAGCCTTGAATATATCGCGAATTTTCCGCGGTTCAAAAAAGAACCTTCTCTCGAAGAAATGAAAAAGCTTCTCGAAAGGCTTGGAAATCCGCAGGAAAAACTCCGGAGCATAAACATTTCCGGAACGAACGGAAAAGGTTCAACCGTCGCAATGCTCGCTTCGGTTTTGAGCACCGCGGGTTATAAAACCGGAAGATATATTTCTCCCTATGTGCTCGAATTCCGCGAACGAATGATGATAAACGGAAAAATGATCGGCAAAAAGCGCCTTGCAAAAATCGTTGAAGCGGTTAAAAAGGAAGCTGACGCTCTTCTTGAGCAGGGAACAATGCTCAACGCTTTTGAAATAACGACCGCCTGCGCAATGCTTTGGTTTGCGGAAGAAAATTGCGATTTTGTGGTGCTCGAAGCGGGAATGGGCGGAAGATTTGACGCAACAAACACTGTTCCGGAACCGGTTTTGCAGATCATAACCGCAGTCGGGCTTGATCACACGGAAATTCTGGGCGATACTCTTGCAAAAATCACCGAAGAAAAATGCGGAATTCTTCGCCCGGGATGCACCCTTCTTACTTCTCCGGGGCAGGAGCAGGAAGTCCTTACAACAATGCTCAACAAATGCGCCGAACTTGATGCAACTTTTGTGACAGGCGCGGCAGGCAAAGCAAAAATTGTTTCCGAAGACGTTTCCGGAATGGATATTCTGGTCGGAAAAACGGAGCTTTCCCTTTCTCTTGGCGGAAAACATCAGATAAACAACCTGCTTACGGTATATTCCGCCGTAAGTATCCTTCGGGAAAAGCATTTTGTTATAAAAGATGAGCATCTTGTTGAGGGAATTGCCGCAACAAGATTTCCCGCAAGGTTTGAACTTTGCTCAAAAGAGCCGATAGTTATCCTTGACGGTGCTCATAACCCACAGGCGGCAAAGGCTCTTGCAGTAAACGTAAGAGAATTTTTGCCGGAAAAGCGAACTTTGCTTTGCGGAATGATGGCGGATAAGGATTGCGAAACCGTTATGGCGGAACTTGCGCCCTGCTTTGAGCACGTTATAACCGTTCCGGTTCAGAACCCGAGAATGGTTGCTCCGGAAAAACTTGCGGAAATGGCGTCGAAATATTGCAGAAACGTTGAAGCAAAGGAAAATGCAAAGGAAGCACTTGCGGAAACGCTTGAAAATCTTAAAGATGACGAAGCTCTGGTAGTTGCGGGTTCGCTTTATCTTGCTTCGGAACTCCGCCCGATGCTCATGAAATTCAAGGGTAACCCAAACCAAAAATGAGGTGAGCATTTTGGAGAAAATTAGAATCACTGAAAGGCTTTTTTATATAAAGGCAAGCAAAAATCCGCTTTCCGCCGACGTCGGGATTTTTGAAGGCGATGAATTTATGTGGATCTTTGATATCGGCGCAGATGAATCTGTCCCTATGTCATTAAACAAAATTCAAAAACCGAAAAACGCGGTGATTTCTCATTTTCACCCGGATCATATGGGAAATCTTGAGCACGCAGAGCTGAATAATACATATCTGGGCGCGAACACTTTTAAATATGCAAAGCGCGGTACCGTTGTCGAAAGCGATATTTTCTTTGATGACGGCGAAAGGATACGTATCTTTCCGCTTCCTTCAAGCCACGCAAAAGGTTCCATCGGAATGGAAATCGGAGATTATGCCTTTCTCGGTGACGCAACATATTCCACAATGAAGCAGGGAAGGGTTTGCTACAACGCTTCGGTGCTCAAAGAGGAGATTACGGTGCTCAAAAAACTTTCCGCAAAATTTTTCCTCATAAGCCATGATGAAAAATTTATTCGACAGAAGGAAGAAATCATCGGGGAACTTGAAGAAATTTATAATAAACGCGACCCGAAAGAAAGTTTTATATGGATATAAAAAAACGCCCTCCGAAGCCGGAGGGTGTTTTTGTTATATCAATCTTTAAAAATAGGAAGTTCGATCCAGAATTCGGTTCCTTTTCCAAGTTCGCTTTGAACTCCGCAGGTTCCGCCGCACATTTTTATTCCAGTGTTTACTATTGCAAGACCAAGTCCTGCGCCGCCGCCCATTCCTTTCTGATATCGCTCCCAGATTCCGTCGAGCATTTCCGGCGGAATTCCGCGGCCGTTATCAATAACGGAAATTTTTACTTTTCCGTTTTCGGTTTTCTGGCGGACAACAATGGAAACATCTTCTCCGCCGTGGATAACCGCGTTGTTCACAAGGTTATAAATCGCTTCGGAAACAAGGACCTCGTCCGCGTTGACGTAAACGTCGCCGTCGTTTTCAAAAGATATATCCGTTTTTCCGGCGGAAAGTTTTTCAAACTGTGTGACGATATCCGAAGCTTCGTCGGTGATGCAGAAAACGACCGGATGGAAATTGAAGTTTCCGCTCTGGAGTTTTGAAAGATCGAGAGCGTCGTTGACAAGTTTTGTGAGGCGCTTTGTTTCGTCGATGATTATCTGAATGTTTTCGGAATTGTTTTCACCGGGAATATCGCGCATCATTTCGCCGTAACCGCCTATCATGGTAAGCGGAGTACGAAGGTCATGGCTTACGTTTGCAAGAAGTTCCTTTCGGAGTTTATCGGTTTTACGAAGTTTCTGGGTTGTGTTGTTGAGCGTTTCGCTGAGCTGGGTAAGTTCGCTGCAGCCACCGCCTTCAAAAACAACTTCATAATCTCCGGTTGCAAGCTGTTTTGCGGAATCCGAAAGACTGCTTATGGGGCTTGAAAGACCTTTTGAAGCGATGAAAGCAAAAATAATTCCGGCGCCGAAAGCAAAAACGCTTGCTACGGAAAGAATTATCATAAGTACTTCACCCATTGAAGCAATGGGCTCCATTCTTGAAAGTATCACAAGAAGAGATTTTTCTCCGGAAGGAGATTTTACTTCCGTTGCCATGATCATGCTGCTGAAATCGTTTTGTTCGGGAACGTTTCCGACGAAATGGGTCGGATCATATTCGAGAAAAACGCCGCTGTCGGTAAAAACGCCGGTGGATTCAACTTCGGTGATATATGTTCCGCCGTTTTTTGAAGCAAGGTTCCAGTATTCAAGAATTCCTTTGGAAGCCTTATTGAAACGAACGCTTGTTGAACGTTCGGTTGCGCTTTTTATCATTCCGTTTTCGCTGAGGATATATATTGAAATTTCGTTTTCCTGGCTTATGGAAATAAGAAGGCTGTCAAGTTCCGGGTTGTCGATGTTTTCGGAAATTGTTTTCGAATGTTCCTTCATGGTTTCTTTGGTATAAAGAGCATAGATACTGTCCAGAAGAACCGTTTGCATAAGCCAGAGGATTATAAGCATCGAAACGGCAAAGCCGATGAAATAGGTGCAAAGCTTCCAGCGTATTGAAACTTTATCACTCGTCAAAGCGATAGCCAACTCCTCTCAGGGTGGAGATACAGCGGCTGTATGGGCCGAGTATCTTGCGAAGCTGTTTTATATGGGTATCTATGGTTCTGTCGTCGCCGAGGAAATCATAGCCCCAGACTTCGTTTATGAGTTTTTCGCGGGAAAGGGCGATTCCGCGGTTTTTCACAAGGAAGAAGAAAAGATCATATTCACGGGGAGACATATCGACGTGTTTTCCGTCAACGATAACAAGTCTTCCGGTAAAATCAACGGTAAGACCTTCGTGCTGATAAACTTCCTTCGCTTCCGGAAGAGATAATCCGCCGCGTTTTAAAATTGCGCCGATCCTCATCATAAGTTCCTTCGGGGAAAAAGGTTTTACAACGTAATCGTCAACGCCGGATTCAAAACCGTGGACCTTATCATATTCTTCGCCTCTTGCGGAAAGCATTATTATCGGAACGTTGGAAAATTTTCTTATTTCGCGGCAGGCGGAAAAACCGTCCAGTTCCGGCATCATAACGTCCATGATTATTATATCGGGGTCGCTTGTTTTGCAGATTTCAAGAGCCTTGAGCCCGTTGGAGGCTTCGCAGACTTCGTAACCTTCGAATTTGGCATATTTTTTAATAAGGTCGCGTACTCTAAGTTCGTCATCAACGATAAGTATTTTGCTCATTTTTCAGCTTCCTTTCGTGGTATGCTGTCCGCATTTTAACATTACATAGTGTGCATAATGTGATGATTGAAAAAATAGATTTATTTTTTATCAATAAGATCATCAAGAAGATTTTTTATTGTTTTTCTGCGAAATTCCGTTTCTTCCGGAGCGGTATAAAAACGCCCTTTTTCAAAAGTAAGGCAATCGCCGCTTTTTGAATTTTCCGGAAGGCGGCTTGCGGAAACAAAAAGCATTGCGCCGTCGGAATTTTCAACCGCGGCAATGCCTTCTTCAATTCTGTCAAGACGATAAATTTCCAAAATGTTCATCTCATTTCCTTGTTGTTACGGTAACAGTTTTTCCGTCGGAGCCGAAAACTATGTTTCCGTCATAATCTGTACGGTAGTATTTTATTCCAAAATCTTTGAAAATCGAAATTGTTTCGCGGTGGGGATGACCGTAATCGTTGTTATAACCGCAGGAAATTGCGGCAAATTCGGGGCTTGCGGCTTTAAGAAAAAGCGCGCAGCTTGAGGTGGAACTTCCGTGGTGACCGGCGTTAAGGACCGTGCAGGAAACGTCCGCGCCGGAATCGAGAAGCAAAAGTTCCGCTTCTTCTTCGGCGTCGCCGGTGAAAAGAAAACTTGTTTCTCCGAAGGTGAGCTTTGAAATTACTGAATAGTTGTTGAGGTTATCTCCGGAATATCCGGCGGGACCCAGAATTTCCAGAACAGCACCGCCGCCGAGTTCAAAAACCTTTCCGTTTTCCGAATAGGAAACGGTGACGTTTCTTTTCAAAAGGTTTTTCAGAAAATCCTCAAAAAGGGAAGTGGTAGGAAGAAATTCCTCCGGGATTTCCGGAATTATAACTTCCGAAACAGGGAATTTTTTAATTATTCCGGAAGCGGAACCTATGTGGTCCGCATGGGGATGGGTTGCAATAAAAAGATCGATATAAAAAACGCCGTTGGTTCGGAGATAGTTTTCTATTTTTCTTTCATAACCGATGTCGCCGGCATCAATCAGAACAGTTTTCTCCGGGGCTTTTATCAGTATACATTCCGCCTGACCGACGTCGATAAAATGGACTTCCAGTTCGGAACTTTCCGAAACATTGCCCTGAACCGTTGTAAGAAGTTTGAGGTAAAAATCGTCGGAAATTATTCCGTGTTCATATAAAGTTGCGCCCAGAAAGACAATTATTATAGCGAAAAGCGCCGCAAGAAGTCCGCTTGGGTTTTTATTAAATGTTTTCATAAAGGTTCACCAGTTCAAGATTGTTTTTTACGGCATAGTTCCAGCAATGTGCCGTTCCGCCGGAAAACCCGTTGTAATAACCGATTATCCGGGTGGAATTGTCCACCATATATTTGTTCCGGAGATGTTCACAGCCGGGAACATAGCTTTCGCAAAGAGATACTGCGTAATCGGAATTTTCAAGGATTTTTTCAATTCTTTTTCTTACGGAAGCGGAATGTTTTTTTGAAAAATCCGCGGAAGGAAAAACCGCAATAAGGGCGATTTCGCTGAAATTTTTCTTTAATTCAATAACAGTTTCCGCCGCGAAGAGATCGAAACCTTCCGCCATTCCGCTCATAAAAAAGCGGAAACCTTCCTCATAAGCGTCAATAACGGCGGCTCTTATTGCGGCTTTAAGTCCGGCAATTTCCGCTGAATATTCGTTTCCGTTCATCGGAAGACGGGGTGGGCGAGGTCCTGTGAAGCAACAGGTGGTTTCGGGATTCATAAGGAGGTTCCTTTCTCAATTACCCAGAAAAAAGCGGAAAGAACGCCATAGATTATCGGCTGATGAACGATATATATTGCAAGGGTGCTGGAACCGATTCTGCAAAGAAAATCGCTGTGTTTGTTCATCATAAAATCCGGAATTTTTCTTTCCTTAAACCATTTTCCGATAAAACAGCCGAAAAGGAAAAGGAAAAACCAGGGAAGAAGAGGAAAATAATCCGCAGAGCGGAAACCCGGTCCAGGAAGACCGATTATTCCGAGGAATTTTGAAAAATAAAGTTCCGAAGGAACGGCAACGTTCCCGAACATAATGCTTCTTGAAGGAAGACCATAGAGGCAGAGAAAAGCCGAAAGGGAAATTACCGCACCGAGAAGAGCGGGAGCTTTTTTTACGGATTTTCTGAAAAGATAATAAATCATCATGGAAATTCCGAGGAAATGGAGAACACCGAACCAGATTACCTGGGAAGGCATGAAAAAATAGGTTCCGAGAGTCATTAACATTCCGCAGCCGAAAACAACAAGACCGTGTTTAAGAGCGTTTTTTGTGAGCCTTGAGGAAATTCCGGCGATTATGATAAAAGTTGAACAGACCGCAAGCTGGAGACTATCCCAACCGGGAGAATAAAAATCAAAATCAAGTCCGAAAATTGCATATAAGTCATAAGCCGCATGGTAAATTATCATTCCGATAAGCGCCAGAGCGCGGAGTTCATCAAGGAAAAAAATTCGTCCGCCTTTTGCTGCCATAATAAGCACCTCCTTTAATGATATTATTATATAACAACTTTTCGGGTTCTGCAATAATTTCCAAAGAGAAGGAAATTGCTATTAAAATTTTGTAAATATTTTTTTATGCACTTGTGCAAAGCCTTGTTTTTTGGTATTATTACTTTGTGAAATTATAAAAATTTAAGAAAAAACGAAAAAAGCGTTTTATATATGAAAGGAAAAACTATGTCAGAAAAAAATAACGGTTGGGAAAAACCGGAGGAAAAATTTCCGGAAACTGAATTTGAAGACAGCTTTGCAGGATTTTTCAGCAAAGAAGAGGAAATGGATATTTCCGTTAAAGAGAAAAAACGCCGCAAAAACAAAAGCGGTCCGGATATTCTTGCGGTTTCCGAAGAAGCGGACCCGGGTTTTGTTATTGAGGAAGTTGTTGCTCTTGATACCGGAAGCGAAATTGTTAACATAAAAGAAGAAACAGAAGAAGTTCTTGAGCACGAAGAGGAAGAAGCCCTTCCGGCAGAGGAAGAAAAGACCGAGGAGCCTGATGCTCAAGCGGAAAATGAAGAAATTTCCGAAGAGGAAGAGGAAGTTGTTGTGGTCGATCTTTCCGAAAAAGAACCGGAAAACAAGAAAAAAATTCTTTTCCCGAACGCGAAAAAATATATCGGCACAAAAAGAAAACATAAATATGCGGCAACCGTCGGCGCGGTGCTCATTGCGCTTGCGGTTCTCGGAACCATCAGCCTTTGCTCAATTCTTATAAAGCTTGGAGCAAGGGTCCTTGACGACACCGGCAGAAAAGAAGCTTTTGAATGGAAAATTTATCCGCTTCTTATGCTCGACCCGGCAACCTTCGAAGACCCGAACCAGCTTGATAAAGAGGTTATTCTTAAGAGCGCCCTTTGGTCCACCCTTCTTGAAAACCGCACAAAATATGATTATGACAAAAACGGAATGCTCCTTGTTCCCGCTTCCGACCTTGACGTTGCGGCAAAAAAACTTTACGGCGGAAAGGTTTCCCTTGAGCACAGAACCTTTAATGAAGGTT
Organism: Oscillospiraceae bacterium; assembly: GCA_017847875.1. Lineage (GTDB taxonomy): Bacteria > Bacillota > Clostridia > Oscillospirales > Ruminococcaceae > UMGS1668. Next base: position 17,787 of record JAGASN010000007.1, on the reverse strand, counting down.
ACGACTATTTCTATATTTACAGCGAGGAAACCAACACTTATTCCGTTCCGATCATGGGTCAGACAGCATCTTATGTTCCGAAGGTAATTGAAATCAATAAGAACGGCGATATTTATACACTCATAGTCGGCTACGTTGCTCCCGCAACGCTTTGGACTGTCAGCGAAGACGGTTCTTCCGAATCCGTTCCGGATAAATATCTTTATTATGATCTCGAAAAGGTTGCGAGAGGGGAATATGTTATCCGCTCCGTAAGAAGAATTCCGGAAGACGAACTTCCCGAAGACCTTGAGGTTTCCGATATGCAGAGCCTTAACCAGACCCAGTATTTCGATTATGACGAAATTCAGCAGGAATATATGGAGCAGGAAATGGCTGAAAACAAAGCCGGGGAAGAAAACACTTCCGGCGAAAGCGGTTCCGGAACTTCCGAAGAAAATTCTTCCGGTGAGGAAAGCAGCGAAAGTTCCTCTTCCGAAGCAGAATAATTTTAAAAACAAAAAGATATCCCGCGGGAAACCGCGGGATTTTTTTATGTTAATCGGGAAATTTTGTTTTGTAAATTTCCATTGAAAAAGGGCGGATTTGGTGATATAATTATTTAAATATTTTAATTTATAATGGTAGAGTGTTTTATTGCGGAGGTTATGGGAATGAAAAAATGGAAACTTATGCCGGGAAACCCGGGAAAGGCAAAACATATTGAGGAAGAATTGGGCGTTCCCGCTCTTGTAAGCGAAGTTCTTGTTGCAAGAGGAATTGATACCCCCGCAAAAGCAGGAAATTTTATTGCAAGGGAAATTCCTTTTTCCGATCCGATGGCTTATCGCGATATGGATAAGGCCGTTCAGAGAATAAACGAAGCCCTTGATGAAGGCGAAAGAATCTGCGTTTACGGAGATTATGACTGTGACGGAATGACCGCAACGGTTCTTCTTTATGATTATCTTGCTTCAATCGGCTGCGACGTCTGGTATTATATTCCGGACAGAGAAAACGAAGGTTACGGTCTTAACAAAGGCGCGATCGATTATATTGCTTCAAAAGAAACTGACCTTATCGTAACCGTTGATAATGGCGTTTCCGCCATTAACGAAATAGATTATGCTTCCTTCCTCGGAATTGACGTTGTTGTAACCGACCACCACAAACCGAGGGAAGTTCTTCCGGATGCGGTTGCGGTTGTTGACCCCCACAGGGAAGACGAAACCGACGAGGGAGTTTATAAGGAACTTGCGGGCGTAGGCGTTGCGTTCAAGCTTGTCTGCGCGCTTGAAAATGATAACGGCTGGGGAATAATCGAACAATATGCCGATCTTATCTGCATAGGCACCGTTGCGGACATTGTTCCGCTTACCGGAGAAAACAGAATTCTTGTGCGCCAGGGACTTTCGCTTATCAGCGAAACAACAAATCTCGGACTTCGGGCGCTTCTTGAAGAAACCGGACTTTCCGAAAAACAGCTTACTGCGGATATGATCGCTTTCGGAATTGCGCCGAAACTCAATTCCGCCGCAAGACTTGGTTCCGCATATCAGGTAACGGAACTTCTTACAACCGAGGACGAGGAACTTGCGGCCCAGCTTGCTTCCGATCTTTGTGAACAAAACCGCCAGCGTCAGCAGCTTGAGGCGGAAATTGCGAAGGATATTGACGCAATGTTCCTTGAAAAAGCCGATATCCTCAACGACAGAGTTGTTGTTCTTGACGGGGAAGGCTGGCACCACGGAGTTATCGGAATCGTTTGTTCAAAGGTTGTTGAACGCACCGGAAAACCCTGCGTTCTTATTTCCAGCGACGGCGAAGAAGCCAGAGGTTCCGCAAGAAGCGTTGAAGGCTTTTCGATGATAGATGCCGTAAGCTACGCTTCGGAACATCTTACAAGATACGGCGGACATCCTTTCGCCGCCGGAATGAGCCTTGATTCTTCCAAAATCGACGATTTCCGGAAGGCGGTCAACGAATTTGCCGCAAAGAACTTCCTCCAGATGCCGGTTTATACCCAGAAAATCGATAAGGTTATGGATCCGGCGGAACTTACCGTTAACAACATTTCGTCCCTTAAACTTCTCGAACCTTTCGGCGCTTCCAACGAAGTTCCGGTTTTTGCGTTCAGAAAGGTTCTTGTTGACGGAATTTATCCCATAGGAAACGGAAAACACCTTCGCCTTCGCTTCAAAAAAGCCGGAATGGTTTTTTATGCGGTATATTTCGGAATGACCGCGGAAGAATTCCCCTATGTTCAGGGAGAAATCGTTGACGTTGCCGCAACCTGTGAAGTAAGCGAATTCGGCGGAGAGGAAAGGGTTTCCGTAAAAATCCGCGATATCCGTCCTTCCTCTTTAAGCCAGGAAAAACTTTTCTCCGGAAACCTTATTTATGACGGTTACAAACGCGGAGAACCCGTTCCGGAAGAGGATATTCCGGAGCGCAACGATTTTGCTGTTGTTTACAGATTCATCAGAAACAACCAGAGTTTTAAAGGCGAACTTGACGTTCTTTTCGGAAGAATTACCGGACAGAACAAGGAATATCCCATGGATTCCTGCAAAATGCGTCTTTGCCTCGATATTATGGAAGAAATGGGACTTATTGAAAGAAAATTTGACGGCCGGGTTGAGGAAATTACCCTTAACCCCCAGTCGCAGAAGATAAATATGGAAGATTCAAAACTTCTTGAAAAATTAAGAAGAGGAAATATCTGATTGCAGTAAGGGAAGAGGCGGTGAGAAAATGCCCGAATTTTTTAAGGAATTAAAAGAAGCTATTGACGTCAACAAAGGTTATGACGTTGAAAAAATAGAGCGGGCATACGCACTTGCAAGAAGCGCGCATGCGGAACAAAAGCGCGCAACGGGTGAACCTTATATTATTCACCCGGTTGCGGCGGCGCTTACTGTTGTCCAGCTCGGAATGGATACGGATACGGTTTGCGCGGCGCTTCTTCATGACGTTGTTGAAGATACTTCCGTAACCCTTGATGAAGTCAGAAAAGAATTCGGCGAAGACGTTGCAACAATGGTTGACGGCGTTACAAAGCTCAGCAAAATCAAATTTGTTTCAAAAGAGGAAGCCCAGGCGGAAAACGTCCGCAAAATGATGATAGCTATGGCGAAGGACGTTCGCGTAATTATCGTAAAACTTGCGGACCGACTCCATAATATGCGCACCATTGACGCAAAGCCTTTGGAAAAACAGCGCAGAACCGCCCACGAAACAATGGAGATCTATGCTCCTCTTGCGCACAGACTCGGCATCCGTCCTATCATGGAAGAACTTGAGGACAGATGTATCCGAATCCTCGACCCGGTTGGCTATAAGGATATTGAGGAAAGAATGGAGCTTGCCAAAAACGAGCAGCAGGAATTCCTTGAGCATCTTCAGACAAAGATCCGCGAGCGCCTTGATGAAGAAAACTTCAAGGCTACCCTTACGGGAAGAATTAAAAGTGTTTACGGAATTTACCGCAAAATCTATACCCTCGGAAAATCCTTTGAGGAAATTTATGATGTTTATGCGGTGCGCATAATCTGTAACGACGTTTTCGGCTGTTATTACGTTCTCGGTCTTATGCATGACCTTTTCAAGCCGATTCCGGACCGCTTCAAGGACTATATTTCCACCCCGAAGCAGAATATGTATCAGTCCCTTCATACGACCTGTATCGACGAAAAAGGTATTCCTTTTGAAATTCAGATAAGAACCTGGGATATGCACCACACCGCTGAATACGGTATTGCCGCCCATTGGAAATATAAAGCAGGAATTCAGGGAAAATATAAACTTGAGGAACGTCTTGCCTGGGTCCGCCAGCTTCTTGAACAGCAGCAGGAACTGGATGACGTTGAGGATATCGTAAGTTCCATCAAAACCGATATTGCCATTGACGAAGTCTTTGTTTTTACTCCCCGAGGCGACGTTATAAATCTTCCGGTAGGCTCCACAATTATTGACTTTGCTTACGCAATTCATACCGCGGTCGGCAACAGAATGACCGGCGCAAAGATAAACGGAAGAATAGTTCCTCTTGAAACGGAAGTTAAAACCGGCATGATCGTTGAGATAATCACGACCAATGCCGCCGGTCACGGACCGAGCCGAGATTGGGTAAACATGGCAAAAACCAGCGGCGCAAGAGCGAAGATCAGAAGCTGGTTCAAAAAAGAACGCCGTGATGAAAACATTGCCGAGGGAAGAATTGCCCTTGAAAAGGATTTCCGCAAGAACGGAATTATTCTTAATGAGCACGACCACACCGAATTCCTCGGCGAAATTGCAAGGCGCCAGCATTGCAACAGCATTGATGACCTCTATGCCGCAATCGGTTACGGCGGCATAAGCATGTCGAAAATCCTTCCCTGGGTAAAAGAGGAATATACCAAAAAATATAAGCCCCAGGAAGAAATTGTTCCGGAAATTGTAAAACCGAAACGCAAACCCAAGGCAAGCAGCGGCGTTATTGTTGAAGGGCTTGAAGGCTGCCTTGTAAAATTCGGACATTGCTGCAACCCGCTTCCAGGCGACGATATCATCGGATATATTACAAGAGGAAGCGGCGTTACCATTCACACCTGCAACTGCAAAACCGTGGTAAACGGTCTTGTTGATAAAGAGCAGGAGGGAAGATGGGTCACCGCAAGCTGGAGCGACAACATCAAGGATACCTATAAAACCAACATTCTTGTTCACGGAATGGACAGAAGCGGTTTTGTTGCGGACGTAAGTATCACCGTTGCGAACCTTCATGTTCCGATGCATACCTTCCTTGCGCGTGAACTTCCGGACCACCAGGCGGAAGTTAAGCTTACTATTGAAACCCAGGGCGTTGAACAGCTTCGCGGAACAATTGAAGCGCTCAAGAGGATCCGCGGTGTTGACAGCGTTGTTCGTATGTGAGGAAAGGAAAAATAAATTTTATGAAAGCTGTTTTGCAAAGAGTTCTTTCCGCTTCGGTTGAATGTGAAGGAAAAACCGTTTCCGAAATCGGGAAAGGTTTTATGGTTCTTCTCGGCGTTACAAAAACCGATACTCAGGCGGAAGCGGATATTCTTGCTTCAAAAATTGCGGGACTTCGGATTTTTGAAGATGAAAACGGAAAGATGAATCTTTCTCTTGATGAAGTCGGCGGAAAAATTATTGTTGTGTCCAACTTTACCCTTTGCGCCGATTGCAAACACGGAAAAAGACCTTCCTTCATCAATGCTCAAAGACCGGTCCAGGCAAATGAACTTTATGAATATTTTATAAAAAAGCTTAAATTTTACGGTGTTCCGGAAGTCGGAACAGGTGTTTTCGGCGGGGATATGCAGGTGCATATCCAGAACGACGGACCGGTTACGCTTATTCTGGATACCGATGATTGGAAATAAATTTTTTTGGGAGGAAACACAATGGAAATTCATGAACTTGTAGTAGGACCCCTTAAAACAAATTGCTATATCGTAACTTCCGATATGAACCATGCGGTAATTATCGACCCGGGTTTTGATGCGGAAAAAATCATTGCGAAAATCCGCGAACTCGGCGCAAAACCGAAGTTCATTCTTCTTACCCACGGACATTTTGACCACATCGGCGCGGTAAACGCTCTTAAAAAGACTTTTCCGGAGATGAAATCCGTAATTCTTGCGGAGGACGAGGATATCTGCCTCGATCCGAGCCTTATCAACAAGGAAATCGGAGTTGTTACAAAACCGGATATGCTTTTTGCGGACGGCGACATTGTAAAACTTGATGACCTTGACTTCAAGTTCATGGCAACTCCCGGCCACACAAAAGGCTGCGCCTGCATAATCTGCGGAAGAAACATTTTCAGCGGAGATACTCTTTTTGCCCGCGGTTACGGAAGAACCGACCTTTATGGCGGTTCCCTTCGCGATATGAAGCTTTCTCTCAAAAAAATCGGTTCCCTTGAGGGAGATTACGAAATTTATCCCGCCCACGGAAGCGGAACCACCCTTGACCTTGAACGTTACGCAAACCCCTATTTAAGAAAAGCATTGGGTCTCGGAATCTGATATGGTACTTATAATCGATTCCCACCCTTATCGTTATGAAGCAGAAGCTCTCTGCCGCATGTTTTTGCGCGGCAGGGAGCTTAAAATATTTGAAGTAGCGGATATTCCGGCGGAGGATTTTATCTATACCGGAGTTTTCGGCGACGAAATTTCCGTAAGGATAAAAATGGACGGAAAAGACCTTTCCGCAAAGGCGGAAACTTCAGAAGGAAAAGCCGCGAAGATGGAATATCTTCTTTATGAAATTCTTTCGGAAATCACCGGACTTAAACCAAAATGGGGCACCCTTACCGGAATTCGCCCGGTAAAACTTGCTTTGCAGATGATGGACAAAGGAATTTCCGCCGACGAAGTTCGGAGAAGATTCAAAGAGGAAAGATTGGTTTCCGACGAGAAGCTGGATCTCCTTTTGAGCACCGCTGAGCACGAACAGGCAATACGCGCTCTTTCAAAACCGGAATCTGTGAGCATGTATATTTCGATTCCGTTCTGCCCGAGCAGATGTTCATATTGTTCTTTCACTTCCCACGCAATAGAAAAAGCCGCGAAGCTTATTCCGCAGTACGTTGATCTGCTTTGTGAGGAACTGCGGGACACCGCTGTGCTCATGGAAGAGCTTGGGCTTCGCCTGGAAACGGTTTATATGGGCGGAGGAACTCCGACTGTGCTCACTCCGGAACAGCTTGACAGAGTTTTGAGCACGGCAAGAAGCTCTTTTGATTTCGGCGGAGTGCGGGAACTTACCGTTGAAGCCGGAAGACCGGACACGATTACGCCGGGAAAGCTTGAAGTTATGAAGAAAAACGGCGTTGACAGAATCAGCATCAACCCGCAGACCATGGACGACGGTGTTCTGGAACTTATCGGAAGAAAACACACCGCCAAAGACGTTGTTGACGCTTTTTATATGGCAAGAAGCTTCGGTTTTGATAACATCAATATGGATCTGATTTCCGGACTTCCGGGCGATGATTTTGATAAATTCCGAAAAACAATAGATTCCGTGCTCGAACTTGAACCGGAAAACATAACTCTTCATACCCTTACAGTGAAACGCAGCGCAAATCTTGCGGGCGATGCTCAAAAAATGCTCAGCAGAAGCGTTGATGAAATGAATGAGCACGCGTTCCGCTGTTTTGATGAGGCGGGATATTATCCCTACTATCTTTACCGCCAAAAAGGAACGGTTGAGGCTCTTGAAAACACCGGTTTTTGTAAGCCTGGAAAAGAGGGCATCTACAACGTTTTTATAATGGACGAAACCCATTCCATTCTTGCAACCGGAGCCGGCGGAGTTACAAAGCTAAAGGACCCCCACGGGCCGAAAATCGAACGCATATTTAACTTCAAGTTCCCGTATGAATATATTGACAGATTTGACCTTATGAACGAAAGAAAAGAACAGGTGAAAGATTTTTATGAACGCCATCCTCTCTGATGCTTTTGACGTTGAAAAAATAAACGAAGGCATCGCTTCCGGTTTTGAAAAAATGATTTCCGAAGCGGAAGAGGAAATTGAAAGAAAAGTTGAAGAGACCGCGGATTTTATTTTAAAGCAGGGCGAAGAGTTGAAAATTGTTCTTGTTTCCGGACGTTCCGCTTCCGGAAAAACAACTTTTACAAAAAAAGTCTGCAAAAAACTTTCCGAAAAAGGAAGGGAAGCAAGGCATATTGCTCTTGATGATTTTCTCCTTGGTTTCGGATATATGCCGATAAACGAAGACGGAACTTTCGATATGGAAAGCATTGAGGGACTTGATACCGCTCTTGCCAACAAAACTTTCCGGCTTTTGCTTTCCGAAGGAAAGGCGGATTTTCCGACCTTTGATTTTCCGAAGCAGCGCAGGGGAGAAAAATGGAACCGGGTTGAACTTGGAGAAAACGGGATAATTATGATAGAGGGAATACATTCCCTTAATCCGCTTCTTACGGAAAATCTTCCGGAAAAAGGGATTCTCCGAATGTTCATTGAACCGAAAAAATCCTATGAAAAAGGAGAAAAAACGGTTTTTTCTGCGGAAGAAATCCGCCTTATGAGAAGAATGACAAGGGACGAACTTTTTCGCGGTTGGGAAACGGAAAAAACTTTTGCCCAATGGAAAAGCGTTCTTTCCGGAGAAAAAATTTATATCGAACCGTATATTAATTCCGCGGAGATAAAAGTTGATTCCTCGATGGATTTTGAACCGGCGGTTTTTGTGGATATCCTTTCGGGAATGCTTGATAAAATTGATGAAAAATCGCCGTTTTTCGGCGAAGCAAAGGCTCTTTTGGAAAAACTTTCGGCTTTTGAAAAAATAAGTCCGGATTTTTTGCCGAAAGATTCGCTTCTTCGGGAGTTTGTCGGTTGATTTTTACATATTAGAGGTATATAATTAAAAAGGAAAATTTTGCAGAAAAGGGGAAAGATAGAAATGTCTGAATTTGATGATTTCATCAGAGGTATTGGCTCTGATATAAAAAATGCCGCCGAACAGGTTGGAAAAAAAGCGGAGGAAACTTTTGAAATTTCCAAACGCCGCGCAGAAAAAATGAAGATAAAAGGTCATATCCAGAGCCTTTATCAGAAGCTTGGCGAACTTACTTACGGCGGAATGAAAAACGGCGAAGATGTTTCCGAGGAAACCGACGCTCTTATCGCACAGCTTGACGAGGCTTTTGCAAGAGTTGAAGAGCTTTTTGAGGAAATCAACGCAATCAGAAACGGCACCTTTGTTCAGGAAGAAGAAATGGACTGGGAAGAGGAATATGCCGAAGAATATGACGTTAACGTAGAGGAAATTATCGAGGAAGCAAAAGCTTTTGAAGAACCCGCAGAAGAAATTGTTCCCGAAGAAAAAGTTCCGGAAGAAGAACCCGCGAAAGTTCAGGAATTCGATATCAACATCGACTGATTACCGAAAAACGGAGGCAGAAAACAGATGACGTATAACCAGATAAAAGGTTCGGCGGAATATATTCTTGCCCAGACAAGAATCCGCCCGAAAATCGCCGTAATCCTCGGAAGCGGACTTAACCCAATTGCTTCCGAAATCGAAAATGCGGCAAGAATTCCCTATAAGAATATTCCGCGCTGGAACGCCACAACAAACCCCGACCATGAAGGCGTTCTTATAATCGGAACTCTCGATAAAATTCCCGTTGCGGTGATGAACGGAAGACTTCATCAGTACGAAGGAAATTCAATGAAGGAATGCGCATATCCCGTTGCGGTTTTCAAGGCCATGGGAATTGAAAAAATCATCATCACAAACGCCGCAGGCGGAATCAACACCGATTATAAAAACGGCGATTTTGTTCTTCTTACCGACCATATCAAGTTCTTTAACGAAGGCCCTCTTACCGGCGAAGATGCTTCGATCCTCGGCGGAAACCGCTTTTTTGATATGAGCGATACTTATTCCGAATATCTCCGCAACAGAGTTGCCGGCGCTTTTGAAGCCGAAGGCGGAAAAAAACTTCAGCAGGGCATTTATGCCTATATGCCCGGTCCACAGTTTGAAACTCCGGCGGAAATCAGAATGCTCAGAACTCTCGGCGCGGATGTTGTCGGAATGAGCACCGTTCCGGAAGCAATTATGGCGGCGGCCTGCAATATGAAAGTTCTTGGAATTTCCGTTGTTTCCAACATGGCGGCGGGCGTTCTTAACAAAAAACTTTCCGGCGGGGACGTTAACGAAACCTGTGCTTCCATAAAAGAAGATTTCAAGGCGCTTCTTCATACTGCCGTAAGAATTCTGGAGGAGGAAAAATAAAATGCTGTTCAAAGACATAACCTATATTGACGAGAACTTTAATACCGTTGAGCACGCTTATATCGGCACAAAAAACGGTGTTATTGATTATATTTCCACCGAAAAACCCGATTGGGGTTACGGCGAAGTTTATGACGGCGCGGGAAAAGTTCTTATCCCCGGTTTTGTAAACAACCATTGCCACGCCGCAATGGGTCTTATGCGCGGTTACGGCGAAGGTCTTCCGCTTCAGAGATGGCTTGATGAAAAAATCTTCCCCTTTGAATCCAAATGGGACGAAAACAGCATTTATTGGGCAGGTCTTCTTGGAATGGCGGAAATGATCGCCTGCGGAACCACTTCTTTTTCCGATATGTATTTCTTTGATGCGGTTGCGGAAAAAGTTGTCCGCGAATCCGGAATCAAATGCAATTTTGATAACCCGCCAATCTGCTTTGACGGAACTCCGCTCAAAAAACAGAAATATTTCCCGCCGGTTGACGAAATGGTAAAAAAATTCGGCCACAGCAAAGGCCGTTTTCTTGAGGAATTCGGTCTTCATGCGGAATATACTTCCACCGAGCCTCTTGTAAAAGAGGTTGCGGCTTATGCGAAGGAAAACGGTGTTCGTCTTCATATCCATATGGACGAAACCAAACTTGAGCACGAAAACTGCAAAAAGAACCGCGGAATGACCACCGCAAAATATTTTGAATCCTGCGGAATTTTTGAAAACAACGTAAACCTTGCCCACTGCGTTTGGGTCGAGGACGAAGATATCGCAACTCTTGCGAAATATCCCAACGTTTCCGTAACCCACTGCCCTTCCAGCAACATGAAGCTCGGTTCCGGTTTTGCTCCCATCAGAAAAATGCTTGATGCGGGAATCAATGTCTGCCTTGGTACCGACGGCGCTTCCAGCAACAACAATCTCAATATTTTTGAGGAAATGCATCTTGCGGCAATGATCTGTCGCGGAAACACCGGTGACGCCGACAACGTTTCCCCGAAGGAACTTTTCAAAATGGCAACGGTGAACGGCGCAAAATCCCAGGGAAGATTCGATACCGGCGTTATCAAAAAAGGCAACAAGGCAGACCTTGTTGTTCTTGATTTCAACAAGCCGCATCTTGTTCCCTGCTATGACGTTCTTACCAATATCGTATTTTCCGCCCAGTCCAGCGACGTTGTTCTTACAATGGTCGATGGCGACGTTCTTTACCGCGACGGAAAATATAAAACCATTGATATCAATAAAGTTTACGACAAAATCAGCTATTATCTTCCCAAAATTCTTGAACAGCTTTGATTTTTTAAACTTTTTCGACGCTTTTTTCGGTGACCGGAAAGAATTCTTTCCGGTCACTGTTTTGAATTTTTAAGCGAAAGGGGAACAGCATTTGAGTTCCAAAAAACAGAATTTTTTGCAGGGCGCGCTGATCCTCAGCCTTGCGGCAATTATAGTAAAAGTTATCGGCGCTGTTTATAAAATTCCGCTGATGAACATAATAGGCGGTGAGGGTTTTGGTTATTATAATACTGCCTACACAATTTTCACCCCGCTTTATACAATTGCAACGGCGGGAATTCCCGTTGCGGTTGCAAGAATGGTTTCGGAATGTGTAACTCTCGGAAGATACCGCGACGTCAGAAGGATTTTCCAGATTTCGATGACCTGTTTTCTTGTAACAGGTACCGCAGGAAGCCTTATTATGCTTTTCGGAAGCAAATTTCTTGCGGGAACCGTTTGCGGAAACCCGGGAGCTTTTCTTCCGGTAATAATACTTTCACCTGCGGTTTTCTTCCTTTGCATAACAAGCGCTTACCGCGGTTATTACCAGGGACTTCGCAATATGTATCCGACCGCGATTTCCCAGGTTGTTGAAGCGGTTGTAAAAGTTGTAATAGGCCTTGCGCTCACTGTTCTTGTTACAAAACTCGGTGTTTCCGGATATGCCGAAACCGGAAAATTCCTCGGAATCGACCTTGGAATTCCGGCGGAAGGACTTTCCGAAACTTCCGCAATAGCTCCGGTTGCCGCGGCTGCGGCCATTGCCGGTGTTATGATTTCCACAATGGTGGGAATGCTTTATCTTATGGTGCATTATCATTTTAAAGGCGACGGAATTACCCAGCCGGAACTTTATGATGCGCCGGAGGCAACTTCGAAGAAAAAGCTCCTCAAAACTCTTGTTACAATTTCCGTTCCGGTTTGCCTTGCAACCCTTTCCACGAACATCACGAACCTTATTGACCTTGTTTCGCTGATGAACAGAATGGAATATGCGATCCGCCTTGACCATTTCACCGTTCTGGAAATGTATAAAGGTCTTCTTCCGGAAGGACTTGAGCTTGAAGGAATTCCTAACTATCTTTACGGCGTTTATTCCGGAATGCCCGTAACGCTTTTTAACCTTGTTCCGACCATTGCAATGACTTTCGGAACTGCGGCTTTGCCCAACGTCGCGGCGGCATGGACTTCACATAACCGCCACAGAATCAAAAATTCCATTGATACGGTTCTTCGCCTTACAACTCTTATTGCGGTTCCGGCGGGAATCGGTCTTTCGGTAATGAGCAAAGAGGTTCTTTCGCTTCTTTATCCCATGAGAATGAACGAAGTCGAAATTGCCGCGCCGCTTCTTCAGGTTATGGGAATCACGGTAATTTTCGTCTGCACCTGCGCTTCCTGCCACAGCATTCTCCAGGGAATCGGCAAGGAACGCCTTCCGCTTATCTTTATGCTCATCGGCGCGGCGGTCAAACTTGCGGTAAACTATGTTTTTGTTGCAATTCCAAGCCTTAATATCCAGGCGGCGCCCTATGGTTCGCTTGTTTGCTATATTATAATAATGATAATAGATATTATAGCGATAAACCGCTTTGCGCAGATAAGAATAAACCTTTACGCAACTTTCATTCTTCCGGCGGGCTGCGGAATCCTTTGCGGAATCGGCGCAAAAATTTCTTACTATGTGTTTGACATCCTGTTTTCCGAAAGACTTTCGACCGTTGGCGCAATAGGCGTTGCGGTTGTAATTTACGGTTTTGCAATACTTTTGACCAAAGGAATTACAAAAAAAGATTTTTTAATGATTCCAAAAGGCGAAAAAATCGCTAAAGTACTTGAAAAAATCCATTTGTTGAGATAAAATAGGGGGTAGCCGCGCCGTGGGTAATGATTTTGTTAAAAAAGAAAGGTATTCAATCGAGGACCTTACAAAAATCATGTCGCTTTTAAGAAGCGAAAACGGCTGCCCTTGGGATAAGGAACAAACCCATGAATCCATCCGCAAAAATTTCATAGAGGAAACCTATGAAGCGGTGGAAGCCATCGACTGCAATGATCCCGAAATGCTTCGGGAAGAACTGGGCGATGTGCTTTTGCAGGTTGTGTTCCACACCCAGATGGAAAAAGAAAAGGGCAATTTTGATTTTGACGACGTTTGCGACGGAATCTGCAAAAAGCTGATAGTCCGCCACCCGCATATTTTCGGTGACGAAAAAATCGGCGAAGCAAGGGAAGTTGCGAACCGTTGGGACGAAATTAAAAAAGAGACCAAAGGACAAAAAACCGGAAGCGAAACTCTTCGCGCTGTTCCGAAACAGCTTCCTGCGCTTATGCGTTGCGCGAAGCTTCAGCAGCGTGCGGAAAAATCCGGCGGATACCGTTTCGATACCGCCTGGTCCCTGCGGAAGCTCGAGGAAGAAATTTCGGAGCTGCGTGAGGCGATTGTTTCGAACAATGCTCTTCGCTGCGGCGAAGAAGTCGGAGATATTCTTTTCTCCGCGGTTTATCTTGCAAGAACTTTGGATCTTGAACCGGAAGAATGTCTTACCGCATCTTCCGAGAAATTTATAAGGCGTTTTGCCGCCGCGGAAGAAATTGCCGCAGAAAGGGAAAAGGAAATTTCCGATATTCGTGGCGAAGAACTTTCCGCACTTTGGCAGGAAGCCAAAGAAAAAACAGTTAAAAAACGCGGTTAAAACCCGCAGGACAGTTGAAAAAACGGAGGTATTTTTAAAATGACTAAATCTGATCTTATCGCAGCAGTAGCAACCAAAATCGGTTCTTCCAAAAAAGACAGCGAAAAAGCTGTTTCCGCAGTTCTTGAATCCATCACCGAAGCTCTCGCAAACGGCGAAGCAGTTCAGCTTGTTGGTTTCGGCACTTTTGAAGTAAAAACCCGCGCTTCCAGAAAAGGCATTAACCCCAGAACCAAAGAAGAAATCACCATCGAAGCTTCCAAACTTCCTTCCTTCAAAGCAGGCAAAGCTCTTAAAGAAGCAGTTAAATAATCCGATTTTTGCTTAAAAACTTCCCCTGCCGAAAGGCAGGGGATTTTTTGAAGAAAGCCTTCCCTCGGGGGAAGGTGGCAAAACCGAAGGTTTTGGCGGATGAGGGGGAAATAAAATGACAAAACATTTGGAAACGGATAAAAATCTCAATTCCCTCGCAAAGGATTTGAGAAAAAATATGACCCCGGAAGAAAAACATCTTTGGTATGATTTTTTTGAAAAATTATCCCGTTCAGTTCAACCACCAAAAGGTAATAGGTGAATATATTGCGGATTTTTACTGCAAAAAAGCAAATCTTGTCATAGAAATTGATGGTGCTCAGCATTTTGAGCATGAAAATTCCGAGCACGACAAAGTCAGAACAGAATATCTGAATAGCATTGGAATTGAAGTTATAAGGTTTCTTAATAAAGATATAAAATATAATTTTGAAAACGTTTGTAAGTATATTGATATAAACATTAAAAAGCGGATGGGTTTAAAATAGCCCCTCATCCGTCTGCTTTGCAGACACCTTCCCCCAAGGGAAGGCAAAAAAGGAGATAAAACTATGCGCCTTGATAAATATTTAAAGGTTACAAGATTAATAAAACGCCGCACCATTGCAAACGAAGCTTGCGACGCGGGAAGAGTTCTTGTTAACGGAAAAGTTGCCCGGGCTTCTTATGAAGTTAAAGAGGACGATATTATCGAAATTCAGCTTGGACAAAGACCGCTTAAAGTTCAGGTCGTTTCCATTGTTGAATCCACCAAAAAAGAAGACGCCGCCCAGAACTATCGGGTGGTGGAATAAAGAACGCCCTTTGAAAAAACGGCGGTATATTTTCAACTGTAAGGGCGGATATTATCCGCCCGTTTTTTGGTTGGACAGGGTTTATCCCTCTTCCGTCTTTTTCGGCAAAGCCGAAAAATCCACCTTCCCCTCTGGGAAGGCAATCTGAAATTTAACCGAGCCGCCGTTTTAAACAAAAAACCGTTGTCGCCTCCAAAGGTGGCGACGACGGTCGGGATTAGAAAGCACAAATTTTCGGTGGTGCATTTTGTCCCCTTATGAAGGGGACAGCAGTTGCGGGAGCAACGCAGGGGTTGGAAAGGCGTTTCTTTGGCGGCTATACCGCCGTTTCTTTGCGCCGTCAAAGAAATGGGGGTATATTCATATAAGAATTTTAATGGGACAGGGTTTACAATCCCTCAGTCAGCTTCGCTGACACCTTCCCCCGAGGGAAAGCGGAAAGAATCCCTCCACCGTCTTCGACGGTCCCCCTCCCTTTAGGCAAGGGAGGCTATTTGGTGCCCCTCATCCGTCTTTTTCAGCCGAAAACGGCTGAAAAATCCACCTTCCCCCGAGGGAAGGCTGTTAATTGTTACAAAATTGTAACTTTTGTAATTAAATTTCAATATTTTTGTAAAAAAGCTGTTGACAATTGGTTTTTGCTGTGGTATATTATGGTCGTGATAAATGTTACAAATTGGTTAAAAAGTTTGTAACCATTAAAAAACCTCTCCAAAGGTTGAATAAACCGGGCATTTATCACCGTTAACGATTGGATAAGTTCGATTTGGAGAGACGGACTTTTCTGATAATTGCTCAAAAAAATATATTAGGAGGAAACTAAACATGAAAAAAGCACTTGCTCTTGTTCTTGCTCTTGTTCTTGCTCTCAGCATGGGCGTTTCTGCTTTTGCAGCTCTTGTAGAACTCGAAAAAGTTACTGCAACCGATGAAGATCCTACCGAGATCGTTGTTATCGACCTCAAAGACGATAGCTACATTCTCTACACCAGACCTTTCATGCCCCTTTGGGACGATGAACTCACCGACAAATATGTAACCTACTTCGCAATCGATCCCGAAGTTGCTTACAAAGACATCAAACTCACTGCTAACGGCAACATCTCTGCTGAACTCGTAGATTACGATCCCGAAACCATGGTAGCAGTTGGCGCTCTTAACCCCACTTACGAAATCCTCGTAAAAGGTAAAAACGTAACTGAGGACATCGTCCTTAAAGAAACTGTTAAAGGTGTTGAACTCGACAAATACGGCAAAGTTGATGTTTCTGTTGTATATGCTTACGACACTGTTAATATCGAATCTTATGATGATGCTAAAACCATTGCAAAACTCATCAAAGACGAATACAGACTTTCCAGCAGCCAGGTTAAAGTTGTTTGCGAACAGAACGTTAACATCGTAAAACTTACCGTTGAGAACAACTTCTCTGCACACTACACTGAAGGCACCCTCAAAATCGAAGCAACCTACAACAAAAAAGCATACAGCCAGACCCTCACTGTTATCAACGACGTATCCATCTTCGAATATGAAGAAGTAAAATACGCTGCTGAAAACAATGCAGACGGCGCATATCTCCAGCTCGGTGCAGGCGGCTATTCCGACTACATCACTTCCGAAATCGGCTATGACAAAGACATCGATGACATCTTCGGCAATGAATATGACGAAGACCTTCTCCGTAAATATCCCTTCGCACTCGTAGTTTCCACCACTGCATTCCGTGCAATCGAAGGTGAAGACCTTACTGTTGCTGTTGTTCCTTCCCAGAAAATCAACGGCGAGCCTATCGAAATCTCTGTAACCCTCAAAGACGTTGCTAAAGGCCAGAAAGGCATCAACTTCTTCGCATGGGGCGATTACACCTTCGAAGACAAAGACGATGACGGCGTTAAAGATCTTAATGAAGACTTCGAAACCATTTCCTTCGGTTTCAAAGGCAACCAGGTTGTTAAAGGCAAATTCGAAGTAGTTGTAGAACTTCCTTACACCTACTACGATCTCCGCGAACTCTTCGGCATCAAAGTTGAAGAAGACGACATCATTCCTTACTACATCGTTGACGAAAACGGCAAAGTTGTTGGCGGCAAAGAAGTTGACTACATGACTGCTGACCTTACCGAAAACGTTAAATTCGTTGTTGAAGGCGAAAACCAGAAACTTGGTTACTACACCCTCACTCTCGAAGTTCCTGCTAACGAATCCGGCGAAGCAAACCCCAACACTGGTGCTGAATCCGTTGTTGGCGTAGTTGCTGCTCTCGCAGTAGTATCCGTTGCAACCGCTGCTGCTGTTTCCCTCAAAAAATAATTTTTGACCGAACAGTCAATAGTATCGTAACTGATTAATCAAACAAAAAATCCCCGGAACTCTCCATCCGGGGATTTTTTATATATAAGCCTCCCTTGCCTAAAGGGAGGGGGACCGTCGAAGACGGTGGAGGGATTCTTTTTTCCTTCCTTTGGAGGAAAGGTGGATTTTTCGGCTTTGCCGAAAAAGACGGAAGAGGGATAAACCCTGTCCAACCAAAAAACGGGCGCACACACAGGTGTGCCCCTACGGTGGTTTTGATAAATCTATCGCAAACCGTAGGGAACGGTCTCGACCGTTCCGCTTTAGCCTTCCTTTGGGGGAAGGTGTCAGCGAAGCTGACTGAGGGATTGTAAAAACTGTTCCGTTAAAATTCTTATATGAATATACCCCCATTTCTTTGATGGCGCAAAGAAACGGCGGTATAGACGCCAAAGAAACGCCTTTCCAACCCCTGCATTGCTCCCGCAACTGCTGTCCCCTTCATAAGGGGACAAAATGCACCGCCGAAAATTTGCACTTTCTAATCCCGACTGTCGTCGCCACCTTTGGAGGCGACAACGGTTTTTTATTTAAAACGGCGGCTCGGTTAAATTTAAGATTGCCTTCCCAGAGGGGAAGGTGGATTTT
>JAGASN010000006.1 GCA_017847875.1 Oscillospiraceae bacterium | reverse complement strand
CCGGCGGCGGGAGCGCCATTCCGAAGCCGTCGAAATACGGCGGGAGCTGGACGTAGGTCGAATCGTCGCGCCAGCCGAAGCGCGCGCCCGTCGTCGCGGGAACGGTTTCCCATTCCGCCGTTGCGTCGGCGAAAGAGGCGTAGCGTTTGGCAAACATTTCGGGTTTAACGCCGGCGGAAATGAGTGCATCGATTTCCGCCTGTTTCGGCCAAATGTCTTTGAGGTAAACGGGCTGTCCGTCCGTTCCCGTGCCGATCGGCTCGTTTTCCAAATCAATATCGACGCGCCCTGCGAGCGCAAACGCGACGACGAGCGGCGGCGACATGAGGAAATTCGATTTGATGAGCGGATGGATGCGCGCTTCGAAATTGCGGTTGCCGGAAAGCACGCTTGCCGTGATGAGTTTTCCGTCGCGAATGGCGGTTTCGATTTCCGGTGCGAGCGGACCGGAATTGCCGATGCACGTCGCACAGCCGTAGCCGACGAGGTTGAACCCGAGTTTGTCCAAATACGGCGTAAGGCCCGTTGCGTTCAAATAATCCGTAACGACGCGGGAACCCGGTGCGAGCGAGGTTTTCACGTACGCGGGAACGCTCAGTCCTTTTTCCACGGCGCGCTTCGCGAGCAAACCGGCGGCAATCAGCACGCTCGGATTCGACGTGTTCGTGCAGCTTGTAATCGCAGCGATAACGACGGAGCCGTCGCGCAAGGCGCCCGAAGCCGTCGCCGCGCCCTTGGTTTCTTCGCGGAATTTATCGAAAGCATTTTTCACGTTCCCGAGTTCGATGCGGTCCTGCGGACGCTTCGGACCCGAGACGGAGCGCGTAATCGTCGAGAGGTCGAGTTCGATGACTTTCGTGTAGTTGATTTCGCCTGCTTTCGGCATTCCGAAAAGTCCCTGCGCCTGAAGATAATCGCGCACGACGGCGACTTTCTTTTCGTCGCGTCCGGTGAGGCGCAGGTAATCAAGCGTTTTTTCGTCCACAGGGAAGAAGCCCATCGTTGCGCCGTATTCCGGAGCCATGTTGGCGACCGTCGCGCGGTCGGCGAGCGAGAGCGTTGCCGCGCCTTCGCCGAAAAATTCGACAAACTTGCCGACGACTTTCGCCGCGCGGAGAATTTCCGTCACGCGGAGCGCAAGATCCGTCGCCAGCACGCCTTCCGGAAGCGTTCCCGTGAGGTGCACGCCGATGACTTCCGGCGTTTGGAAACAAACCGGCTGACCGAGCATTCCGGCTTCGGCTTCGATGCCGCCGACGCCCCAGCCGACAACGCCGATGCCGTTGACCATCGTCGTATGCGAGTCCGTTCCGACCACGGAATCCGGGTAAAAAATCGTTCCCGCCGGAGTTTCTTTTTCAAAAACGACGCGTGCGAGGTATTCCAAATTCACTTGGTGGCAAATCCCGACGGCGGGCGGCACGACGGAAAACGTTTTGAACGCGCCCTGCCCCCACTTGAGCAATTCATAGCGCTCCGTGTTGCGGGAAAAATCCTTTTCGATGTTTTTGCGAAATGCGTCCGGCGTTCCCGCGTAGTCGATTTGCACGGAGTGATCGACCACCATATCCATCGGCACGAGCGGCTCGATGAGCGCGGGATCGCGTCCGAGCTTGGCGACGGCATCGCGCATCGCGGCGAGGTCAACAAGTAGCGCCACACCGGTCAAATCCTGCAAAAGCACGCGCGCGACCGTAAACGGAATTTCTGTGTCGGCGGGTTTTTCCGCGTTCCAGTTGGCAAGCGCGCGGACATCGTTTTCCGTAATCAGCGTACCGTCGCAGTTGCGCAACACGCTTTCGAGCACGACGCGCAGGCAAACCGGCATTTTCGAAACCTGACCTATTCCCGCCTGTTCGAGTGCGGGAACGCTGTAGTAAAAACCTTTTTTGCCCGCCGCCGGGCAGTTGAATTCGCGAAGCGTCTGAAAAGGATTATTCATAGTTCCCGCCATCATAGAAAAATACACGAATCCCCGCGAGTTTGTTTTTGAAAAAGCCGCCCGCAAATTTACGGGAATTTGATAAAAACGCAAAGGAAGCAAAGAACAGAACAAAAAACGTTCCCGCGGGATTGATTATTCCCTCTCGGGAATTGCCGCTTTTCGCAAAATAAAGCGAAAAGTTTTCTATGATTTTGAAAAAATACCTCTCGCGATTATAATTCTCTGTCTCGTTCCGATATGGGGTTATTTTTGCATGGCGATGGCTGTTATCGCTGGATTATCGAATCTTCTTCCTTGGTTAACGCTTCCTATGATTCTTTTAATTTTTATCGGAGGGCTTTTGTTGCTTGCCGCATGGTTTTTCAAAAAAAGGAAAATCGCAAAAGCGGGCGGTTTTACGATTCTCGGCGCGACGCTTATTGCTGTTTGCGGCTGCTCGATTGATTACTGGATCGATTGGCACACGCGTTCCCGCTACGACGTTGTTCGGGCAAATATCAACGAATGGGATTATCGCCCGTTCCGGGAAGGAAACAAATTGGTTGTTCCCGAGAATCCGGTTCCGGTTCCGGATCGGCTCACGGGAACGCTTCCCGTGCTGAACGGAGCCTACGCGCTTTACCCGGTTTATGCAGCGGTGGTTCAGACGCTTTATCCGCACCCGGATAGTAGCGGCTATTATGTTTTGGAATTTGTCGATACGACGGGTTCGGACCGAACGTTTGAATTGCTGAATCGCGGGAGCGTGGATTTGATTTTCGGCGGTGCGCCGTCGAAAACACAACTCGAAGTCGCACACAAAGCCGGAATACAGTATGAGATGACACCGTTCGTCCGGGAGGCATTTGTGTTTTTCGTGAATAAGGAAAATCCGATCAATAATTTAAGTTCCGAGCAGATTCGCGCAATTTACTCCGGAAAAATTAAAGATTGGAAGGAAATCGGGGCTCCGGAATCGGAGGAAATTATTGCATTCCAACGTAATAAAGGAAGCGGAAGTCAAACGATGCTGGAAAAAATCATGGCGGGAACACCGATCGAATCGCCATTGGAAGAACGTGTCCCTGCCGGCATGGGCGGAATGATTACACAAACAGCAGAATACCGGAACAAAAACAGCGCACTCGGATTTTCGTTCCGTTTCTATACACTGGAAATGATGCGCAACGATAAACTGAAACTGCTTTCGATCGACGGGATTGCTCCGACGAAAGAAAATATCGAAAACGGAACTTATCCGTTTATTGCCGATTTTTATATGATTTCCGCAAATCCGCGCTCGGAAAACACAAAGAAGATTGTTGAGTTTATGTTTTCTCCCGCCGGGCAGGAAATCATCGAAAAAACGGGTTACGTCCCCTTACCGAAAAACGAATCCTACAGAAAATAACAAAAAAATACGCCGACGGGAACGCCGGCGTATTTCCTACTCTAAAATAAAGGAGGCTTATTTCATGAGCAACATGTTGCGGGAACGCTTGATTGCGGCCGTAACATGGCGCTGCTGCTTAGCAGTCAGACCCGTAATGCGACGCGGGAGGATTTTACCGGTTTCAGTGACAAAACGGGAAAGAGCTTCAACGTCCGTAAAGTCGAAATCCAACGGAGTTTTTGAATGTTGCTGAGTGTTTTCCATAACTTTCTTTGTGAACGTCGATTAACTCACTTTTTTTTACGGAATGCAAGAATTATTTTTCCAAAAATTTTCCGGCATAAAAGAGAAATTCTTTATTTCCGTCGCCGCCGCGAATCGGAGAATCGCAAAGACCCAGGAGCGAAAATCCCGGAAGCGTGTTTTTTGCAAATTCCAGAATTTCACGCACTACACGATCGTGAATTGAAGGATCCTTTATAATTCCGGAAGTTTTTGAAACTTCTTCCCGCGTAGCTTCAAATTGGGGCTTTATCAACATAACGAGCGAACCGCCCTCCTCTACTCTGTTCCACGCGGGAACGAGAATCATTTTTAAGGAGATGAACGAAAGATCGCCGACAACCAAATCGTAAGTTGCACGAGGAAGTTCAACGTTGTCCAGTTGCCGGGCGTTGACTTTTTCCAGGTTGGTCACGCGGGAGTCATTGCGGAGCTTCGCGTGAAGTTGCCCGTGCCCGACATCTACGCAAGTTACCGATTCCGCCCCGTTTTGCAAAAGGCAATCCGTGAAGCCGCCCGTACTTGCTCCGATATCTAAGGCATGCTTTCCCGTAACGGGAATTTTGAATTCCTCGATAGCTCCCGCAAGTTTTTCGCCTCCGCGGGAAACAAAGCGCGGCGGAGATTCCACAAAAAGTTCCACGTTTTCGGGAAGCATTTGTGCGGGTTTTGAAATAAGGGAATCCGGTCCGCTACGAACTTTCCCCGCCATAATCAGAATTTTTGCCTGCGAACGGGATTCCGCTTTTCCCTGAAGAAAAAGAAGCTCATCTGCCCGAATTTTTTTCTGAGAAGCCATCAATGTCAGTTCTCCTTGTTTGTCTCCGAAAAAGGAATTGCGCCTACGGAAATTTCAGGAACTCGAAATGTCATTTCCGAATTATTTTCTACGACACAACGAAAATCGGAAGTATTTAAAGTTTCCGGTAAATCGAAAAAGATTTTCAGGACAAAAGATTTCGGGAACGAATATTGTTCATTATTGGAGATCTGAATCCATGTTGCGGGAACACGGGTTCCGTCCGCAGACAAAAGCGAAAAATGAACATTTTTTATAAACGACTGCTCAGTGAGAGAATCGTTGTCCGATTCAAGAACCATACGAACACAATCAGATCTGCGCTTTCCCGTCAGAAACACGGGAACGGAAAAACGGGTTTCTCCCGAGGAAATGACGAGATTTTGAGCAACTTCCATGAAAACCAGAGAATCCGTAATCGGAGCCTTGGATTTCAAAAAAGAGTTAGTATGTTTCTTTTCTCCCGAACCCATAGCATACCAGGAAACGGAAACCACTATCGAAACCGCAAAAAAAACAAAAACGAATTTCGGTAATTTTTTAAAAAAATTCAGCAAAATCGCCAACAAGGCGACTCCGCAAAGAATTATAACTACGGTGAAAGAATCCATAAAACAACAGGTGTTAATGATAGTATTTTTACAACGATTCTCCAAAGATTATTTCCAGCGTGTTTATTAAATTTTTTCCGGGAATAAAGGTGTTTCCCGAAGGGATTAGCATACCTCTGTTAATCAATTTTTGTATATATTTATTATATACATTTTCTATTTTTATTTTTACGGATTTATTTTTTCCGTTCCCGTAAATCGGAGTAAAAGACTTGGGCAGTCCGCTCCACGAAAATTCCACTTTCCAGAAATTAACTTTTCTGCCCTGCCCTACGGGTTCTGTTAAAAGCCCGGGAGAATATTCGAGAATATCCGGAGTTCGTCCGGAACAAACCACCACCGAAAATGCTGTAGGAATTTTGTCTAAAATTCCTTTTATATCCGGAGATTTTTCCTGAAAAAATAGACCCGGATCAAAGCCGGACAAATTTAAACCGTTCCAAAACGAATGAAGATTTTTATCGCTCTTATCAAAAGTCTTTTCATACCAATGCAGAAAGGATTTTCCGCCAAGACGAAACCCCACCTCAAAATGGAGATGCTCTAACCCTTTCGGTATTTTATACACGGAAGATGTATTTCCCATAATACCGAGAAGAGTTCCCGCAAAAACAAACCGCCCTTCCTCAATACCGGGAGAAACGGAGTCTAAATGGGCATATAAGGAATAAAAAAGCAGGTCACTATTAGTGTGCTCAAGTACGACATACTTACCGTAAGATCCGTTATTTACATTACAAATATGAACAACCCTACCCTCTAAAACCGAAAAAACCTTATCTGAAACTTTCCCGTTAGAATCTCTTTTAAAAGGTTTAATATCCCAACCTTCATGAAATCGTTTTCCGAAATTTCGGACCATCCCGAAAGTTCCGGATCTCCAATTTCCCGAAACCGTAGGTTGTATGTACAAACTCAAATCCTCCGGAATAGATACTTCCGTAGGAAAAGTTATTTCCGCAAAAGAAAATGCCGGGATTGCAGACAATCCCAGCATTAAAGACCTCAAAATATTAACACGCATTATTGGTTTTCTTCGTACTCTCTGAATTCCAAAATGAAACTATTTAATTCGAAACAAAGATCATCCAACTGCTTCATTCGTTCCTCCCCTTCTGCAGGAGTCATAATGAAGAAAAATAAATCATTACGCGTTAGATTTTTCTTCAATACGCAAAAACCTAACGGTTTCCCATCAGCAACGAGAAGAAATCTGCGACCTTCAGCCCTTGCCGCAACCTGATTTAAGCGGATGGAATATTCATCCTTGATTCTAAAAAACAACCCGGGCACAGAAACATCCAGAACAGGATCGTATTTTTGAGAAACAACACAGTCGGAAAAAGCATCAATATTAAAAATAGGATCACGCATCACCTGAATTTTTTTATTAATGACAGGAACGACAAAAGTTTTCGATATATCAAAAGTTCCTGTCTGCTTAGGCGCTTCAAGATAAAAAGCGATATAATGTTCCGGGACTTTAGAGGCACAGGAACACAGAAACAAACAAACAAAGGAAAAAAGAATAGAAATTATTGTTTTTTTCATAAGATATCAGGCAAACATTCCAAAAACATTTTCAAGAGAAGTCAAATCCTCAGGAGAAAAATCTTTTACCGGAACCAAAAATTCTTTTTTTGATTTTATATGAACAAATTTTTGTTTTTGCACATTTTTTCGTCCAAAACTGCGTAAAATCCGTTTTTTTTCAAGCAATAACGCAAAAAGTTGCTTTAAAATATCTTTTTCATTACTTTCCTCGCCTTCATAAAGAGAAAAAAAGAATTCTTCCTGATACGCCAGCTTCTGTTCAAAATCTATCTTTTTTGACAAATTTGAAGAAATTTTCTTTTTCCATTGACCGATAACCTTACCGTTGGGATGGAAACGGGAAGCATTTATACTCAAAACGTCAAAACGGGATACCTCATCATTATCATTTCCCCGGCAAACAAAGCAAATAACTTCATCTCCGTCAGAGAAGGGTACTCCGGAAACAGCACAAGCACGTGAAAAAGATTTTATTATCCATTCCATATTAAAAATTCTTAAATGTTCCACATGGAACGTTACTTTTTCTTCAAAGAAGACAAGAAAACCATCAACAACGATATATCCGCAGGGTTCACGCCACTAATTCTCTCAGCCTGAGCTAATGTCTTAGGCCGGATAGATATCAACTTTTGACGGGATTCAATTCTCAATCCGGAAATTGCATTATAATCAAAAGAATCAGGAATAGAAAAAGACTCTAAATTCTTCATTCTCTCTATAGATTTCCACTCCCGAGACAAATATCCTTTATATCGAACCCGATACAAAACCTCCTCCCGGATAGCCTCATCCAATGAATTAAAAACATCGGGCAGGGCAGTGGGCGTAGAATTAATATCTCTACGAAGAACATCCCCGATAATTCCGCCTTTTATCGTCAACTTCTCAAACATCTCACACCAATGTTCAACAAGTGCCTTTTTCTTTTTAATCCGTGATAAACGATCATCAGTTAATAAACCTAAACCTTCCACTTTATCAATAAGCCGCAACTCAGCACTTCCATGATTAAACAAAAGGCGATATTCAGCACGACTTGTAAACATACGATAAGGCTCCTGAGTTCCCTTAGTAACCAAATCATCAATAAGCACCCCGCCGTAAGCCTCGTCACGACCTATTATCAACTCTTTCCGTCCCAAAACACGAGAAGCAGCATTCACCCCGGCAACAAGCCCCTGAATTGCAGCTTCCTCATAACCGGAAGTACCGTTAATCTGCCCGGCAAAGAAAAGATTCTCAACATTCTTAGTTTCCAATGTAGGGAAAAGTTGAGTAGGCGGAGCATAGTCATACTCAATAGCATAAGCAGGCCTAAGCATTACCGCATTTTTAAGTGCGGGAACACTTCTTATCATTTCCAACTGAACAGGGAAGGGGAGGGATGTTGAAAAACCGTTTATATACCACTCATCCGAATACAATCCCTCAGGCTCCAAAAATAACCGATGTTTCTCTTTATCGGGAAAGCGGACAAATTTATCTTCAATACTCGGACAATACCTGGCACCGACCCCGTGAATAAGACCGGAATACAACGGAGAAGAATGAATATTATCCTTAATCAAACTTCCGGTACTATCACCGGTATCCGCCAGCCAACAGGAACGTTTATTAGATCCGGGAGACCATCCTGGAATTTTTATGTGTTCCACGTGGAACACTTCCTCAGGATCTCTTGTATCGTAAAAAGCAAAAAATACCGGATTTTCATCTCCCCGCTGCTCTTCACAACAGGAAAAATCAATAGAGCTTCCTAAAATCCTTGCAGGCGTTCCCGTCTTCAGGCGATCGATTTTTATACTGGCTTCCAAAAAACTATCAGACAACGTTTCGGCATTAAAATCACCCAAACGTCCTCCAAAATTAACATTCGAACCGATAAACATTTTCCCTTTAAGGAACGTTCCCGTGGTAACAACAACTGTCTTTCCGTAAAAATTAACACCGAAAGAGGTTTTGACACCGATAACCTTACCCGTCCTAAACACCAACCCCGTCACTACAGCTTGAAATAGAGTAATATTTTCTCTAATTTCACAAACACACTTCATTCGTGCAGAATAAACCAACTTATCGCACTGCGCACGGGGAGATTGTACGGAAGGACCTTTAGATGCGTTGAGAACTCTGAACTGAATGGCCGTTGCATCGGCGCAAACTGCCATTTCACCACCTAAAGCGTCAATTTCTCGCACAATATGACCTTTTGCCTGGCCGCCGATAGCCGGATTACAACTCATTTTGGAAATAGTATCGAGATTTCCCGTAAGAAGCAGGGTATCCGCCCCCATTCTTGCCGCAGCGAGAGCCGCTTCAACACCGGCATGT
>JAGASN010000005.1 GCA_017847875.1 Oscillospiraceae bacterium | reverse complement strand
CTTTTTCCGTCGCCGATTTTATGGATTTTTCCCGGCTCGCCAATATCAATAAATCTGGATTTCACCCAGGAATGACCTATCCCGCCCGGATTCGTTGAACTTTTCATCGCCCTCGGAAAATCCGAAACGCCCCTTAACCTTGACATAAGGTAGAGATACATCTGTTCGGTAAAATGGGTCAGCTCATCAAAGCGTATAACATCATATTCCGCGGACTGATAGCGATAAACGTCCGTTTCGCTGTCGCAATATCCAAAATCAATTACGGAATCATTGATGAAAGTTCCGGTATGCTTCGATTCGGAATATTTATAAATTTCCTTCGGAAAAAGTTCAAGCGAAACACGAACAAGGCTTTTTTCAAGTTCCGGAAGGGTTCTTCGAAGAATAAGCTGCTTGCTTTTCGGATATTTCATGGCATAAACAAGCGCATCGCAAAGCTGCCCGTAACTTTTTCCGCCGCCTGCGGCTCCTCCGTAAAGAACCTCGTCCGCTTTTCCGGTGGAATCCAAAAACTCCTTCTGCTTCGGAAAAAGTTTTATCTCAGTCCTCATCAGAATCCACCTTTACGATAATTTCAAAGCTGTCTTTCTTTTGGCTTTTTTCCGCCTCTTTTTCCGAAAGCATTCCGCCAAGCTTTGCGATAAATTCAAGACATTTCATGGCGATTTTATCGTCGAACTGATATTCGCCCGTTTCAACGTATTCTTTCAGCTCTTTATCCCAAACCGTGACCGGCTTCGCCTGGACCGCCCTTTCATACATTTCCCAAAGTTCCCTGAGCACCCGGTTTTTGTTATCCAGAAGGCTGTTTTTAATAAATTTTTCCTGGTGCTCAAGAATCCTTTCAAGAACGTCCTCCCGCTTCAAAAGCTGATAGCTGTGGGTCCTTGCGCTTGTTTTGGAATATCCTGCCCGGATAGCAGCTCTTATAGGATTGTAATCAACAATATATTCCTCACAAAAACGCTCCATCTTTCCGCCAAGCGCCAAAGTTTCCGCCTCCGTTTCTTCCTAAATTTCTTTTTTCAAAAAAGTCGCTCCCTTTCCGCTTTTGCAATTTTAACACAATTCGTGTTATTTGTCTTTGTGAATATCTCTCCAAAAAATGCTTGAATAATTATGAACAAAAGCTGTTCCCGCCTTGGTGATTCGCAATCCTTGCGAAAAAGCCCTTTTTTGTAAAAATGCATTCATATTCGCCCTTTCAGAAACGCAGAAACTCCGTCGGCCCAAAAATTCATTTTGCCCGGTTCTGTTTTTTCAAAAAAGGCTTTTCAAAACAAACAACACATTTCGTGCAGTTGCTACTATACCACAGCTTTTGGAATTTGTCAACACATTTTGTGTGATATTTTTGCACCAACACTTGACATTTTCACATTTTGTGGTATTATATTTATGAAATCATAACAAAAAGGAGTTTTTTCAATGTCCGAATTCAGCACAGTTTTTAAAAATCTTCGCAAGGATAACAACCTTACCCAGGCGGAACTCGGAAAAAAGCTTGGCATTGCGCCCAGCACCGTCGGAATGTATGAACGTGCGCAGAGAGAACCGGATTTTGAAACTCTTGAAAAAATCGCGAACTATTTTTCCGTCAATATGAACACCCTCCTCGGAAAAGAAAACGCTTTTGACGAAAACAAAAGTTCAATCGTCGGCATAAAAATTCCCGTTCTCGGAAAAGTCGCCGCCGGAATTCCCATAACCGCCGTTGAAAATATTCTTGATTATGAGGAAATTTCTTCCGAAATGGCTTCTTCCGGCGATTATGTCGCCTTAAAAATCCAGGGCAGCAGCATGGAACCCAGAATGTATGACGGAGATGTAGTTATAGTAAGGGTTCAAAGCAGCGTTGAACACGGCGAAGTTGCGGTTGTTATGGTGGACGAAGGCGAAGCCACCGTTAAAAAAGTTCAGTTTTTGAGCAACGGAATTCTTCTCCAGCCTTTCAATTCTTCCTATGAACCGATTTTTTATTCAAAGGAAGAAGTCGAAAAACTTCCCGTCAGAATTTTCGGAAAAGTTGTGGAATGCCGCCAGAAATATTGATATAAAAAAACAAAAGCGTGCCGCGGCACGCTTTTTTTATTGTTTAAAAAATTCCCGCCGCTTTTAAAAGGAACGAGGAAACAAAAATTGTTCCTGCGGAAAAAACCGTTGTCCAGACAACAATCTGTCCCGCAAGGGTAACGTCGCCGCCCATTTCCTGCGCCATCGGAACACTTGAAACCGCCACCGGCGCGGAAAAAAGCGCCGCTATTGCAGCGAACTGCGCTCCGCTTAAGCTGTTTTCAAAAAGCAAAAACGCCGCCCCGATTCCAAAAAGCGGAACAGCAAAACAGCGCATTGCCACCGTAAAAACAAGTTCCTTTCTGAGGGAAGCAACTGCGGAAAATTCAAAATCCGCCCCGAGAACAATCAGCGAAAAAGGCGTAGCCATTGCGGAAATATATTCGGCGGTTTTTGAAACCGCGCCGATATCAAAAAGCCGGAACCCGATTTCCGCCGAAACAAAAATCTCTCTTATAAAAAGCACTCCGAATCCCGCCGCAACCCCTTGTATAAGCGGATTTTTGATTATTCCCAAAGCAATTTCGGAAAAGCTGATTTTCCCGTTTTCTTTCCCGAAAATTACCAGAGCCGCTACCGCAAGAACGTTGAAAAGCGGAATTACAAAAGCGGAAAGCACCGCCGCGGAAGCTGTTCCTTCCGCTCCGAAAAGACTTCCCGCCAGCGGAATTCCGATAAGCGTATAGTTCGCGCGAAAAATTCCCTGAATAATCGGTCCTCTTTTTGTTCCTTCTTTTGTAACAAAACCGCTGGAAACCAAGGCAACGGCAAAAACAAGAACTGTCACCGCCGCGGCATAAAAAACATGACTTAAATTAACGCTTTTTATGTTTTCGATTTTATAAACATTGGTAAAAAGCATCACCGGAAGAAAAATTTTGAAAACAAGGCGGTTACCCGTTTTTGCAAAATCCTTTCCGACAATTCCTTTCCTTTTAAGCAAATATCCAAGGGCCGCCATTGCAACAATCGGCAAAACGGCGTTAACCGCAAAAACAAAAGATTCCATATAATGCTCCCTTTAAAAATGCGCCCTTAAAAGGCGCATTTTTTTATTTATCTATCATCATTTTAACAATTTCCGAATCCGTCTGCTTCATTCCCACTTTTCCGATGTGTCCGACGCTTCGGATTGTCTTTCCGGCATCGCTCTGGATAATTCCGGTGTTCGCCTCATAAACTTTTCCCTTCATCGCAAGAACGTGGGCAAAAAGCGCCGCATCAAGGGCGGAAGCGATTTTTGCCGCGCAGGAAGATTTTGCTCCGTCGCAGATAATTCCCGGAATATCCGCAAGGGTGTTGTCAATGGTATTTTTAATCTGCTCAACCGTTCCGCCGTCAATATAAGTAATTGCAGCGCCTGCGGCACAGCTTGCGGAAACAGCACCGCAAAAAGCGGAAAGTTTTCCGATATATTCCTTTTGGAAAACGGTAAGAAGGCTTGAAAAAGCAAGGGCGCGGAACATTTTTTCTTCCGGAAGATTCTTTTCCCTTGCATAAACAATAACCGGAACGGAGGAAGCAATTCCCTGGTTTCCGCTTCCGGAAGTGATGATTACCGGCATATTGCAGCCGCACATTCTTGCTTCTGAACCCGCCGCGGCAAAAGCCTTCATCTTTGTGAAAACGGAACCCGGGTTCATTTCAAGCATCTCTTTTCCGATGCCGATTCCGAAATTCCCTTCCATTCCGACATTTGCAATAGCCATGTTGCATTCGATCTGGCGCCTTGCAAATTTTTCAATTTTCGAAAGTTCAACTTCGTTTGCAAAATCAAAAATATTTTCGACGGAAAGCTCGCCTCTTTCGGCAATGGCGGTTGCTTCGCCGAAATCTTCCGTTGCAAAAAGAGTTTCGCCGTTTTTCGAAATTCTTACAATGTTCGTGTGGCTGTGGCGAACTTCAACCTCCGCGCTTTCTTCTCCGTTTTCAAGATGAATTATAAAATGGAGCGGAATCGGAGATTCCAGATATTCAACAATGCAGTTTCCGCTTTCAATAAATTCAACCGATTCGGAAAGTCCTTCCGGAGTGACCGCCTCAAGAACTTCCATCTCTCTGGAAACATCTCCGCAAAGTGCGCCGAGAACGCAGGCGGCTTCAATTCCGGTCATTCCTCCGGAATTGGGAATACTTACGCAGCGGACGTTTTTGATTATATTTCCGCTGCATTTTGCAACGATTTTTCCCGGAACAGAACCAAGAACTTCTCTCGCTTTTGCGGCGGCAAAAGCAAGGGCAATGGGTTCCGTACAGCCCATTGCGGGAATAAGTTCTTCTTCAAGAATATCCAAAAAATCCTTCTCAATTTTTTTGCAAAGCATCTGGAAAACCGCCTCCGGAAAACAAATTCTGACTATATAATAATCCTTAAAATAAATTTTTGCAAGAAAATAAAAATTTTTGCTTTGTGACAAAATCACGGAAAAATCTTCCCGCTCCGGATATAATAAAATCAAATAAATTATAAAGGAGGACTCATCAATGTCCGTTATCAATATAAACAAACACAGCTTTAAAAAAGAAGTTCTTGAATCCGAAAAACCCGTCCTTCTGGATATCTGGGCACCCTGGAGCGGAAGAAATTCCAAAAATCTTGCGGAGGAAATCGCTTCCGAAAGGGAAGATATAAAGGTTGTCCGTATGAACGCCCACGATTCCCCGGAACTTTCCGCGGAACTTAATATAAAACACGTTCCCTCAATGGCCCTTTTCAAGAACGGAAAGATAATTTCCCGCACCATTGAAACAGGAATAAAAGCAAGCATACTTGCGATTCTTTGATTTATGGTGTAATATGAATTTATAAATTTATCCGGAAGGAGAGAAAAATTATGAAAGTTATAATTGTCGGAGGAGTTGCCGGCGGAGCCACCGCCGCCGCAAGAATTCGCCGCCTTGATGAAAAAGCGGAGATAAAGGTCTTCGAACGAAGCGGATATGTTTCCTATGCAAACTGCGGACTTCCCTATTATATCGGCGACGTTATCACCGATCCTTCCGAACTCACTCTCCAGACTCCCGAAAGTTTTCTCCGCCGTTTCCGGGTGGAAATGAAAACCCGCCACGAAGTTATCGACATAAACCCAAGCGCAAAAACCGTTTCCGTAAAAAATCTTGAAAACGGAAACATCTTTGAGGAAAAATATGATAAGCTTCTTCTTGCTCCGGGCGCAAAACCTTCCGTTCCGCCAATACCGGGAGTAAATTCCGAAAGAATTTTTACTCTCCGTACCGTTGAAGACACCTTCCGGATCAAGGATTTTGCAAATTCCGAAAAACCAAAATCCGCCGCGGTAATCGGCGGAGGTTTTGTCGGTGTTGAACTTGCGGAAAATCTCAAAAACCTCGGAATGGAAGTCACCCTTATCGAAAGCGCAAAACAGCTTCTTTCTCCCTTCGATTCCGATATGGCGGCTTTCATCCATTCCGAAATCCGCAGAAACGGAATAAATCTTCTTCTCGGTTCGGCTGTAGAAGCTTTTTCCGAAAACGAAAACGGAATTGATATCCTCCTCAAAGGCGGAAAAATCCATGCGGATATGGCCGCCCTTGCAATCGGGGTTTCCCCGGAAAATTCCCTTGCAAAAAAAGCCGGACTTCGTACCGGAATCCGCGGAAGCATAATAGTAAACGAAAAAATGGAAACTTCCGTTCCCGATATCTATGCCGTGGGCGACGCTGTCCAGGTTAAAAATTCCGTGACCGGGGAAGATTCCCTTGTTTCCCTTGCGGGTCCCGCGAACAAACAGGCAAGAATTGCCGCGGATAATATCTGCAAAATCAAAAACAGCGTTTATAACGGCGCTCTCGGAACTTCCGTAATAAAAGTTTTCGGCCTGACCGCCGCTTCCGTCGGAATAAATGAAAAATCCGCAAAAGCCGCCGGAATCGATTTTGATAAAGTAATTCTCTCGCCGATGAGCCATGCGGGTTATTATCCCGGCGGAAAAGTTATGACCATGAAGGTCCTTTTCGAGAAAAAATCCTTCCGTATTCTCGGCGCGCAAATTATCGGTTATGACGGCGTCGATAAGCGAATCGACGTTATCGCAACCGCCATGAAGGCAAAAATGAAAGCTACCGAACTCAAGGAACTGGAACTTTCCTATGCTCCGCCTTATTCTTCCGCAAAAGATCCGGTCAATATGGCGGGATTCATGATAGACAATGTTGCGAACGGAACCCTTAAACAGTGGTTCATTCCCGATCTTGAAAAGCTTCCGAAAACCGCCTGCACCCTTCTCGATACAAGAACCGTCGGCGAATATAACCGCGGCCATATCGAAGGCTTCAAAAACATTCCGGTTGATGAACTCCGTGAACGCCTTTCTGAAATTGAACCCGGAAAGCCCGTTTACGTAATCTGCCAGAGCGGCTTAAGAAGCTATATCGCAAGCCGTATCCTTGAAGGAAACGGTTTCACCGCCTATAACTTTGCCGGCGGTTTCCGTTTTTATGATGCGGTTATGAACGATAAAGCCCTTATCGAATCTTCCTTCCCCTGCGGAATGGATAAATAATTTTCCATTGGTGTGTTTTTGTCCGCCAAAAACGCACCAACAATTTACCAAAAGGTTGAAACGCCGCCTTTTTGTGCTTTAATAGAAAGCAGAGAAAGGCGGTGTTTTTTTGTCATTATATATAAATTCCTTCGAATTTGCTTCCGCCGCTGATGAAGCGGATTTTATCTTGAACCAGCGCCGAACCTGCTACAGCGGTTATTATCCTTTTAAAATTTTCCCGGAAAAGAATTTTTCGCGGATAGATTTTTCTCCGGTAACGATTTTCTATGGCGGAAACGGTTCCGGAAAATCCACCGTTCTCAATCTTATTGCGGAATCCGCCGGAATAACCCGCCATTCCCCTTTTTCCGGCGGCGCTTTTTTTGAAAATTATCTCGGATATTGCAGCATGTTTTCAAAAGCGGAAATTCCGCAAAACAGCCAGATTTTAACAAGTGACGACGTTTTTGATTATCTTCTCAACGTCCGCTGTCTTAATAACGGAATTGATAAACGAAGGCTCGAACTTTTCGATGAATTCACCGAAAAAAGAACAACGCCCTATCGTTTCGGCGGAATGGAAGATTATGAAAACATGAAGGAAATTATTGACGCAAAACGAAAACGCAACAC
Source organism: Oscillospiraceae bacterium (assembly GCA_017847875.1). Taxonomy (GTDB): domain Bacteria; phylum Bacillota; class Clostridia; order Oscillospirales; family Ruminococcaceae; genus UMGS1668. The sequence continues at coordinate 46,529 of JAGASN010000005.1, read as the reverse complement.
CCAATCAAATTTTGTCAACAAGCGCCTTATGAAAAACGTCGATATGTTTTCAAACGGCGAAAGCGCCCTTAAGTTTTTCACCGAAAGAATAACTTCCGATGCTGTTTATCTTCTTGATGAACCGGAAAACAGCCTTGCTCTTCCGCTTCAGAAGGAACTTATGGAATATGTTTCGGATTCCGCAAGGTTTTTCGGCTGTCAATTCATAATCGCAAGCCATTCGCCGGTTTTTCTTTCAATTCCCGGGGCAAAAATCTATGACCTCGATTCAAAACCGGTTTGCGAAAGAAAATGGACCGAACTTCCCAACGTAAGAATGTTTTTCGATTTTTTCATGGAACATAAGGCGGAATTTGAAGAATAAATATTCCCTTGCCAATCCTCCCGAAATATGTTTTAATGTTTTTATAAAAATTTTTTAAAAAGGCGGTTTTTATGAAAACAAAAAATTGGCTTTTAAGTATCCACAGCGACGGAACAGATGATTTTCTGAGCAACCCTTCGCCAAAAATCGGCGATAAAATAAAAGTCCGGCTTCGAATGGCGAAAAATCCTTCGGTAAAACACGTGCTCATTCTTTCCTTTCCCGACGGAATTGAGCATTTCGAAGAAATGTCCGTGCTCAAAACCGAACATGGCCTTGTTTATTACGAAGCGGAACTCGAAATTTCCGAAAATCGGCTTCAATATCAGTTCTATATCGTCTGCGACGACATAATTTATTACTATACTCAAAACGGAATTACAACCTATATTCCCGACCATACCTATGATTTTGTGATCCTTACGGACTATGAGCAGCCGGAATGGGTAAAGGATTCCGTCTTTTATCAGATTTTTCCGGAGCGTTTTTGTAACGGAAACCCAAAAAACGACGTAAAAACCGGTGAATATGCTCAAAACGGTTTTGAAACAATAAAAATCGAAAAATGGGAGGAAACTCCTCTTGATTATGAGCACGGACATTGCCTCGATTTTTACGGCGGTGACCTCGAGGGCATAATTCAAAAAATCCCCTATCTCAAAAAGCTCGGAATAACCGCTCTTTATCTCAATCCAATTTTCGTCGCGCCTTCCGTCCATAAATATGACTGCCTGGATTATTTCCATGTTGATCCCCATTTCGGCGGCGACGAAGCTCTTGAAAAGCTGAGCACGGAACTGCATAAAAACGGAATGAAGCTCATTCTCGATATTTCCATAAACCATACCGGAACCGACCACAAGTGGTTCAACCGCGACTGCGCCTGGTTCCCGAAAAGCGTCGGCGCATATAACAATCCCGAATCGGAAGAACGCGGATACTATTTCTTCGGCGAAAACAACAGCTATCTCGGCTGGTTTAATGTTGAAACAATGCCCACCCTCAATTACACTTCAAAAACCCTTCGGGATAAAATTTATCGTGCAAAGGATTCTGTGCTCAAAAAATGGCTCAACCCGCCCTATAATATAGACGGCTGGCGCTTTGACGTTGCGGATGTTTTTGCCCGCAACGGAAAAACCCAGCTTGATAAGGAACTTTGGCCGGAAATCTGTTCCTCAATAAAAGCAGAAAACCCGAAAGCATATATCCTTGCGGAAGATTGGGGCGATTGCCCGGAACATCTTCAGGGCGACCAATGGGATTCTCCGATGAACTATTACGCCTGCGCAAGGCCGATACGCCAATTTTTCGGCGAACCGGATCTTTTTATGACAAGGCACCCGCTTTTGCGCGGCGTTCCTTATAAAATGACTGCCGATGACCTTAAAAACCGTGTTATGGAACATTTTGCAAAGCTCCCCTTCGCAATGTGGGAAAACCAGTTCAACCTTATCGACAGCCACGATGTCGGCCGCCTTCATAACAACAAAAAAATCTCCTTTGAGCAATATTGCGGCGCGGTTATTTTCCAATTCATGCTCACCGGCGCTCCTTCCGTTTATTACGGCGACGAAGCGGAAATTGAAGGAATAACCGCCACAATGGAAGGCTGCCGCTATCCAATGCCCTGGAATTCGGATTTTGAAAAAACTAGGAATTATAAACTTTACAGCAAAATCATAAGGCTCCGGAACGAAAAAGAAGTTCTCCGCCGGGGCGGAATGAAATTCATCTGTTCCGAAGGAAGAACTTTTGCCCTTGCCCGTTTTTATAAAGACGAAGCCTTTGTTGCTGTTATTTCCAACGAGGAAACCGAAACAAAAATAAAACTTCCTCTGGGCATTATCGGCGCAAAATCTTTTAAAACCGAAGTTTTCGGAAAAGATTTTGAATTTTCCGAAACTCCCGACGGAGAAATTGAACTTTCGCTGAAACCCGGCGAATCCTTCCTTTTTGAATGTGAAATGATATAACAAAAGCCCCGCCCCGCAAAATTTTTGCGGGTGGGGCTTTTGTTTTTTTATTCTCTTTCGTAACAGCCGAGATCTTCCCGGCGGCTTCCCCAGCCGTCTATTTTATCCTCAACAATTTTTACCACAAGTTCCCTGCTTCCGATAACTTTTCCTTCGGTATCGAAGCAGATTATTTTCTTCATTCCGTCACCTTCGTTCAGGCTTTTTCAAAGCCGATATATCTCAAAAATTCTCCGCCAACAAGTTCAAAATGCATAATATATTTTTCTCCGTCCATCCATTCCGGATTTCCTTCGGAATTTGCTCCGACATAACGGAGGGTGAACTCTACGGAATAAATGTTTCCTGAAACAGTTGTTGTCATATCTTTTGCGCCATATCCGCCTTCCATTCCCCATTCAAAACCGGTAAGATATTCGTCTTTTTCGGAATCATATTCAAAATTGCTGTTAAATCCATATTGAAAATCTTCGATTCCGAAAACTTCAAAAGCAATTTGTTCAATTACAGAAACCGGCAGATAATAGCTGTATCCGCTTCTTTTTCCGAAAGAACCGACGTAAGGAGAATTTTTATCGAAACAGTTTGAAGCATTTACGAAAACCGCCGCCTGCATTGCGAAATTTGCCGCAAAGTGGTTCGAAATTTCAATGTTTTCGCTTTCGATGTCCGCTTTGTTCATAACTTTGAGCATCTGTTTTGCAAGGGACTGGGCCTGCATTTCAAAAGGCGCTTTTGAAAAATGTTCGCTCACTTTGTTCGAAACAAGGCGAAGGAATTTTCCGTCATCATCTTCCAGAACTTCAAAGACCATTTCGGAAAAGGCATAATATGTATCCTCATATTTTCCTTCAAGAATCAGCATTTTTACGGAAAATTCATTTTCCTCAATATTTACCGGGTGGTCGTAGCTGATAAGTTCATAGGGCGCACCGCCGCCTGCGGTCGCAATTTTATAGCTGTTTGTTTCTTTTTCAAAATTCGGGTCATCTTCTTTCGGAAGATAATCGACCCCGAAATATTTAATGAGATATCTGTTTCCAAGCCTTTCCGGAATTCGGAAGAAAAAGCCTTCCGAATCCAAAGCTTCCTCGCCGACTGTTTCATAAAATTCCTTTGCAAAGAACCAGAACATTCCGGAATCAACGGTTTCCTCGCTGCTTTCAAAGTCTTTTGCGCCAAGCCAGCTTGCGAAAAACGCCATATCCTCAAAACCTTCATCGGAATAGAAAAAGCTTTCCGCTTCGCGGGTTTCAACAGGTTTTGGTTCATATTTTTCTTCCGGCTCTTCTGTTTTCTGCTCTTCTTTTTCTTCGGGTTCTTCGGGTTCTTCGGGTTCATCTTCGGAAGCAACAAGTTCCGAATCGTTTTCAATAGGCTTTGTCGGGTCAACAATTTCGACCTTCCAGCGGGAACAGCCGCAGAAAAGCATTATAAAAACAAGCAAAAGGCAGATAAATTTTTTCATTTTCAATCACCTATACTTTCAATTTTGTGATTTAAAATCACACATCTGAACGTTTCCGGCCGGAACACGATAGTGTTTCGCTTTTCCGGTTTTTCCGAAAGAATCATATTGTCATTTTCGTCCATGTGATAAACGTGATATTCAACAACTGCCGTTAATGTTCCGTCTTCGTTATTAATCACGGAAACAACTTTTCTGTCGTCATAACGTGTACTTGTTATTCCATAGCCACCGCCGATTGCAATCACGTTATTATTTTCATCAAGTTCATAGTTGACCGATGTTTCTTCCATGTTTACCCAATAGTTGGAAAAATATTTACCAAGGATCGTATATATATCGTCCATAGGAATGTGGTATTTTTCACCGTTGGAATCAAACCACTCATAATCTGTAAGGTTTTTGTCTGTTTTATATCCGCAATAATCAAAAACAAACATAAATACATTGAAAAGAATTTTACTGTTAAGTTCCCTCGAATTTTCAAAACCGGTATAAGGTTTATTAAAATCATCTTTTGCGGCTGTCCAATCGCAATACATCAAAAGCTCATCAAGATACAAGATATAATCATCGTTTTCTCTTTTTTCAAAAGCACCAACGGACATTTCATAATTACATTCCGGAAAAGTAAAAACGTTGGGATTTTCTTTTATTATTTTCGTTTCAAAATCTTTTGCAGCAGCAACGGTGTTTTCCGGCAAAATAAACTCTTTCCTTGATTCCGCATCTTCTCCAAAAATAATTACCGCTATTTCTTCTCCGGCACTGTTGCTGCAAATATAAAGAGCTTCATTAAATGCGGACAAACAGATGGGATTATATATTCCCTCGCTTTCTCTTTCAGAAGTGACTTCAATCCATTCTTCAGGTTTAATTATAGAAATCCATTCCGAAAGTTCTTCACGAGAAAACTCATGTTTTATACGATGCGTTTCATCACTGTAAACCATTATTTTATTGAAATCTTCTATTCTTAAAATGCTTTCTTCCGTCTCCTCTGTTTTTTCCTCTTCAGAAATAACAAGTTCCGAATCGTTTTCGATGGGCTTTGTGGGGTCAACAATTTCAACTTTCCAACGGGAACAGCCGCAGAAAAGCATTATAAAAACAAGCAAAAGGCAGATAAATTTTTTCATTTTTTCACCTCATTTATATCTTGCGATAACGTCCCAGCCTTCTTCGCCTTCATAGACATGAACCAGAACGTAGTTTTCGGTAATTCCGTCGATATAGGCGTCCGCACCTTCTCTGTCGGTTTTCAAAAGAAGCTTTCCGTTTTCTTCAATGTTTTCAAAATCACCGTGATAAAGCTCAAATCCAGTGTTCTGCCAACCGGTTCGGAAGAAATCTGTTCCGTTGGCGCTTCTTGGCCAGCATTTAAAATTCTTATAGTTTCCGGTTTCCGCGTTTATCCATTTTTTGCCTACTGCAACATATTTATCCGCAAAGGGATAATCCGAATTTACCATTTCGTTATAGTTATAAGCCCATTCAAATTCTCCGCTTTCAATATCATAAAGAGCGGCGGACCAATAGACAAAAGTTTTGTCGGAAGTGGAAGTCACAACAACCTTTTCCCCTCCACAGATAAAACTTACCTCATAAAAAACGCAGGGTTCGCCGTCATCAACAAAATAAAGCTCGTCATAGGCTTTTTCCGCAATGGGTTTTATTCTGTTAAGAATATCCCCGGTTGGAATAAGGATTTTTCTGTTTTCTCCGGTGATATCCCCAATCTGGATTCCCTCTTTTGAAATCCAGATTATTTTGTCTTCATAAATCGAATAGCTTTCGCTTTTCTGATAAACTGTTTTCGCAATATCTTCCGGCAGGAAAACGATTTCGATTTTCTCCGGGTTTTCGCTGGAAAGATAAACGATTCTGTCCCACATGGAAACAGAAAAATCAAAACCCTCTTTATAATCGTTTTTCACCATGTCAAAAGCGAACATTTCGTTTACATCGGCAAGAAAATATTCATAAATTTTTTCGCCGGTTTCAACATCAAAAGCGGCAATGTTTCCTTCACCATAATAGACAATGAATTTATCTTCAAACTCAAGAACCTGATAAATCGTCTGTCCGCTTGTTTCAAGAAGAACATAATCTCCCGAAAGCGGAGGAAAAGTTTTTTCTTCTTCCGGCTCTTTTGTTTCCGGTTCAGAATTTTCCTGCTTTGAATTTTCGGATTCTTCTTCCGTTTTTTCCTCTTTGGAAATCAAAAGTTCGCTTTCGCTTTCCTCCGGTTCTCTCGGGTCAACAATTTCGACCTTCCAGCCGCAGGAAACAAAAAACATAACCAGGATAAACATGATAAATATGGTAAAAATCAGCTTTTTCATAAAAAACGCCGCCTTTCGTTTTTCTGCCAAAAATTCTTATTTTGCCTCTCTTATTATAAAATCATCAAGCGAAACACCGAAAAAATCCGCCATTCTTACAACGGTTTCAAGATCCGGAACAGCTTCGCCGTTTTCATATTTGCTTATGGAAGTTTGTGATATATGAAAGATTTTCGCAAGGTTTCCCTGGGTCATTCTTTTTTCTCTTCGAAGATTTTTAAGCATTGTAAGCATTCTTTTTCCCCACCTCTTTATATAATAAGTAACGGAAAACATGGATTTTGTTGCAAAATTCAAAAAATATTTTCCGGTTTTTCTTAAAAAATGGTGCAGTTTCCAAAAGGTGCGGGAAAACCGCCCTTTTGGAACTGTTTTTATTCATTTTTTAAAAATATCCGTTACCAAGCGTTTGCCTGCAAAACATGGTCTTTTCCGGGCCTTGCGTCAACGGCATAGTTAAATCTTTCGCCGCCGTGATAGCTGAAATAGATAAGTCCGTCGTGGAAGCTGTAGCTTCCGATATATCCGCCATAGAGCCCGAAGGTAAAGTTTTCTATTACGTTTCCTTCGCCGTCAAAAACAAGGCAGCCGTGTTCCTGGGTATCGTCAACGCTGTAAAGCCAAGCGTAGCGTCCCTTCTGGGTTTTATCCTCTTTGATATAGTTAAAGGAAGTAACCTTTTTTTCGCCGGCGCCGTTTCCGCTTCCGCCGATTTTTGCAACAAGCTTTGTGGGTTCTTCGGCGCTATAAAAATAAAGAACGCCTTCGGCTTCCATAATGAATTCTTCGGAACTCAGCCAGTAAATCTGGGCGAAAGAGCCGGAATAATCTTCGAGACCTTCAAAATCGAGAAGAGTTTTTGTTTTGGAATCATAAAGACCGATTCTCATTTCATCTTTGAAATCATTCACAGAAAGGCTGTAATGGAAATACATATTTCCTTCGAGCTTTTCCGAAAGTTCAATTCTTCTGTCGTTTACGTCATAAGACCATTTGAAATTATCCGCGGCATAAACATGGATAGGTTCTTTTGTTCCGTAAACCGCGATGGCTTTGTTATATCCGGTATCGAAAACAATGGTCTTTTCCTCTTTCGGGAACCAAAGACCTTTATAATAAGTGAAGAAGGTATCGTAAATTTCCGCGCCTTCCATATTTCCCACCTGAACGTCCGCTTCAAAAGCGGTGTTGTTTCCGCTTTGGAATTCGCGTTTTGGAACATAACCCTCATCGGTATAATAAGGTTCGTAATTTTCAAATGTGCTTACGAAAAGGCGGTCAAAATCTTCCGACTGTTCGGTTTTGAGAACAGCGAACCTTCTCGGCATATAAATTTCGCGGTAGCAATAATTATATGGGTCATAGCTGCTGACCAGTTCATAATCCGCGGTTTCATAAACAATTTCCCAATCGTTTATCTTCGGGTAATATTCTTCGAGATACGAGAGATATTCGGGACATTCAAGAACGGAAGAAATGGGTCCGTTCGGTTTTTCGTCCTCTGTCTGGGGTTCTTCGTTATAAGTTATCCATCTGTCCCAGTTTTCGTGAGAAATAAGCGGGAAGTTTCCGTTTTCGTCCGGTCCGGTCACTTCCGGTCTTCCGATAAGGTCTTCTCCAAACCAGTTCAGATCGCGGACAAGGAATTTTACAAATTCCTTCTGAGCAAAGTTATAGGTTACCTTTACCAGTCTGGAAACGATCGTCATATCGTCTTCGGTTCTGTCTTCGGTATATTGCTGGGTAACGTAATATCTTTCGATAACCTGGAAGACCATTTCGTAAAGGATTCCGCTCTGGTGGCCTTCCTGGAAAATAATTTCGGTTTCATATTCGTTGCGGTTCCATTTTCCGTAACCGAGTTCAATTGCTTCGTTTTCCGAAGCAACAAGTTCTTCGATCTGGGTTTTTGCCTCTTCGGAAAGCTTTGCGTTATAATCTTTTTCCTCAACAAGGTTCATGTTGAGATAAACGCTTTCGATAAGTTTTTCCGCTTCCGAAACGGCGTCTTCCTTGGTCACGATTTCGGAAATTTCCTGCGGTTCCTCCGGAACAGTTTCAGAATTGCAGGCAACCATTGTTCCGCTTATAACGATCACCATCGCGGCAATTATGAAAAGAGCAATTCCTCGGTGGGTTTTCGGGTTAAGAACCGCGGCAAAACGGCTTTTGAGGAATTTTTTGCCGCCATAAAAGCTTGTTGAAAGAAGAAGCGGGCTGTTCTGTCCCCTTCTCATAATGTTGAGAATGGTGGCGCAATATTCCTGCCTTCTGTCGCCTTCCATGGCTTTAACAACCGCTTCGTCGCAGGTTATTTCAATATCGTTTTCCGCGTTGCGGCACATAAAACCGATGAACGGGTTGAACCAATGTACGGAAGCGGCAAGCATAAGAAGCATTTTATACCAAAGGTCGCCGCGCTTATAATGGGTGAGTTCATGGCGGAGAACAAATTCGTATTCCTCCGGCAAAAGGGCTTCCGAGGGAAGGAGCACCCTCGGTTTTCCGAAACCGACCATCATCGGGCTTTTTATAAGGCGGTTTTCGTATATTTTAACTTTTTCCGGAACACCCATTTCCTTTTTGATACATTCAAAAAGACCAAGCACAAATTCATCTTTAACTTCTCTGTTCCAGGGTTTTGAACGGCTTAAAAAACGGATATACATTGCGATATTCCAGCCGCAGACTATTGCCGCGCCGGAAATCCAGATTATCGCTCCGACGAAAACAACTGGAAAAACGAAGTTTTTCGGTTCGGTGCTCAAAGCGGAATCTTCCGTGCTCAAATCCGGAACAAGCGGTTTTTCTTCGTGCTCAGGCAAAACCGGTTCTTCCGCTTCCGGAACAAAATGTTCTTCGGGAACTTCCGGCGATTGGGTGAAAATCATTTCGTGGGGCGGAACTTCCATTTTTATCGGCGCGGAAGGAAGATTTATTTTAACCGGAATAATAAGATAAACCGCAAGGAAAATCCAGATCCAGTATCTCCATTTTTTGCGGAACCTGTTTTCCGAAAGTTTTGATATAAGAAGAATTGCGGCAATTGCTGCTGTGGAAGTCAGTGAAATTACAAGAATATCCAAAAAAATGTTTTCAAGCAAAATTTCCGCCCCCTTTTTTAATCTCTTTCTTAATAATAGTATCTTTTTTTAGCGTTTTTGTTTCGCTTCGTTGATAAATTTCTGAAGTTCGTCGAGTTCGCTGTCGTTAATGGTGTTGTTTTCATAAAGATTTGCAACAAGGGATTTTACCGAGCGTCCGCAAAATTTTCCAAGGACGCTGTTGCTTTCAAATTCAAGATATTCCTCTTCGGAAACAAGGGCGGTATAAATGTTTGTTTTTGCGCCCTCCGGTTTTTCACATTTAAGAAAACCTTTTTCGGTAAGGCGGGAAAGGAATTTGAGAACGGTTGGCGCCTGCCAGTTTTTTTCGGAAATTTTTTCATCAATTTCAAGGCGGGAAACCGGCTTTTTTGTCTCCCATATTGCCATCATAATTTCGAGTTCAGAATTAGGAAGATGAACAAGTTCTTTTTTTTCAGCCATTTTAAAAATCTCCTTTTTACGGTTGTCTAATTACAGCTTAATTCTACATCCGTCTAACCATTATGTCAATAGATTTTGGTAAAAATTTTACGTTTGTCTAAAAACATTTCAAAAAAAGCGCATCACCCATAGGAGATGCGCTTTTTTGGCTTTAAAACTGCTTAAAAAAGTTCTGTTCCGCCCCATTCAACAAGGGTAAAGCCTTTTCTTTCGTATGTCGGAAGAACCTGCGGTTCAATTTCTATTGGCTCATCAAGAGCCTTCCACATCATATGGATTCTTATCACGCTATCCGGTTTGGGGTCAACGGTGAGCTTTGCAATTTCGGAATATTCATTGCCGGAGAAGGAAACGAGGTTATATGGATTTTCCTGCATTTTCGGCACCCAATAGGTTATGAAATCGTTATATTCCCTAGGGGTAAGACCCATTTTTGCAAGATTTTCCCGGAGGAACTTTTCCGTTTCGGAACCTTTTACAACAAAGCCTTTTTCATAGGTCCATTCCGGTCTTGCGGTGCCTTCCCAGAAAAGATAATAATGGGTGGAATTATCCGCAAGGTTCGTAAGGGTACCGTCGGGCTTTGCAAGAACTTTCCAGCCGCTATTGAGGGCCGGATAGGTATAGGTAATCTTTCCGTCAAAATCGAGATTTACGGAAACAAGGGTTTCCTTTTCCGGATAAAGGTAGATTACGGGCTTGCCGGTTGGTGGGTTAGCATTACCTTGTCCTTCCACAAAGGAAAAAATACTGTCCTTTGTTTCTTCGTCCAGTTCAAATCTATATTGCAGAGTATCGTCCGGAAATTCAATTACCATCCCTAATCCGCCAATACTCATTCGCCAAAGTTCTTCCCCTGCATCGTTAGAGGCATAAATATAAGTATCCAATTCGCTGGCGGGATTAGTGTCTTCTTCCTTTACTTTCGGGGACAGAAGATAGAAATAGTCGATAAAGTCAGCAGCCTCTTCTTCTGATAAAATTCCTTCGCCGATAATAACATTTGAAACTGTTATGTTTGATATCTCTTCGATATTGTCGATATAATAAAACAATCGGTCAAGCTGCTCCTTGGAACCAAGTTTAATTTCTTTGTATTCCCATATCGGAGCGTCAGCTTGGTTAACAAGGGAAACCTGAGGAATAGGCTTATAGATATCTTCCAGCGTAATATCATTTTTCTTAAGACCGTAGTCGATTGGTCCGCCGCCTCTTGCAACAAGAGTATAAACGCCTTCATTATTCATTCTTACTCTTATATTAAGATATGCCGTTTCCTCAATTTCAGAAGAATAAACATAGCTGACAAAAAATTCGTTTTCTCCGCCGCAGACTTCGATACTCTTAAGCTCTTTTGCTTTGTTTTCCTCAGGTTCGGATTTCATAATAATTTCAAAAATTTCACCGATAGCCCAAGGATATACATTTTTTGTATCAAGAATTTCTATCGGTTCAAGGTTTTCTGCCCATTCCTGTAAAGCGGCATCTTCCGGAACAACCTGACTTTCGGGTTCGGAAATTTCAGGCACTTCCGGAATTTCCGGTTCCTCCTGAACTCCGCAGGAACAGAGCACAAGAATGGCGATCAAAACTGCAAGAAGTTTCTTTAACATAACAACTCTCCTTTCTGTCCGGTGTTTAAACTTTCCGGAGATTTATCCGGTAATTGCGTTTATAGGGCCTTCCTCCGTTGCAAAATCCAAGAAACAGTCATATCCGTCAATTTCGGTTTTATATCTCAGACCGTAACTCATATCGCTTGAAACCATAATTACTTCCGTTCTTGTGAAAATCACGGTATATTCGGTCCAGGTGTTGAACTCGATTGTCAGAACAAGATGTTTTTCGTTTGTTTTGGGAATTTGGTTTCCGTTAAATCTTTCCCCTTCGGAAGATACTCCAATATTTCTGAGACGATATATAATCTCCTGCAGATAATCCGTTTCAAAAGCATTTCCGGAATTATAAAATCTTGAAAAATCCTCGTGTTTTGCCGTAATTCCAAGTACGTTTTTCTGGTTTATAAGTCCGAACCAATAGGGAACAAATTTCTGCGAATTTTCAAATTCCGCGTTTATTTTGTCCACGAATTTTTCCCATGTTTTTTCTTCAACGGTAACAACCGCCCCGTTAAGTTTTCCGCTTGCGCTTCCGCTTAAAACAAAACCTTTTTCATAAAGACTGAGGGTATATTTTTTGCCGTCATCGGTTCTCGCAAATTCAACTCCGTCAACCTTTGTCAAGGGCTTTCCGAGGGAGGAAACTTCCGCATCTTCCGGATTTATAACGCTTTTGAAGTTTTTATATTTCAAAATGTTGCGAAGTTCATCGCCGATTTCGCTTTCCGCCGCAAATTTACTGCTGTTATTGAAAAGAGTTGTAATGGTCTTTTCGTTCTCCGGGATAAGGTGCTCCATATCCGGGCTTTCCGGATATTGCGCCAGAGTTCCCGCTCCATGAATAAAATATTCGTCCGCAAGGTTACAGAATTCCGTAAAGGAATCTTTCATTTTGCTTGCGTCAAAGCGGAAAGCGTTTTCATCGCCTTTGCGGTAAATTGTGAAATAGCTTGTATCCCATACAATTTTTACATAATCGCCGGATTCCATAACAATATGTATTTCTTTTGAAACAGGCATATTGGGGTTTGTGGGTTCGCTTGTAACAAGTTCGGCTTTTTTGATTATTTTATAAAGTTTTTCCGCCTGGGTCATGCCTATTCCGACCCTTGTGTTCGTGTCGTCATAGCTTCCCACAAGGAACGCACTTGCAAAGCTGAGGTCGATGCTGTCGAGAAGGTCTTCGCAATATTCTTTCTGTTCCTCGTTTGCCCAGACAACATTTGAAGGCAAAACGCTCGATTTCGGGATATATTTCCCCTGAACGGTTTCCCCTTCCGGAACTTTTCCGGAATAAACCGCCGCATAAATATCATAACCGATTGCGGGGTTCACTTCCGCATTTTCCAGATTTTCTTTTGCGGCTTCATAAGTTTTAAAAACCCACATTGCCGGACGGACGCCGCATTTTTCGGTTACAACAAGCCCGTCATCGGCAATTCCGAAGGTAACTCCGTTAACGGCGGTTGCCATATCCTGACCGAGACCGGGAGAACGGGTCCACCACCACCAACTTTCTCTTCCTTCTATTTCATATGTGGTCAGATTTTTCTCTGCGTAAGGAGTCGGTTCGGTATAGATGTTAAAACCGTTCGGGAAATATTCAAGAACCTCGTCGTGGCTCAGGAGGAAAACCTCATCGATGGTTTTGTTACTGCCAATTGCTCCTCCGGGTCTTTTGTTATCCGGATTTTCAAGAACAGCACCGGAAATGAACATTTTTTCCTCTTCGGAAAAAGTATATTCAATAAAATCATAGTTGAGCCACTCTCTGATATCGCTGTCCGGCCATGTCACTTTTTTTCTTTTGTTATGATAAGGAAGTGCTTCGATGCAGTCTTTTGTTATCAAAAGAAGCTGGTCGTCCTTTTCGCCGATTACAAGCCATTCAAGCGCTCCGTTATAATTTCCCAGGGTGACAAAATTTCCGATTCTGGCGGAATCAAGGGTTGCGTAAATAATGTCGTTTTCTTTAAAAAATCCGTTTTCTATCATAATCTCACAGATTCCGATATTCGCGATAAGCTCATAATCATCGTTGTGATACGGATAATAGCGCATTCTGATATCTTCAAAAACATTTATAAGACCGGGATAAAGTCCGCCGTAGCCTTCCTGTTTCCATTCAAAAAGCTCAATTTCTTCTTTTCCGGTTTTGGGGTTTTCCAAAAGGACAAATTTCCAGGTGTCAACTCCTCCGGATTCTCTTCCACCTTTATGTTTATAATTGAATTTGCAGGAATAAACATAAGCTCTAGCATCGCCGGATTCCTTTTGGATTTCAAGTTCAAAATCGGTCACATAATCGTTTTCATTTTCAATTCTTTCACGGGCGATCTGATATTTAAGATACTGCTCCATCTTATAAAAATTCCCGGTTCCTTTGTCAAGTTCGGAAAAATCCGGAACTTCAAGAGTTACAAAGGCGCTGTGATAAAGATAAAAAAATTCAACAATAACTTCCGGAATTCCCTGATTTGTCTTTTTGTAATATTCCAAATCATTCAATTTTGCTTTTGAAGGATTTTCGATAAGTTCCAGCATATCCGGATTTTCCTTAACGAAAGCTACGATATCTTCCGCGGTTTTAAAAGAATGGTTTTCCTTTATCTCAAAACTGAAAGATGCTCCGCTTTCATCTCTAAATTCTTCATCGGAAGAAACGCTCCTTGCAATCACCCATTCGCCGTAAACCGGTTCATTAAGGCAATATTCCGCCGGGACTTTGTCGCAAAAAACAACTGTTTTTCCCGGTTCTACCATAACTGTTCCGTAAGGACTTTCGAATTTTTCTGTATAGCCTTTTCCGTCCTTAAAACGGTCAACCGTTATATCGGAGGAAAGCCAAAGCGGTTTATCGCCCGTGTTGGTAAAGCTGAGATTTATTTCAAGCCCGTTTTCCCTGCTGAAGCTTATATCATCTCCGCCGGAAATTTCAAAAGAAAGCTCCTTCGGATTATGGATTGCGCTTGGATTGGTGAGGAAAATAACCCCAAGCGCAACAATTGCCGCAACGCAGAGAATTATTATCATCAAAGTTGTTTTCTTAAAATTCATTATACATTTCACCCTTTCTTTAACAGCGCATTCGCCGAAGGAAAGAACTCCGCCATAAAGGGGGTTCGTTCCGTTTCCGGCAAGGGCAACAAGGCTTTCGGCATATTCCGCGCGAATATCGTTTTTCGATTTTCCGAGAACTTCCTCGTCGCAGGAAACCTCCATATCCCGGATAAAAGCGTTGTAACACATCCAGACAAGCGGATTGAACCAATGAACGTAGAGAGTGAATGTTGCCAGAAGCCGCCAGAGGTTATCCTTTCTTCGGATATGGGTGCATTCGTGGGCAATTACCGAAGCAACTTTTGCTTCGTCATCAAGGTCAAAATTCATCGGAAGAATTATCTTCGGGCGAAAAAGTCCGCAGACTATCGGCGTTTTGAAAAAATCCGAAAGACGGATATTTTTCGTATAGGGAACGCTTTCGAAATTTGTTTTTCTGAGCACGGCAAAATAACCGATTATTCCGAAAAGAAGAAGTCCCGCCGTTCCGAAAATCCAGATCGTTCCAAAAATCATGTTTTTGTCCATCGGAACAGTCGTTATATCCGGGCCGGTTATGATTTCGCCGGTTATTGCGGAATGATAAACTCCGTCAACGTTCGGGTTTTCTTTTCCCGGGTTTACAAAAACCGGGAATTCCACCCGCTCGTTTTCGTTTTCAACGAAAACGACAGACGTTCCGATATTTTCCTCAACAACCTCCGCTTTCGGAACAAAATTAAAAAAGCTCAGGTTGCTTTCGAGAGAAAACGGAACCATAAGGCGCAGGAAAACAAGCGCCCAGGCGATATAGAAAACCTTTCGCGGAACGGCTTTTTTGAAAAGAAAACGCAAAACAAGCAAAGCCGCCATTATCGGAACGGCACCTATTGAAAGGTTTAAAACTTTAAGAAAAATTTCTGTCATAATAAAATCACCTCGTTTCTTAAGTTAAAAAGTGATTTATTTCTTTCCGTTGATGATTTTTTTAAGGGCTTCCAGTTCCTCGGAAGAGATGCTTTCATCTTCGAGGAACGCGGAGAAAAACGCGCTTGCGGAGCCATGGAAGAATTTATCCACAAGACCCTTTGTTTCGGTTCTGCGAACTTCTTCGAGAGAAAGAACCGGAGTGCAGAGAAAATCCGGTTCGCTGCGTTCAACCGCGCCCATTTCAACAAGGGATTTTATTATGGTATAGGTGGTGTTTTTGTTCCAATCATAGCGCTCCGCCGCCATTAAACAAAGGTTTTTCGCGGTGGTTGCGCCGGTTTCCCAAAGAAGCTGCATAACCTTTACCTGGGAGTTATTGAGTTTTTCTTTCTTCTCTTTCATATGTAAATCCTCCTTTGGACTAAACTTATAGTCTTTACAGCTTCAATATAGACTATTTTTATAGTCTTGTCAAGACTAAATTTATAGTCTATTCCTGAAAAGAATATTTTTTGGTTTTTACATATACAAAAAAACACCGCCCTGCTTTTGCAAGACGGTGTTTTCCTTTAATTCTGGTGGAGGCGACCCGTTACTGCCCAATAACACGGAAAAATCCATATGGATGGCGTGCTCAAAATGAGCACGGCAGTCGGGATGACGACTAAATCCATAAACCATGTTTTTTGCCATTACCCTCCACCAACCCCAGTACAAACGGCCTGTTTTTTATGATTTTCGGCCATTTCCTGGGGTTGAAACTGCGTTTTCCGGGGGTTAGTCACGGGTATAAATTTGCATGTTGGAATGGGTTTTGATGGTAGACGGGTCACACGACCATGGATTTTCATTCTTTTTTCATTCCCAGGAACCTTTGCACTAATACGGTGATGTTACCGATGGTTGCTTGCAACTATTTCAGCAAACAGAAAAACGTACAACTATAGTCGTTCCTTCCCCAATTTCGCTTTCAATTTCAATTTTTGCGCCATGGATTTTCGCAGCGTGTTTCACTATCGAAAGACCAAGTCCCGTTCCGCCGACCTCTTTTGAATGGCTTTTATCGACACGATAAAAGCGCTCAAAAATACGTTCAAACTGCTCCGGCGGAATTCCTATTCCGGTGTCCTTAACAGAAAGAACCGCTTCCTTTGCGGTTTTTGTAACGGAAACGCTTACTTTTCCGCCCTTGCGGTTATACTTTATGGCGTTATCGCAAAGGTTGAAAACTATCGTTTCCAGAAGTTCCGGAATTCCTTCTATTTCTGTTTTTTCTCCGGAAAGAGAAAGTTCGACCTCCATGGCATCTGCCGCAACTTCGAGATTTTTTTTAACGTTTTCACAAACCGCAAAAAGGTCAACCTTTTCCCGTTTCATATCGTGGGCGTTTTCATCAAGATGTGAAAGGCTGATGATATCCTCAATAAGCCTTGTCATTCGTTTCGCTTCGTCATGAATGCGCCTTGCGCATGGGATATAATCCTCCTGCTTCATGATTCCGCTTGCCATAAGTTCCGAAAAACCGGTTATGGAATGGAGCGGAGTTTTGAGCTCATGAGAAACGTTCGCGGTGAATTCCCGGCGCATCTGCTCTGAATCCTCTTTTTCCGTAACGTCAAAAAGGAAAAGCGCCGCACCGAAAACTTTTTCGCCGGAATAAACCGGGTTTGCGTCAATGCGGAAATATCCGCCGGAAAGTTCCGCTGTTTTTTCAAAATGCCCGCCTTTGACCGCTTCCGAAAAGGCTTCCTTTACGGAAATATCCCGGCAAACAGCGGAAAGGTTTTCTCCTTCCGGGTTTCCGGAATATCCGAAAATCCGTTTTGCGGCGGAGTTTATGGAAACGATTTTGCCTTCAAAAGTAAGAAGAATAATTCCCTCGTCCATATTTTCAAGAACTGTCTCCAGCTCGGTTTTCTTTTTGCGGAGTTTTTCCTCCTGCCTTCTTAGTTCCTTTTGCTGGGCGGAAATCCTTCGGAGAAGGGGCGCAACTTCGTCACAGTTTTTGTTTTCAAGGGGGTTATCCAGATCAAGAGCGTTCAGGGGCTCAACGATTTTTTTCGAAAGCCGCTTTGCCGCAAAAACCGAAAGCAAAAAAGCAAAAAAGATTATCAGAATTGCGGGCGCGGCAGATTTTGAAAACACCGCAAAAACGGAATCTCTCGTTACCGAAAGGCGGATAAAGCTTCCGTCCGGAAGTTTTTTTGCATAGTAAATATAAACTTCGGAAAGGGTTTTTGAAAGACGCTTGCTTTCGCCTTTTCCGGTTTTTGCCGCTTCCGCAATTTCTTCTCGTTCAAGGTGGTTTTCCATTTCTGAAAAATCCCCTTCGGAATCAAAAAGCACTTCGCCGTTTTCAGAAATATAGGTTACGCGGTAACCGCTTTCGCCTATATTCTGCAAAAATTCCGTTCCATAAACGGAAATTCCGACGGAAACGGATTTTGCGTGGTTTTCAAGCTGGGTCAGCCTGTCTTTTGAAAATTGGGAATAAAAAACGCCGAAAATCAATACTACGGAAGCGATAAGAACCGCCGCGGAAACCGAAATTATTGAATGGAAAATTCTTTTTGTCAATGGCGTTCCTCCATTCTGTAACCGACCCCGCGAATGGTTTCGATATATTCTCCGCATTCACCAAGCTTTGTGCGCAGGGTTCCAATATGAACATCAACGGTTCTTGTTTCTCCGTAATAATCCGCGCCCCAGACTTTTTCAAGAAGAGCGTCACGGCTGAAAACTCTTCCGGGGTTCTCCATGAAAATCCGCAGAAGTTCAAATTCCTTGAAAGTGAGCACGACCTTTTCGCCGTTTGCAAAAACGCTGTGCTCATCAAGGTTTACCAAAAGTTTGCCGGTGCTCAAAATATTTTTCGACATTTTCGGCGCCGTTCTTCTGAGCACGGCTTTTATGTGCGAAACCATCTCCATCATTCCGAAGGGTTTTACAAGATAATCGTCCGCGCCGGTATCAAGTCCGATGACTTTGTCGTATTCCGTTCCCTTTGCGGTTGCCATTATTACCGGAATATCCTTTGTTACCGCTTTTGAACGGAGTTTTTTAAGGATTTCGATTCCGTCCTCTCCCGGAAGCATAATATCAAGCATTATAAGTTCCGGAGTTTCAGTTTCGATTGCCTTCCAGAATTCCGTGCTTTCCGGAAAGCCTTTTGCGTCAAAGCCGGCGGAATTAAGGGTATATATCATCAGTTCTCTTGAACTTGTGTCGTCTTCAACGCAAAAAATCATCTTTTAATCTTCCTCTCTTATGCCTGTTGTGGAATAGACCACCCAGCCCGCAAGTTTTTTTGCGTGGTCGCCTATTCTTTCAAAATATTTCGCGATCATCAGAAGGTCAACGGCACATTCGCTGTCGGTTTCGGGATCCCGGAGCTTTTCGATAATAAGCGCCTTTATTTCCTTAAAGTATCTGTTGACTTCCTCATCGGATTCTATAACTTTATTTGCGGCTTTAACATTCTTTTTTACAAATGCGTCAACGCTTCCGGTAACCATTTTTATAACGGCTTTTGCCATTTCGTGGGTATGGAAGGTATCGTCGCCGGCGGAAATATTTGACATTGTGATAATTTCGGCAATGTCTGCGGATTGGTCGCCGATTCTCTTCATATCGGAAATCATTTTAAGGGCGGAGCTTATTGTTCTCAAATCCCTTGCAACGGGCTGCTGCTGAAGAATAAGCTTCATGCAAAGGGATTCAATTTCCCTTTCCTTTTGGGTAATAAGCGTCGCAATATCCGAAACGCTTTCCGCAAGGGGAATATTTCCTTCATCAAGTGCCTTTGCGGAAGTTTCGATTGCGTGTTCGCAAAGGGCTCCCATATTTATCATTTCTTCATTAAGCAGTTCAAGCTGCTCGTCGAATTTTGAACGCATTAACCAAACCTCCCCGTGATATAATCTTCCGTTCTTTTATCTTCCGGCTGTGAAAACATTTTTTCCGTTTCGGAAAATTCAACAAGGTCGCCAAGAAGGAAGAACGCAGTATAATCAGAAATTCTGACCGCCTGCTGCATGTTATGAGTTACTATGACAATGGTGTATTTTTCTTTAAGCTGGGTGCAAAGTTCCTCGATTTTAGAGGTGGAAATTGGGTCAAGAGCGGAAGTCGGTTCGTCCATAAGAAGAATATCCGGTTCAACAGCAAGTGCCCTTGCGATGCAAAGTCGCTGCTGCTGTCCGCCGGAAAGACCGAGGGCGTTCTTTTTAAGGCGGTCTTTGACTTCATCCCAGATTGCCGCATCCCGAAGGGAACGCTCAACAATCTCATCAAGTTTTGCCTTGTTTGTGATTCCGTGTGTCCTTGGTCCATAGGCAACATTGTCATAAATGCTCATGGGGAAAGGGTTCGGTTTTTGAAAAACCATTCCGATATTGCGGCGAAGTTCGTTCACGTCAACATCTTTGCCGTAAATATCGTTTCCATTATAGCACACTTCGCCCTCAATTTTAACCCCCGGAATCAAATCGTTCATTCTGTTAAGAGTTTTTAAAAAAGTGGATTTTCCGCAGCCGGAAGGGCCGATAAGGGCGGTAATGCTCTTTTCCGGAATATCCATATTTATATTTTTAAGCGCCTTTGTGTTTTCGTACCAAAGGCAAAGGTCGTTTACCGTAAGAATATCGCTCATAATGCTCTCCTTTTTTCAAAATATCTGTTGACTGCTTCCGCCGCAAAATTTATTCCAAGGGTAAGAATCATTAAAATTGCTCCTATTGCGAAAGCAACGCCAAATTCTCCCTGCTCCTTTGCGTAAAAATAAAGGGCAACAGTAAGGGTTGAACCGGAACTTGTGAGTCCTTCAAAAAATCCGTTCAGGGAATGGGCAAAACCGGCGGTGAAAAGCAAAGCGGCGGATTCCCCAAGGATTCTGCCGATGGAAAGAATACAACCGGTGATAACTCCGTCAACACAGCCCGGAAGAACAACGGTGCGGATAACTCTCCATTTTCCCGCTCCAAGTCCAAAAGCACCTTCGCGGTAGCTTTGGGGAACAGTTTTAAGGCTTTCCTGGGTGGTGCGCATAACCGTCGGAAGATTCATAATAACAAGAGTAAGTGCACCGGCGATGAGCGATCTTCCAAAACTCATAAACTGACAGAAGAAAAGAAGTCCGACCAATCCGTAAATTACGGAAGGAATTCCGGAAAGGGTTTCGGAAGCATATTCAATTGCCGCAACGATTTTTTTATTCTGGGCATATTCTGTAAGATAAATTGCCGCGCCAACTCCAAGTGGAATTACAATAACAAGGGTAGCAATGACTATGTAAACAGTGTTCAGAATATCCGGAAGAATTCCGATTTTTTCGGTAAGATAGCTGGGTTCCGAAGAAAGGAGCTCCCATGTTATGTTGGGAATTCCTTTTGCCATTACGTAAATTATCATAAAAAGAACAAGTCCTGCGGTAAGTGCGGCGGAAAGATACATAAGAGCGCGCATTGCCGCAATATATATTTTTCGTTTTGCGGTCATATTAACCCTCCTTTTCCCGTTTGAGGAAGAAATTCAGCGCCGCGTTGATAAGCATTATAAAAAGGAAGAGCACCAGCGCAACAGAAAAAAGTGCCTGCTGCTGAAGGCTTCCGTCGGTGGCATAGTTCATTTCGCTTGCAACCGCCGTTGTAAGAAAACGAACGCTTCCGAAAAGCTCCGGCATATTTGGGGCGTTGCCGGAAACCATTATTATCGCCATGGCTTCGCCGATGGCTCTTCCAACTCCGAGAACAACCGCCGCGGCAATTCCGCTTTTTGCCGCAGGAACGGAAACACGGAAATATGTTTCAACCGGGGTTGCGCCGAGAGCAAGCGAAGCATCTTCATATTCTTTAGGAACAGCTTCCAGAGCGGTTATCGAAACTTTGATGATTGAAGGCAAAATCATAACCGCAAGAACGATTATTGCCGCAAAAAGAGAAGAACCGTCCGGCAAATCAAAGGTTTTCATAACCGCCGGAACAAGAACTATCATTCCGACCAGACCGTAAACAACCGAGGGAATTCCCGCAAGAAGGCTTACGGCGGTTTCCATAAAGAACTTTACCCTGGGCGAAGCGATTTTTGCGAGATAAACGGCGGTTAAAAAGCCCACCGGAACGCCGAGAATAATTGCACCGGCGGTGCCGTAAATACTGGTGAGAATAAAGGGGAGAATTCCGTAAAGATTTTTGGAATAATCCCAGGTTTTTCCGAAAAGAAAATCAAAAAGCCCGATTTCCCGGATTGCCGGAATTCCGGAAATTATAAGATAAACCGTGATAAGCAAAACAAAACCGACTGTTATAAGCCCGAGGATGAGGAATATTCCCTCGATTATTTTTTCTGTTGGATTTTTCAGTTTTTTCATGTTCAAAACCTTTCAGATGCGCTTAAAAGGCGTGCTTTTTTAACCAAAGCCGCCTTTTTGCGTTTTATTTTTCAGTTTGCGGGAACAACGCCCATTGCGTAGATTATTTCATAGGCATCTTCAGAAAGGGCGTAGTCAAAAAATTTCTGTGCGCTTTCGGAAAGAGGAGAATCGGTTCTTGTAACAAGAACAAAGGGGCGCTGAACGGAATAGGAACCGTCTTTAACGCTTTCCTCGGAAGGAACGATTCCTTCAACGGAAATTGCTTTTACGCTTTCTTTAACGGAAGCGAGAGAGGCATATCCGACTGCATTGGGGTTTCCTGCAACCGTTGTAATAACGTCGCCGGTGGAAGTAAGTTCGTTTCTGTATTTGCAAACACCTTCAACTCCGACAATGGATTCAAAACCGTCGCGGGTACCGCTGGAAGCTTCTCTTCCGATAAGGACAATTTCGCCGTCGTTTCCGCCGATTTCGCTCCAGTTTTTGATTTCACCGGTAAAAATCTTTGCAAGGGTTTCAAGAGAAAGATCGGAAACCGGATTTTCCGGATTTACGATGATTGCGATTCCATCAAAAGCAAGAACGGTTTCGGAAAGGCCTTTTGCTTTTTCTTCATCTTTAAGGTAACGGCTGGAAAGTCCGATGTCACAGGTGCCCTCAGCAACAGCCTTTATTCCCGCGCCGGAACCGGTTGGGTTATATGTAAAGGAAATGTCACTGTTTTCGTTTTCAAAGGATTCGCCAAGAGCACCGATAACTTTTTCCATAGAGGTGGAACCATCTGTGACAACGGTGTTATCCACTTTTCCGCAGGCGGAAAAAGCGAATATCATAACAAGGGAAAGAAAAATTGAAAAAAATCTTTTTGCTTTCATAATAAAAAAAGCTCCTTTTGAATAGTAGTTTTTCATTGCGGTTACTACTATACAAAAGGAACATCAAACCTGTTACCGGAGTTTTGTAAAATCTGTGTAAAATAAACTTTCCGCATACCCGTTTTAGCCAGCCTTCTCTTGCCGTTTGGCATTTTACAAAAACCCGAAAACTTGTTTTGCCAAGGCAATCCTAGCCATCCCAAACAAATAAGCCACCTAGCAAGCAAAGCTTAGCTAAGTGGCTTATTCTGTAATTTTTCACGCTATGTGAAACTCTGTGGTGGAGGCGACCCGTTACTGCCCAATAACACGGAAAAATCCATATAGATAGCGTGCTCAAAACGAGCACGGCAGTCGGGATGACGACTAAATCCATAAACGTTATTTTTCCACAATTTTGTGTTCAACCCACGGAAATATAGTAATTTGCAGCTCTTTTTATAGCATTTTCGGACCATTTCCGCGGGTTGAAACTGCACTTTACGGGGGTTGAGCACGCTTCAAAATGAGCAGGTTTTCCTAAACCTTTTCCTAAGTTCCTCTCACACAGCCACTGATTTTCCTTCTTCAATACAATTGTATTATCAAATAAAAACCCTCCGGAAAAAATTCTTCCGGAGGGTTTTTATATTATTTCTCAAGTTCGTGCATACTTGAATATACACCTTTTGTAATACATTTCACCAGTATTTCCATGATTTTATCTTTCGGAAGCTCCGGATGTTCAAGATGCCACCAGCGCATTGTTGTGAGCAGATTGCTCGCAATGACGTTGGAAAAATAGGAAGCGACTGTTGCCTTTTCTCCCCGGATATTATACGAAAGAGTAATTTCCTCAAGGAACATTTCGCTCATGATGCGGTACATACGGTCAAAAATCACCGCGGGAACGGTATCTTTGTTAAGCGCAAGAAGAACGCTTTCGTTCTCATAAAAATAGTTGACCATCGGAAGCAGGAATTTTTCAAAATCTTCGACTTTGTCGGATTTTATTTTCATGATATCCGGATAAATAGTCTTTTTGTATTTTCTTAGGAGCTTTTCGGTAATTTCTTCAAGAAGCTGATATTTATCCTCATAATTTCGGTAAAAGGTCGAACGGTTTATTTTGCATTCCGCAATAAGCATCTTCACCGTTATTTCCTGAAAAGGATATCTGTTCAGAAGTTCGATGAAATGTGATTCGATATTCTCTTTTGTTTTGATAACACGAAGATCTTCCGCCATGTTTTTCCCACCTTATGCAACATTTTCTATGGTTTGTGTTGCAAATGCAACTTTTTTGCAAAAGTTAATGCTTGTTAATTTTCAAACGGTATTATACCATGAAATCAGCAAAAAGTACAGCATCAAAAAAGGAGAATGTAAACCATGTTTGAAAAACAGAATTACGGAAAAATCATCAACTTTTCCCTCAACTTCTTTCTCGGAATCGGTCTTACCGCCGTTGCCCAGATCATGAGCAAAAGCCTTTCTTTCGAAAGCCTTCTCATGGGTCTTGTCACCACCATGGGCATCGGTTATGTAATCGGCGACCTTGTTCCTGCAATGGCTCTTGCCATGAAGGCAACCGGAAAAATCAAAAGCAAATTCCTTTCTCACGTTATTTCCATGGGAATCGTCGCATTCATCAACGTTGCGCTCATCAGCTTTTTCAACGTTTTTGTTTCCGCAGGATTCCATGTTCTCGGCGTCTGGGTCGGAATCTTCCCGCTTTTCTTTGTTCTCGGCTGGATAATCCTCATCGTATTCATGCCTATCTGCCACAAAATCGCAGAAGCTCTTACAAAATAAAAATCATTACATAAATCAAAACAGGAGGAACAAAAAAATGAAACATCCGCTTTATCCCAATCTTTTCTCCAAAGGCTATGTCGGAAACCTTGAAGTAAAGAACAGAATCATTCGTAACTCCATGGGCACCCATCTTGCAAACTATCACTGCACCGTCAGCGACTATAACGTAAAAGCTGCCGCAGAAGCAGCAGACGGCGGCGTCGGCATTGTTTTCATGGATAACGTTGTTGCAAACAACATGCACCACATGGGTCTCAGCGCAGAAGACGACACCATGCTTCCGGGTCTTGCACTCATGGCAGAAGCCATCCGTGAACACGGCGCAATTCCCGCTCTCCAGATCGCTCATGCAGGACGCGACAACGGCTTTGTAAGCGGCAGCGACATTGTTTCCGCTTCCAGAATCACCTTTGAACCCTGGTACGAAGCAGGCGCAAAACTTCCCCGCGAAATGACCGTTGAAGAGATTCATGAACTCGAAGATCTTTACGGAAAAGCTGCTCTCCGCGCAAAAAACGCAGGTTTCCAGCTTGTTGAGATCCACGGAGCCTGCGGATGCCTTCCCACCAACTTCCTTTCTCCCCACGATAACCACAGAACCGATATGTACGGCGGTTCCCTCCATAACAGAATGAGATTCCTTGTTGAACTCGTAAGAAGCATCAAACGCTATGTCGGCCCGAACTTCCCTGTAAGCGTAAAGCTCAGCATGGACGACTGCGAACCCGAAGGTATTCGTCTTGAAGAAACTATCGAGGTCTGCAAAGTTCTCGAACGCGAAGGCGTTGCACTTCTCAACCTTGTAACCGCAACCCACGCCACCGCAAACCATTCTTCCGGTTTCTATCCCTGGGCATACTGCGCAGAAATGTCCGCAAAAGTCAAAGAAGTTGTCAACGTTCCCGTAATGGTAACCGGAGCTATCCAGTCCCCTGAATGTGCTGAAGAAATTCTTGCAAAAGGCCAGGCAGACTTCATCGGTACCGCAAGACAGGTTCTTGCAGACCCCGCATGGCCCAAAAAAGCAAAAGCCTGCCATTCCGAAGATATCATCCCCTGCATCCGCTGCATGATCGGCTGCACCGACAGAGGTATCCTCGGAAACCAGCCCATCCGCTGTGCTGTTAACCCCACTCTCTTCAAATTCTATCAGGAGAAATATCCCAAAACCGAAGAACCCAAGAGAGTTGCAGTTATCGGTGCAGGTCCCGGCGGCTGTGAAGCTGCTCTTACCGCTAAAAAACGCGGCCATGACGTTACCCTTTATGAAAAGAGAAGCATCGGCGGCGCAATGATTGAAGCTTCCGTTCCGGATTACAAAGCAGATATCCGCCGTCTTACCAAATATTACGAAGTCCAGATTGAAAAAGCAGGTATCCCGGTAAAATATGAGGAAGCAACCGCAGAAAAACTCATCGCAGAAAAATACGATGCAGTAATAATCGCAGTCGGCGGCGCAACCAGAAAACTCAACGTTCCGGGTATTGATAATGAAATCGTTGCATACGCAATGGATTATCTCGGCGGAAGAGTTAAATTCGAAGGCGACAAAGCTGTTGTTATCGGCGGCGGTATCACCGGCGCAGAAGCTGCTCTTGAACTTGCAGCAGAAGGCAAACAGGTAACCATCGTTGAAGTTATGGATCAGTTCCTTCCTTCCAGAGCAACCGTTATTCCCGAATATCTCATGGCTCTTGGAAGAAACAACGTAAGAATCGTAACCGGAAACCGTCTTGAAAGCGTTAAAGACCACACCGCAGTTATCGTTGACCGCTTCGGCAACACCGAGGAAATTCCCACCGACGCAATCGTAATTGCCGCAGGCTTCACTCCTCAAAAAGAACTTGCAAACAAACTTGAAGAAGAAACCAACATGGAAGTTTATACCGTCGGCGACTGCCGCGGAGCACGTCAGATCCAGGACGCTGTTCATGAAGGTTATGCCGCAGGTCGCCAGGTTTGATAAGATTATTTCCGCGTTCTTGAATAAATACCCCCAAAACAAAAACGGCTGCATTCTTTGCAGCCGTTTTTGTTTTGTATCATATATCTGAACTATTATTTGTTTTTTAAGATATGAGTTTATGCTTTTTCCATAATAAGAATATTCTGTAACACGGATTAAATCTGCACTTTATTGGGTTTAGTGTGATTAGGAAAATATATCATTTCCTTGCAAATGGAACCATGTCACCTCACATCACCCTCCATTTTCCAGTCCTTTTGCGCCGGCGTTTGCGTCTTTTGCTTTTTGTTGCTTACCGGATTTTATTTTTTCAAAACTGTTGTAACTACCCCAAAAAATGTGTATAATAATATAGCACATCAAGTGCTCCTTACCGGCGTTTCCCTTATATGGGGGCGTAAAGGTTTCGACGGGGGTCTTGAAGCACGAATAGCGGGTAGATGCGCCCGGCCATCTATAAAACGGGTAAAAACAATAAACGCTAACAATTCTAAATTAGCTTACGCTGCTTAATTAAGCAGCCGTTCTGCCGTTGAGTACCGCGGCTTCGGACAGGGCGTCGATTAGCGGTGAACGACTGGCGGGAGCTTTTCTCGTACCGCCGTTGTATTAGGGAAATACCGAAAAGGGCAGTTTGAATGCTGTCCGCCGTTTTTGGGAATTTCAAACAACATTCTGCACCCGGAGAAGTTTGTGTGAATGGGCTTTCGGACACGAGTTCGACTCTCGTCGCCTCCACCAGAAATTTTAAAGAAACGCAAAAAAGCTGATAGTTAAGCCAAAAACTTAACTATCAGCTTTTTATTTTCGGGTTTATGCCTTCAATTCAATTAAGGCTAAATCCATATACATCTTTTTGAGATCCATACTCTCTGCCTTATCAAAGCGGCCTTCCTTGACCCATTGCAAAACCATAGCCGCTTTCCAACCTTCAAGGAAATATTTCTTTAGTGCATTATATAGTTCCCTATGACTGGGAAAATCCGGTTCTTTTAAAGCTTCGCCGTAAAACATCATGATATAGTTGTAATCATTACGGTATTTTTTTACAACATCCTCTGGAGTGTATTCCTTCCAGAGGTAAGATTCCCAGCCGTCCGGGAGCTTTGGAAGGGCACAAGCCCAATGTTCTTCGCAGTCTGGGTAGCCGACACAGTTATAGAAATACCAGTTTATTTCTTTCTCGGTTACCTCGGATTCGGGTTTGCCGAAAATCTCTTCAACAGTGGTCATACTGCTACCTCCATCTTGACTTCATCGTTATTTACCACAACAACGGAAACGTTTGCCTTTAAGAGCTTTGTTGCTTCTAGGTCATCGGAGTATTTAAGGTAATCAAAGACAGCATCCTTTACCGCAGGAAGGCTCTCTTCATTAAAGTCGAACTTGAGAGCTTCGCTCTTTTCAAGCTGCTCAACCAAGCCATTACGCTCTTCTTCGAGCTCATCGAGTTGATCGAGCAAGGTCTCAGAACATTTTTTCCTCAATGCCTTGCTTATGTTTTTTATGTCGTGGTTGACATCTTCGATTTTTTGCTTCAAAACTTTCTCGTCAAGGTTATCGTTTATCGCTTTTCCGAGTTCTTCAAGATCTTCCTCTTTGAAAGCTGACTCGATAACATTGGATATTACGAAATCCTCAAGGATATCTGCGTTTATGTCTTTGGTTTCGCAAAGGCCTTTTTTATGATTCGGGCATTGGTACATGCGGTATTTTTGGCCGTGTGTTGTCATCATACTGCCAACAAGAAAAGCACCGCATTTATCGCATTTCAGAATCTTTTTACTGCTCAAAGCGTAATGGTGACGACTTTTGGAACATGCAGTTCCGTTTGCCCTCTCCTCGAGCATTTTTTGAACGGTCTCAAACTGTTCTTCTTCGATGATAGCAGGACAGCCTCCAGGAACAAAAATCTGATCCTCAAGAGCTTTTTCTTTATGATTATTTCTTTTACCTCTGCCATCTTTTGCCGTTTTGACATTCCATGTGAAAAGTCCGGCATATTTTTCGTTCTTCAGGATTGATGAGAATGAGTTCTTATTGAATCTTTCGTGCGTTTTTGTTCTGAAACCTTGCTCGTTGAGCTTTTCAGCAATTTTGCTAAGGGAGACATTGTTTTCAAACAGGTTGAATATCTGTTTTACCGCTTTTGCTTCAAAGGTATTGATTACAAGCTTTCCATTAACAACATCGTAACCAAGAGGTGGAAGGCCACCGCAATGGTTTGCCTTTTTCGCTTGAGAACGTAAGCCGTCAAAGGTAGACTCTGAAATATCGTCTAGAAGAAGCTCGTTATAGAAACGACGTATTTTTTTAACTTTTCGATCTTTCGGATTATCATAGTCGAACTGTTCAGATACACCGATGATTTTTATTCCGTATGAACGGAGCAGAGCTTCATAGCTGTCGCCATCAACTTGATTTCTTACAAATCTACTGTCGTTGTAAACCAAAAGATATTTCCACTCGACGCCGTTTCTGACGTCTTCCATGATCTCCTGAAAAACCCTACGGGAATCATAGGCTGCAGTTTTGCCACCTTCCTCATACCTCTTAACTATTTTAAAACCATTTTTAATCGCATACTCTTCAACTTCTTCGTTTTGATAAGTAAGTGAAGTGCGTATTTGCCGAGGTGTTGAACAACGAACATAAATTGAACAGAGCTTATTAGGCTCTTCGAGCATTTTTTGTGTTGCCTTTAGGGCGTCATTATATTTTTTTAGTTTAGTAAGCATATATACCTCCTATGTGGAGGCCTCGCCAGGAGGCAAGGCCTCCTGACTGTTTTATCTGAAATCAATTCTTTTAAGCACTGAAACAAGTGCATCATGGGAAAGCGTTTTTTGCCTTTTGCTTGTTGGAGCTTTCTTGCCTGTAACTTTTGCAGCTCCTTCGGAAGGCTTTTTTAGGACTTTACGAGTAACGGTTACAACACTCATCCTGCGTCCTCCATATCACCTTTTAGCTCCAGATCAAAAACAACTTCTCTGATTTTTCTTCTGCGTCTGCCCGCCAAGGTCTTATCGTAAACCTTTTTTGTAGTTCTTTTATAGATCCATGTTTTTTTAAATCTCTTATAGGTGTATATCGCATAAGGGTCTATCATTCTTTTTCCTAGCAAAGCATTTTCTTCTCTTCTTTTTTCTGTCTGGAAGCACTTTGAGTATATGCTCATGAATAATGCATCGCATTTCTCTTCCTTGTTTTCCGGCCAAAGAAGATCGATTACTTCTTCCGGCATTTCCTCTATATCAGTAGCTGCAGAGCAAATTTGGGAGTCGGTGTAACCGCCGAAAACGGCATTCAAGAAAGCAAGTATGGCGTGTGCTTCCGGTTCTTTACAATCAAAATCCAGTTTGTATCTCTCTTTAAGTTCCGCGCTAATGGGATCAATATAACATACTGGCATGCCATCAATTTCATGTGGCGGAATAACAAATTCCGGGTTAAGAAGTTTATTTATAACAGCATAAATCTGAAGAAGTAACATAATTTCACCTTTCCGGGTATTTACCCTTTTATTTTTTCTTCATGTGCTTTGAGCACGGGCTATTTTAAGGCGGGTAAGGTGGTGCTCATGGTGTGAGCACCACCTTTGCGCGGAAATTATTTAATCTTAACTGCAGCAACCTTAACGCCGTCGATTTCATCAAATGTGATGTCATCGAAATGCTTTGATGTGCAATTACTGTAATCGAGCTCAAAAGCCTTTGCAATCATTGCAGAAAGGGGTTCAGAATAACATATTCTCTTGCCTTCCTTGTTGATTTTTCCGTTTGAAACGTTTTCGAGATCAAGTTTCTTGGAAACCAGGAGAATTCCATCTTCAACAAGTGGGAAGAAATCGACAGACTCTTCAAGGCAAAGTGCATCTGCAAGACCAGCGGTAAGAGTGACCCTCTTGCTATTCTTGTTATAAACAACACTGAGGGAAGGTTTAGAAACGCCCTTATGCTCATTTTTTACAGCCATGGGAACATTTTCGACAGTTTTCGCTTTATCGAAATAATTTTTTACTTTAATAACCATTAACATATACCTCCACGTAAATATTTTTGGAGGCCGCCTCATGCGTATTTCTATCTGAAGGCCGCAAGGGCGGCCAAATTTTCAAATTTCATCATGTTCATATTAAAAACTCTGTAGTCGCATTTAACAGGCCATGCGACTGTAAATATATATTATGCCCTTGGGCGTGTGGCCTGTACCGTTCTCCCCTTGGGTGTTATTATCACAATTTAGTCTTCATCATCAGGTGCCAGCAAATTTGCCAGCTGTGGGCCTTTTTTAACAGTTTCTTTTTTACGGAAACGTTTCTTCTTTTTCGCTGTTGGCTTCTTAGGTCCAGTGGTTGAAGTCAAAGCCAAACAGTCGCAATAAACGGAAATACCAGCAAGCGTTTTGCTTACTTTTTTTCTGTTACCATACGGGCGATAAAGGTACCCAGCCTCAAAAAGTTGGTCACGGGCAAGGTCAACATTTTGTTCTCCTGCTTTTCGAATCATGGCATCTAACATGCTAGTTTTCAGCCATAGAACCGGTAACTGGAAATGTTTGCCCTTTATGCCGATAGGATTTGAACATACGTAAGCATTGGAATTACCATCAATAATCCTGTCCGCCTTTTCGAGGAGTTGGGATTTGATGGATTCGTAGAGTTCATGTGCAGGTTCTTTCACCGTTTCGTTATTCTGGTGGATCTCGAGAAGAAGCTGTTTTATGGCTTCCGTATCTACATCGAGTTTCCAGGATTTTGACATTATTTTTGCCGCCAGAAAAATAGCAGCATACATTTTAATCAGACGATCTTCAACTCCGTCGGCAACACCAAAGAGCTTGTAAAAGTCCTCGTAAATTTGCTTATAATTGTTAAGCAAATGTTCTCGAGGAACGTTCAGCAAGAATTTTGCAAGAGGCTCATAGGCAACACCGTAATAGTTGGCGTTGAAATTTTCCACCATTTTGGCATCATACGGGGTATCCGTCCAGAGCAAGTTTATTGGAATAACACGAGCTTTTAAACCACGTGCCCCATTAGTTTGCTCTTTGAAGATATTTCTTTCGCCAGTAAGCACGATGGTTGTGCTCCATTGGCGAAGTTTCTTAATACTTCCGTCACCGTTACACCTTCCTCGGGATTTTCCCTGAGAAAAATAATAAATAGTATCGGAAATATCATCCTTTACGGAGATCTCGTCAATGCAATGGAGAAAGCCCCTTTTGCCAGAAAGTGCCTCAACCGTATAGTTTGCGGTATCGTTGAAACTTTCGATAGAGTAGCCAATTTCACCTCGGCCGTATATACCGGAAATGGTGCGCAACATCGTCGTCTTTGATTGCGAAGTCTTACCAATGAACGCTACGATTATGGAACCACTCAATAAGCCAGCTTCGGCAAGAATTGGAACAAGCATTGCCGAAGCGCCTACCGCAAGAGCAAGCTGAATCTTAGGACGGCCCTTTATTATGGGCCGAATTGCTTCTTGCCATTCTTTAAATGTACCAGAAGATTCAACTTTTTCGGGATATGCAAAGACGCTTTTGATGTCTGAACCAACCACCTTTGAGCCAAGGAAACAATTTTTTCCGCAGTGTTTATACCAACCGAGAGCGGTATGCCTATAAACTTTATCAGCAGATTTTTCTGTTTCCATCAGGATTTCGGAAAGCGTTAGTGCGTTATCTTGAGTACAAGGTAAACTCAACCCACATGATACAAGAGCGTTGAGCGGATGAAGCAAAAGCTCTTCACGCGGACCTTCCCACTCACCGTGGAATCCGTCCTCACAAATAACTTTTGCGTGAACTTCACGCTCCGTAGAACTGATATCGATTTTCTCAGAATCAATTCTAATTTCCTCGCAGAAATCCATAGGTTCGTCATCGCTGTTGACGACAACCGTGCGACCGTCTTCGAAGAAAAAATCAGAAAAATTACTTAGTGGCATCAAGATCACCGTCTTCAAAAATAAAACTGCGTTCAGCTATATTTGTAAAAATTCCAGCTGAACCAAAGTCATATTTTTTAAGAACAAGTTTTTCTTTTGCACCAACGAGAGGAGCGAGGTTATCGATTGATGCGCCAACTTCTGCGATATAATCATTGAAAGCAGCGGTTCTTACATGTTCAAGAGAGGTGGCAAAAGTTTCTTTATAAGGGTACTTTTTACCGTTTTTCTCGAGAACGTAAAAGATTACGATACCATCGCCATCGTTATAACCGGGGGCGTTTTCGATTTTCTCGACTACACTGACATATTCTCCGGGCGTAACTTTGGTGATTTTTTCTTTTTTCATTTTTGCACTAGGATATTTCATACCTCGTGCACCTCCTTTTTATATTTGATATATTATATATAAAAAGGATGGAGATTTTGATTCTCCACCCTTTTTATTACTGGATGGAGAAACCTTTTTTTAGGGTCTCTTATTCTTTTTTCAATGTTCACGTTGCGCGCAGAAAGATGTTCTGCACTGGGGTTTGGCGCTTGCTGCAATAGGTGCTTTTCCCTTCAATGCGTCCGCATTTTGGGAATGTTACTTCTTGTGGCAAGCAAGTTGACGATTTCAAGGATTCACCCGCACTTCCTATGAAGTTATTAGGACAGCTAAGGTACAAACCTTTTTTTCGAGAGCAACGAAAAGCAAGATGCCCTCGGCGCTCTCTTTTGATTGTCACAATCGATTTTCACCTAAGTAGGTTGTTATACAATAAGTAATATATTTTTGATCAAAAAAATCACATCCTGCATAACAACCTCAAGGGTTCATCTCATGTGATGTGCTTATTATAACACCTATCCGTCCTATAGTCAACGCAATTTTTCGCATTTTTATGCCGTTTTATCAACTTTGTAACATCCTACAAATTTCCCATTTTTGTACTGTCCCTGAGTTAATTCATCTCTGTTTTTGCTTTTGTGCACAATAACAATAATTATACATCTCGTATTGCTTTTAGCCTCGCTATGGACCACATGTCGAGGTCGTCTTCGATTCTTCCAGTCCTGCCTAGGAGTTTCTGACTTACGGAACATTTTTACACTGTTTTTTTGCCTATTGATTCCATTTTTAGGAAATTTCTTTGTGGATTATGTCCAAAACAACTATTTTTTGATACTCAAAACGATTATTAGTCAATTTTGGTGCTTTTGCACAAATTTACGATTTTCTCACAAACGCATCATCTTATTTTATATCTATATATTATTATATAGACCCCATGGAGGCAGCTATTACGTTGCCCTTCCATGGGGGATTTTTTTGTTATTGGAGATGTTATTTATGAAAAAAGCAAAGGAAATCCGTGTTCTCATGGTCGAACCCGGAGAAAAGCCCAAAGAAACGTTATTAAACACCGACCTCGACAGCCTTCAGAAAGCTGTGAGCATCGGATGTGAAGAGCAAGGCCTCATCGAAATCGTTCATCTTGACGGAAGTAGGTGTTCACTGCTCCTTAATGAAGAAGGCAAAATTCTCAACCTTAAAGGAAATAGACAACTAGGAGAAGACATTTTGGCAGGCGTTTTCTACGTTTTCGGAGATACCCCTTCAGGTGGTATGCGTTCTTTAACCGATAAAGAGTTCGAGCATTGGTATAAAGTCTTCGAGGAACCCGAGTACTACACAGATACTGAAGTTACTGAATCCATCATGCTCAAATTCTTTGGGCTTTGAGAGGAGCGTGCTCAAGATGGTATATAACGTCACTTCCATTCAGAATATGGAAAATTACCGTTTTATAGACGAAAGCATCTGGAAAGCAGTCCGCAGCAACGCAGAAACATTTTCCGATGAGGACGCAGGCACTTTTGAAGACGGCATTATTCTCGTGGTGGGCTATGGAACACCGGCAAAGGAGCTGAAACAAAAATTTGATTACAAAAGACATATTCCGGAATATGTGGCGGAAAATGAGAACCATATCATTTCCGCCTGCTATCTGGCTAATAACGAGTTTTGTACTGTCCTTGTGGTACATCGTGATGATGCTCCGCGGGAAATATTGAAAGAATTGGAGGAGGAATGCTGATATGAAATATACTGTTATCGTTACAGAAACGCTCTCACAGAAAGTAAAAATCGAAGCTGATTCTGAGGCCGACGCGCTCGAGATAGCTGAAGACATGTATTATGCCAGCGATATAATTCTGGACTGCGACGATTTTGTTTGCGCAGAATTCGAAATTGATTAAGAAAGGAAGTAATACTATGATTACCGACAAAGATGTTATTAAATGCGAATCCGTTTTCTCTGATGACCGTTCCCACCGTTTTCTTTGGAAAAGAACTTGGGATAAAGAGAAACCCTCTGTTGCCGTTGTCGCCTTGAATCCTGCACATGCCGATAATATTTTAATCGACACTACTACAGCATTGATCGTCAACAACGTTGCTCGTTTGGAGCACTATGGCGGCGTTCAGATTGTGAATCTCTTTTCTCAGCTCACTCCCAAACTTAATTTTAGGTGGAATTCTCCCGATGAGCTTAACGATCCTCAGAATGACAGCTATATCATGAAAGCTGCCGATGAATGCCAGCTTGTTATTCTTGCATGGGGAAAAGGCGCGGATGCTAACGTTAATATCGAGAAGAGAGCTGTAGAGGTTGTTAACAAGCTTCAGAAATATAAAGATAAGTTATGCGTTATCTCTGATGAAAACGGCAGGAATGGATTGCATCCGTTGACACCAAGCTTACGTAATGGATGGATACTCAAACCTTTTATCGCTAAAGAAAGCTCTCCGGAACAAAGCACCTCCGATAACAATATCGTTCCTGCCGTATAAACACGGCAGGAACATACAAAAGAGGTGAAAAGAATCTATGTTCCGCATCAATCGCCGAGCCGCATTATATGCAAGATTCTCAAGTGCGAACCAACAGGAACAGTCCATCGACGGGCAATTCAGAGTGATGGAGGATTATTGCCGTAAAAACGGTGTAATCATAGTCAAGAAATATGCCGATGAAGCAAAATCAGCGACAACCGATAAACGGCCGCAATTCCAGCAAATGGTATCGGATAGTTACAATCATGAGTTTGATACTGTTTTGGTATATAAGTTTGATAGATTTGCCCGAAATCGTTTTGACCATGCCATATATCAAAGAATTTTAAATAAAAACGGAGTAACGCTTTATAGTGTTATTGAAAATCTTGATGACAGCCCGGAAAGCATCATGATGCAATCGGTCATTTCAGGCATGAACGAATTCTATTCTGCAGACCTGTCACGAAATACCAAGCGCGGACTCAGAGAAACAGCATTAAAGGCAAAAACAACAGGCGGTATAGCACCATTGGGTTATGATATTGACCCGGAAACAGGAAAATACATCATAAACGAAAAAGAAGCAGAAGCGGTAAACATTATCTTTTCCATGTATGCAAAAGGGTTTGGGTACGGAGCAATAATAAAGGAATTAAATAGACAAGGGTTTCTAACAAAAGCCGGCAGGCCTTTTGTAAAGTCAAGTCTGTATTCCATTCTCACAAACCCCAAATATAATGGCACTTATGTATATAACCGGAGAGCTTCAAAATCTCCCACAGGAACAAGAAACGACCATTCATATAAGGATTATTCTTCTCTGATTGTGGTCGAAGGAGGCTGCCCTCGTTTAGTGGATGAAGAAACCTTTAATGCGGTAACCAAACGCATTAAAGAAAACAAGTGTATAGGCGGCAGGGTTTCTCCCAAACACGAAAAAGAGGAATATTTGCTTACAGGGAAGGTGCGCTGCATTGAATGCAACCACTCTATGATAGGGAACATGAGGTTCAGCGGCAGAAACAAAGAAAAGTATGTCACCTATCGCTGTCCTACTCATAGCAATATTTGTTCCAACAAGGAAATCAACCGTGACTACCTTGAACGATATACTATATATCTTCTTGAAAACTATATCTTAAACCGCAAGTCGCTCAGCAACATTAAAAAGAATATTCTTAAATATGCAACTACGGCTACTCAAGTTTTAGAAAAAAGTTATGAAGAGATAGATGCTGAAATAGCAAGAAATGCAGAAGAACTGAAAAATGTCGCAGACGCCGTTGCTGCCGGCCTTATTTCTTCTGCTTTAATTGAGCGTCTTAATAAACTCGAATCAGAAAAAGAGGAGCTTTTTGAGAAAAGGTCAAAGCTTAGTTTCCTTTCTACGAACCCTGATGCGAATATAGACATTACACATATTCTTTCCAAATATGCCTCTTTGAAAGGTGCCATCGCAAACCCGGAATTTAAAACATTCATTCGTGGATTTATAGACAGCATCGTTGTTGGGAAATATACAGTTATCTTTACCATCAAAACAGGTTTGGATGTTTACCCAAGTCTTAATACCTCCATCACAGTCAGAAGGCAGGAAATCTATGAATATGGAAAGAAGGCAACCACCACTTAGGGTAGTTGCCTTCTTCATTTTAAGAGGGTACAAATACGGAGGATAAGGAATACTAATGATAAAAATTTATAAGGAAACAAACTACGTACCCTCTTATTATAACCAAGTCATACTAACATCAAACAAAGGTTTTTCAAGCCTTTCTTTTTCAGCATCAGAAAGTGTTCCATCTGTCATCCAAACAGTAAGCTGTTTGGTCATCCAGCTTTCAGCAAGTAAGCTGCGGGTGTAGAGTCTTGCATTTTCTCTTTTTACTCCCTTAGCTTCTGCTTTTAATATATGGTTATAGATATCAAGGAAACTGTCAGCGATATCTTTAGGGGTCCAACCCGGCCAGATCTCATTGAGTTCCTCAATGGAAAGTTCATTTATGGAAGCAAGACTGCGTTTTTTCTTATTCTTGCCAGTGCATTCCATTTTTGCTAAAAATACGATATATTTCTTTTCAAGTGCCATAACATTCGCTCCTTTTTATTTACATTTTGTATTTTGAATTGAGATATATACTATGCGTGAACGAGAAAGTCGCTGTATAACTCTGCTGTTGTATCCGAATCCACAAATTCGGGTTCCCAAAACAGATTTACATATTTCTTGAAATTCTCATCAGACATAGACTTTGGCTTTCCTTCGCTGTCTGTTTCCACCACAACAAAGGTACCGAATATTGATGTATTGTCAATTCTGCGGTTGTACTCAAGTTCAAACGCATCAAGGATAACAGGATATATGATATAAATATTCTCATCTATCTTTTTCATCTTTGCGTTATCGTTTGGAATACCATCACCGCCGACTGACAAAAGAATAGCCTCACGGGTTGGATAGATGTATGCAACATCCGGGAACTCGCAAGGCTTTATTTTAATTACCCTTATTTTCTTCATTTCATCAAACCTCATCAGTCTAAAGGAAATCTTTCCCTTTCCGGGTCTGCAAGGAGTTTTTCAAGCTCATCACGGTCAACATACATTCTGCCGCCTATGATTTTCAGCTGTAAATACTTCTTTGCCAAGGCTCGGATCTTCTTTTTACTTACCGGGAGATATTCCCTTTGAATGTCTTCTATGCTAAGATATTTTCTTTTTACTGTAACGTTTTTATTTATTATAAATGACCCCCTTTGGTTGTGTTATTTGACTTAGTAATGCTTGTTATCTTCTTTTTCTTATTAACAAGCCTGTTTGAAGTTTCACTCTCATAGAGCTTGCCTTCAAAAAGTCTGAAAGTGGTTATTGTAACCCCATAATCCTTAAGCCCCGGTATTTTGGAAAGCTTTTGGCCAATTTGTATGGACTCGGCTCTCGTTAATTCTGATGTTGAAAAGTAATTTTTGAATACCTTTGGGTTTTTATTGGGTGCAATCTCGTTTATAGTATCGATTATTTCTTTACTGTAAACGGTGAGATCCACATCATTATCATGAATAACAAGTTTACTCTTTCTTCGAGGAACTGACACTTTTCTCACCTCTTTTCTATTTAGAATTTATCCCTAAAATTTAACACTATTAATTTGTTAGTTGATTTTTGTTTTTAAACGTTTAAAAATGCGCCCACCCGCTCCCATTTAGGAAATTACGCAACTTTTTACGCCAAAGAGCGTATTTTTGCGCGAAAATTACGCAAAAAATTACGTTCGTTTATGGCGGAGTTATGCCGGTAAACTCATCTTTTTACGTGAATTACGTGAATTTTTCAGTACAGATGCAGAGATGGAGAAGTTCGTGTCAGAAACTTCACTTTCGATCCCAACACGGGATTTTTATATATAAAAAGGGAATAAGCGGCAGCCATGCTCCCGCTTATTCCCTTATATTTTTGTTCGATTATTTTCGGTCAGTATTTTAGATTTGGAGGTATATTTATGCCAAACTTTATTGAAGAAGTTTTTTACGGAAACATCGATCCACAGGAAAAGAGCATAAAGAAAAATCGAAGAGTCAGGCGTGAAATGAAAATGCTTTCAGAAAACGAGGACTGGCTTCTCAAGGAACTTGCCGGTGAATCCCAAAAACGATTTCTTGAATATGTCGATGCGTGGGGTATTGTAAACGGTGAATCTACCCTCGACAGTTTCATAACTGGTTTCAGGTTAGGAGCAAAGTTTGCTTATGATACTTTTGTTTCTGATGAGACTCCTTTTGATGATCTGCTGAAGGATAGATAAAAAAGAAGGTTCTGCCTATAAAGCAGAACCTTCTTACGGATTTTTTCTCAATTAATCAAAAACGACTTCTTGCTGGCTAACCTCGTATATATCAATCTGATTTTGTACCTGAAGCTCCGTAACAATGTAGCCTCTTAACAAACAGGCATGTTTAAAATCTTCAATACGATTTACGCCTTTTATTTCTCTTAAAGTAACAACTGCACCAAAACTCAATTCCTCTTTCTTAGGTGTCATCGTTCTTTCTTTTGAAGTAACGCAAAACCCCCAAAACTTGTCATCAAAACCTTTGAGTGCACGATTATTTTTAAAAATACTTGATATGAATTTTGTGTTTTCCCATTTTCTAAAATCTTGCCGTGATTTTCTTTCTGTTGTATATCCATTCCAATCGTCTTGCACATTTTTATTTATATCGCAAATAACACCTTTTTCATTTATTTTACCAAAGGTTAAGCTTAACTCTCTATCTGTATAATCAACACCTTGTTCACGCCTGCATTTTGGGAAATAGCACAATGTTGCACGTGCTATATATGGATATTGTCCGTCCCTATCTTTCGGTACTGGTATAGCATAATTCGATGTCTTATATGCTTTGGCCGTTTCATACAAAACAAATTTTATTTCAGAATTTTCAGATGACAGTATTTCTTCTATTCTTATTGGCACTACCCCAAACCCGATAAGATTTTGATTTTTATATGCACCTTGTTTAAATTCCCACCCTGCAGCTGAATCAATTATTAGAGCCTTTGCAACCTCCCTAGGCAATCCCATTACATCGATTAAATAGCACATTTTTCTGCTAATCCATGGTGCCGAAAACGAAGTTCCCATCTCCTTCACTTTTCCACATGTGGAGTATACATTAATTTTTTCTTTTATATCTCCGCCATAATATGAAACATCTGGTTTCTTAAAGAAAGAGAGAACTTGCCCGATCCTTGAATACGAACATGGTGTATTATCTCTCTTAACCGAATTAACAACAAGTGAATTCAATGAATCCGCAGGTGAACCTATTCTTAAAAATTTTTCCGCTGTAGGATAGTTGTTATTTGTTCCTGCTACGACAAATATTATATTTTTTGTAGCCTGCAGCTTATCCAAAATAGCCGCATCGAAAGATATAAAATTCTTTGAAACTTCCTCCTCTGTTCCTAAAGAAAGATTCCACACATGAATCTGTGGATTTTCATCTATAATTTTTTCTATTTTTCTAATAAGACGTGCAGGAGATATTTTATCCGTGCAAACGCCAAAATGTTTTACTCTAAATCTGCCACAACCATCATCCAACTCCGGATTCAACGTAGGACCATCTACAATAATTGATGTCACTTCTGTACCATGATCATAATCCTCTGCTTTAATG
This sequence comes from Oscillospiraceae bacterium, assembly GCA_017847875.1. GTDB lineage: Bacteria > Bacillota > Clostridia > Oscillospirales > Ruminococcaceae > UMGS1668. The sequence continues at coordinate 6,274 of JAGASN010000005.1, read as the reverse complement.
CTTGATTTTTCAAAATAATCTAAAACCTCTTCATATTCCACCCAATTACTAAAATATACCGATTGATCGAAAAGAGTATCAATTACTCCTATTATCGGTTCCTCTTTTGGTAAAGGTATATTTATATCTTCTTTAACTTTGTCCTCTTTTTTTGCAATCGGTTCCATTGTAGAAATATCCGAGGCGACCATTGATATCAAATATGGAATTCTTTCTCTAATTATCGAAAAAGTACTTGAATCGACCGATAAAGTTGTATCTCCGTAAAACGAATATCTTATATTTTCAAGCCCCGTTTTATTCAAAATCTCTTGTACACTTAATTCTGTTTTATAAAAAGTAATTAGCATACTTTCTTTTAATTCTGCTTGTGCAATCTTCGGAACATCAAATCGCTCTATAACAGAACAATCCACAATTACATCCCTGAAAAAACATTCTTTAAATGGCAAAGCAGAAAAATTAATTTTTGGTATTGTTTCATTAAAATTTTTCTTATCTGCTTTTCCGTCAAAAAAAGTAACCAAATAGTGATATATAATCTCAAGTTTACTAATAGTTTTATCTAGCGCTTCTTCTGTCACATAATATGTAATAATGTGGTTTTCTTCTCCTTTTTCCGCATCAGAAAATCTTGCTCCAACAATAGACTTATCTACAGGCTGTTTATCTTTAAGTAATTCTCTTATCCGGCTGGATTTTGCAATAATATCGTCATAATATGCATCAATTAAAAAACCACTTACCAGTTTTCCACTTGAACTATAATAAGCTTTAACTTCTTTGAGATTTTTAATTAGATTTTCAATTTTTTTGCTATCAGTAAATCTATTTGTTGTAAATGTTCTTTTAGGTACATTCGCCGACCCTTTTTCGGGTGTGAATTTTAATTTTAATTTTAGTAAATTATTCACAATATCACACTTTCAGTTTTCTAGAAACACTACTTTTTGGGATTTTTGTTAATATTTCTATCTCTCTAGTTGTATAGCCTTTTTTTTGCAAATCTTGTATATCAATCTCTCCTGAGATGTTATTCAAATAAAAATAGAATTTTCGCAAATAATCGTATTCATTTTCCGAATCAGCAAATGCAACGGACATTTTAATTATTTGAACAAGATCTCCTGGGTATGGAATTTTATTTGCATTTTTCAATATTTTATGGAACAGTCTTGAATTCTGCCTTGTGTTCTCGGTTTTTTTTAAGAAGCTTAAAAGTATCGCATCAGCAATTTCAATTAAATCTTGTTGAGAATACCTATCAAAAGAAATAATGGAGTCAAACCTCCTCGTTAGGGCTTTATCAAACACTTCATATAGGTTTGTCGTTGCAATAATAATTATGTCTTTAGGAAGTTCATCCATCTCTCTCAAAAAGGTTGATGTAACTCTTCCCATTTCTCGCAAATCATTACTGTTAATTCTGTCCAAAACAATAGAGTCTATCTCGTCAAACAAAATAATTGCATTCCGAGATTGTATGCGGTTTATTTCATCAAAAAGCAATGAAATATTCTTTGCAGTTTGGCCCAGCTTACTATCAACAAGTTGTTCAAAATCAATCGTCAACAAATCTCTTTCCAAAAGTCTTGCTACCTGATATGCAGATTCTGTTTTTCCGGTTCCTGGAGCTCCACAAAAAAGAATTTTGTTTATTCCTATGTCTTTATTTATAGCTCTAACCAAACCAATAACATCATTTCTTATGTCATCAGGCAAAAGCAGTGGACTATTTTTATGGGAAGCTTTTTTTAAATATTGAAAATTTTTATAATTTGTTTGGGGCACATAATAATTTGTAGTAGAAATAAGATCCATAATATATTCTGAAATAGATATTTCTCCATTTTTCTCAAAATCTTTTGCGATTTCAACGACCTCAGTTCTAAACGCTTCATCATTTTTTTCTACATAATACTTTATCAAATTTATAATATTTTGCTTCTTCAATATAATCTCCCCCTCTTACTTTCTACAGTTTAATTATATTATCAAGTGGGACAGATGTCAATGTTTTTGGGACAATAGTTGCGAATTATTATTTTTAAAACGGTATCTATCTTAATTATTTTTTCCCCCTCAAAAATCAATACCTTGTACACATCATCAATCCTTCTCACTTTCCCGGTAACAGTAATATACTTACCGCCCTCTTTTCTCTCATCAGGCTGAAAGTAGGTTATGGTGACTTCCGGGCGCTCTTTTATGTGCTCCTGAATAAAGCTCAGTTTTGTGTTGAGTTCTTCGATTTCGTATTCGCTCAGTTCAATTCTTCGGTCGGTAAGCCTTGCGGTTTCCTCAATGGATTCTTCGTAGCCGGTCAATGCCGCAAAAGGAGCAAACTGCGCCGCACGGTTCATGTTTGACATTCTCGGATGCTTCTTTGATGTAGGGTGTTGTCTGTTGATTACGTCGTCGTATCTGTGACATTTCATGCGATCATTCATGCAGAATCACCCCGTTTTCTCTTTGCATTGAGGATCATGCATCCGTGATAACATTTCCAGCCCTGTTTTTTCGGTCTTCGGCAGATTCCCAGAAGTTCACAGTGCAAACAGCCTTTCGGCAGGCCCTCGTACTTTTTCTGCTCCTCTCTGTATTCTTTGCTTTCCCCAAAAATTATCCCCAGGAACCTTTTCACTAACATGGTAAAGCCTCCCGGTTTTTATTGACACATATTATCTTGTGTGTTAATTTATGAATATATGATTTATTGTTATAATAAAAAGAAAGGTTGTAATCCTATGTCAAAAGACACTTTGCTTTATGCGCTTAATATTTATCGTATTGATGCCCAGTTTGAAGACAATAAATACAATCAGACAGAAAGAGATGCTATTAATAATCTTATTGAGAATTGCGAATCCATGCTTTATCAAACAGATATAACATGTAGCGATATTTTAAATCAAAACAATTTCGTTCTATCTAAAGCAATTAATTGTGCTATAGCTCATCTGAACAATGAACACGATTGTCAAGATGCAGAAAGAATAAAAGAATTAAGAAGATATTCCGAAATTTTAAAATCTCTTATAAGTAACAAACGAGATTATTAATATCATCACGCCCTGTGCCCACCGATCTGTCCGTTTCTTTCTATGGTCATGCCGCTTTCCTCAAAGTTCATGCCTTTGAGAATGGCATTCTTTCCATAACGTTTCTTTATCTCTGCAACTGCTTTCTGCTGCCGCTTTTCTCTTTCGAAAGCGGCTTTTTCTTTTGCAAGCTTTTCTTCCTTCGCCGCAAAATCCTCGAAAAAGTTCAGCTGCTGAAACGGAGATTCCTCCTGAGCACCCTCCGGAAGAACATGGCAGGCAACAATATTCACTCTGCGTGCTAAAAGATTCTTATCGGTGATTTCATCGAAAAGCCTGAGCACCGATTTGGTTATCAGTTTCGATGATGAAGTGTATCTGCCGATATTTGCCGTTCCGTGGGCATGTTTCGGAACCTTTCTGCCGTAATAGTCGGTCTTGATTTCACCTTTGTAGCTGTTATCCTTCGCAAGGTTTTCAATATCATATCCCACCGTGAGCACGATCTGATTTGTAACAAGGCCTTTCTCAACCAAATCAAGTGCAAGAAGGTCAGCCATTTCCTTGATTATGAGCCTGGTTTCATCGTGTTTATACGGGCGCTGAAGCACCTGACCCGAACCCAGACTGTTGTTTTCCGGTCTGTATGCCTTGATTTCAGCAATTGTGCAGGGTTCCCAGCCCCATGCATGGTCTATGAGCAGCTCCGCATTCACTCCGAAGAGTTTATAGAGCAGTTCTTCGTTATAGTAATCATCGGTCACACCGATTGAGCACCGGGCAATATCCCCCATGGTAAACATTTCGTTTGCTTCCAGTTTTTGAGCATAGCCGTGTCCTATTCTCCAGAAATCCGTCAGCGGTCTGTGGTTCCAAAGCTTCCTGCGGTAGCTTTCCTCATCCAGTTCCGCTATTCTTACTCCATCATTATCAGCCGGCATCTTCTTTGCTACTATATCCATAGCCACCTTTGCAAGGTACATATTCGTTCCAATACCTGCCGTTGCCGTAATCCCAGTGGTCTTGAGCACGTCTCTTATCATAGTCATAGCAAACTCATGTGCATTGAGCACGGAGTGAGTAAGGTACGGTGTAAGGTCTATGAACACCTCATCTATCGAGTAAACGTGGATATCTTCCGGAGCAATATATTTAAGATAAACATTGTAAATTCGGGTGCTGTATTCAATGTATAAGGCCATTCTCGGCGGTGCGATAATGTAATCCAGTTCCAGTTGAGGGTTAGCATCTAATTCAAATGCATGAAAGGACTTTCCAGCAAACATCTTACCAGGAGTCTTTCTTAATCTTTCTGCGTTCACCCATTTGACTTTCTGGATAACCTCAAAAAGCCTTGGTCTGCTTGGAACACCCTTTGCTTTCAGCGAAGGAGAAACCGCAAGGCAGATTGTTTTCTCACTTCTGGATTTATCGGCAACAACAAGATTCGTGGTCAGCGGGTCCAATCCTCTCTCGACGCACTCCACCGAAGCATAAAAAGATTTAAGGTCTATGCAAAGATATGTTTTCTCTTTCTCCATAGACCCCGCTCCTTCCTGACTTTATTATTCCCCAATCTCATTATATATCCAAAAGCCACAAAGTCAAGAACATATGTTCTTTTTTGTGATAGATGGTGTGCTTTTGAGTAAAAAAGAGCAACAATTTCGTTGCTCTTTTTTATTACAGATATCTTTCAATGAAGTCGTTTTTATTTTTTATTTCAGGATCGTATTTCATATGAGTATCTAAGTAGTCTGGAACCAGCCAATAACCTAGCCCTCTGTCCATACCTATGTTGCAAAGTTTCTCAATAAGATTCGGGTCGTCGGAATTTCCTAAAATTTTTGCATATTTTTTAAAGTCTTTATCGTGATATATCGTATAGAATGTATGTCTCTGATACATATGTGAGCCACTGGAATCTGAATAGCTTTGGAACCCATTTTTTACTTTTATGACAACACATGAAAATGTGTATGTTTTTTGATAACTTATTACATCCGAATACATTAATTTTTTGAAGAAACCTTTCTGAGGTTTTGGTTCTGGATTTTTCTTGTGTTCCGTTACCGTTACGCTCATTTTTCTATTAGATACTTCCAAGATATCCGATGAATGAATTATTCCATCTCCGATATTTAAAATTGCCATAATTCTCCCTCTCTTATTCCAAACTATCTTTAATAATTCTGCGCACAGATTTTTCAGAATAGCTATACTTTATCGCTAGTGTTCTTATGTTTGTACCGTCATATTCCTGCACAATGTTCCTTTTTATCATCTCTGGATTGAAAAAGCGAATTGGAAAGCTTATCTGCTGACCTTTGAACATACGGTAGATCTCCATGGCTGTATCCATACCGAGTTTTTCACTTATTTCTTTGTAAACGGAGTTCAAAAGCTCGGAATCATTTTCAGCCATTTGCATCACCTCTTTGGATAATCTTAGCAAATCGTCTTTCTCAAGTAAAATCTCAATGTCCTTGCTTTTGTCCGTACTTTTGCCATCTGGCATATTAATACCTCCAAATAGAAAAATCCCCGGTATAGGGCAAACCTTATACCGGGGTCTATTTGATGATATATATTTATTTATCCATTAAATTCAAAAGGCATCCTTTCGGATGCCTTTTTTTATTCTTCTGTGTTTTCAGATTCTTCGGTGTTATTCTCTTCAACAAGTTCAGAATCATCAAGTTCAAGTCTAATGCACATAATTCCAACCTCCTTTCAAAAACTTTGCTCCAATTTAAAATTAGACAAAGATTTTTTTCCTATGAATTAATCAACTTTTTTATCCTATTGAACCCACTTCTTGGTTTCTTTGCAAAGCTTTCAGAAGAAATTTCATCTATCACAGTTCCATCTGAATCAGTAAGTATAATTGCCTTATCCCAACAAGCAGACGCGCCGCCATCCGGCAGGACGGGCGGGAGCGTTTTTCGGGAGTGTGGCTACACTCCCTATGCTTGCTACGGTATCTCTTTTCTCACCACTACTACGGTAAACACCCTGCATTTTTCCAAACCTATAAGAAAAAGTTCAAGAACAATTCACGCCGGATTCTTGACAAACTACGGATATTCGTATATAATATATTTTGTATTATTGTGTCGATTAGAAAGGAGCGGCGTATGAAAGGTTATCTCTCCATACGGGAAACTTCCTACAAATGGGGTATATCGGAGCGACGCGTTAATCAGTATATTTCACAGGGACGCATCCCCGGT
>JAGASN010000004.1 GCA_017847875.1 Oscillospiraceae bacterium | reverse complement strand
TTCAACGTTTGAAAAACATTTTTTTGCGTTTTCAATGCTTTGTTTCGCGCTTTCGGAAATAAAAGGAATTTCCCAGGTCAATGCAAGAACGCGCAATTTTTTGACCTTTGCAAGATAATAGAGCAAAAAAGTTGAATCTTTTCCGCCGGTATAAAAAAGCGCCACATCAAAACGGGACTTGTCGGAATGAGGAATATCCTTTATGATTGGAACAACACTTTTCAAATGTTCGGTTTCTTTTGCGCTGTGGCACATTGGACAAAGCCCGTTTTCATCAAATTCAAGACCCGGAATTATAAAATCGTTTGCACAGCAATTTTTACAAAAAAGTGCTTCTTTTATTGATTTTGGAATTTTGATCAGTTTTTCTTCGGTAACAATCTGTTTTTCCAAAAGATTTCCGAGAATCTTTTTTTCGTTTTCAGAAAGTTCTTTCGGAAGGGAAGAGATAATTTCTTTTTGTTTTTCGGAAATTTTTACGGAATTTTTAAAAAGATTTTTTCCGCTTCGCAAACCGTAATAATAAAGTTTTTTATCTTCAATTTTCCATCTGTTTTGAAGAAAATATATTTCCGACAAAAAAATCACCTCCCACAGTTTATATTTTTATAATAACTCATTTTCAAATTGTTTTCAACAAAACGGAAAAAATGGAATAATCAGCATAACAAAAAATCTCCTGAACAAAACGTTCAGGAGATTTTTTCTGGTTGCGGGGGAAGGATTTGAACCAACGACCTCCGGGTTATGAGCCCGACGAGCTACCGAGCTGCTCTACCCCGCGATATATGCAATTTTTGAGTGCTTAACTATTATACTACATCAAAAAGAAAATTGCAAGTGTTTTTTAAAAATATTTTAAATATTTTTTCCCATCCAATAGCAGGGGCAACCTTCTGCATAAACAGTATGTTCCTCGGTCTTTTTAAAACCGCATTTTTCATAAAAACCTACGGCGTGTCCTTCCGCAAGAAGAATGGCTTTTTTACCACCTTTAAGTTTTGCGGCAGTTTCAAGAGCGGCAATTACAGACATTCCTATATGTTTTTCACGGTAAGGTTTAAGAACTGCGATTCTTCCGAAAACATAAGTATCTTCCTGACCTTTTGGGTCGGGGAAATATCTTCCGGTTGCAATGGTTTTTTCTCCATCATAAAGAGTTACATAGTCACAGATATTATCAATATCGTCGAATTCGTTCTGGAATTTCTGTTCCGCAACAAAAACGGCAAGGCGAACATTATATGCATCTTTCTGGTTATCTTTGATTTTTACAGTGATCTGTGACATATGTTCAGCACTCCTTCAGCAGATTTATATGTATATAATATAACTTTCGGAAAAAATTTGCAAGTGTTTTGATTGACAATGAACAATAAAAAGAATATTCTTAACTTATATTGATTGGAGGGATTTTTTTGGATAAAAAAGAACTTGCCGCAAAAGCGGTTGAACTCCTTAAAAAAGAATATCCGGATGCGCTTTGTTCTCTTACATATACAAAACCGCATGAACTTCTTTTTGCAACAAGACTTGCCGCACAATGTACCGACGCAAGAGTAAATATCGTTGCACCGGTACTTTATGAGAAATATCCCACTATAGAAGCTCTTGCAGAAGCCGATGAACAGGATATCAGCGACATAATCCGTTCCTGCGGGTTTTATAAAACAAAAGCCCACGATATTTCCCTTGCATCAAAAATGCTGGTAAATGAATATGGCGGAATCGTTCCGGATACGGTTGAAGAGCTTATAAAGCTTCCGGGAATCGGAAGAAAAACAGCAAATCTTGTTGTTGGCGATATTTACGGAAAGCCGGCTGTTGTTTGTGATACCCACTGCATAAGAATCACAAATCTGCTCGGTTTCACTACAACAAAAGATCCGGCGAAATGTGAAATTCAGCTTCGTGAAATACTTGATCCGAAAGAATCGAATAATTTCTGCCATAGATTGGTGCTTCACGGAAGAGCTGTTTGCATAGCAAGAAGACCCCAATGTGACAAATGCGTGCTCAAAGAAATTTGTGAGCATGCTCAAAATACAAAAGAATGATTTTTCAGTTTTATATTGAAAATATCAGTTTGAGGAACTATAATATAAACATATTGTAGATGAAAAAGGAGATATTTAAAAATGGCATATCAGGTTACTAAAGATTCAATTATCGGCGATGTTCTTGATTATGATAAAGATACCGGAGTTTTCTTCCTCGAAATGGGAATGCATTGTCTTGGCTGTCCGATGTCCCGTGGCGAAAGCATTGAAGAAGCCTGTGAGGTACACGGAGTCAAATGCGAAGATATAATCGCCAAGATTAATAAATATTTTGAAGAAAAAGAAAACTGATTAAAAAATCCGGCAGCCATGAAGTTCACGGCTGCCTTAAGTTTTATATGAAACGAGGAAACTGTTTTGGAAAAACTTGATTTAAGGCTTGCCGCTGCCGCTGAATTTGTAAAAGAAGGTACAGTTGCGGCGGATGTGGGAACGGACCACGGATATTTGATTTGCTATCTTATTAATGAAGGAATATGCACCCGCGGTTTTGCAACAGATATAAATATAAAACCTCTTGAAAGTGCAAGAAAGCTTATCCGGGAAATGGATCTCGAAAACGAAATTGAAACAGTTCTGACAGACGGACTTAAAGGACTTCCGGAAGACGAAATCGACGAAGTCCTTATCTGCGGAATGGGAGGAGAGACCATTATCGGAATTCTTGAAGAAGCGAAATGGGTAAAAAGTGAAAAAGTGCATCTTGTTCTTCAGCCTATGTCAAGAGCGGATATGCTTCGTCGGTGGCTTTGCGAAAACGGCTGGAGCATCGATGCGGAAAAAGCGGTTGAAGTTGAAAAACATCTTTATACCGTAATCAGCGCAGAATATATCGGCGGAAGCGAAGTCCCTGATGACCTTTATTGTCTTACCGGCGAGCTTCTTAGTCAGAACGATGAATTTGCGCTTAAATATGTACGCTGGCAGGCAAACATACAGCGCGGAATTGCTTCCGGACTTTTGCGTTCGGAAAAGGAAAAGGAACACGCTCTTGTTCATATCCAGCTTGCAGATATGCTTGATGAACAGGCGGACGAAACGGAGAATGATTTATGAGCAAAATAATTGATTTTTATAATTATATAGATAAAATCGCTCCATTTGAAACTCAGGAAAGCTGGGATAATTCGGGTTTTCTTGTCGGTGACGGAAACAGAATAGTTAAAAAAGTTCTGCTTGCTCTCGATGTAACAGAACCCGTGCTCAACGAAGCAAAAGAAAAAGGCGCAGAACTTATTATAAGTCACCACCCGGTAATTTTCGGTGCGCTCAAAGAATTTCATCCAAATAATATCGCTTTTCTTGCGGCTGAAAAAGGAATTGCCGTTATAAGCGCCCACACCTGCCTTGATATTGCCGAAGGCGGAGTGAACGATTGTCTTGCGTCAGCTCTTGAACTGAAAAACGTTGTAAAAGTCGATGACGGCGAAGGCCTTATGAGAATGGGTGAACTTGAAAACGATATTTCCTGCGAGGAATTTATAAATCACGTTGCGGAAAAACTCAATGTAGGCGGAATAAAATATACTCCCACCGAAAAAATGATAAAAAAGGTTGCTGTTTGCGGCGGAAGCGGCGGAGATCTTTTTGATTTTGCAATTTCTGCGGGAGCAGATGCTTATGTCACCGCAAATATCAAACATAACCTTTGGATTGAAATGAGAAGAAAAGGTTTCTGCGTTCTTGATGCGGGACATTTCTGCACGGAAAACACCGTAATAGAACCCCTTGCAAAAAAACTTTCCGAAGAATTTAAAGATACCGAAATAATCGTTTCGGAAGTTTCGGAAGATCCCGCCAGATATTGGGCAAAATAATCCTGTAAAAAACGAGGTGAGCACGAATGGCACTTGACGGAATCACGCTGAGCATGCTCAAAAATGAATTATCAGAAAAACTCATAGGAGCAAGAATCGATAAAATACACCAGCCCTCAAAAGAAGAACTTGTTATATCTCTTCGCTGGAACGGAGGAAACGGAAAAATTCTGATTTCCGCTTCTGCTTCTGCTCCGAGAATACATTTTACCGAAAGTTCTGTAGATAACCCTAAAAATCCGCCGATGTTCTGCATGCTTATGAGAAAGCATCTTTCCGGCGCAAAGCTTGTTGAAATAGAACAGTTCGGGCTTGAAAGAATGCTCCATCTTTCTTTTGCAACCTATAATGAATTCGGCGACCCGGTTATTATAAAACTTGCGGTCGAAATTATGGGCAGACACAGCAATATTATGCTCATCGGTCCCGACGGAAAAATAATCGACGCAATAAAACGCGTTACCGCGGATATGTCCTCTGTTCGTCAGGTAATGCCCGGAATGACTTATGTTTTTCCTCCGGCACAAAACAAGATGAACACCCTTGACGTTGACTGCATGGAACTTGTTTCAAGGCTTAAAAACGGAAGAGATATTCCGCTTTCCAAAGCCCTTATGGAAAATCTGGACGGGGTATCTCCGATTGTATGCCGTGAAATTTCCGATATAGTTACCGGAGGTTTTGATACAAAAGCGCATGATTTATCTGACGGCGAATGTGAGAAACTTGAGGCATGTCTTGAAAAAATCGCTGAAAGCATAAAAACCGGAAAAGCGTCTCCGTATATGGTGATTGAAGAAAACGGACACCCTCTTGATTTTACTTTTATTAAAGTAAATCAATACGGCGATGCCATGGAAATCCGTAAATTCGATTCTTTCAGTGCAATGCTTGATAAATTCTATTCTGAACGTTCCGGCGCTGACAGAATGAAACAGCGTTCAAACGATCTTTTCAAATTTGTGGTCAATCTTGCGGACAGAATTTCCAGAAAACTTGACGTTCAGCGTCAGGAACTTGCCCGTTCCACCGAAAGAGATATCCTTCGCGTTAAAGGTGAGCTTATCCACGCTAACCTCTGGATGCTTGAAAAAGGAATGACTTCGGTCGTTCTGGAAAACTATTATGATAACTGCAAGCCCATTGAAGTAAAACTTGATCCAAGGCTTTCTCCCAACCAAAATGCACAGCATTATTTCAGCGAATACCGCAAAGCGGACACCGCGGAAAGAATGCTCAGGCAATTCATTGAAAAGGGTGAAGCGGAACTTTCATATATTGAATCCGTATTTGATCTTCTCTCAAGAGCAAGAACCGATGACGAAGTTATTGCTATTCGAGAAGAACTTGTTGCGCAGGGATATCTTAAAAATCACAGCAAAAACAACCAGAAACCGGTTAAACTTGCTCCGAAAGAATATCTTTCCTCCGATGGATTCAAAATCCTTTGCGGAAGAAACAATATTCAGAACGATAGGCTCACTTTCAAGGATTCCAGAAAAAATGATATTTGGCTCCATACTCAAAAAATACATGGTTCACACACCGTAATTGTAACCGAGGGCAGGGAAGTTCCGGAAACTACAATACAGCAGGCGGCAATAGTCGCGGCTTATAATTCAAAAGCAAGGGAATCTTCGCTTGTTCCAGTGGATTATACCGAAATCAAAAACGTTAAAAAACCTTCCGGTTCAGCTCCGGGAAAAGCTGTTTATGAACATTATAAAACAGCTTATGTAAGACCGGCGCAATTCGAAAATATTTTCGGGAATAAATAATATGGAAAACTGGTTTTCGACAAAACAAATTAATGAGAATACATTTGTAATAAGCGAACCGAATCATTGGGAAGAAACAAACTGTTATCTCCTTTTGGGAAAAGAAAATGCTCTTCTTATTGATACGGGTCTCGGAATTTCGGATATTTCAAAAGAAGTCTTGAAAATCACCGATAAGCCGGTCATAGCCGTTCCTACACATATTCATTGGGATCATATTGGCGGACTTTGGAATTTTCCCGAATTTTACGTTCACGAAGCTGAAAAGGACTGGATTGAAGGAAATTTTCCTCTTTCAAATGAATTTGTTCGAAAAATGCTTGTAAAGGATAATAACTTGACAGAGCGCATAAATATTGATGATTATGCGGTTTTTCAGGGTAATCCCAAAAGGATTCTTACAGATGGAGATTTCATAGATTTAGGAAACAGAAAAATCAAAGTTTTTCATACTCCAGGACATTCACCGGGTCATATGTGTTTTTTTGAAGAAAAAACAGGCTGTCTTTTTTCCGGAGATTTGATTTATAAAGGAACTCTTTTTTCGAATTATGAATCAACCGACCCGGAAAAGTATCTCGAATCCGTTCGGAAGATAAGTAAACTTCCGGTTAAACGCGTTTTTCCGGCCCATCACAGCATAGATATTCCGCCGGAGATGATATCCGATGTTTATATAGGATTGATGGACATTAAAAAGCAGGGAAAACTTTGCCACGGAAGCGGTTTGTTTGAATTTAATCAATGGAGCATAATTCTGTAAAAAAAAGCGGAGTGAAATTCACACCGCTTTTTTAAATATAAGTTCATCATATCCGGTTTCCGGATCATCCTCAACATCAATGAAAATTTCCGGAATTTCAGCAATTATCAGTTCACATGTTGTGTTTATTAAACAGCCTTCGCAAAGATGTCCTCCAATAGTTGATAAATCTTCTTTTGAAAGCGCTATATGAAGGTGACAGCGTTTTGCGCTTACCGTTCCGTTAAGGCTTACAATTTCGCAATCTTCGTTAATTTCGCGGATCGTTATACCGGAAGCATCGCGGATTTTTCCTTTTGAAATACAGCCGACACCGGAAGCAACAAATCCGGCGGAGATATCTTTCTTTTTACAAAGTTCTTCGATGGATTTAAGAAGATCTTCGCCTCTGCGGAGCCTTACACAGTGGTATTTTGTGTTACCGCAAACGGAAATAATTTCAGATTTCATTCTGCAACGGCTCCTTTCTGATTTTCTGGAAGCTGAATTATAATTATTGAAATAAACATAAGGATACATCCGACCGCTTCACGAAGGGAAGGAATCTGGTGAAGAATAACAGCGCCGGCAAGAACCGCAAAAACAGATTCAAGACTCATCAAAAGGGAAGCAACGCTCGGTTTTGTCCATTTTTGCGCAACGGTCTGAAGAGTGTAGCCGACTCCACCGGAAAGAGCACCTGCATAGATAATGGGCAGCCAGGCGTTAAGTATATTTTGAAGGTTGGGTTTTTCAAATATGAACATAACAGCAACTGAAATTACACCGCAAACAAGGAACTGAAGACAGGAGAGTTTAACGCAATCAACTTTCGGCGCAAAATGTCCTATTGCGAGGATATGAACTGCATAAGCTACCGCACTTATCAGAATAACCAAATCTCCGTTACATATTAAAAGACTTTCGTTCATACAGAGAAGATAAAGACCTGCTACAGCAAGAGCACAGCAAATCCATATCATTTTCGGAAGCTTTTGTTTCATCAAAAGGCCGAAGAAAGGAACGATGAGGATATAAAGAACGGAAATAAAGCCTGCTTTTCCTACAGTCGTCTGGCTGATTCCGATTTGCTGTATTGTTGAAGCAAAAAAGATTATGATTCCGCAGATTATTCCGCTTTTAATCAGTTCCTTTTGTTCTGAAATTTCAGGTTTTTTGTAAGTTCCGTTCTTTTTCTTTATGGAATCAAAAGCAAGATTTGCAATAATAAGTACGATTCCGCCAATTATACAGCGGATTCCGTTGAAAGTAATAGGTTCAACATATTCCATTCCGACACTTTGAGCAACAAAAGCGCATCCCCAAATAAGAGCGGTAAGAATCAAACATAAATTTCCAAGCATTGCTTTGTTTTTCATTGGTTACCTCTGATAAAAAAAGAATGATATAATTTTACAATATTTGAAATAAAAAGAAAAGACCGAAAAATCAATTATTATTGAAAAAAAATCTGCTATGATTTATAATTGAATCATAAATTTACGGGAGGCTGTGCTTTGGAATATATAATCGGTGCTCTTATCGGATATTTTTTCGGAAGTATCAACATGGCTAATATAATTTCAAAAAAACGCGGCATAGATATAAAAAAAGTAGGATCGAACAATGCCGGTGCTTCCAATGTTTTTATTTCCGTCGGAAAAATCGATGGGATAATTGTCGGCGCTTTCGATATATTAAAATCGTTTGCTGCCGCAATCATTGTTTATCTTATATTTTCACAAAACTTTACGGCAGGTGTAATTGCCGGAGGGGCTGCAATTATCGGACATATCTTTCCGTTCTGGATGAAATTCAAAGGGGGAAAGGGACTTGCTCCTTTTATGGGAACGGTTCTTTTCTTTGACTGGAAACTGTTTATATTTTTCGCTATTCTGATTATTGCCATAACATTGATTACTGATTTTATCGGAATAAGCGCGCTTACGATTACGGCGATTATTCCGTTTTATGCGTTTTATTTAAAGCATGAAATAATAATATTTGTTGTTTTTTTCGTTGTTTCAATTATAATGTGGTGCAAACATATTGAAAACATCAAACGAATTGCAAACGGAACCGAAATCGGATTTTTAAGAAAAAATAAGGTAAAAAAATAAAAGAGCCGGAAGGCTCTTTTTATTTATAAATTTTTGCGGTGCAGCGAAGTCTGCCTTTTTTGGTTTCGAGTTTTATTCCGCAATATATAAATTTTCCGTGACCTCTAACTGATACAATGTCGCTTTCTTTTGGAGTATATGAGGCGCTGAGCATCGGGATTCCGCCGACAAGAACTTTTTCGTGCTCACAAAGAGCCTTGCTTTCGCTTCGGGAGATTTTATATATTGATGAAATTACAGAATCCAGCCTTTCCGAAGCAACAACAAATTCGCTTTCAACCGGCTTTGGAAGAGAATCTTCCGGAATTTTATCCGCTTTTGAGCACCGCACATTTGTATGTTTTATCTCAACCAGATTTTCGCAGATATAATCGGCAATATTATCAAGACAGGGCGCAAAAGCAACGTTTTCTTTAACTATCAAATCGCCGAGAGTGCTTCTTCTGATACCAAGCGACATTATTGAACCGAGAAAATCACGATGGGCAAGATTCCCGGAAAATTTCATTGAGCACGGTTCGATTTTTATATATGAAATCGGAGCAGGTTCGATATATCCGCAAAGTTCTTCGCTTCCGAAAACGCAGATAGCCTTTTCTGCGTTTTCATATCCGCCATCAAAACAATAGGGAACACCCTTTATACACGATTTAAGCAAAGCTTGCTCCGCAGGGGAAAGAAATTCCGTGAAAGTATAGATGCTTTTGGAATATGCTCTTTCCGCGAGTTCAGTAAAACGTTTTTTTTAGCATATTTTCTTCATCTGCCATACAATCACGCCCCTTTCTGTGATATAATGAATTTTATCATAAAGAGCTGCCGCAGTCAATTTGGAGGATAAAATGGAAGTAAAATTTTATGATAGCGTTGATGATGAATTATTAAAGTTTGCTGTTATAATTGCAAAGAATAACGGGAAATGGGTGTTTTGCAAACATAAAGAGAGAAGTACTTATGAAATTCCGGGAGGACACAGAGAAAGCGGAGAAACAATTGATGAAACCGCCAAAAGAGAACTTTTTGAGGAAACCGGAGCTGTTGAATATTCATTAAAACCTGTATGTATTTATTCTGTAACAGGAAGAAACAGAGTGAACGAAACAGGAAAAGAAACCTTTGGAAAGCTGTTCTATGCAGATATTGCGAAATTCGAGCACGAACTGCACAGCGAAATAGAGAAAATAGAATTTTTTGATAATCTTCCGGAAAAATGGACTTATCCGGATATTCAGCCGTTTTTAATAAAAGAGTTTTTAAGGAGAGAAAATGGATTATAAACTTATTCAGTCAAAACGAAAAACCATAGAGCTTTCAATAGGCGATGATTTTTTGCCGCTTGTTAAAGCGCCGCTTAAAATGAGCACGGAAGATATTGAAAAATTTGTTCTGAAACACGAAAAATGGATTGAAAAACAAATTATAAAAAAGTATGAGCACGATGAAAAGTTTGCTCTTTCGCCCGAAGAAGAAACAATGCTCAAAGAAAAAGCCTTGCCTTATCTTACCGAAAGAACGGAATATTTTGCAAAACTTATGGGTTTGAAATACACAGGAATAAAAATTACTTCTGCCAAAAAGCGTTTTGGAAGCTGCAGCGGAAAAAATTCGGTCTGCTATTCATGGCGCCTTATGCAATATCCGCCTGAAGCAATAGATTATGTTATTGTCCATGAACTTGCTCACACTGTGCATAAAAATCATGGCAAAGATTTTTATAAATTGATTGAAAATTATCTTCCGGATTACAAAAAACGCGAAAAACTTCTTAAATAAAATAAAAATTCACAAAAAATTAATAAAAAAGGTCATAATTATTGACAAAAACATTTTATATGGTATATTTATAATGTTATTTTTGCATCTGTTGTTTGACAAAGAACCTTCGGTCAGAAGGAGGTGGAACTGTCGCAGCAAAACCGTTTTGGAAAAGCCGCGATAGAAAACGTAAACGAATTGATTAGACCGGAATTTTTTGTCATATGAAACACTGCTTTCAAGCGGGAGCCTTCTAAAACCGGGCACAGCGGTAGATAACTTATGCGCGGCAACGTTTAGAACAAAACACTCTTTTGCGGGGTCGGTTCCAAGAGGAAAGCGGTGGGTCGACAGGTTTTTAACACGCATTGCAAAATCTTTCATTACAATGCGGCCATGCTGTAAAAAGCAGTATGAAAAATGGGTGAGGCTGCGGCCGGTGATCCTGTTTTTACCTTGCGTGACTTGAATCCGCAAAAGGGGGATGCAGAATGGAAAATAGTACCATTATAAGCTTAAAGGATATTGTTGTTGAATTTGACGGAGAAAGTGTTCTTCGCCATATTAATCTCGATATCCGCAACCACGAATTCGTCACACTTCTGGGACCTTCCGGCTGTGGTAAAACAACCACTTTGCGTATTATCGGAGGCTTTGTAAATCCCAAAAGCGGGGACGTTTTTTTTGATGGAAAAAGAATCAATGATCTTCCGCCATATAAAAGGGAAGTCAACACCGTATTCCAGAAATACGCGCTTTTTCCGAATCTGAACGTTTACGAAAATATCGCTTTCGGACTTCGCCTTAAAAAAGTTCCGGATGAAGAAATCAGAGAAAGAGTTTTTGAAATGCTCGATCTTGTTAACATGCGCGGATATGAACGCCGCGACGTTAACCTTCTTTCCGGCGGTCAGCAGCAGCGTGTTGCTATCGCAAGAGCTCTTATCAACAAACCCCAGGTGCTTCTTCTTGATGAACCTTTGGGCGCGCTTGACCTTAAGCTCCGTAAGGAAATGCAGATCGAACTCAAGAAAATCCAGCGCGAAACAAAAATCACTTTCATTTATGTAACTCATGACCAGGAAGAAGCTCTTACCATGAGCGATACTGTTATTGTTATGCGCGACGGTGAAATCCAGCAAATCGGTACTCCTATCGATATTTATAATGAACCTATCAATGCTTTCGTTGCGGATTTCATAGGTGAATCCAACATTATCGACGGCATTATGAAAAAGGATTACCTTGTTAATTTTGCCGGAAGAGATTTTGACTGCGTTGACTTCGGTTTTGCAGAAAATGAAAATGTCGATGTTGTAATCCGTCCGGAAGATATTAAAATTTCCGAACCGGAAAAAGGACAGATTCACGGAAAAGTTGAAAGCATTATTTTTAAAGGTGTTCATTATGAAATCGTTGTAATAGATACAAACGGTTTTAACTGGAAAATCCATTCGACCCTTTATGAAGAACCGGGCAGGGAGGTTGGACTTTCCGTAATTCCGGACGATATACACATTATGCATAAGATGGCGGAGGAAGAAAAATGACAAAATCCCGTTATCCTGCTTTTCCGTATATCGTTTTTATGGCGATATTCATTGTGATTCCCCTTATAATGGTTGCATATTTTGCGTTCACCACTAATACAGGAGAGTTTACGATTCAGAACATAATCCGCGTCGGCGATTATGTTCCGGTAATTATAAAATCGCTTTTTCTTGCTTTTGTTGCAACGGTTATCTGCCTTGGTCTCGGATATCCTTTTGCGTATATAATGTCTAGAAAAACCAGTAATATAAGAAGAACAATGTTCATGCTCATCATGCTTCCGATGTGGATGAACTTCCTTCTCAGAACCTATTCATGGATGACCATTCTCGAAAACAACGGTCTTCTTAACCGTTTTCTCGGAATTTTCGGAATAGGACCTTTCGAAATGATAAACACCCAGGGTGCTGTTGTTCTCGGAATGGTTTATGACTATCTTCCTTTTATGATAGTTCCGCTTTATACCGTTATGATGAAAATGGATCACTCTCTCGTCCAGGCCGCCCAGGACCTTGGCGCAGATCCTTTCCAGGTCTTCACACACGTTATTCTTCCGCAGACCATGCAGGGAATCAAGACCGGAATCACAATGGTTTTTGTCCCTTCCGTTTCGACTTTTGTAATTTCCAGAATGCTCGGCGGCGGTTCCGAACTTATGGTCGGTGACCTTATCGAAATGCAGTTCGGAAGCAACAACTATAACCCGAACCTCGGTTCCGCAATTTCGCTTGTTCTTATGATAATCGTTCTTATCTGCATGAGCGTTATGAATCAGTTTGACAGCGATAACATCGACAAAGAGGGGAGGATTGCAATATGAAATTCCTTTCCAAATTTTATGTTGGCATAATTTATGCTTTCCTCTATCTGCCGATTGCGGTTCTTATCGTTTTTTCATTCAACGATGCAAAAAGCCGTACCGTTTTCACGGATTTTACTTTCAAATGGTATGAAAAACTCTTTACAAACGATATAATTCTCGGCGCTTTTGCAAATACTCTTTTTGTGGCGCTTGTTGCGGGAATTTGCGCAGTGGTCCTCGGAACACTTGCCGCCATAGGAATCAATGCGATGAACCAGAAGCTCCAGGGATTGCTGCTCAATGTAACATATCTTCCCATGATAAACCCGGATATCATAACCGGTGTTTCCCTTATGCTCCTTTTTGTTTTTATTAGAATGGAGCTTGGTTTCACTTCTCTTATCCTTGCACATATCACTTTCAATGTCCCGATTGTAATTTTTAACGTACTTCCGAAGCTTCGTCAGCTTGACCGCAATATTTATAATGCGGCTCTTGATTTGGGTTGTAACCCGACCCAGGCTTTCAGAAAAGTTGTTCTTCCGGAAATCATGCCCGGAATTGCCGCAGGTTTTCTTCTTTCGATAACATATTCGTTCGACGATTTTGCGGTCAGCTTTTTCACAAGCGCGGCGGATTCCCAGACACTTTCCGTTGTAATTTATTCAATGGTAAGAATGAAAGTAAGCCCGGAAATCAACGCACTTTCTACAATTATGTTCGTTGTTGTGCTCTTTATTTTGCTTCTTGTTAACATTAACGGAGCAAGAAAAGATAAAAATGCCTCAAAATTTAATATGGCGAAAGGAGAGAGTTAAATGAAGAAAATATTTGCTCTTTGCCTCGCCGTAATTATGGTTACAATTTCTTCGGTTTCCGCTTTTGGTTATTACAGCGAAGCTGAAGGCTATTCCACCGAAGTTGAAGATTATGATTATTATCAGAAATTTCAGGGACAGGGAATTGAAATTGACGTTTATAACTGGGGAGAATATGTTGCGAACGATTCCGTCAACTTTCTTGACGTAAACGAAGATTTCGAAGCGCTCACCGGAATTAAAGTCAATTACACTCTTTTTTCTTCCAACGAAGAACTTTATACAAAACTTCGCAGCGGCGGAACAAACTATGACGTAATCGTTCCTTCCGATTACATGATCGGAAAGATGATAAACGAAGGAATGCTCCAGAAGCTTGATTTTGAAAATATTCCGAACTATAAATATATCGACGAAAAATATAAAAACGAAAATTTTGACCCAAACAACGAATATTCCGTTCCGATGTATTGGGGCGTCGTAGGTATTATTTATAACACAACAATGGTCGATGAAGAAGACCTGAGAGGCTGGGACATTCTCTGGAATGAAAAATATGCGGATAATATGCTTATGTTCTCAAACTCCAGAGATGCCTTTGCTCTTGCGCTTCTTGACCTTGGTTATGATTTCAACACAACCGACCAGATGGAAATTGAAGAAGCGGCAGGACACCTCCGCGCACAGAAACCTCTTGTTCAGGCATACGTTATGGACGAAATCTATGACAAAATGGAGGGTGGGGAAGCGGCTGTTGCGCCTTATTACAACGGCGACGCTGTCCTTATGATGGACGTAAACGAAGATCTTGATTTCTTCATTCCGGAAAACACAAGTATTTTCATAGATTCCATGTGCATACCGACAGGAGCCAAGAATAAAGAAGCGGCAGAAATGTATATAAATTATATGTGTGAGTCCACCGTTGCCGCCGCAAACAGCTACTATGTAGGATATTCAACTCCGCATATGGGCGCAATGGAACTTCTTGACGAAGAACTTGTTGAAAACGAAATTGCATATCCGGATGACGAGATTATAGGCTCTCTTGATGCACTTCTGACCCTTCCTGCGGAAACAAGTTCTTTTACCGATAAGCTTTGGACAGATATTATGGCGCAGGGCAGCAGTTCGGTTATTTTCCAGACAATTTTTCTCATTATAATTGTGGTTATTTATTTTGTCATAAAAATTGTTGACAACCATATCAAGAAAAAAAGAATGAGCTATTATTAAAAACAAAACCCGCAGATTTCTGCGGGTTTTGTTTTTTATCGGATTTAATTGTTAAGCTATTAAACTTTACGGTAATTTTTTGATACAAATTTGAATTGTTTTACATTAAATTATGCATATATTGTAGAAAAATTCAACTTTTTCATTGACATTCGACCTCCACTTGTATATAATATTATGGATGTTATACATAATGAATTACTATGAGTTTTTGTATGACATGAAAATAATTAAGGAGGAAATTCAAAATGAAGAAATTTCTCGCACTTCTTCTCGCTGTTGTTATGATGCTTTCTCTTGCAGCATGCGGCGGCGAAGCTTCTAATGATACCAGACTTATCTACGGAAGCACCACCGAAGTTTCCGGCGATATCGGCCCCGGAGCATGGTGGACCAACAACGCAACCGATAAAATGATCCGTGACCTCATCAACGACTATCAGCCTGTTGTTACCAACCAGGGCGGCGAATTCGTTATCAATGAGACTGTTTGCGGCGGCGTTGAATCTGTTGCAAACGATGACGGTTCCAAAACCTTCACCGTAAAAATCAACGAAGGCCTTGTATTCTCCAACGGCGAGCCCATCACTGCTGCTAACTATGTAGCATATGCTCTTATCGCTTACTCTCCTGCAGCAGCAGAAGCTGGCGCAAAAGTCAGTGCAGAACAGGTTGTTGGCGCAAAAGAATATCAGGCAGGCGAAGCTGATGCTCTCGCAGGCGTACGTCTTGTTGACGAATACACCTACTCCATCACCATCAGCGGCGATTATGTTCCTTACTTCTACGAACTCAGCTATGCATCTCTTACTCCTCTCTACATCCCGATGTATGCTTCTGCAGAACTCACCGTTGTAGATACTGAAGCAGGTGCAAAATTCGAAGGCGGCGAACTCGTTGCTTCCGAACTCGACGCAGCTCGTTGGATGTATGCTGACGCTGTAACTGCTGGTCCTTACGTAATCAAGAGCCTCGATACCGGTGCTCTCGAAACCGTTCTCGAAATCAACAAAAACTATGCAGGTAACTTCGAAGGCCAGAAACCTTCCATCAACCAGCTCGTTATCGTTAAATCCGAAGTTGCAACCCAGTTCGATATGCTCAAAACCGGCGCTATCGACGTTCTCGACTCTCTCTCCGATGGTAACGAAGTAAACAGCGCTCTTGACCTTGAAGCACAGGGCGGCTACAAAACCGTTAACTTCGAACGTAACGGCTACGGCAAAATCCAGTTCCAGTGCGACTTTGGTCCTACCCAGTTCAAAGCAGTTCGTCATGCTGTTGCATACCTTCTTGACAGAAACGAATTTGCTAACACCTTCTGCCAGGGCTTCGGTTCCGTTGTACACGGTCCTTACGGCCTTGCAATGTGGATGACCAAAGAATCCACCGATCGTTTCGAAGCAGAAATGAACACCTATTCTTACGATCCTGCAAAAGCAGTTGAACTTCTTGTTGAAGACGGCTGGGTACTTGACGCAGAAGGTAATGAATATGTTTCCGGCGTACGTTATAAAGAAGTAACCGCTGAAGAAGCAGGCGACTACGAACTCAACGTAACTCTTGCTGACGGCAGAATCCTTATGCCTCTTCACATCAAATGGTCTTCTTCTGAAGCAAACCCTGTTTCCGAACTTCTCGTAACCATGCTCTCCAACGGCCAGCAGACCGCTGACGCAGGTATGGTAATCGAACAGACCGTTATGAGCTTCGATGAGCTCCTTAACTACATGTATCGTGATAAAACCCAGGGCGACCAGTACGGTGTAAAAACCTACGGTATGTACAACCTTGCAACCAACTTCACTCCTGCATACGACCAGTCCTACAACTTCTCTCTTGATCCTGAATACGTAGCTAACGGCTGGAACCAGAACTATATCTTCGACGAAGAACTCGACCAGCTCTCCATGGATATGGTTTACGGTGTTGATCCTTCCGACAGAGAAGGTTACCTCAAACTCTGGCAGGATTTCATCCTCAAATGGAACGAACTCCTTCCCGAAATCCCGCTTTATTCCAACGTTTATTACACCATTTATCCCGACTGGCTCGAAAACTTTGAAGAATCCAGCCTTTGGGAATTCCAGCAGGCAATCCTTTACGCAACTGTTGCAAAATAATTTGCCTGTAAAATCCTGTTGATTTAACGGGAAACAAGACGAGGGCAGCTTTGCCTGCCCTCGTCTTTTGACGGTTTATATAGGTATTATAAATATATTTAAATTTCGAAGATTATTCCCTAATTGTTGGGTTTAATATATATGTTACTACATTTAAAAAAAGAGAAAAGGAGGGTTTTGTAGATGGCAAAGTATGTACTCAAGCGTATCGGCTACATGGTTATCGTTTTCTTTGTAGTATCGTTTCTGATGTACTCAATCTACAACCTTATCCCGACTGACCCTGCTCGTGCAGAGCTTGAACCGCTCAAGATGTCTTTAAAACCCGAAGAATATGAGGAAAGATATCAGCAGCTTCGTGACGAATATGGTCTTGACGACCCGATTCCGATCCGCTATGCAAGATGGATGGGCTTCATGAAGGACAAGCAGACCGATACTTATCACGGTATGCTTCAGGGATATTTCGGATATTCTTCACTTTATAAGAAGGACGTTTCCGTAGTTATTCCGGAAAGAATGGAGAACACTATTTTCATCAATATTTTCTCCACAATTCTTGCTCTGGCAATTACAATTCCTCTCGGTATCTATTGCGCGGTTCACAAAAAGGGCAAGGTGGATAATGCCGTTCAGGTTGTAACTATTATAGGTTACAGTATCCCGGTTTATATTATTGCGCTTATTTTCATCTGGTTCTTTGCGGTAACCTTTGAAATTTTCCCGGTTTCCGGTTCCCAGACTCCCGGTGCTTCCTACACCGGAATCAGACAGTTCCTTGACCGACTTTATTACATTTCTCTTCCTGTAATTGTAATGACTTTCGGTTCTCTCGGCGGTATGACCCGTTATGTCCGTGCAGCTATGATCGAAGCTCTCAGCATGGACTATATCCGTACCGCACGTGCAAAAGGTCTTCGCGAGAAAGTTGTTATCTATTCTCACGCTTGGCGCAACGCACTTCTTCCTGTAATCACCGTTATCATCAGCTGGTTCCTCGGAATCTTCGGTGGTTCTGTAATTATTGAAAACACATTCGGCCTCAACGGTATGGGTGCTCTTTATTATGCAGGACTTATGAACCGCGACTATGAGCTTGCTCTTGCGATTCAGATGTTCTATATCGTTGTAAGCCTTATCGGACAGCTTGTAACAGACCTTAGCTATGGTTTTGTTGACCCGCGTGTCCGCATTGATAAATAATAGGGGAGGTAAATTGAAATGAAAAAAGAAAACAAAATTGCCTCCTTCTTCGGACGCCTTTTCGGCAACCGAAACAAACAGCTCAGCTTTATGGAAGAAGAACAGCTCCAGAGCCCTACCAGAATGATTGTTCGTAACTTTATGAGCAACAAGCTCGGTATGACCGGTCTTATCATCTTCCTTTGCATTTTCCTTTTTGTTATGATCGGTCCGAAGTTCTTTGTTCTTGACCTTTCCTATCAGGACAACACCCAGACCAACGTTCCTCCGATTTCCACAATGCTTTCTGTTCCGGATGAACTTGACGGCAACGTTAAAGACATCACCCCCGGTACAACTTATGGCGTTGGTATCGACAATGACGGTAAAATTTACACCTGGGGTTATACCCGTGTAACCAGCGTTATCGACGTCGGCGAAATTCCGAAAGAAGTTCAGAAAGCTCATATAGAACACATTGCCGCAGGTTATGACCACATTGCAGCAATCGATGACAAAGGCAACGTTTATGTCTGGGGTTCCGACCGTCTTGGACAGGACAGACTTCCTGACAAAATCGTTTCCGCAATGAATATGAAGAAAAACCTTAACTTCAAACAGCTTGAAGCAGGTTTCCAGTTCACTGCCGCTCTTACTGAAGACGGTTACCTTTATGCATGGGGTAACGGAAACATGGCGGATATCGAAATCAAAGAAGAATATCAGGGCAGAATTGAAAAAATCGCTCTTACCACCTATAGCTGTGTAGCTCTTCTTGATGACGGTACCGTTGTTTATACCGGTATCAAAAATAACGCCATTCATGACCAGATGCCCGAAGGCCTTACCAACATTGTTGATATTTCCGCAACCGGTAACACTGTTGCAGTTGTTAATGAAAACGGTAAGATTACCATTTGGGGTAACATCAGCGACGGAATCGACCAGGTTCCCGAAATGGCCGCAAAACCCGTTGAACTCTATGGCGGTCTTAAACACTATACCGCTCTTCTTGAAAACGGCGAAGTAATTTCCTGGGGTAACGATGTTCATAAACAGGCAACCGTTCCCGCAGCTGTTAATGAAAAAGATATCGAAACTGTTTTCGCAGGTTTCTATCAGAACTATGCAATCACCACCGACGGCGAAACCGAAACCTGGGGTCTTAAAGGTTATACCCTCGGTACCGATGACCTTGGACGTGATATTCTTACCCGTCTTGTTAACGCAGGTCAGGTTACCATGACCGTTGGTGCAATCGCTGTTGTAATTTCCCTTATCATCGGTATCATTCTCGGTGGTATCGCAGGTTATTTCGGCGGTTGGACCGATATGATCGTAATGCGTATTGCAGAAGTTATCGGCGGTCTTCCTTTCATTCCTTTTGCAATGATTCTTTCCGCAATCATCGGTACCAGAATTTCTGTTGAACAAAGAATGTACCTCATCATGGTCGTTCTCGGTGTTCTTTCCTGGCCGCCTACCTGCCGCCTTATCCGTGCACAGATCCTCAGCCAGCGTGAACAGGAATATGTAACCGCAGCACAGGCTATGGGTGTTCGTGAAAAATCCATCGTTTTCCGTCACATTCTTCCGAACGTTCTTTCCCTTATCCTTGTTTCTGCAACCCTTGACTTTGCAACCTGCATGCTCACCGAATCCACTCTTTCTTACCTCGGATTCGGTATTGCACCGCCTACTCCTACCTGGGGTAATATGCTCAACGGTGCAAACAACTCCATCGTTATCCAGCAGTATTGGTGGCGTTGGGTATTCACCGCAGCAATCTTCGGTGTCTGCACCATTTGTATCAACCTTGTGGGTGACGCTCTTCGTGATGCGGTTGACCCCAAATCTAACGGAAGATAAGGAGGGGAGAAGCAAATGGCATTATTGGAACTTAAAGATGTTAGAACATTTTTCAAAACCAAACGTGGTATTGTTAAAGCTGTTAACGGCGTAAGCTACTCCCTTGATTCCGGTAAAGTTCTCGGACTTGTTGGCGAATCCGGTTCTGGAAAAAGCGTTTCCGCAATGAGCGTTCTCCGTCTTCTTGATGAAAACGGATATATCGAAAGCGGCGACATTACTTTTGACGGAAAAGATCTCATCAATCTTTCCAAACAGGATATGTATAAAATCCGTGGAAATGATATTTCTGTTATTTTCCAGGAACCCATGACCAGCCTTAACCCGGTTTTTACTGTTGAAAAACAGCTTTGCGAACCGCTTATCAACCATCAGGGAATGACCAAAAAAGAGGCAGCTCTTAAAGCTGTTGAACTTCTTGCAGACGTTAAAATCCCTAATCCGGAAGTTGTTGCAAAACAATATCCTCATCAGCTTTCCGGTGGTATGCGTCAGCGTGTTATGATTGCAATGGCTCTTGCCTGCAAACCCAAAATTCTTATTGCAGACGAACCTACCACCGCACTTGACGTTACCATTCAGGCACAGATTCTTAAACTCATCAACGAGCTTAAAGATAAAAACAACACCGCAGTTCTTTTCATTACTCACGACCTCGGTGTTATCAACCAGATTGCAGACGATGTTGCAGTTATGTATTGCGGACAGGTTGTAGAAATGGCTCCGGCACATACAATCTTCCACCAGAACGAACATTCCCATCCTTATACCGAAGGTCTTATGCTCTCAATTCCGAGACTTGATACTCCCGCAAACAGCCGTCTTGAAGCAATTCCCGGCGCTGTTCCGCATCCGCTTGACCTTCCCAAAGGCTGCAAATTTGCTCCGCGCTGCAAATACGCCACTGATAAATGCAGGGAAGAAGAACCCCAGCTTGTTCATGTAAACGAACATCATCAGGTACGTTGCTTCTATCCCAAAAAGGAGGACAGACATGGAAAATAACAGAGAAGTCCTGCTCAGTATCAGCAACCTTAAACAATATTTCCCTTTGAAAAAAGGCCGTTTTGTCAAAGCAAATGACGGAGTTTCTCTCGACATTTATAAAGGCGAAACTTTTGGTCTTGTTGGTGAATCCGGCTGCGGAAAATCCACTCTCGGACGTACCATTCTTCAGCTTTACCACCAGACCTATGGCCGTACCATGTATTATGGCCGTTCTCTTGATGACCTTGCTCCCAAATATGTTGAGCAGACCATCAAAAACCTTTCCAAACTTCGTAATGAATGGAAAAACCTTGAGCAGAAAAAAGAGAAAATTGAAGCCGAGTACGCAGCTCTTTCCGAGACCGAACAGTATGCTAAACATGCTGAACTCGACCAGGCAAGAAAACTTGCGGAAGATGCTATGCTCAATATCACTAAAATTTTCGGCGGATTTGTTGTTGTCGAAAACGTAAGCGAAATTGTTTCCGCATATTCCAAAGAATACGGTTTTGCAAAACAGAAATCTGCTCTTATCGAAAAGCTTGGAAAAGCACAGCTCAATCTTGGTGATCTTGAGTTTGATGAAAACAAGAAACCCGGCAGCGTTGACGAAAGCAAACTTTCTTCCGCAAGAAGCAAAGTTGAAGCAATCAATTCTGAAATTGCTAAAGTTCAGGAACAGATTGATGAAGTCAAAAAAGAAATCGATGTGCTTCGTGAACAACACAAAGATGAACCTGAATTTGATAAATATGAAGCAATGCGCGATGACGGTATTGACCTTGCTCGTCTTGAATATGACGAAATGCGTAAACTCCGCCGCGATATGCAGCTTATTTTCCAGGATCCTTATTCCTCTCTCAACCCTCGTATGAGTGTCGGTCAGATCATCAGCGAAGGCATGGTTGCTCACAACATGGTCCATAACAAAGGTGAACGTATGCAGGAAAGAGTTCTTGAAGTAATGGACGAATGCGGTCTTGCACCTTATTTCCTCCATCGTTTCCCGCATCAGTTCTCCGGCGGTCAGCGTCAGAGAATCGGTATTGCCCGTGCACTTGCAACCAACCCGAAGTTTGTTGTTTGCGATGAAGCGGTTTCTGCTCTTGACGTTTCCATTCAGGCACAGATTATCAACCTTCTTCAGGATCTTAAAGAAAAACAGGATCTTACCTACCTTTTCATTACTCACGACCTTTCTGTTGTAAAATATATTTCCGACAGAATCGGCGTTATGTATCTCGGAAACATGGTTGAACTTGCAGATTCCCAGGAGATTTTTGATAACCCCGTTCATCCTTATACCGAAGCTCTTCTTAATGCAATTCCTACCACCGAAGATGAAGGTCATAAAGATCTTCAGATTCTCGAAGGCGATATCCCCAGCCCGGTAAATCCGCCCAAAGGCTGCAAATTCCACACCAGATGTGCTTACTGCACCGAAATTTGCAAACAGGTTGTTCCGGAATGGGAAGAAGTTTCTCCTAATCATTTTGTTGCTTGCCACCATAAGCTTGCAAGAAAAGAAAATGTTCAGGAATAATTAAATTTAGTTAAAAAAGGAGCTTGAAAAAAATGGCAAGGCGAAACTTGTTTATGCTTTTTTCCAAAAAAGTTGACCGTGCGTTCGAGCTCCAGGCTGAACAAAACGGTCATGATGAGCATGTTGAATATGAACGCGAAGCTATCGATCCAAAATCGATTGAAGACGAAATTCAGCTTGCGGACAGAATGGAAAAAGGCGACCTTGCGGCAATGATTATTTCCGCTTTGGGAATGATTGTTCCGGTTGCTTTAATTATTCTTATAATTATGATTGTTGCCGCCTGTTTTCTTACGGGCATGCTTTAAAAATGAAAACACCGAACTCCATCGAGTTCGGTGTTTTTTTTATAAAAATAACCGAAGTTTTTAACTTCGGTTATTTTTTATTCAAGCTCAAATTTCTGCCTTGATTTTTAAGAGAAGTGCTTCAACTTTTTCAGCGAGTTCTTTAAGAGCACCGTCTTTAAAAGGAGAAGGAATTTTCGCTTCTTCGAGAAGAAGATTATAATACTGTTCGCCGCCCTGTTTCATAAGACGGATATAGCGTGCAAAAGCATCGTCATAATCCTCCTGGGAAGCAAGAAGGAAACCAAATGCAGCGGTCTGTGCAAGGCAATAATCGATGTAATAGAAGGGAGATTCATAAATGTGCATCTGATACTGCCATCTGCGTCCGTCTTCAAGGAAGGGAACACCTTCGAGATTAATATGAGGAAGGAACTCTGCGCAAAGCTTTTTCCAGGTTTCGTTTCTTTCGGCAGGAGTCATTTCCGGGTTTTCATAAACAATATGCTGGAAATAGTCAACAATGGTTCCGTAGGGAATGAAGGAAAGGGCACCGAGAGCATGCATGAATTTATATTTGGTCGCGTTTTCTCCAAAGAATTTATCAATATATTTCCATGCAAAGAATTCCATGCTCATTGAATGAGTTTCCGCAGTTTCCATTCCGCCGCAACCGATTTCAAGAGCAAATTTGTTATCAGCAATAAGAAAAGCGTTGAAAGCGTGTCCGGCTTCATGAGTCATAACGTCAACATCGTCTGCAGAACCGTTAAAATTTGCAAGAATGAAGGGCTGTTTATATTTCGGAATTTCGGTGCAATAACCGCCGCCCCATTTGTTTTTTCTGGAATCAACGTCGAATGCATCGTTTTCAAGCATAAGATCAATGAATGCGGCAGATTCTTCGCTCATTTCGTGATACATTTCTTTCGCGGCATTGAAAATGTCCTCTTTGTTGCCGGAAGGTCTTGGATCACCGCCGGGAATGATAACATCATTATCATAAATCATATATTTATCAATGCCAAGATTTTTTGCGTTTTCACTGCGAAGTTTTGCGACAACGGGAACAATTGATTCAAGAACGTTTTTGCGGAAAGTTTCAACGTCATTTTTGTCGTAGCAAACACGTTCCATACGATAATAACCAAGTTCCACAAAGTTTTTGTAGCCAAGTTTTTGCGCCATTTTGGTACGAACTTTAACAAGACGGTCATAAATATCGTCAAGTTGTTCGGTATAGCCGTTCATAACGGTTCCGAGTACGGTATATGCTTCCTTACGTGTTTCGCGGTCATCGGATTTGAAGAAACCGGCAAGAGCAGCTCTGCTGAGCTTTTCACCGCGGAATTCAAATTCCATTCCGGCCATGAGTTTGGAATATTCGGAAACAATCTTGTTTTCCTCAATCATATCTTCGATGATTTCCGGAGACATTGCTTTTTTCTGAACTTCCATATGTCTGAAATAAACAGGAGAAAGTTTTTCTTCAAGTTCAGCTCTGAAAGGAGAATTGAGAAGAGCATCATTATACATATTCATAAGATTACCCACCTGGGGGCCAATCTCATCAAAATAGTCATTTTCTTTTACGTAAAATTCATCAGCAGTGTTGCAGCTGTATCTGATATAGGAAATATTCTGTGCGGTAGAATATTTTATTACAAGTTCACGATATTTTTCGCGCCATTCAAGAACTTCGTCTGCACTTTTTGAATTTTTGACTCCGTTTATAACTTCAAGAGCATTTTTTTCAAATTCATCAAACTGAATATGCTCATAAGGCATTTCGCTTACTTTCAATTGCTTCAACTCCTTTTTAAATTATGTTTTTATTATACACCCAAATAAAATTAAAAACAACAGAACCGCGAAAGGACATGCAATTTTAAAAACCTTTTTAATATATTTATTCAAACGGGGTGATAATTTGGATTATTTGTTTCTTATAGGAATTTTATCCGGAATAATTTTCTTTGCGCTTCATGTAACTGCAGCTAATTCTTTTCCGAAACCGCTTTCTGCCGAAGAAGAGAGAGAATGTTTCAGAAAAATGGGGGAAGGTGACAAAGTTTCAAGAAATAAGCTTATCGAACATAATTTAAGACTTGTTTCTCATATTATCAAAAAATATTACAGCAACTCATCGGAGCAGGACGATTTGGTTTCCATCGGAACAATCGGACTTATAAAAGCTGTTTCAACCTTCAATTATGAAAAAGGTACAAAATTTGCCACATATGCCGCAAGATGCATTGAAAATGAAATACTGATGTATTTCAGAAACAAAAAAAAATATGCTCAGGATATTTCACTTTCTGAACCTATTGAATGTGATAAAGACGGAAATGCACTTTCAATAATGGATATTATGGCCGATGAAAAATCCATAAGCGAAGATATTGAAGAAAAATTAAATTCAGAAAAACTTTATAAAATTATAGATTCTGAACTTTCTCCCAGAGAAAAGGAAATAATTTATCTGAGATACGGGCTTTTAGGAAGAAAAGCTTTTACTCAAAGGGAAGTTGCCGAAAAACTTGAAATTTCACGTTCCTATGTCAGCAGAATTGAGAAAAAAGCATTGGAAACATTAAAAGAAAAAATTGATTTTTAACGGAGCGCATTAATGAATAAAATCAAAGAAAAATTACAACAAATTTATCCATTAGCAAATAATTTTTATATTGAGATTTTCGATAAAAATGAAGCGATGCTCACCGGAGAAATTGAAATTACAGAACTTGAAAAAAACATGCTCAAAATAAAAACCGATGAGCACGGGATTACATTCCGGGGAATTGATATTGAAATATTATCTTATACCGCTGACGGATTAAGAATTAAAGGTGATTTTAATAAAATAGAATTTTTTTAATGGGGGATTTGTTTGTTATCAGATATAATCCGATTTTTTAAAGGATATATTGAATTTTATGCCGAAGGAATCGAAACCGAAAAATTTTATACCTTTTGTTCAAAAAACGGAATAGAATTTTTTGAACCGAAAAAAGCAGAGTATAAGCTTTTTTTAAAAACAGATTTGAAAAATTATAAAAAACTTAGAATTCCCGCAAGAAAAAACGGACTTAAACTGAAAATAATAAAAAAACACGGATTTTATTATTTTGCAAAACAAAACAGAGGAAAAATCGGTTTTGTTTTGGGTTCGATTTTTATAGTTTTATTTTCGGTATTTATGAACTTCTTTATTTGGGAAATTAATGTAACGGGAAATTTTAAGACAGACAAAACACAAATTATAAAATCTGCCGAAGAAATGGGGCTTTATACCGGAACGCTTTCAAAAAAACATTCTGTTCAGGATATGGAATGGTATATCCTGCGTGAAAATCCCGGACTTGCTTCCGTTGAAATCAATATTCAGGGAAGCGTTGCCAATATTCTTATCAACGAGAGAAACGAAGTTCCCGAAATGGTTTCAGATGACGATGTTCCGGTTAATTTAATCGCTTCAAAATATGGAGTAATAAAAGAAATTAATGTTTTTGACGGCCAGCCTTTAGTAAAACCCGGAGATGCTGTTTTAAAAGGTGATTTATTGGTAAGCGCTGTTTATGAAGACCGTCATAATAAATTGACTCTTAAACACGCAAGGGCGGAAATAATTGCTGAAACAGACTACAATATCAATATTGAATTTCCGCTTGAAGAAAAAATTTTAAAAAAAGATCGATTAAAGAAAGAAATTTATGAAATAATTTTTCTCGGAAAGAAAATTTGTTTCGGAAATCATGAAAAGTTTATTGATCTGCCAAGCGAAAAAAACGCAGAAAAACTCAAAATTTTTTGGATAGAACTTCCGATAAATCTTATAACTACGCGATATTTTAATGTAAAGGAAAACGCCATTACATATAATTTTGAACAGGGAAGAGAAAAAGCATTTGAGCTTCTTGAAAAAACAGAGAAAAAAACGATGGAGAATATGCAAATTGTTTCAAGAAAGACCGAAGAAAAAATAAAAAACGGAAAATATATCATAAATGCGGACTATATTGTGCTTATGGACATTGGCGAAGAACAACCCATAGAGTCCGATATTCCATGGGAAAACAGCGATGATATGAGCTGAAACAAAAAAAATATTGTATATATAGATGAGATATGGTAAAATATATATGAAAAACTGAAAGGAGGCGATTTCGTTGTTTGAAATCCCGATGCCGTTTGTATGGCTTATCATTGCGGTTGTGCTGGGTGTAATTGAAGCCGTTACAGTTTCGCTCATAAGCGTTTGGTTTGCTATCGGCGCTCTTGCGGCAATTATTCCCGCATATTTTGAGGTTCCGCTTTGGGGACAGATTCTTGTTTTCCTTGCGGTTTCAGCAATTGCATTTGCGTTCACAAAAAGATTTTTCAAAGATGTTGTTAAGGTTAAAAAACAGCCCACCAATTCCGACAGTCTTATCGGTACCGACGGAATCGTCACCGCTGAAATAAATAACCTTGAAGGCGTGGGAAAAGTTTATATTTCCGGTCTTACATGGAGCGCAAAATCCAAAAACGGTGAAAAAATTCCCGAAGGCGCTGTTGTAACCGTTTATAAAATCGAAGGCGCAACCCTGATTGTTGAAGTAAAAAATCTTGCCAAAGCAAGTGAAGAATAAAAGGAGGTAGTTATATGCCGTTTGAATTCACAGGACTTATTGTAGGACTTGGTCTGGTGCTTATAGTTCTCATTATCCTTGCCCTTAACGTAAAAATTGTTCCCCAGGCAACCGTTTTTGTAATTGAACGCCTCGGAACTTATTATGCAACCTGGGAAACCGGTCTTCATTTTAAGATTCCTTTCTTTGACAGAATTGCAAAAAAGGTTTCCATCAAAGAGCAGGTAGTCGATTTTAAGCCCCAGCCCGTTATCACAAAAGATAACGTAACAATGCAGATAGATACCGTTGTTTTCTATCAGATCACCGACGCAAAACTTTTCAGCTATGGCGTTGAAAGACCTCTTTCCGCAATCGAAAACCTTACCGCAACAACTCTTCGTAACATCATCGGCGAAATGGAACTCGACAGCACCCTTACCAGCCGTGACGTTATCAACGTAAAAATCACCTCTATTCTCGATACTGCAACGGATAAATGGGGTATCAAAGTTAACCGCGTTGAGCTTAAAAACATCATTCCTCCGAGAGAAATTCAGGACGCAATGGAAAAACAGATGAAGGCGGAACGCGAACGCCGTGAAACCCTTCTTCGTGCGGAAGGTGAAAAGAAATCCGCGATTCTTATTGCCGAAGGCGAAAAAGAATCCGCTATCCTTCGCGCGGAAGCTGTTAAGGAAGCAAAAATCCGCGAGGCACAGGGTGAAGCGGAAGCAATTCTTGTTGTTCAGAAAGCGCTTGCGGATTCCATTACTCTTCTTAACGAAGCAAACCCGACTCCGGCTGTTCTTACTCTTAAGAGCTATGAAGCTTTTGAAAAAGCCGCGGACGGCAAGGCAACCAAGATTATCGTACCAAGCGAAATTCAGTCCCTTGCAAGTCTTGTTTCTTCCGTTAAAGAAGTTGCTGTTGACTCCGATATCCAAAAGTGATATTATAATCTAAACTGCATAAAGGAGATACAGGGGTGCTGTTATTGGCTGAGACGGCGTTTTCGCCGAACCCTTAACCTGATCCGGATAATACCGGCGGAGGGAGTGTCGAAAAGCGTTAATTGGCTTTGTTTTCATGGTCGCTGCGGCAAATTCCCTTGCTGCAGCGATTTTTATTTTTAAGGAGTGAAAACAAAACAATGGAAAACAGAAACCAAAAAACATCAAGACTCGTTTTCAGCGCAATTATGATTGCAATAGGAACGGTGCTCAGCCTTTTGAAAATCGATTTTGTAATGGGCGGCGGACTTACTGTTTGCGCAATGCTTCCTCTCGTTATGGTATCTTTCAGATACGGAACAAAATGGGGCATTTTTACCGCTTTCGTTTTCAGCGTTCTTCAATGCCTTCTCGGTCTTGATAACGTTCAGTATGCAACCTCTGTCGGAATGGCGATTGCAATAATTCTTCTGGATTATATTGTTGCATATACTGTTATCGGTTTTTCCGGAATTTTCAGAAAAAAAGCAAAAAATTTCAATATTGCGGTAATCAGCGGTATCGCAATCACTTTTTTTGCAAGATTTCTTTGCCATTTTGCAACAGGCTGGGCAATCTGGGATGCGCTTTGGCCCAACGAATTCGGAATGATTGCTCCGGTTTATTCTCTTTGTTACAACGGTTCCTATATGCTTGCGGAAGCGATTATTTCTTCCGTTGTTGCGGTAATTCTTTTCAAAAAGAAACCGGAATTTTTTCAATAATCAACCATTTTTTAAAAGGCGGACATTAAAATGTCCGCCTTTTTTCTTGAACAAAAACGCTCTTTATGTTATTATATAATAAATATAGCTTTATGATAGGGAAGTGTGTTTTTTGGCAGAACTTTCGCCGATGATGAAACAGTATTTTGAAATAAAAGAGAATAATAAGGACGCCATACTGTTTTTCCGTCTCGGCGACTTTTATGAAATGTTCTTTGAGGATGCCAAAATTGCTTCCCGGGAGCTTGAACTTACTCTTACCGGAAAAGATTGCGGTCAGGAAGAACGTGCACCTATGTGCGGAATTCCTTATCACAGCTATGAAGCATACGTTGCCCGTCTTATCAAAAAAGGCTATAAAGTCGCAATTTGTGAACAGATGGAAAATCCGGCAACGGCAAAAGGACTTGTTAAACGCGATGTTATCCGCGTTATAACTCCCGGAACCGTTGTTGAAAACGCAATGCTTGAGGAAAGCGCAAATAACTATATTGCAAGTATTTTTGTTGAAGGAAATTCCTTTGGAATTTGTTTTTGTGACGTAACAACCGGCGAATTAAAATGCACAAGCGCAAAAGATTCCAAAGAGCTTGATAACAGAATAATTGAAGAAATAAGCAGATATAAACCTTGCGAAATTCTTTTTAATGATAATTTCCTCGATTGCCGCGAAGCAGGCTATTTTATAAAAGAACGCATCAACTGTCTTGGCGAACAAATCGATGATTCCGAATATGACAAAAAACTTGTTGAAAAAACAATTTATGAGCATTTCGGAAAACACAGCCCCAACGAACTCGGGTTTGAAAACATATTTCAGGAAAACTGTGTTTCAGCGCTTCTTCGCTATCTTTATGAAAACCAGAAAAACGGCGTAAGCCGAATTTCTTCCGTAAAATTCTATGACGAAAAAGCATTTATGAAGCTTGATCTTTCCGCAAGACGCAACCTTGAACTTACAGAAACAATGCGTGGAAGAGAAAAAAGAGGAACCCTTCTTTGGGTGCTCGACAAAACGAGCACCGCAATGGGCAGAAGGCTTCTTCGCTCTTATATTGACAGACCGCTTCTTGACCCGGTTAAAATTGATAAGCGTCTTTATGCCGTCGAAGCTTTCGTAAATGACCCGATGCTTTGCGAAGATATTGCGGAAGAACTTTCCGGAATATACGACCTTGAGCGAACGATGACAAGAATAATCTTCGGAAATGCAAGCCCGAAAGAATATAAAACCCTTGCATCAAGCATAGCAAAACTTCCGAAAATAAAAGGTCTTTTAAACGGAAGCGGTTCTCCGCTCCTTTCGGAACTTAGGGAAAACATCGACCTTCTCGAAGATATTAAAAATCTTATTGATATCGGAATAATCGAAGATCCGCCTATAACTCTTAAAGACGGCGGAGTTATTGCGAAAGGATATAATCCGGAACTTGATGAACTTCGCGATATTGCTACCAATATTACAAGTAAAATAACTGCGATTGAAACATCTGAAAAAGAACGTACCGGAATTCCGAAAATGAAAATCGGTTATAACCACGTTTTCGGATATTATATCGAAGTTTCAAAGTCCTATATTGACCTTGTTCCGCAGGAATATATAAGAAAACAAACGCTTGCAAACGGAGAAAGATATATCACTCCGGAACTCAAGGAACTTGAAGAAAAAGTTCTCGGTGCTCATGATAAAATTCTTGCGCTTGAAGCGAAGCTTTTTGAAAACATACGTGCTCAAATCGGTGCTCAGGTCGAAAGAGTTCAGGCAACGGCAAATGCTGTTGCCGCAATAGACGTTCTCCAATCCTTTGCAGCTGTTTCTCTTCGCAATAATTATTGCAGACCGACCGTTGATCTCGGCGATATAATAGAAATTTCCGAAGGAAGACATCCCGTTGTTGAACAAATGCTCCGCGGAGCACCCTTTGTTCCCAACGATGTTCTTCTTGATAACAGAGAAAATCAGATTGCAGTAATTACGGGCCCCAATATGGCCGGTAAATCAACTTATATGCGCCAGGTGGCTCTTATAACAATTATGGCTCAGATAGGCTGTTTTGTGCCCGCAAAACACGCCAGAATCGGTATTGTTGACGGAGTTTATACCAGAGTCGGAGCTTCCGACGATCTATCCGCAGGGCAGTCCACTTTCATGGTGGAAATGAGCGAAGTTGCCGAAATTCTTAAAAATGCAACAAACAAAAGTCTTCTTATCCTCGATGAAATCGGAAGAGGAACAAGCACTTTTGACGGAATGAGCATTGCTCACGCCGTTCTTGAGCATATTGCCGACAGAAAAAAACTCGGCGCAAAAACACTTTTTGCAACCCATTATCACGAACTTACCGACCTTGAAAACGCATATCCGAACATAAGAAATTATAATGTTGCCGTAAAGAAACGCGGTGATGATATAACTTTCCTTCGCCGTATCATAAGCGGCGGAGCCGACGATTCCTACGGAATTGAAGTTGCAAAACTTGCCGGAATCCCGAACAGCGTTGTTAAACGCGCAAGAGAAATTCTTTCCGCCCTCGAAGATGGAAAAGAGGTTGAAAAAATTTCCCGCATGCAGCAAAACGACGATATTATGGGACAAACCAATCTTTTTGCTTCAATTACAAGCGATGCGGAAAGAATAATCCGTCAAACGGATGTTGAAACGCTCACTCCGATTGAAGCGCTGAATCTTCTTTATGAACTTAAAAGCATTGTAAAATAAAATTAGTGTGGTGAAAAAATGCCTAAAATAAACCTTCTCGATAAACATATTGCCGAACTTATTGCCGCAGGCGAAGTTGTTGACAGGCCCTGTTCGGTAGTAAAAGAGCTTGTAGAAAACTCAATAGACGCCGGTGCAGACAGCGTTACCGTTGAAATTCAGAACGGCGGAAACACCTTTATTCGTGTTACCGATAACGGCTGCGGAATTGAAGCAGAAGATATTCCAAAGGCATTTTTGCGCCACGCAACAAGCAAAATTCGTGAAGAGTGGGATCTTGACAGAATAATGACTTTCGGTTTCCGCGGCGAAGCTCTTGCTTCCGTAGCGGCTGTTTCCCATGTTGAAATTATGACAAAAACAAAAGATTCCTCAACAGGTTTCCGCTGTGAAGCAACGGACGAAGGAACTTCCGAAATCGAGGAAGCCGGTTGTCCCGAAGGAACGACAATTATTGTCCGCGATTTGTTCTATAATACTCCCGCAAGGCAGAAATTTCTTAAAAAAGACGTTGCGGAAGCAAATGCCGTTGCCCAGGTTATGGACAAAATGGCTCTTTCTTATCCGGAGGTAAAATTCCGCTTTATCCGCGACGGCGAAACAAAGCTTTTAACTTACGGAAACGGAGACATGCTTGCTGTAATTTCCGCCGTTTACGGAAGGGAATTCGCCAAGGAAACAATAGAAGTCAATTACAGCCCTGTTGGAAAAGACAAAATGAAGCTGACCGGTTATGTTACAAAACCAACAGCATCAAAACCGAGCAGAACCTTCCAGAATTTTTTTGTTAACAGAAGATTTGTAAAAACAAGAACCGCAATGGCGGCCCTTGAAGAAGCTTTCAAGGGTTCCGCAATGGTCGGAAAATTTCCTGGCTGTGTACTGAATCTTGAAATCCCTCCGGAAACAGTTGATGTAAACGTTCATCCGGCAAAAACCGAAGTCCGCTTTGTAAGCGAAAAAGAAATTTTTGATCTTGTTTATTACGGTGTAAAATCCGCTCTTAACCAAAGGGACGTTTCTGCGGTTCTTGAAGAATCCAAAAAAGTCAACAAAGCATTCTGGAATGAAATTTCCGATAAAAAAGAAATTGAGCATTTTGAAAATGTAGTTATTCAGACAACTCTTTCAAAACAGCCGAAAACCGATTTTATTCCGAGAACATATACGGATATAAAATATAATCTTGTTGATAACGATATTGTTCCCGCCAGAAACAATGACAATCTTGCATCTTACAGAATAGATGGTGATATTACTCACACAGCGCAATATAAACTCCGGCAGGCGGCGGACAAGGCTTTGGAAGAAGGAACCGAACTTCCGAAAGAATATATCGAAGGATTTGAAGCAATCAAAAAAGCCGGAGCTCCCGTTCCTGAACTTCCGAGAAATCTGGAAACAGATCCGCTTCCTTTCGGTAATCTTAAATATGTCGGCGAAGTTTTTAAAACCTATATCCTTCTTGAATCGGAAGACGAACTTGTTTTTGTTGATAAACACGCAGCCCACGAAAGAATTCTTTATGAAAAACTCCGAAAAGGTATCAAAGCTTTTGATTGCCAGTGTCTTATAACACCCATAACCTGCAAGCTAAGCGATGAACAATGTTCTGCCGTTCTTGAAAACCCTGAAGAAATGGAAAAATTCGGCTTCATGATAGACGATTTCGGAAGGGGAACAGTTCTTGTAAGATCGCTTCCGTTCTGGGTTAAAGCAAAAGAGGCCGAAAGCATAATCGGGGAAATCGCAGATTCTATTTCCGGCTGTAAACATGATCTTACACCGGAAAAGCTTGATAAACTTTATGCCAACATTTCCTGCCGCGCCGCAATAAAGGCAAACGATAAAAATTCACAGCCGGAACTTGAAACCATTGTCAACATTCTTCTTAATGACCCGAGCATAAAATATTGCCCGCACGGAAGACCTGTTTCAACAACAATAAGCAAAAATAAGCTTGAGAGAATGTTCGGACGTCAGCAATAAAAGAGGTAAGCTATGGATAAAAAAATACCCGTAATCGCTGTAATAGGTCCGACAGCTTCCGGAAAAACCGGACTTGCCGTTGAAATTGCAAAAAAATTCGGCGGAGAGGTTGTTTCCGCCGATTCAATGCAGATTTATTCCGAGCTCACCATCGGAACGGCAAAACCGACCGAAAAAGAAATGGACGGAGTAAAACATCATCTGATAGGACACAAAAGCATTGATGATGAATATTCCGTTGCGGACTATGTTGAAGAAGCAAAAAAAGCCATTGATGATATCGTTTCAAGAAATAAAATTCCCGTTCTTTGCGGAGGAACAGGGCTTTATGTGGATTCGCTTCTTTCAAACACCGAGTTTTCCGAAATAAAAAGTTCTCCCGAAATCCGAGAAAAATTATTTGAATTTGCAAAAGAAAACGGAAACGAAGCACTTTTTGAAAAACTTCGTATAATCGATCCGGAATCTGCCGCAAAAACTCATGCAAACAATCTTTCAAGAGTTGTTCGAGCACTCGAAGTTTTTGAAGTTACCGGAAAAACAATGTCTGAGCATCAGAAAGATTCTCATCCCGTTCCGAGCATTTATGAAGTTTGTTATATCGGAACAAATTTTGCCGACAGAGAAAAACTGTATTCAAGAATCGAACAGAGAATCGATGAGATGCTCACGGAAGGTGTTGAAAAAGAGGCAAAATTCCTTTTTGAGCACAACGGAACATGCACCGTTGCTCAAGCAATAGGATATAAGGAATTTTATCCTTATTTCAGAGGAGAAATGAGCAGGGAAGACGCAATTTCCGTGCTCAAAAAAGAAACCAGACATTATGCCAAACGCCAGCTGACCTGGTTCAGACGGAACGAAAGGATAAATTGGATTTTTCGTGATGAATATCGCGAAAAAGAAGATTTTTATAAAGCAGCATTTGATATTATTGAAAATTTTCTGGAGATAAAATGAAAAGTAAAATGCTTAAATTAATGGCGGCTCTGCTGTCACTTTTTCTGATAGGCTATGCCGGCTATCAGGCATGGGTGTTTTTTTATACCCCATATCAAACAGAAATTGCGGTAACATATTCCGTCAATGAATCAATTCACGTAAACGGAATTGCCGTAAGAACAGAAACTGTTATTGAGGACCAATACGGCGGAAGCGTAAGCTATATTCACGAGGACGCAGAAAGGGTTCTTAAAAACAAACCCGTTGCCTATGCTCACGCTTCGGCGGATACCGTTGAAAAAATGGAACGGGCTGAATTTCTCAAAAAGGAAATAGATCTTCTCGAAGAAGCTTCCAGCGGCGTTTCACAGCTTTATGGTTCTTCGGAATTTATCAACGATCAGATCGGAAACGCAGTTCTTTCGTATTCAAGCACCATTGCCGGAGGAAAATTTCAGGATTTTTCATCAATCAAAGACGATCTTTTACTTTCTATAAACAAAAAAGCTTCCATAACCGGTGAGCCGAATAAATTTGAAGAACGCATAACCCTTCTGAAAGCCGAATATGACGAAATTCAGAACGAAATAAATTCCGACGAAGCGAACACTGTAACTTCTCCGAAAACCGGTTATTTTATTTCTTCCGTTGACGGTTTTGAAGAAGTTATAAACAAAGAAATACTTTTTGAAAAAACCGTTTCCGAAATTGAGGAAATAATCAATCAGGAAGTGGTTGCTTCGGAAGAAAAAATCGGAAAAATCGCTGATAATTATAAGTGGTATTATGTTATTTCCGTTTCTCCGGATACTGCGGAATTGTTTAAAACAGGAAAGAAAGTTACTGTAAATTTTGACGGTATTAAAAATTCTCTCAAGTTGGAAGTTTTTGAAAAAATTGAAGATGAAACAAGCGAAAACGTTATAATAGTTTTGCTTTGCAATAATTTCACCGCAGAAGTTGCTTCTCTTCGCCAGATAAGTGCGGATATTGTTTTCGGAAGCATTTCCGGACTTAGGATTTCTTCCGATTCCGTAAGGTTCAACGAAGAACAGCAGATGGGTGTTTTTATCCTTGACCGAAGCGAAGTCAAATTCCGTGCAATTGATATTCTTTATTCCGGAAACGGATATAATATCGTAAAATGGAACCAGGGAACCAAAAACGCTCTTCAGCTTTTTGATGAAGTTTTTGTTGGAGGAAATGACCTTTATGTCGGAAAAGTTATTGACTGATGCTGCATTAAACGTCAAAGAAACGTTTGATAAAATTAAAAAAGCGGCGGAATCCGCCGGCAGAAATCCTTCCGAAATACGTCTTATGGCGGTTACAAAAACCGTTGCTCCGGAAAAAATCAACGAAGCGATTGAAGCCGGATGTTATCTTCTCGGAGAAAACAGGGTACAGGAGCTTTTGGAAAAATATGAAAGCTACGATAAACGTGCCGAAATTCATTTTATCGGAAGGCTTCAGACCAACAAGGTAAAATATATTGTCGATAAAGTTTCGATGATTGAATCTGTTGATTCGATAAAACTTGCGGAAGAAATTGAAAGACGCTGCGCCAAAATTGGTAAAACAATGGACATTCTTCTTGAAGTAAATATTGCTGAAGAAGAAAGCAAAGGCGGTTTTTCCGCCGAAGAAATTATTGATGTTTCGGAAAAAATCAAGAATTTTCCCCATTTAAGACTGCGCGGACTTATGACTATCGGGCGTTTTGGGGCAGAAATTGAAGAAACTCGCCAATATTTTGAAAAAATGCGTCATCTATTAGTTGACATTAAGACCAAAAACATAGATAATATATATATTAATATATTGTCGATGGGCATGTCCGCCGATTTTGAAATTGCTGTTTCCGAAGGGGCAACAATAGTAAGAGTTGGCAGGGGCCTTTTTGGCGCGAGAAAATATGTTTAAGCAATCGAAAGATTTTTACACAGGAGGAACTTATAATGGCATTTATGGACAAAGTTAAAAGTATGCTTGGAATTCCCGAGGATGCAGATGAAATGTACGAAGAAGATCTTATCTCCGAAGACGGATCCGAAGAATCTTCTGAAGAAGTCGATTCCGCAAAAACTTCCATTTTCGGAAAATCCTCTTCTTCCGATTCCAAACAGAACAAAGTTGTTAACATCCATACCACCACTCAGCTCCAGGTTGTTCTCGTTAAACCCGAACGTTTTGACGATGCAAGACCTGTAGCAGACCATCTTAATTCCAAACACACCGTTGTTCTTAACCTTGAAGCAACCAACAAGGAAGTTTCCAGAAGACTTATCGACTTCCTCAGCGGTGTTGCTTATGCAAACAACGGCCAGATCAAACGCGTTGCC
This sequence comes from Oscillospiraceae bacterium, assembly GCA_017847875.1. Taxonomy (GTDB): domain Bacteria; phylum Bacillota; class Clostridia; order Oscillospirales; family Ruminococcaceae; genus UMGS1668. Next base: position 6,304 of record JAGASN010000004.1, on the reverse strand, counting down.
AACAGCACTTATATCATCACTCCCTATAATGTCAACATTATGGGCGACCTTCTTGATGAGCTCGAAAGCAGCGGCGTCTTCTTCTAATTAAAAATTTTATAATTCGGAGGTGAATATCTGTGTTGACACCCAGCGATATTACCAATAAAAAATTTGAAAAAGCAGCGTTCGGTTATAAACCCGAAGAAGTTGATTCTTTTATTAACGAAATTATTTATTCCTATGACGTAATGTATCAGGAAAAAACTTCTGCCGAAGAAAAACTTCTTGTTCTTGCAGAAAAACTTGAAGAATACAGAGCCAATGAGGACAGCCTTAAAACAGTTCTTCTCGGTGCGCAAAAACTCGGCGAAAACATTGTTCGCGATTCCAAAGCAAAAGCTGAAGTTATTCTTGCCGATGCCGAAAATCAGGTTAAACAGGTATTCACCGAATCTGAATCCAAAATTATAAAAGAAAAAGAAACCCTTGCAACTCTTCAGAAAGAAACTGCAGAATTTAAAAAACAGCTTCTTGCAATGTACAGACAGCATCTTGAGCTCATAAGCCTTATGCCCGAAAACAACGAAGAAAAACCTTCTGAATCCGAAACCGAAGAAGTTATCGAAGAACCGGTTGAAGAGATTAAAGCAGAAGAAGCCTCTGAAGAGGAAATCGATTTTGACGAAGTTTCCATGGCGGAAACCAAAAGAATCGATCTTGATGTACAAGAATAATTGACAGGAGATATAAATCAGAAATGGCCATTGATTACAACGCAACAATGAATCTGCCTAAAACCGATTTTCCTATGCGCGCGGGTCTTCCTCAGCGTGAACCGGAAATGATCAAAAAATGGCAGGACGAAGAACTTTATCAGAAACTTATGGAAAAGAACAAAGAGCTTCCGCTTTATGTTCTCCATGACGGTCCTCCTTATGCAAACGGAGATATCCACATGGGAACCGCTCTCAATAAAGTTCTTAAAGATATCATCGTAAAATATAAAAATATGAGCGGCTTCAAAGCTCCTTATGTTCCCGGTTGGGATACCCACGGACTTCCTATTGAGCTTAAAGCAATGAAAAAAGTCGGTGTTGAAAACATTCATTCCGCAATCGAACTCCGTAAAGTCTGCAAAGAATTTGCTGAATATTACGTTGATGTTCAGAGAAGGGAATTCATGCGTCTCGGCTCTATCGGCGATTATTTCAGACCTTATCTCACTTTCCAGCCCAAACACGAAGCAGCACAGATTCGCGTTTTCGGCGAAATGGCAAAAAAAGACTTTATTTATAAAGGTCTTAAACCGGTTTACTGGTGCCCTGAATGCGAAACTGCTCTTGCAGAAGCAGAGATCGAATATGAAGAAGATACCTGCCATTCCATTTATGTAAAATTCAAAGTTGACGACGACCAGGGCAAACTTGGTTCTCTCGGAGTTGAACTTAACAAAACTTATTTTGTAATCTGGACCACCACCACCTGGACTCTTCCCGGCAACCTTGCAATTTGCCTTGGTCCTGAATATGAATACGTTGCAGTAAAAGCAAACGGCGAATATTACATCATGGCAAAAGAGCTTGTTGAAAGCGCCATGAAAGCTGCCGGAATTGAAGAATATTCCATTTCCGAAACCAGCGTAAAAGGTACCGACCTCGAATACATTGTTTATAAACACCCGTTCCTTGACAGAACCGGTCTTGTAATAGTTGGCGACCATGTAACTCTTGAATCCGGTACCGGTTGTGTTCATACCGCTCCCGGTCATGGTGTTGAGGACTATGAGGTTTGCGTAAACCACTATCCCGACATCCCGATTCTTGTTCCCGTTGACGGAAAAGGCGTTCTCACCGTTGAAGCAGGCGAATTCAAAGGTCTTACTACCAACGAAGCGAACAAAGCAATTCTTGCAAAACTTACAGAACTCAACGCACTTTTCGCAGTTGAAAAAATCATTCACCAGTATCCTCACTGCTGGAGATGCAAATCTCCGATTATCTTCCGCGCAACTGAACAGTGGTTCTGCTCCGTTGACGGATTTAAAGAGGACGCTTGCAAGGCCATTGAAGGCGTTCAGTGGATTCCCGAATGGGGCGGCGACAGAATTAAAGGAATGGTCACCGACCGTTCTGACTGGTGCATCAGCCGTCAGAGAACCTGGGGCGTTCCGCTTCCGATTTTCTACTGCAAAGATTGCGGCAAGGTAATTATCGACGAAACCACCATCGAAGCTGTTGCATCTCTCTTTGAAAAAGAGGGAAGTGATGCCTGGTTTAAATATGAAGCATCTGAAATCCTCCCCGAAGGATATAAATGCGAATGCGGCTGTACCGAATTCACCAAAGACCACAACATCATGGACGTTTGGTTCGACTCCGGTGTTTCCCATGCAGCAGTTTGTGACGAAGAGCATGGACTCGCATGGCCCGCGGACCTTTATCTTGAAGGTGCAGACCAGTATCGTGGTTGGTTCCAGTCTTCTCTTCTTACTTCCGTTGCTGCAAAAGGTGCTTCTCCTTATAAAGCAGTCTGCACCCACGGCTGGGTTGTTGACGGCGAAGGAAAAGCAATGCACAAATCTCTCGGAAACGGCATGAGCCCCGATGAAGTAACCGAAAAATTCGGTGCAGATATTCTCAGAACCTGGGTTGCTTCCTCTGACTATCATGCAGATATCAGAATTTCTCCCGATATTCTCAAACAGCTTTCCGACGTTTATCGTAAGATCAGAAACACCGCAAGATTCATTCTTTCCAACCTTAACGATTTCGATCCTGATAAGGATTCAGTTGCTGTTGAAAAACTTGACGGTATTGATAAATGGGCTCTTGCAAGAATGGATGAAATTCTTGAAAAATGCAAAGCCGCATACGATAAATTTGATTTCCATATTGTTTATTCCACAATCCGCGACTTCTGCACAACTGATCTTTCCAACTTCTATCTTGACATTCTTAAAGACAGACTTTACGTTGAAAAATTTGACAGCGAAAGCAGAAGAGCGGCACAGACCGTAATTTATAACATTCTCCGCGGAATGACCCTTTGCCTTGCGCCTATTCTTTCCTTCACCGCTGAAGAAATCTGGGGATACCTTCCCAGAAGCGCAAAGGACGATGCAGGCTCTGTATTCTTCAACCAGATTCCCGAAAAGAGCGGAATTTCTGCTGATGAAGAGTTCATGGCAAAATGGGAAAAAATCGACGAACTTCGCGATATTGTCAATAAGGCACTTGAAGAAGCCCGTGCTCAGAAACTTATCGGCAAATCCCTTGAAGCAAAAGTAACTCTCAACTGCGGCAGAGATTGGTACGACTTCGCAAAATCTGCAGAAGGCGACCTTGTTTCCGCATTCATTGTTTCCGCTGTTGAAATCGGAACTTCCGAATTTGACGGAGTTGACGTAAAAGTTGAAGTTGCTCCCGGCGAAAAATGTGAACGTTGCTGGACCCACAGCCATACTGTAGGCCAGAATGCAGAACATCCCACTCTCTGTGCACGCTGTGCAGAAATCGTAGGTTAAAAACAAATTTAATACGGGCGGGATCCAAAAAGGATTCTGCCCGTAAAACTTTTTTTGGAGGCAAAATGTTTCAGCTTGTTTCTACAATTATCGCGGTAATCCTTGTTGCTGTTGACCAGATTGTAAAAAATTGGGCCGCCGAAACCCTTGTTAAAGGCGACATTGCTATTATAGAAAACGTTTTATATTTAAAATATGCCGAAAACACAGGCGTTGCTTTCAGTATGTTTTCCGATAACCGTTGGATTCTTGTTATCGTAACTTCCGTTATGCTTGCCGCCGTTCTTGCTTTTTTTCTTTCCGGAAAAGTAAGCGGAAAGCTTGAAGTTTTTTCGCTTTCTCTTTTACTTTCCGGCGGAGTGGGAAACCTTATTGACAGAATAAGCCTCGGATATGTAGTTGACTATATCGACGTTCGTATAATCAACTTTGCAATTTTCAATATTGCAGATATCTGCATCTGCGTGGGCGCGTTTTTGCTTTGTGTTGCCGTTTACTTTTCCGATAAAAAAGAAAAAGAAGAAAAACAGGCAAAAGCAAATGAATTTGATGAAATAGACAAGGATCTTGAAAAAATCTTCGGCGGTGAAAACAATGAATAAAATTGTTATAACTGTTCCAGAAGAAGCAGATGGTACAAGAGCGGACAAATTTCTTGCGGAAGCTATCGATCATTTAACTCGTTCCGCCTTGCAAAAACTTATTTCCGTCGGAAATGTTGAAATAAACGGAAAAGCAATCGCCAAAAGCCGCACATTAAAAGAAGGGGAAGATATTTCCGTTCTTATTCCGGACGCAGTTTCTCTTGATGTAGAAGCGGAAGATATTCCTCTCAATATCTATTATGAAGATGATGACCTTCTTGTTGTCTATAAACCAAAAGGAATGGTTGTTCATCCTGCACCGGGAAACCACAACGGAACCTTGGTAAACGCACTTTTGTGGCATTGCAGGGAAAGTCTTTCCGGAATAAACGGGGTTTTAAGACCGGGAATTGTTCACCGAATCGATAAGGACACCAGCGGGCTTTTGCTCGTTGCAAAAAACGATTTTGCTCATGTTCACCTTGCGGAACAAATCAAAGAACACAGCCTTAACCGGATTTATCAGACCATTGTTTACGGAGTTAATATGTCCGACGAAGGCGATGTTGATGCTCCCATTGGAAGAAGCACAAAAGACCGCAAAAAAATGGCTGTTATCGAAGGCGGAAGAAGCGCACAGACCCATTATTCCGTTGTAAAACGCTATTCCGGGTTCACCCATGTTCAGTGTAAACTCAAAACCGGAAGGACCCACCAGATAAGAGTTCATATGGCATATATCGGACATCCTGTTGCCGGAGATGCTGTTTACGGACCGAAAAATGTTATTACTCAGCTTAATGGTCAATGTCTTCATGCCGGAACTCTCGGGTTTATTCACCCCAGATCCGGAGAATATATGGAATTTACCGCACCGCTCCCGGAATATTTTACGGAATTTGAAAGAAAGCTGGTAGAGCTTTAATGATAGAAAGCATTTCTGATATTCTTATAATAACAGATGTTGACGGAACTCTTTTGCGCGAAAAAGACGGAATTTCCAAGGAAAACCTTGAAGCAATAAAAAGATTCACTGCAAAGGGCGGACACTTTACAGTTTCTACCGGACGTGCAATCGATGTTGCAATGGAACTTCTTAAAGGAATTCCGATAAATGCGCCTTCCGTACATATCAACGGCGGATATTTTTATGATTGGCAGAAAGGCGAAATCATAGAGCCAAACTATATTTCGTCCTATGCGCGTTTTACGGTCAAAAAAATTGCCGAAAAATTCGATTGCTGCGATTGCCATTTTGCAAGCACCGATTCGGTTAATCTTATGACTTCCGGAAAATATCTTAAAAAATATATTCCGGAAAGAGAATTCCATTTTTTCAGCGGAAGTTTTGAAGATATTCCGGAAAACGTATATAAATATATCGTTTGCTGTGATCCGGAGAATATGGACGAAATTCGTAAATTTGCCGAATCTGTTTCCGGAAAGGAAATCAAAATAATTCAGTCCAGTCCGTTTTTTCTTGAAATTCTTCCGCCGAAAAATTCAAAGGGAAAATCTCTCGAAAGACTTTGTGAAATTGTCGGAATTCCGCTTGAAAATTCCGTTGCGGCAGGGGATTATGAAAACGATTCCGATATGATACTTGCCGCCGGCATCGGCGCGGCCGTTGAAAACGCCCAGGAAAGCCTTAAAGAAAAAGCAGACATTATTCTTCCTTCCTGTGAAGAAAACGCCATTGCGCATCTTATAGAGTTTCTGGAGGAAATGTATGAGTGAGGAAGAAAAGCTCGGAAAAAGATTATACATAATGATGTTCATTATGTTTTTAATTTTTCTTGCGGCTGTTTTAATAACCTGTGTTTTTTATTCGCCAAAAACTTTTACTCCAAAAATTTCAGAATCTGAACCGGAAGAAGAATTTGTTTTACAATCCGAAATATCAGAAGAGGATAATTCTGTTTTTCCGATAAAGATCAACACCGCAACTTCCGAAGAACTTCAGTTTATTCCGAACATTGGTCCTTCCACCGCAAAACTTATTTTGGATTACAGAAATGAATACGGAACCATTATATCTTTTCGCGAACTTTTGAGTATTGATGGCATCGGTGAGAAAACGGTTGAAATTCTTGAAGAATATTGTGTAATAAATTGAAAAAATTTTCAAAATAATAGTTGACAAAACGAAAACTTCGTAGTATAATAACAAAGTCGCTGGACGACAGCGATTTGCCTTTGTAGCTCAGTTGGTAGA
>JAGASN010000053.1 GCA_017847875.1 Oscillospiraceae bacterium | reverse complement strand
TTTACCGCGGCAATTGCGACCGCAGAGTGGATAACGTCGCAAAGTTCGTTTCCGAGTTCGGAGTTAAGGTCGGTTCCGCTGTAGGCTTTTCTTCCGGCTTTCCTGTTGATAACTTCAGCAACTTCTCCCATTTCTTCAACAAGCTTCATAAAAAGATTGTTTTCCGCAAGGGCAACGCCGTTTTTCTCCGCAAAACCGCCATAGGTTTTTGCGAGATATGATTCGAGATTTTTTATTGTTACTTCCATTCTTTTTCTCCCGTTGTTTTATAAATTTATATTATCACATCTTGACAAAAAAAGACAGAGGCAAAGCCTCTGTCAGACGGATTTTTTGCGGCGGAAAAACAAAATACATGAGTTATATAACATAAGCAGAGAACCGCTTAAAATCAAACTGCCGATAATATCGCTTAACCAATGTACACCGGAAAGTAATCTTCCTATAACGGTTATGGCAATTATTACGGAATAAATCGTAACTGCGCTAAAAAGCAGTTTTTTATTTTTTGTTCTGTTTATAAATTGCATAATTGCGCTTCCCATAATTGTGCAGATAAGCATTACGTGTGAGGATGGAAACGATGATTCCGGTTCACCGTTTATGATAACCGGACGATAATTTATGATATTGATTTCAAAAAAATAATAAACTGCGGCAACAAGCAGATATAATCCGCCAAGAATATAAATATCCGAATCAACTTTCAGCAGACTTTTTCTTTTGACGAGCTGAAAAAGACCAAATGAGGCAAAACCCAAAACGGTGAAAATTGCTGAAAAACCGATAAGCTCGGTGATTTTATACCAAATTGGATTATAACCTACTGAATCACGGAAAAAACCGTTTATGGTTGCTAGACCAACAGATGAAAAGTTTTGACCTATTGGCTGGACATCAACGCAGATGACCAAGATTGTAAAAACGATAAAAAGGATAAGCAAAAAAAGCGATGCAATAAAATAAAATTTTGTTTTCATAAAAAAATCTCCTTGCCATATTTTTAAAACAAACATAAGGCAAGGAGCTTCGATATTCAAGAAACATCCGGTCACTTAGGCGATACGAAAAGTGTCACCGTATTTTTAACGCGAAAAAAAGCTTTATTATCAATAAAAACAAAAGAAATGCACCTGCATAGGGCTGGGTGCTGATGATGAAAACAAAAAGTCCGAGAACATTTAAAACAATTGATACAATGAATTTGTTCCTTTGCCAAAAACTTTTTTCAAAATTCTGTAAAGCAAGCTGAAGGATTCCAAAAAGTACAGAAAGACCTATAAAAAATATATAAGTGGTTTTGACAAAAGGGGATATTTGAGTAAGATTTGTTAATGAAACGGACAAAATCTTTTCGCCGATTTTTTCCCCGAAAAACGGTAGAAATAAAAGAAGCATATTCATGCAGTCAAGAAAACCGAAAAGAATGGCAACGGCTTTTTCTGTTGCTTCGGATTTTGCAGCAATGACGAGTTCGTCGTTGGAAAGAAGTTCATCAACGGAAACCGAAAAAAGTTTTGCAATTGTTTTAAGGGATTCGATATTGGGATAACCTCTTCCGGATTCCCATTTTGAAACGGCTGTTCGTGAAACAAAAAGAGCTTTTGCAAGTTCTTCCTGGGTCTAGCCTTTTTGTTTGCGCAGTGATACGAGTTTTTCGTTGAAATTCATATTTTAGCTCCGGATTTTTTATTTTGATAATGACATCATAACATATATGACAAAAAAGACAAAGGCAAAGCCTCTGTCGAATGGATTTATTATTTGCAGTAAGCGATAAGAAGTTTAAGAGTGTTTTCAACGCCTTCTTTGTGGCTTCGTTCATAACCGTGGGAAGCATAAACTCCGGAGCCAATAAGTCCGTGACGGATGTCATAACCGGCATTAAGAGTTGAATCGACGTCGGAACCATAGAAAGGATAAATATCTACGGCAAATTTAACATCGTTCTCTTTTGCGGCTTTGATAAGTCCGGTGACAACTTCGTAGTTATAAGGTCCGCAGGAATCTTTTGCGCAGATGGATACCATATGTTCGTCGCAGGTGAGTCCGTCACCGACACAGCCCATATCGACGGAAATCATTTCGGTAACTCCTTTTGGAATGGAAGCGGCGCCGCCATGACCGACTTCTTCATATACTGTGATGTAATGATACTGGCGGTTTTCGAGTTCAATGTTGTTATCTTTAAGATATTTTGCGTAACCGAGGAGAATTCCTACGCTTAATTTATCATCAAGAAAACGGCTTTTGATATAACCTTTTGAAGTAACGGTCGTTCTGGGGTCGAAACAAACGATATCACCGACCATAATTCCGAGTTTTTCGGTATCTTCTTTGGATTTTACCACTTCATCGAGTACAACTTCCATATCGGTATATTTTCGTTTTGTGTCGTTGTAATCTCCGTTTACATGGATGGAAGCGTTGTTAAGCTGGAAAGTTCCTTCAAAAATTCCGTCAAAACGGGTTATAATGCGGCAGTTTTCCGCTTCGGCGTTGTTAGGGTTCATTCCGCCGAGAGGAGAAACTTTGAGATTTCCGTTGCTTTTTATTTCGGAAACCATTGCGCCGAGAGTATCGGTATGCGCCGCAAGAACAATTCCGTTTTCGGCGTTTTTGCCGCCGATATCAACAAGAACACAGCCCTTGACAGTCATTTTCGGTTCATATCCGAGTTTTCGATATTCTTCCATAACAAATTCAGCCGCCTGTTTGGTATATCCGGTGGGGCTGTCTATTGCAAGGAGTTTGCAGGTTATTTCGGTGATGTAATCAACGTAATTTTTCATAAGCAATACACCTCTGTATGTTTTTAAATATAGATTTATTATATCACGCATAAAAACAAAATAACAGGGGCAAAAGCCCCTGTCAGCCGCATTTTTTGGACATTTCGAGCATATTTTCCGCAAAAATTCCGTATCCCTTTGTCGGGTCATTCACTAAAACATGGGTTACCGCGCCGATAAGTTTTCCGTCCTGAATGATAGGGGAACCGCTCATTCCCTGAACAATTCCTCCGGTCGCTTCTATAAGTTCTTCATCGACTACTTTTATCACCATGTTTTTTGTAAGACTGTCATCGGAAAGAGCGATTTTTTCTATCAAAATGTCATATTCTTCCGCTTCTGTGCCTTCAACAGTGGAAAGAATAACGGCGGAACCTTCATAAATATCCTGCTTATGGGCAACGGGCATTTCGATCCCTTCAATCGTGTATTCAAGGGTTCCGTAAAGTCCGGTTTCATTGTTTATTTTAACGATTCCAAGATCATCTTTTCCGATAAAAGCGCCGCCGAGTTCACCAGGAGTACCGGAAACGCCTTTTTTGATTTTTGTTATTGCGGCGGGAACAATTTCGCCGCTTGAAAAGGGAAGTACCGTTCCGGTGTCGATATCGCATACGGCGTGCCCAAGCCCCGCGAAAGAAAGATCTTCCGGGTCATAAAATGTGAGAGTGCCGATTCCTGCGGAACTGTCACGAACCCAAAATCCGGCTTTATATCCGCTTTGATCTTTCAGCATTTCGGGAATCAAGGAAATTTCCATAGATTTTCCGTTTCTCAAAATGGAAAAAGATAGCTCTTTTCCTTCGCTTTTTTCAATGATTTCAGCAACGTCTTCGTTTCTGAAAACATCGGTTTTATTTATTGCTTTTATCAAATCGCCTTCCAGAAGACCGGATTCTGAAGCCGGGCAGCGTCTTCCGTTTTCGGTTTCAATTTCAGAAAAATCCACAACAAGAACTCCGTCGGTAAACATTTTCACTCCAAAAGGAGTTCCGCAGACAGTGACGATTTTTTCATCGGAAACGGTTACGGAAACTTCTTTAAGCGGTAATATTCCCAGCAGTTTTGCTTTTGCTGAAAATGAATTGTCATTCCTGCTTAAAACTTCTTTTGCTTTGCCGTAATTTGTGTCGAAAGATATGATTTTTCCATAGGACGAGGAAAAATCAAGTTCGCTTCCGGAAACATAAAATCTGTCGGGCAAAAAATACTGAAAAACAAAAACAACTGCCATAACAAGAGATAAAAACGCAATAAAAACGGCGGTTGCTTTTCGATAAATTCTATAAAACAAAACTTCACCTCCTTCAAAAAATATCATTCCGCAAAACTTTTTTAATATTATCGCCAATCTTTTGCTTGATTAAAACCCAAAAAAGACATATAATATTGTATATAAAAATAAATTTAATATTTTATAAAGAAATTTTGAAAAAACACTTGACGAGCCTATATACTTTATGGTATAGTATATACACCTCTAAAAGGGTTTATTTTTTTGCGCAAAAAAACCCGTGTCCTTTTATATGAGGGAGGCAAAAATTCCAAGAATCAGGAGGTGCCGCAATGCGAGTCAAAATAGTGTTGGCATGCACTGAGTGCAAACAACGCAACTACACTACCATGAAAAACAAAAAGAACGATCCGGACAGACTTGAAATGAAAAAATATTGCAGGTTCTGCCGTAAACACACGCTCCACAAAGAGACGAAGTAAGGAAAGGAAGAGGTATTAACCGTGGCTAATGAAAATACTGCGAAAAAGCCGTCCCTTTTCTCGAGAGTAAAACGTTTCTTCAAAGACATCGCCGGTGAGCTTAAAAAAATTGCATGGCCCAGCAAAAAACAGGTCATCAATAACACCACCGTTGTTATTGTAGTCGTTATTATCTCTTCGATCGGTATCAGCCTTATAGACTATTTCTTCGGTCTTATTATTAGGCTGTTCTTCGGCTCTTAATGCGCGAAAGGAACTGAGTTATGTCTGAAACTCCTAAATGGTATGTTGTCCACACCTATTCCGGATATGAAAACAAAGTATCCGAGAATATTGAAAAGGTAATCGAAAACAAGCGTTTTAAAGACCTTATTTTCGATGTAAGCGTCCCGACCGAAACTATCGTTGAGGTTAACGACAACAAAAAGCGTGAAGTTGAACGCAAAATTTTTCCGGGCTATGTCCTTGTTAAGATGATCCTTACGGACGAATCCTGGTACGTTGTCAGAAACACCCGCGGCGTAACCGGCTTTGTAGGTCCTGCTTCCAAACCCGTACCGCTCAGCGAAGAAGAGGTTGCAAAACTTGGAATAGGATCCAGGTCGGTCGAAGTAAAATATGCCGTAGGCGACATCGTATCCATTGTAGGTGGTCCGCTTGAGGGCTTTGAAGGAAAAGTCGAATCTATCGACGTTCCCGACAACAAAGTTCGTGTAATCGTGTCCATGTTCGGACGCGATACCCCTGCAGAGCTTGAGCTCGAACAGGTTGCCCGCAAAGATTGATTGCTTTTTGAGGTAGTCGGTCAAAATATGACCGGCGAACGCAGAATATAGGTATTCTGCGTGTGGGAGGGATCGAAAATTTGTTCAATCGGTTCCGTTTGACCACGTAATGGTTGGAGGTTTGTAAAAACAATGGCACAGAAAGTTATTGGCTTGATTAAGCTGCAAATTCCGGGTGGCAAAGCCACTCCCGCACCGCCTGTTGGTCCTGCACTTGGCCAGCACGGTGTAAACATTATGGCGTTCACCAAAGAATTCAATGAACGCACCAAAAACGATATCGGCATGATCATTCCTGTCGTTATCACTGTATATGCTGACCACAGCTTCTCGTTCATCACCAAAACCCCGCCTGCAGCAGTTCTTATCAAAAAAGCTGCTAACATTACCAAGGCTTCCGGTGTTCCGAACAAAACCAAAGTAGCATCCATCACTTCCGAACAGTGCCGCAAAATTGCTGAAACCAAGATGCCTGACCTTAACGCAGCATCTGTTGAAGCAGCAATGAGCATGGTAGCTGGTACCGCTCGTTCCATGGGCGTTACCGTTGAAGACTAAGTGAAGGAGGTTAGCATTAATGAAACACGGTAAAAAATATGTTGAAAGCACTAAGCTTGTAGAACATGCTAAACTCTATGAAGCAAACGAAGCTCTTGAGCTTGCTTGCAAAACTGCAACTGCAAAATTTGACGAAACCGTTGAATGCCACGTTCGTCTCGGTGTTGACTCCCGTCACGCTGACCAGCAGGTTCGTGGTGCAGTAGTTCTTCCTAACGGAACCGGTAAAGAAGTTAAAGTTCTTGTTTTCGCAAAAGGCGACAAAGTTCAGGCTGCTCTTGATGCAGGCGCTGAATATGCCGGTGCAGAAGAATACATGCAGAAAATCATGTCCGAAGGTTGGATGGATTTTGACGTAGTTATCGCTTCTCCCGATATGATGGGCGTTGTTGGTAGACTCGGTAAAATCCTTGGCCCGAGAGGCCTTATGCCTAACCCCAAAGCAGGTACTGTAACCCCCGATGTTGCTAAAGCTGTTAAAGAAGCTAAAGCAGGTAAAATCGAGTACCGTCTCGACAAAACCAACATCATCCACTGCCCGATCGGTAAAGCTTCCTTTGGCGTTGAAAAACTCCAGGAAAACTTTGACACTCTTATGGGTGCAATTGTTAAAGCAAAACCCGCAGCAGCAAAAGGTCAGTACGTTAAATCCTGCGTTGTTTCCGCAACCATGGGCCCCGGCGTAAAGATCAACCCTGCAAGATTTGTGTAATTCATAACACATATTAAATAAAAAATCCCGCTGAATTTCAGCGGGATTTTTTTATGCGTAAAATGCGAAAAAAACGCATGAGCATCAATGTTTTTAAAGTTTGAGCACGCGGTGCTCAAACTTATTTTTTAGCAAGTCCGAAGAAAATAAAAACCGGAGCCAAAACATGAAGAAAAGGATACTTTAAAAGATATGTGTAATAAAAAGGTGAGAAAATAAACTGCAGATTCAACCTGTAAACAAACGGTACATATGCAAGATATGCTGTTGTCAGCAGAAAACAGCAAACACCTATAATTATAAATATGAGCCGCAATTTATTATTTCTTACATAAAAACCGGTGCTGTAAGTAATGATGGAAGATACTCCTATTCCGCCGGAAATAACGGTGAAAGGTTTTATTACATATCCGATGAGAAAATAAACAAAAGTATCATAGGTTGCGGCGACATATTCTTTTACAGGATCATATATAACGAACAAGAACAATGATGCAATTAAATAGAAAGCGGAAAAAATTATTCCAAGATTCAAATATATTTTTTTACCTCTCAGTTCCGCAATACCTCTTGGAATTCCGTCAACAAGTTCATCAATGCTGATATCAAAAATCTGCGCGATTTTTGTAAGAGTTTCAATATCGGGTTCGGTCTTTCCGTTTTCCCAGTTGGAAACAGCCTGGCGTGTAACGTTTATTTTTTCAGCGAGTTCCTCTTGAGTTATTCCGATTTTGTTTCTTGTCTTTTTAATGTTTTCACCAACAGAAGTCATAAAAATCGCCTCCTTTTCTGATTCGATTATACTATGGAGGCATAAAAAAGTCACGCAATGTTTTGTTGCTTATGAAAAAAACAGCATAAAAAAGCCCTTTCAATTTTTTTTGAAAGGGCGGGAGTTATTCTTCTATTTTGTTATAAATATTTTCTATTGTTTGAGATGTTTCCCATTCCAATGTCGCGCATTGAAGAACAATTAGAAGCGAATGATTTTCTGAAATTAAATCTTTTATTGATTTTACGGATTTATTATTTTCACTTTTTTTAAAAACAAATTCAAACTCAACATTTCCATCTTTATCGACTCCATAAAAAACCGGAACCGAGTTATAAAGAAATTTTGAATTGAATGGATTTTCTGTTTTTATTATGATTCCGCTTCCGGTTTTTATATTTTTAACTGTGGAAGATTCTTTGCTTAAAGAGCAAACCGAAGATAAAAAATCTTCGGAATCGAGATAATCTTCGGAGGAATAAACGGCGGGAATGATTATTTTTCCTCCATTGTTGTTTTGATATATCGGGATGGATTTTCCGCGTATAATTAAATTACCGTTTTCGGAATATTCACATTTTGTAATGATGATATGTTCTGAACTGTTAATATCATTTTTTGAAACTTCAATTTTATTATTCGTTTCAAAAAGTTTGAAATATTTGTTTTCTATTTCAGTTATGTTGAAAGAATAAGCGCTTTGGTTTTCCAAAACGTCATTAAAAGTTTGATTGCTGTTATCTTGTTTTATAAACGGCAAAATGCCTATCAAAACTGCAATAAAAAGAATTGCCGAAAATATTTTTATTCCGAGATATGTTTTTCTTTTACTTATTTCCGAATTTAAAAGTTCGTTGATATTGATATCAAAAATTTTTGACAGTTTCATCAAAGTTTCAATATCCGGTTCAGACTTTCCGTTTTCCCAACAGGAAACGGTCTGCCTTGTAACAGAAAGTTTTTCGGCAAGTTTTTCCTGAGTCATATTATTGGATAATCTTAAATTTTTAATGTTTTCGGAAATTTTGCTCATTAAGTATCACCTCCGTAAGCCGATTATATCAAGCCTATGTTGATTTGTCACGCAAAGATAATTTGCGCGATTAAAAAACCGCATAAAAAAGCCCTTTCCGGAAAATCCGGAAAGGGCTTTTCTGCATATATGCAAGAATTATTTGCCTGCAAGTTTTTCAAGATGTTCATATTTTTCAGCGGCGTTTTTCTCTGCTTTGTCGAAGAGAACTTCGGCTCTGTCGGGGAATGCACGCATAAGGCTGGAATAACGAACTTCGCTCTTGATGAATTCTTTATAATCTGCGGAAGGTGCGGAAGAATCGAGCTGGAAGGGATTTTCACCTTTTTCAGCAAGTCTGGGGTCAAAGCGGAAGAGGTGCCAATAACCTGCTTCAACAGCGCGTTTTTCTTCTGCCATTGCGTTGCCCATGCCGCCTTTGATACCGTGGTTGATGCAGGGTGCGTAAGCAATGATAAGGGAAGGACCGTCATAAGCTTCTGCTTCGGAAATTGCTTTAACTGCCTGTGCCATGTTTGCGCCCTGAGCGATCTGTGCAACATAGATGTAACCATAGCTCATTGCAATTGCGGCAAGGTCTTTCTTCTTAACGTCTTTACCAGCTGCTGCAAACTGTGCAACTGCGCCGGTAGGAGTTGCTTTGGAAGACTGGCCGCCGGTGTTGGAATAAACTTCGGTATCGAATACAAGAACGTTGATGTTTCTTCCGGAAGCGAGAACATGGTCAAGACCGCCGAAACCGATGTCATAAGCCCAACCGTCGCCGCCGAATGCCCAGACGGATTTTTTGGCGAGGTAGTTTTTGCCTTTGAGGATTGCTTTTGCTTTATCGCAATCGCAGGCGGTGAGAGCTTCAACAAGTTCTCTGGTTGCAACAGCGTTTGCTTCGCCGTCGTTGAGGGTTTCGAGATAGTTGTTTGCGGCATTTACTGCAGCGGGGTTGCTTCCGTTTTCAGCAACATCTTTTACTTTTGCGATATAGCTGTTGCGGATAGCTTCCTGGCCGAGGAACATACCGTAGCCGTATTCTGCGTTATCTTCGAAGAGGGAGTTTGCCCATGCGGGACCTTTTCCTTCAGCGTTCTTGGTGTAAGGAGTGGAAGGTGCGGAACCGCCCCAGATGGAAGAACAGCCGGTTGCGTTTGCAATATACATTCTGTCGCCGAAGAGCTGGGTTACGAGTTTTGCGTAAGGAGTTTCGCCGCAACCTGCGCAAGCGCCGGAAAATTCGAGAAGAGGACGACGGAACTGGGAACCTTTAAGGGTGTTGGGTTTGAATTTCTGTGCAACTTCGATTTTTTCGGGAATATCAACGCCGTAATCGAAAACTTTCTGTTCGCCGAGCTGGGTGTCGAGAGCTTTCATTTCAAGAGCTTTAACGCCTTTTTTGCCGGGGCAAACGTTTACGCAGGAACCGCAGCCGGTGCAGTCGAGTGCGGAAACGGTGAGAGCAAAGGTTTTGCCGGGAACGCCGGTCATAGGAAGGGATTTGGTGCCTTCGGGAGCGTTTGCAAGTTCAGCATCATCAAGAACAACAGGTCTGATTGCAGCATGAGGACATACATAGGAGCACATGTTGCACTGGATGCAGTTTTCGGGAAGCCATTCGGGAACGTCAACTGCGATACCGCGTTTTTCATAAGCGGCAGAACCTGCAGGGAAGGTACCGTCTTCACGTCCGGAGAATACGGAAACGGGAAGTTTGTCGCCTTTCTGTGCGGAAACCGGAACAAGAATGCTGTTGATGAAATCCACGATTTCTTTATCTTCGCCGGTTGCAACAGGGGTGGGAATTGTGCCTTCTGCTTTTGCCCATTCGTCTGCGGGATAATCAACTTTGGTGAAGCTGGTCATGCCGCGTTCGATTGCTTTATAGTTCATTTCAACAACGGCGTCGCCTTTTTTGCCGTAGCTTGCGTAAGCCGCTTCTTTCATGAGCTTTTCAGCTTCTTCTGCGGGGATGATTCCGGTGATTTTGAAGAAAGCGGACTGAAGAATGGTGTTGATTCTTCCGTTAAGACCGATTTCTTTTGCAATGGAGATACCGTCGATGGTGTAAAGTTCGATTTCGTTTTCAGCAATGAAACGTTTTACGTCGCCGGGAAGACGGTTGGAAAGTTCTTCAAGATTCCAGCCGCAGTTGAGAAGGAATTTGCCGCCTTTTTTAAGAACAGCGGTCATATCGTATTTGTCAACATAAGAAGGGTTGTGGCATGCAACAAAGTCTGCTTTGTTGATGTAATAAGTGGATCTGATGGGGGATTTTCCGAAACGGAGGTGAGAAATGGTTACACCGCCGGATTTTTTGGAGTCGTATGCGAAATATCCCTGTGCATAAAGGTCGGTGTGGTCGCCGATGATTTTGATGGAGTTTTTGTTTGCGCCAACGGTACCGTCGGAACCGAGACCCCAGAACATGCAGCTCATATTGCCTGCGGGAGTGGTGTCGGGGTTCTCTTTAATTTCAAGAGAAAGGTTGGTAACGTCATCTTCAATACCAAGAGTAAAGATGTGTTTTCCGTTTGCTTCAGCGTTGCGGTAAACAGAAATGATCTGTGCAGGGGTGGTATCCTTGCTGCCAAGACCGTAACGACCGCCGAGAAGCTCAACGTTTTCAAACTGAGTTCCGCGAACTGCTGCGGCAACGTCGAGATAAAGAGGTTCGCCGATGGAACCGGGTTCTTTGGTTCTGTCAAGAACGGTAAGGGTTTTCGCGGTTGCGGGAATTGCGTCGATGAAGTGGCATTTGCTGAAAGGTCTGTAAAGGCGAACTTTTACAAGGCCGTATTTGCCGCCGTTTGCGTTGAGGTAATCGATGGTTTCTTCAATGGTATCGCAAACGGAACCCATTGCTACGATTACGTGTTCTGCGTCCGGTGCACCGTAATAGTTGAAAAGTTTATAATCGGTGCCGATTTCAGCGTTGACTTTGTTCATATAATCTTCAACAACAGCGGGAAGAGCATCGTAGAATTTGTTTGCAGCTTCGCGTGCCTGGAAGAAAATGTCGGGGTTCTGTGCAGTACCGCGGGTTACCGGGTGGTTGGGGTTAAGCGCGTGCTCACGGAAAGCTTCGATTGCATCGAAGTCTGCGAGTTTTGCAAGCTGGTCATAATCCCAAACTTCGATTTTCTGAATTTCGTGGGAAGTTCTGAAACCATCGAAGAAATGAAGGAAAGGAACGCGGCCTTTGATTGCGGAAAGATGTGCAACAGCGCCGAGATCCATAACTTCCTGGGGGTTACCGGAGCAAAGCATTGCGAAACCGGTCTGACGGCATGCATAAACGTCGGAATGGTCGCCGAAGATGCTGAGCGCATGGGAAGCGAGAGCTCTTGCGGAAACATTGATAACTCCGGGAAGAAGTTCACCGGCGATTTTATACATGTTCGGGATCATAAGAAGAAGACCCTGGGATGCAGTAAAAGTGGTGGTAAGAGCACCTGCGGCAAGGGAACCGTGAACGGAACCTGCGGCGCCTGCTTCGGACTGCATTTCGGTAACCTGAACTTTGTTGCCGAAAATATTGGTTTTTCCGTTTGCTGCCCATTTGTCAGCAAGTTCTGCCATTACGGAAGAAGGGGTAATGGGATAGATTGCTGCAACATCGGTAAAAGCATAAGAAACATGAGCGGCAGCGGTGTTGCCGTCCATTGTTTTTTTAGAACGTGCCAATGTTATTTCAACTCCTTTAATTTAAACATAATTGAACATCATAATATTAACATGTATTTGCTTAGGTTTCAAATGTTTTTAAAAAACTTATATAAATTTACAAAAATTTTTACAAATAAATTGAAATTTTAATCCTATGTATAAATTGAACAACCGTAAAAAACGTTCGGATTATCAATTTTGACGAAGAGTGTCATATATGTTAACTTTATTGAAAATATTGAAATATATATCTTTTTATAGTATAATATACTTGGTTTATTATATAAATTATAGGAGGCAAAAAACAATGGCTTCTAATTACAGCGTTAAATTTACAAAAATCATAAAGGAGTTCAATCTTGAAAAAATCTGGGCTCCGGAAGATATAAGCGACATAAAAATAAGCACAAACGAAGTTAACCGCCCGGGTCTTCAGCTTGCGGGATTTTATGATCTTTTCGATCCTTCAAGGGTACAGATAATCGGAAAAACCGAATACAGTTATCTCAAAAACCTCGGCGCAAAAATGTATGAGGCTCTTGATGAATTTTTCTCGAGAAAACCTATGGTTATCATCATAACCTGGAATCTTACAGTTGACAGAAAGTTCGTTTCTCTTGCGGAAAAATATAATGTTCCGGTTTACCGCACTTCCGAAATGACTTCGGAATTTGTTGCCGGTCTTACCCAGACCTTAAGCGTTGCTCTCGCAAAGAGAATAACCCGCCACGGCGTTCTTGTTGAAGTATATGGCGAAGGCGTTCTTCTCTATGGTGACAGCGGAGTCGGTAAATCCGAAGTTGCAATGGAACTTATAAAACGCGGACACCGCCTTATTGCGGATGATGCGGTTGAAATCCGCCGTGTTTCCAACAGAAGCCTTGTCGGAACTTCTCCGGAAAATATCCGCCATTTTATGGAACTTCGCGGAGTCGGTATCATCAACGCAAGAAATCTTTTCGGTATGGGCGCAGTTAAAAAAAGCGCGAAACTCGATATGATAATAAACCTTGAACCCTGGGATAACGACAAAGTTTATGACAGAATGGGCGCGGAAGACGTTTATACAAAAGTTCTTGACGTTGAAGTTCCGTTTTACACAATTCCGGTTCAGCCCGGAAGAAACATTGCCGTAATTGTCGAAGTTGCCGCAATGAACAACCGTCAGAAACGAATGGGCAACAACGCCGCTCTTGAACTTATGGAACGCATAAGCATGCCGAACTGGGATTATGATGACGATCTCGGAGAATGGGATTCCTATTACGGACTTGATGAATAAGGAGGAAAAGACTTTGGATAAAAACAATTTTATTGAATTTGCCGATGAGCACGGAATAAAATTTCTTGAGCACGAAGATCTTTCAAAACACACTTCCTTCAAAATCGGAGGTCCTGCGGAATTTTTTGTAAAACCTAAAAATAAAGAACAAGTTTCTGCAGTTGTTGATTATTGCGAAAAAAACTCCGTTCCGCTTCTTCCGCTCGGAAAAGGTTCCAACGTTCTTGTTTCCGATAGCGGGATAAACGGCGTTGTTATGTATTTCGGAAGCGATTTCGGAAAAATTGAGCTTATTGATGAAAATACGATTTATTGCGAAGCGGGCGCAGGTCTTGCTGCGCTTTGTAATTTTGCGCTTGAAAACGAACTGACAGGTCTTGAATTTGCCTATGGAATTCCAGGTTCTGTCGGCGGCGCCGTTTTTATGAATGCGGGTGCTTATGGCGGCGAAATCAAAGATGTGATCGTTTACGCCGACCATGTTGATAAAAACGGAAAAGCCGGAAAATTTACCGGCGAAGAACTTGAAATGAGCTATCGCCACAGCGTTTACAGCGGAAAAGAATATTTCATCACCGGTGCGGCATTTAAACTTAAAAAAGGCGAAAAAGCGGAAATAAAAGCAAAAATGGACGATCTTATCGGTCGCCGTTTTGATAAACAGCCAATGGATAAGCCTTCCGCCGGAAGCACTTTTAAAAGACCGGAAGGAGCTTTTGCTTCCGCGCTTATCGATCAATGCGGACTTAAAGGTTACCGTGTCGGCGGAGCGGAAGTCAGCACAAAACACGCAGGTTTTGTTGTTAATATAGGTGGAGCAACCTGTGAAGATGTTCTCCGGCTTATTAAAGATGTTCAGGAAAAAGTTAAAAACGATACCGGCTTTTTCCTTGAACCGGAGGTTGAAATTTTAGGATAAAACAAACGAAAGGTCGGAAAGACAGCATGTCCTTTGCAGCAAATTTAAAAGATGAACTTTGCAAAGATGTTCCGGAGCAGGAAAGTGCGCTTCACGCGCTTCTTTATGGATTCCTTCTTTTTTCACATAAATTCAGCGCTGATGAAATAAGTTTTGCGGTCGTTCATGAACCAACAGCAAGGCTTTTTGCGGAAGCTCTTGCGACCCATTGCGGAATTTCCGCAAAAATTATTTTCCACGAAAGGGCAAGGGGAACTCTTTATAAAGTCAGCATTGAAAAGGCTTCCGAAAGAAGAAAAATTCTTGATGCATTTTATCATGCTCCGAAAGAACCGAGCCTTAGAATAAACCGGGCGAACATTGAAAACGAAGAGGACGTTCCTTATTTTCTTCGGGGAGCATATCTCGTCTGCGGAAGTCTTACCGATCCGCATAAGGAATATCATCTTGAATTCGGTGTAAGCTATATGAACCTCAGCCGCGATCTTTCAACGCTTATCGGAGAAGTTCTTCCGCAGCCGAAAAACACTCTTCGCCGCGGTTCCTACATAGTTTATTACAAAGAGAGCGAAAACATAGAGGATTTGATAACTTATATCGGCGCAATGATGTCTTCGCTCGAGATGATGAATATAAAAATCGAAAAAGATATTAAAAACAGGGTAAACCGCAGAATGAACTGCGACAACGCCAATATGGACAAAACCCTTAACGCTTCTCTTCAGCAGGTTGAGGATATAAAATATATTTTTGAAAACAAGGACGAAAGTTTTTTGCCGGAAGAACTTTTGCAGGTTGCAAGGTTAAGGCTTGAAAATCCGGAAATGTCCCTGCGGGAACTTTGCGAATCGGTAAATCCGCCGCTTTCCCGCTCCGGGGTTAACCACAGACTTAAAAAAATCGGCGAAATTGCAAACGCTTTAAGAAACGGAAAAACTGAGTAAAATGGAACAGATGTACACAAGAAAAGAAATAATCAGGCAGATGTTTAAAATAGGAATTCCGGTTGCTGCCCAGAACTTTGTTTCCGTTCTGGTCAATATGCTGGATACTATTATGATAGGCTCTGTCGGCGAAGCGCAGCTTGGCGCAATAAACCAGGTAAACTCCCTCTATGTTTTCTTCAACATGTTTGTTTGGGGAATAAGCATGGGAACCGTTGTTATAACCGCAAGATATTGGGGACAGGAAAAAATCGATCCTATCAGAGATATGATCGGTCTTGCAATGCGAGTTAATATAATTGCCGCGCTTTTGCTTTCGACTGTAACTCTTACAATTCCGGAAATTGTTATGAGAGTTTTTGCAAGCGATCCGGAAGTAATTGCCTATGGCGTTGAGTATCTCCGCGTTATGGGCTGGTTCTATGTATTGCCGGCGGTTTCAACAACTTTTCTTTCAAATCTGAGAGCAATCCACGACGTTAAAATCTCCGTTGCGGTATATACCTGTTCCTGCCTTACCAATCTTGTGCTCAACTGGGTGCTCATTTACGGAAATCTCGGCGCACCGAGACTTGAAGTTGCCGGTGCGGCAATTGCAACGGCAATAAGCAAAACTTTGGAAATTGTTCTGGTGCTCATCTATATGTATAAATTTGAACACAGACTCAATTTCAGAATACACTATATTTTTGCAAAAACCGCACAGTATATTCCTTCTTTCATAAAATTCGGAATTCCGGTTTTCTTCAGCGAATTTATCTGGGGTTTCGGAATGACAATGCAGTCCGCAATACTTGGACAATATAGTAAGGAATTCCTTGCTGCATACAGCCTTGTCCTCGTAATTCTTGATCTTTCAACCGTTGCGATGTGCGGATTTTCCAACGCTTCGCTTATCCTTCTCGGAAATATGATAGGAGCAGGAAAAGACGGCGAAGCAAAAAAATGGAGCAAATTTTTTGTTATCGGCGGACTTGGCGTAGGAATTTTTATGGCGGCCGTTATTATGGTGATAAGACCCTTTGCTCCCGGTTTTATTGTTTGTTCGGAAACAACAGCAAATTATATTTTGAGCATGCTTTTGGTTTGCGCATATATTGACGTCTGTTACGGAACAAGCTGGAACCTCGGCGCAGGAGTTCTCCGCGCAGGCGGAGATACCGGATTCGTTGCAAAAATCGACGTTTTTTCCGCTGTTTTTATGAAAGGCGTGCTTGGCGCAATTTGCGGACTTTGGCTTAAACTCGATCCGCTTCTTGTTATGACGATTGTTTGCAGTGACGAACTTGTTAAAGCAATTATCTTTTTTGTAAAATATCTTAAAGGCGATTGGCTCCGCCACGGAATGACCGTTCATCAGGAGGAACCGGAGCTTACTTAATAAATCAAGGAGGAAAACATGAGCTTTGCACATCTTCATCTCCATACCGAATACAGCCTGCTCGATGGTGCCTGCAGAATAAAAAAGCTTATTCCGCGGGTTAAAGAGCTCGGACAGACCGCCGTTGCCATAACCGACCACGGCGCAATGTATGGCGTTATAGATTTTTACCGTGAAGCAAATAAATACGGAATAAAGCCGGTAATTGGATGCGAAGTTTATGTTGCAAACCGTTCACGTTTCAGCAAGGAACATCTGATGGACTGGAGCTATCACCTTGTGCTCCTTTGTGAAAACAACACCGGTTATAAAAACCTTATAAAGCTTGTTTCCGCCGGTTTTACCGAAGGATTTTATAAAAAGCCCCGTGTTGATAAGGAACTTCTTAAAAAACACCACGAGGGACTTATTGCGCTTTCCGCCTGCCTTGCGGGTGAAATTCCGCGCAATCTTACCCAAAACGATTATGAAACGGCAAAAAAAGTTGCTCTTGAATATCGCGATATTTTCGGAGAAAACAACTATTTTATCGAAATTCAGGACCACGGTCTTGCGGATCAGAAACGAATTCTGCCTAACCTTATAAAACTTTCTAAAGAAACCGGAATTCCTCTTGTTGCAACCAACGACTGCCATTATATCAACAAGGACGACGCAAAAATGCAGAATGTTCTTGTCTGCATAGGAACAAACCACACCGTTAATGAAGATAACGATATGGCCTTTGAAACGGAAGAATTTTACGTAAAATCCGAAGAGGAGATGCGCGAAATTTTTTCCTTTGTTCCGGAAGCAATTGATAATACACAGAAAATTGCAGACAGATGCAACATGACTTTTGAATTCGGTCATACAAAACTTCCTGCTTTTGAAGTTCCGGACGGAAGAGATAATGTCGAATATTTCGAAAGTATGTGCCGGGAAGGTCTTTATCGCCGTTACGGCGAAAATCCCGGTCCGGAACTTTGGGAAAGACTTAACTATGAGCTCGGTGTAATCGAAAGAATGGGATATGTTAACTATTATCTCATTGTTCACGATTTTATAAATTATGCAAAAAGCGTTGGAATTCCTGTCGGTCCCGGAAGAGGTTCCGGTGCGGGAAGTATCTGCGCTTACTGCATAGGAATAACAGATATCGACCCGATTAAATATCATCTTCTTTTCGAGCGTTTCCTTAACCCGGAACGTGTTTCTATGCCGGACTTCGATATCGACTTTTGCTATGAACGCCGCCAGGAAGTTATAGAATACGTTAACAGAAAATACGGCGAAGACCATGTTGCGCAGATCATAACTTTCGGAACTCTTGCCGCGAGAGCGGCTATCCGCGACGTTGGAAGAGCCCTTGGAATGGCTTATCAGGACGTTGATAAAGTTGCAAAACTTATTCCGACCGATCTTCATATGACGATTGAAAAAGCGCTTACAATTTCTTCCGAACTTAAAGCGCTTTATGATACCGACCCGAAAATTTATGAGCTCATAGACACCGCAAGAAGGGTGGAAGGAATGCCGCGCCATTCTTCCGTTCATGCGGCGGGAGTTGTAATTGCTCCGGAACCTGTTACCGAATTTGTTCCGGTTGCAAAACCGGATGAATCCGTTGTTACACAGTTCACCATGACAACTCTTGAGGAACTGGGACTTCTCAAAATGGACTTCCTCGGACTCCGAAACCTTACGGCAATAAGCGACTGTGAAAAAGCGGTTCGAAAAAGAATTCCGGATTTTGATATTTCAAAAGTTCCGGACGGTGACCCGGAAGTTTATGCAATGCTCACAAAAGGCGCAGCTCAGGGCGTTTTCCAGTTCGAGTCTGCGGGAATGAGAAGCGTTCTCATGGGTCTTGGTCCGAAATCTATCGAGGACCTTACTGCGGTAATTTCGCTCTATCGTCCGGGTCCGATGGATTCCATTCCGAAATATCTTGAAAACAGCCATCATCCGGAAAAAGTAACTTATAAAACTCCGCTTCTGAAACCTATTCTTGACGTTACATATGGCTGCATAGTCTATCAGGAACAGGTTATGGAAATTGTACGTAAACTTGCGGGCTATTCCTACGGAAGGGCAGACCTTGTACGCCGTGCGATGAGCAAGAAAAAGCTTGACGTTATGGCGCAGGAAAGGGAATATTTTGTTCACGGAAAATTTGATGAAAACGGAAATCTTGAACTTCCGGGTGCGGTAAGAAACGGCGTTCCGGAAAAAATCGCAAACGAGATTTTTGACGAAATGAGTTCTTTTGCATCCTATGCTTTCAACAAATCCCATGCTGCGGCATACGCAACCGTTGCTTACAGAACGGCATATCTCAAATGTCATTTTCCGGGCGAATATATGGCGGCGCAGCTCAGTTCCGTTCTTGATAATACTGATAAAGTAATAGAATATATCGGCGAATGTCAGAAGATGGGACTCAAGGTTCTCGGTCCGGACGTAAATAGATCCGAAAGCGGATTTATCTGGGACGGAGAAGGAGTCCGGTTCGGACTTCTTGCTGTCAAAAACCTCGGAAGAGGCATTATCCGCGATATAATCAATGAGCGCCAGATGAATGGCAAGTATAAAGGCTTTACAGATTTCTGCAAACGTGCTTATGGAAGAGAACTCAATAAAAGAACCCTTGAAAGCCTTATAAAATGCGGTGCACTTGATAGTTTCAGCGTTAACCGGCGCCAGATGCTTTCCGGTTATGAATCAATTCTTTCTTCGATAGATGCGGAAAAGAAGGCAAACGTTTCCGGCCAGATGAGCCTTTTCGGAGGTTTTGAGGAAGAGCATGAGGAAGAGGATAATCTTCCGAAAGTAACGGAATATTCTCTCCGTGAACTTCTCAATATGGAAAAGGAAACGACCGGTCTTTATCTTTCCGGACACCCGATGAATGAATACAGCGGAATAATCGAAAAAATCGGCGCAAGCAAAGTTCTTGAAATAAAACAGATGGATACTGAAGAGGGCGAAAAACGTGTTCGTCTTTGCGGAATTGTTCTCAGCAAAAAGATGAAAACAACAAAAAGCAACGATGTAATGGCTTTTGTAACCATTGAGGATACCACCGGAAGCCTTGAAGCTCTTGTATTTCCGCGAATTCTTCAGGAAAGCGGCGGAATAATCAACGTTAATGAAGCGGTTGTTGTTGAAGCAAGGGTTTCTTCCCGAGAAGACGAAGAAACAAAACTTGTTGCGGAAAGATTCCTTACCGTTGATGAAGCGCAGCGAATTCCGTTTGCGCCGAATTTCGGATATCAGCGGAAACCTGTTTCACAGAAAGCTGTTTCCGAAAAACAGCCTTCCGCTCCGGAACAGAAAAAATCTTCCGCAAGCGGGCTGTTTATCCGGGTTCCTTCTGAAAATTCGGCAGAATATAAAAAAGCAATGGAATTTCTTGCGGTTTTCGAGGGATTGACTCCGCTTTATATCCATTTTTCCGATACAAAGAAAACCGTTAAAGCACCCACTAAACTTTGGGTGGATACGAACGTTGAAAACGGATATGTAATAAAACGCCTTGGAAAGATGATAGGCGAAGAAAACGTTGTTTTAAAATGATTTTCCGTTTCGGAATATTATGTTGTTATTTTAATTAATGTTTTTTATAATATTGAAAAAAGGAGGGAAGCTGATGAAAAAAATAATCTCTGTTTTGCTTTCTTTGCTGATGATTATTTCAATTACAGGCTGCGTTGTTAACGAAGAACCGGAAATTATAGAAGATGATGCAATTCTGGGAAAACCTTCTTCCGAAAGCAGTTCGGAAATTCCGGAAATTATCCAAAGCAGCAGCGAAAGTTCATCTGTTTCGGAATCTTCCGGAAGCGAAAGTTCAGAAACTTCTTCCGAAAGCGAAGCGGAAAACAGTTCATCTGCTTCCTCCTCAAAAACCGAAGGTTCAAGTTCATCATTATCATCATCTTCATCGTCTTCGAGCGTAAATTCTTCGGAAAGTTCTTCTGCAATATCTTCTTCGGAAAGTTCGGAGAGTTCTTCTTCGGAAGAAAAACCGATTGAGAATACATATTCTCCTTCAGGGGAAACAAAAGCCGTCTGGATATCATATCTTGAATACCAGTCTGTTTTGCAGGGCAAAACGAAAAGCCAGTTCAAAAGCAATATAAAAACCATGTTCGGAAATATTGCAGACGATGGTTTCAATACAGTTTTTGTCCACGTTCGTTCGCATAGCGATGCAATGTATGATTCGGATATTTTTCCCTGGTCAGTATATTGTACCGGTACCGAAGGGAATGATCCGGGTTTTGATCCCCTTGAAATAATGGTTTCTGAAGCACATTCAGCCGGTCTTAAAATTGAAGCATGGATAAATCCTTATAGGATAAAAGGAACTTCCAACACCTCAAAAATCGCAAAATCCAGCCCGGCATATAAATGGCTTGATACGGATAAAGTAATTGTTCTTGATAACGGAATTTATTATAATCCGGCGGACGAGGAAGTTATTGAACTTATTGTTTCCGGCGTTGAGGAAGTTGTAAGTAATTATGACGTTGACGGAATCCATTTCGACGATTATTTTTATCCGACAACTTCCGAATCATTTGATAAAGCTTATTATAATGATTATAAAGCTGCCGGAGGAAAATTAAGTCTTGCTTCCTGGCGAAGACAAAACGTGAACACCTTGATAAAAGAGGTTTATTCTTCAATCAAAGCTATAAACAGTTCCTGTCGTTTTGGCGTAAGCCCGGCCGGAAATATGGATCAGAACTATAACACGCTTTACTGCGACGTTAACACCTGGGTAACCAGTAAAGGTTATGTTGATTATATATGTCCGCAGATATATTTCGGATTCAACAACAAATCAAGACCGTATCTTGATGTCCTTTCCGAATTCAGCAGTATGATAACAAGAAGCGACGTTGAACTTATTGTTGGTCTTGCGGCATATAAAGCCGGTGCGGAAGATACATATGCCGGTGATAACGGCAAAAAGGAATGGATAAACAATAATGATATTCTTGCGCGCCAGGTTGTTGCCGCAAGGGAAGAAAAAAATTATTCAGGTTTTGCGCTCTATCGTTACGATTCGCTTTATAATCCGGCTTCCGGAGTTAAAAATGCAGTCAGAGCGGAACGTGAAAACCTTTTGGAAATTATGTAACCAAGGGAAACCTTTTAGAAGGACGGAAAAAACTTTATGAAAAAATTCTTTTTGAACAAAAAGCTGATGACGGCTGTTTTAAGTTTAAGTCTTGTTTTTGTCATTGGCGGAATAGCGGTTTTTGCGGCTTTTCAAAGCGGGCTTCCCGGAATTGATAAAATTCTCGGCGGTTTTGAAATTCCCGAATTTTCGGTAGATTCAGAAAATTCCTCTTCAAAAGAAGAATCGGAACCCGAAGAAAACGAAACTGACCTCAACGATGTTATAATAAGCCCGGTTGCTCCGGAAACAAACACAGAACCGGAAATAGGGAATGTTTCCGACGGTCCGATAGTTTATCGTGCGCCGGAAAGAATGATGGCAATAACTCTTGAAGCTGGAATCGATTACCGTACAGAAAACGGAATGAGCACGGTGGATATTCAAAAATCCATTGATAAAGCAATAAGCAATGCTAAAAACCTTTCTGCAAACACAATTTTCCTTGAAACATCTTTCGGCGAAACGGTTCTTTATAATTCCGAAGGAATGCCACAGACAAAAGAAAGCATAGATATGCTCAAACATGCCGCAGAAAGAGCAAAAGCGGAAGGACTTTTTGTCTATGTCGTTTTTGACGTGCTCAAAACCAATGTTAACGGAAAAGCGGAAACTTCATTCGTGCTCAACGGTGAACAGCTTTCTCAAATTGCAAAAAACGCAAAAGCTTTGAGCACCTATGATATCGACGGAATCATGTTGGATACTTATTCGGTCGAATCCGCCGGAAACGTTTATGCTGATTATACAAAATACGGCGGCGGAATGGGTTACGAAAATTATCTCCGTTCCAATGTTGAAGCGGCGGTTACTGCCGCTTATAAAGCCGTTAAAAAAGAAAATCCGTCTGTTGCCGTAGGTCTTGCGGTGGATTCCGTTTGGGCAAACAGCGCAACCATTGAAGCCGGAAGCGCAACCGAAGCTGTTTATGAAAGTTTTGTGGATGGTTTTGCGAACACCAAAAAATTTGTTGATGAAGGCTTTGCGGATTTTGTTGCGGTGAAAGGAACCTATGCGACATCTAACAAATCCGCAAAATTTGAGGATTATATGAATTGGTGGAACGGAGTTGTTGCCGAAAAAGTTCCGCTCTATATTTTCCAGTATGCAACAAAGGCCTGCACCGATGAAAAAGGCTGGAGCGATCCTTCTGAACTCTCCGATCAGGTTATTTCCGCAGAAAAACTCAGCGGATTCAAAGGAAGCATTTTTGATTCTCTTTCGGCTCTTCAGAAAAACCCGAAACAATCCACAGATGCGCTTATACAATATCTGACCGAAAACATCGACCCAAGTTTTCTTCTGACCCAGCTTGAACTTACCAGACCTTCTAAACTCACTTATTCAACTTATGATACAGTTGCGGTTTTTGCGGGTGCTTCCGACGTTAACTTTGATCTTACTATGAACGGAGAAAAAGTTAAACGAGATTCAAACGGTGCATTTATGCTTACCCTTGAACTTGCGCCCGGTCTTAATACGTTTAAGTTTGAACATAAAGAGAAAACCATAACCTATAAGGTAACAAGAAATATCCTTGTTCTTAAAGAAGTGACTCCGCTCGGAAACGTAACGGTGGGCGGCGGAATGAGCATTACCGTAACGGCTCTTGCTTATGAAGGTTCCACAGTAACAGCAACTCTCGGTTCCAATACGGTAACTCTTAAACAGAGTACGGAAGCGGACGATTCCACCGAGGAGGAACAGGACTCCACTTACGTAACATATACCGGAATGCTTTCAGCGCCTGCTGCAGGAACCGAAGAACAGGGAATAGGAAACATTGTTGTCAAAGGAACCTGGGAAGGCAACACCGAAACCAAAGAAGCTGCTTACGTAACTGTTTCCGCAAAGGCGAAAGCCGGCGGACTTGTTGAAGTTGTTGCGAAATCTGCGGAGACTTTTCCGACCAACGTTCTTAACGATCTTTCGGATTATGACTGCTATCCGCTTGCAAAGGGAACAAGAGATTATGTTGTGGGCGACGAAATCGTTTACGTTGAAGGAGAAAAAACGTTTACCTATTATAACCTCCAGTCCGGTCAGCGTGTTTATACAAAAGACGTAAGTCCTGTTTCCGGCGAACTTGGCGGAAACAAAATCAATAATATGACTGTTTCTGCAAACAAAAGATATACTTATGTATCTTTTGAAATGGAACAAAGGGTTGCCTATGTTGCCAGATATTCCAGCAGTGAGTTTACGATTGATTTCTTCTATACTGACGAAACTCCCGGAAATCTCAACCTCAACTGCACTCCGCTTTTTGATTCCGCAAAATGGAACGGTTCAATACTTAGCCTCAAACTCAGTACAAAATCCGGTTTCCTCGGATATACCGCATATTATGAAGGGGACAAACTTGTTTTCCGCTTCAATAACCCGACAGGAACATCAAGTCTTTCCGGCGTTCCGATAGTTGTTGACGTAGGACACAGCGCATTGGGCGTAGGTGCCCTTGGTTTCCTTTCGGATTATGGTGAATATGAAATTAACCTTGCGGTAGGAAAATATCTTAAATCGGAACTCCAGGACCGCGGAGCAACCGTTTATATGATGGATACAGTAAACCAGCGTCCAAGCCTTGAAGACAGGGTTGCCTATGCTTCCGGAAGAGATCCGCTTGTTTTCGTAAGCGTACATTGCAACTCTGCAACTTCCAGCAGCGGTCACGGAACGGAATGTTTCTATTTCACAAGGTTCTCACAAAACCTTGCCTCCTATTTTTCTTCCAACGTTGCTTCCGCTCTTGGAACAAAAGACAGGGGAGATATGATAGGACGCTATTATGTAACAAGAATTCAGGAATATCCTTCCGTTCTCGGCGAACTTGGTTTTGTAAGTAACGAATCCGATTATTATAAACTTATAAAAAGCAGCTATCAGCGTGATATTGCGGAAGCTATTGCGGATTCAATTTCGAGCTATCTTTATTCCGTAGGAAAAAACGGAAACTATAGTTTTGGAACTCAATCCACAAACGGTGAAAGTTTCTATGAACCGCCGGAAGAATCTTCTTCCGAGCCGGAATTTGAAGAAGAATCTTCGTCCTCTTCCTCTTCGGAAGAAAGTTCCGAGGAAAGTTCGGAGGAAAGTTCTTCAAATCCTTTCTGGTGGTGGGAAGATGAGGAAGAATCTTCCAAAGATGATTCCGGAGTTTAAAAAAGTAAAAAAATGCCTTTGGCTTTGCCAAAGGCATTTTTTGTTTTGTGCTTTCATATTTTTTAGAAAAAGGAGGCATAATTTATGGACAAAACAGAAAAGAAAAACAAACATTTTTTCGTAAAAATATTTTGTGTTGTGATAATAGTTTGCGGAACAATTTTTTATTCCGCTTCTTTTCCGGTAACAATGAAACTTTTGGACGGCAACATTAACAAATTATTAAAATCAGTTGGATTAAAAACAGAAATTTCAATTTTTGAAGAGTTTTCCGAACTTTCGGAAAGGATAATTAATAAAACAGAATTTTTTGTTGAGATTATAAAAGAAAACCTTGAACAAAAGGAAGAAAAAAACAAACCTGTTCCTGTGGTGCTTATTACATGCAATGCAAAATTTCCTTCGGAAAACGAAAAAATATCATCTTTTTTCGGAAAAAGAGAAGATCCGTTTTCCAAAAAAGACGATATACATGAAGGAATAGATATTCCTGCCGCTTTTGGAAGCGATATTGTTGCTTCTTGGCCTGGTAAAATTTATAAAACCGGATTTGATGACATATACGGAAATTTTGTTGTTATAAAACATTCAAAAGATTTTTTTACAAAATACTGCCATCTTTCGGAAATTTCGGTTACCGAAGAAAGTTTTGTTAATGCAGGGGAAAAAGTCGGAGAAACGGGCAGCACCGGTCGTTCCACCGGAAGTCATCTTCATTTTGAAGTTATTGTTGAAGGAACAAAAATCGATCCAATGCTTTGCTTTGAATTATGATGGAATTTACCGTGCTCAAAACAAAGCTTAAAATATCGCCGCTTTTCTTTGCGGTGCTCACATTGTTTTTGCTTATTGATAAAAACGGAATCGCTTCTGTTGTGGTTTTGTTTTCGGCTTTGCATGAAACAGGGCATTTTTTGGCATTATTATGCGTAAAAACAAGACCGAAACTTATTGAATTTTCTCCTTTTGGAATACATGTTTCTTTGCCGGAAAATTTGAGCACGGCGGAAAAAGTTCCGGTGCTCATGGCAGGTTTTCTGGGTAATTTTTTACTTGCAGCAATATTCTTTGCTTTAAAAAAGCCGCTTTTCGGATACATAAACCTTATAATCGGGATTTTTACAGCTTTACCGATTTCCGCAACGGACGGAGGGGCAGTTTTAAAAACGCTTCTTTATGAATATGTTCCGCAAAAGGAAGAAAAGATTTTTAAAATTGTTTCCTTTTCTTCTCTTGCAATGGTTTCGGTTGTTTTTGTTATTTCTGCTGTTGCAACAAAAAATTATTTTATTTTTATCGCGCTGTTTTATATGGCGCTTTGCGCAATGAAATAAAGCCGCTTTTTTAAGCGGCTTATTTCATTTTGTTTTAACAATTTTCCAATAAGCGAAAACATTAAGTAAAACGGTTATGAGGAAAAGCATTCTGGATTCAAGTTCAATAGCGTTTGCGGTATCCAAAACGGCAGAAATATCGTTTATCGAAACTTTGTAATCGGTGTATACTGAACCAAGCCATATCGAAGCGGCACAGCAGGCTTCGCTGAAAAGTGAAATCTGCATAGCTTTTTGAACTGAAAATCTGTTTCCGAAAAGCAGATTGAAAACGGCAAAAGCAATCGCATTTCCGCCGAAAAGGAACATAAAAAGTCCGATTAAACTCGGCGTTGGGAAGGAAAATTCAGCGTTTCTCAGGTAACCCGAAAAAGCATCAAAAATTACAAATATGTTGACAATAAAAATTGTTGCAAGGAAAGCGGCCGTTATAAAAATCTGTCTTGCTTTTTCAAATTTTATCTCTTTTTTTGAAATTTCGATTATATCTTTTGCGATAAAATCATTTTCGGGAATTTCGGTTGTTTTTTCTCCTTTTACAAGTTCCGTTATTGAAATTCCAAGTTCTGCCGAAAGCGGTTCAAGAATTGAAATATCCGGAAAACCTTTTCCGTTTTCCCATTTTGAAACGGCGGCGGTTGAAACGTTTAACTTTTCGGCAAGTTCCTTTTGCGTAAGCCCTTTTTCGGTGCGAAGCTCCTTTATTAAATTTCCGGTTTTGATTATATCCAAAAAATCGCCTCCTTTAACAACTTTGATTTTATCACGGAGTTTTTTGTTTGTAAATCAACGCTTCGTAAACTATTGAAAAACCTTTTAATGTTATGATATACTTATATAGTTAACTTTGAAAGGAGGAATCGCTTTGCCCGCAATTCCCGAAAAAATCCTGAGCCTTGTTCAAAAACCCGCAAGATATTGCGGCGGTGAGCTCAACAGCGTTGTTAAAAACAAAGAAGAAGTCTCCGTAAGGTTTGCTTTCTGCTTCCCGGATCTTTATGAAGTGGGAATGAGCCATCTCGGAATGAAAATACTTTACAGCCTTCTCAACAGCGATCCGGAAGTCTGGTGTGAACGCGTTTTTGCTCCGGACGTTGATATGGAAAAAATTCTCCGTGAAAACGGCTATCCGCTTTTTGCTCTTGAAAGCCGCGATTCCGTCGGGGATTTTGATATGATAGGTTTTACTCTTCAATATGAGCTTTCCTATACCGGAATTCTCAATATGCTTGACCTTGCGGGAATTCCCGTTAGGGCGGAAGACAGAACCGAACTTAAAAACCTTGTTGTTGCCGGTGGTCCATGTTCCTGCAACCCGGAACCTATTGCGGATTTTATCGACCTTTTTATGCCCGGAGAAGGCGAAGAAGTTCTTCCGGAAGTTGTAAATCTTTATAAAACCGCAAAAAAAGAAGGCTGGAGCAAAAAACAATATCTTTTCGAAGCCGCAAAGATTCCCGGTGTTTATGTTCCTTCTCTCATTGATGTTATTTATAACGATGACGGAACGGTTAAAGAATTTGTTCCGAAGGAAACAGCAACCCTTCCTATAACAAAACGCATTATAAAGGATCTTGATAAAGTTCCTTATCCGGATAAATTTGTTGTTCCGTTTATCGATATCGTTCACGACAGAAGCCAGCTTGAACTTATGCGCGGCTGTATCCGCGGCTGCCGTTTTTGCCAGGCGGGTTTTATCTATCGTCCTGTTCGCGAAAAACATTTCGATACTCTTTGCAAAGATGCTCATAATCTTTGCGACAGCACCGGTTATGAAGAACTTTCGCTCACT
The DNA here is from genome assembly GCA_017847875.1 of Oscillospiraceae bacterium. GTDB lineage: Bacteria > Bacillota > Clostridia > Oscillospirales > Ruminococcaceae > UMGS1668. The sequence goes on along the minus strand of JAGASN010000053.1, from coordinate 30,943 downwards.
TCTTTGAGCACAAGCGATTACAGCGAACTTGAACCGCTCCTTGATGATCTTCTTGAATGGACCCCGAAAGAACACGTTAACCTTGCGGTTCCGTCCCTTCGTGTTGATAACTTCAGCGAAAGCCTTCTCCAGAAGATAAGCAAAGTCCGCAAAAGCGGTCTTACTTTTGCGCCGGAAGGCGGAACCCAGAGAATTCGCGACGTTATCAACAAAAACGTTACCGAAGAAGAAATCATGAACACCGCAAAAACCGCTTTTGAAGGCGGATACACTGCGGTAAAACTTTATTTTATGATTGGCCTTCCGACCGAAACCGACGATGACGTAAGAGGAATTGTTGAAACCGCTCAGCGCGTTGTAAATATGTTCTACAGCCTTCCCAACAAACCGAAAGGCAAGGGCGTTCAGGTTACCTGCAGCGTTGCAAGCTTCGTTCCGAAGCCTTTTACTCCTTTCCAGTTTGAACCCCAGGATACGAGGGAAGAACTCCACAGAAAACAGGAAGTTATGCGCTCCGCCGTTCACAGCAGAAAGATCAATCTTGACTGGCACGATGCGGAAACTTCCTATCTCGAAGCGGTTCTTGCAAGAGGTGACAGAAAAATCGGTAAAGTTATCGAAACTGCATGGCGTAAAGGTTGTAACCTTGACAGTTGGGACGAGCATTTCAAATTTGACGTCTGGATGGAATCTTTCGAAGAATGCGGCGTAAAACCTGAATTTTACGCAAACAGAACCAGAAGCTATGACGAAGTTATGCCCTGGGATATTTTCGATTATGGTGTTACAAAGAAATTTATCATCAACGAAAACAAAAAAGCGCATCAGGATATAACAACTCCGAACTGCCGCCAGAAATGTTCCGGATGCGGAGCAAACTGCCTGAAGGGAGGCGCCTGTTTTGAATAATGTAATTGATTTTATCGACGTAAGACTTTTTTATACAAAAACAGGAAGCGCAAAATATATCTCACATCTTGATGTTATGAGAGCTTTTCAACGCGCCCTCAAGCGTTCCAAAATCGATTTCTGGTACACGGAAGGATTTCACCCGCATCTTTATCTTACATTCGCTCTGCCGCTTTCCCTCGGTTACGAAAGCGTTGCCGAAAGCGTTGATTTCCGCCTTATTTCTCCGATGCCTTATGAAGAAATTGTACGCAGGATAAATGCTGTTCTTCCGGTCGGATTCAAAGCGATTGCCGCGGGAAAACCAAAAATGGACGCAAAGCAGATCCGCTTTGCAGATTACGAGATTTCTTTTGCGGCGGAGGAAAAGGACGTTGAGGAAACCCTTGCAGTCTGGTACAGATGTTTTGACAGGGAAGTTGTTCCGGTCGTTAAAAAAACAAAAAGCGGCGAGAAGGAAATTGATATAAAACCCCATATCAAGCTTTCGAAACTTGAACATAAAGAGGGAAGATATTGCTTAAAAGCTCGCCTTGCTTCCGGCGTTGAACTCAACATCAACCCGGATCTTGTCTTTGCCGCTTTCAAAAATTTTGCGGGTTTCGCTCCGGAAGACATAAAAGTTAAAAGAATGGCTGTATATAACGAAAAAATGGAAAAATTCCGCTGATTTTTTGAAAATAATACTTGCAATTATATTTTGCTTGTGTTATTATAATAAGGCTGTTTAGTATGTCTAAACGGCGCTGTCGCATTCCCGGCGACATGAACGACAAAAAATTATGTCGGGCGGACAGTCCTCTGTCAATGGTGTCCATTGAGTATGAATGTCTGAAAAATAACAAGGAGGATATTTAAAATGGATGCACTTAAACTTATTTCCCAGGACTGCCTGAGAGCTGACAAACCCGAAGTTGCAATCGGTGATACCGTTAAGGTATATTGCAAAATCAAAGAGGGAGACCATTACAGAACCCAGATTTTCGAAGGCGCTGTTATCGCTAAACAGCACGGCGGAATCTCCGAATCTTTCACCGTTCGTCGTGTAGCACACGGCTGCGGTATCGAAAGAGTTTTCCCGATTCACAGCCCGATGATCGAAAAAGTTGAACTTGTTCGTCATGGTCGTGTCAGAAGAGCTAAACTCTATTACCTTCGTGACAGAGTTGGTAAAGCTGCAAAGGTCAAACAGGTCCGCTAATTTGTTATTTGCGAAAAAACTCCCTTGTCAATTTGGCAAGGGAGTCTTTTTTTTCTGTTTAATTTGTAGTATAATATATATTAGATTATTATATGTTTTTGAAAGGAGGCGATTTTTGCCTTATGGAACAGGTCGATATCCAGTGGTTTCCCGGACGTATGGCTAAAACCCGCCGTTTAATGAAAGAAAATCTTCCTCTTGTGGATGTTGTTGTTGAAATAACCGATTCAAGAGTTCCTTTTTCAAGCCGCAACCCGGAAATGAAAAGCCTTGTCGGCGGAAAACCGAGGGTTGTTGTGCTCAACAAATGCGATATGGCCGATGAAGCCATTACTCAGGAATGGATAGAATATTATAAATCCAACGGAATCCGCGCACTTGCAACCGATTGCAGAAGCGGAAGAGGTCTCAATAAACTTGCGCCCCTTGTTCGCGAAGTCCTTAAAGCAGAACTTGAAAAACGCGCAAGAAAAGGAATGGAAGGCAAACCCATCCGCATGATGATAGTCGGTATTCCTAACGTCGGAAAATCTTCTTTCATCAACCGCATTGCCGGCGGAAAACGCGCAAAAGTTGAAGACCGCCCCGGCGTTACCAGAGGAAAACAATGGGTCGCCCTTGATAAAGGAATCGATATGCTCGATATGCCCGGCGTTCTTTGGCCTAAATTCGAGGATAAAACCGTTGGCGAACACCTTGCTTTCACCGGTGCGGTAAAAGACGATATTCTTGATATCGAAACCCTTGCGGCTCGTCTTGCGGACGTTCTTAACCACGAAGCACATAAACTTCTTTGCGAAAGATATAAACTCACCGATGAAGAAACTTTTGAAATCGAGCCTTTTGCGCTTCTTGAACTTATCGGCGCAAAACGCGGAATGAAAATTTCCGGCGGAGAAATCGATACCGAAAGAGCCGCAGCAATGCTTCTTGACGAATTCCGCGGAGGAAAAATCGGGCGCATAACTTTGGAGAGACCCAATGAGCTTATATGAATTTGAGCACGCAAAGAGCGCTGAACTTGGAATAAAATATATCTGCGGAGTTGACGAAGCGGGAAGAGGACCTCTTGCCGGTCCGGTTTTTGCCGCGGCGGTTATCCTTCCGGAAGATTTTGAGATTGAAGGACTTAACGACAGCAAAAAACTTTCCGAAAAAAAGCGCGATTTGCTTTTTGATGAAATAATTGAGCACGCTCTTGCGTATTCAATACAAAGCATTGACCATAAAACCATAGATGAAATAAACATTCTTGAAGCAACGATGCTCGCAATGAAAACTGCCGTTGAAAATTTGAGCATAAAACCGGAACGTGTTTTTATAGATGGGAACCGTGTTCCTAAAAATATGGAAGTTCCGGCGGAATTTGTTATAAAAGGCGACGCAACTTCCGCAAGCATTGCGGCGGCTTCCATTCTCGCAAAGGTGAGCAGAGACAGACTCATGCTCGAAATGGATAAAAAATATCCGGAATATTGTTTTGCAAAGCATAAGGGATACGGAACAAAGCTCCATTATGAAAAAATAAGGGAGTTTGGTCCAAGCGAGATACATCGTTTGACTTTTCTTAAAAAGATGCACTGAAGGTGATTTTTTGATTACCGAAAAACGCAGGCGCGGAGATATGGGCGAAGATTTTGCCGCGGAATATCTTGCGGGCAAAGGGTATGAAATAATTGAACGAAATTTCAACACCCGACTCGGCGAAATTGATATTGTTGCAAAAGACGGAAAATACATAGCTTTTATCGAAGTAAAATCCCGCGCGGATGACTGTCTTTATGCTCCGAGGCAGGCGGTGACCCGTTCGAAACAGCAAAAAGTTTGTAAAGCTGCAATGCTTTACAAACTTCAAAAAGGGCTTAACGGTCAGCCTCGGTTCGATGTTTTTGAAATTGTTTACGGAAAATATGATCTTGAAATAAAAAAATTTACCCATATTAAAAATGCTTTCGGAACGGAGGCTGTTCATGGATTTTTTTGATCTTCATTGTGATACAATAACCACCGCAATGCATCAGAGCGTTGGTCTTGATTGCGATTATCTTGATATTTCATTTCCGAAAAATGAAAAAATAAAGCGGCACTGCCAATGTTTTGCAATTTTTTGCCCGGACGTTATTTCCGGCGAAGATGCTTTTAACTATTACGCAATGTCGAAACATTTTTTCGATGCTCAGCTTGCGGAATTCCCACAGTATTTTGAGCAGGCAAAAACGATTTCTGACGTTGACAGAGTTACTGAAAGCGGAAAAACCGCGGCGATCCTTACCGTTGAGGGCGGAAGAGTTCTCGGCGGAAAAATTGAACGTCTTGAAAAACTTTATAATGACGGTGTCAGAATGATGACTCTCACCTGGAACGGTGAAAATGAAATCGGAAAAGGTTCAACAGACCAGAATTTTGGTTTAAAACCTTTCGGCATTGAGGTTATTAAAGAAATGGAAAACATGGGAATGGTTATAGATGTTTCTCATCTTTCCGATGCGGGGCTTAGTGACGTGCTCAAAAATGTTGACTGCGCCGTTGCCGCAAGCCACAGCAATCTCCGTGAAATCTGCGGACACCGCAGGAACCTTACCGATGAATATTTTAAGGAAATGGTCCGCAGGGAAGGCATTGTCGGAATAAATTTTTATAAAGCTTTTCTCAATAACGATGAGGAAAACGCAAGCCTTTCCGATATTATAAAACATATCGAAAGAATGCTTTTGCTCGGCGGAGAAAACGCCGTTTGCATGGGAAGCGATTATGACGGCTGCGACGTTGTAAACGGTATCAGAAAGATGAAAGATATTCCGAATCTTTATGATTTGGTTGAAACGGAATTCGGCAAAGAGCTTGTCGAAAAAATATTCTGGAAAAACGCATATAACTTTTTTGCAAAAAGAATCTGAGGTGGAAAAGTGAAATTTCAAAGTACAAGAAACAAAAATCTGCGCCTTGATTCGGCGGAAACAATTGTAAAAGGACTTTCGGAAGACGGAGGTCTTTTTGTGCCGGTTGAAATTCCGGTACTCGGAAAAGGCGAAATAACCGAACTTTCAAAACTTTCTTATTGCGAAAGGGCAAAGCGGATTTTTTCAAAATTCATGACCGATTTTTCCGAAGAAGAACTTTTTGAATGTGCAAAAGGCGCTTATATCGGAAAATTTGAAAATGATGAACCGACTCCTCTCGTAAAACTTGGCGAAAACGTTTATATGCTCGAACTCTGGCACGGACCGACCTGCGCTTTTAAAGATATGGCACTCCAGATTCTTCCGCGTTTTCTTGTAAAAGCATCTGAAAAAGCCGGCGACGGAAAGAAAATCGTTATCCTTACCGCAACTTCCGGAGATACGGGCAAAGCCGCTCTTGAAGGTTTCTGTGACGTTGATGGAACGGAAATAATCGTATTCTATCCGGATAACGGTGTTTCAAAAATCCAGCAGCTCCAGATGCAGACACAAAAGGGAGAAAATGTTTCCGTTTGCGGAGTAAAAGGAAATTTTGACGATACCCAGACGGCAGTTAAAAAGATTTTTACCGATGAAAAAATCCGCGCAAAACTCGGTGAAAACGGAAAACGTTTTTCCAGCGCAAACTCCATAAATGTGGGAAGACTTCTTCCTCAGATTGTTTATTATATCTCTGCTTATGCGGATCTTGTTGCCGACGGTGAAATTTCCGAAGGAGAAACTGTAAATGTAACGGTTCCTACCGGAAACTTCGGAAATATTCTTGCGGCGTATTATGCAAAACAAATGGGCGTACCTTTCGGAAAGCTTATCTGCGCTTCCAACGCAAACAACGTGCTCACGGATTTTTTGAGCACCGGAGAATATAATGTTAACCGCGATTTTTATATGACTGAATCTCCATCTATGGATATTCTTGTTTCAAGCAACCTTGAAAGGCTGATTTTTGAACTTTCCGGAAAGGATGACGGCTACGTTCGTGCGGTGATGGAATCCCTTAATGAGCACGGAAAATATTCTGTTCCGGATGAAATCCTTTCAAAAATAAAGGAACATTTTGCGGCTGGATTCACCGATGATGAAGGCGCTGAAAACCGCATAAAAATGCTGTTTGAAGAATATTCATATCTTTGTGATACACATACCGCGGTTGCTGTTGAGGTATATGAAAAATATCAGGCGGAAACCGGCGACAGAACGAAAACGATAATTGCGTCCACCGCAAGTCCGTATAAATTCCCGCGTGCCGTGCTCAAAGCAATTTCCGGTGAGAATGAACCGGATGATTTTGAAGCTGCGAAGAAAATTGAGAAGCTTTCCGGACTTTCAATGCCGAAGCAGCTTTCGGAACTTTCCGAAAAAGAACCGAGATTTACCAATGTCTGCGAAAGGGAAGAGATGGCAGATTTTGTTTTGAGCATCGCCGGAGGTGATTGCTGATGTCGGTCTGGGTAATGGCGGACCTTCATCTTTCTTTCGGAACGGATAAACCTATGGACAACTTTTTCGGCTGGAAGGATTACGTAAGCAAAATCGAAGCCAGCTGGAAAGAACAGATAAAACCGGAGGATACCGTCGTAATTCCCGGAGATTTTTCCTGGGGACTCGGTTTTGATGAAGCACTCCCGGATTTTAAATTCATTGATGCTCTTCCCGGAAGAAAAATCGTTATGAAGGGAAACCACGATTATTGGTGGACAACAAGAACAAAAGCGGAAAAGTTTTTTAAGGAAAACGGCATAACCACTTTTGAAATTCTCCATAATAATTCGGTACTTGCGGAAGATCTTGCTCTTTGCGGAACCCGCGGCTGGGTTTTTATTCCCAACGAGGAACACGATCATAAAATTTCCGAAAGGGAAGCACTTCGGTTAAGACTTTCACTCGAGGATTCAAAACGTTTTCCAGATGCGGAAAAAATCGTTTTTCTGCATTATCCTCCGGTTTACGCCAACGAAATGGTTCCGAATATAATTTCCGTTTTGAAGGAATATGATGTAAAAAAAGTTTATTACGGACATCTTCACGGAGCTTCGCGCAGTCTTGCAAACGAAGGCAATTATATGGGAATTGATTTCAAACTTATTTCCGCAGACCATTTGGGATTTAAATTTTGGAAAATTAAATAAAAATTATATAATATTTTTATATAAAATAATTGATTTTATGATAACTATATGATATACTTTAACAGTTATTGAAAACGTATCTATCAGGAGGAAACAACATAATGGAACTTAGACAGATTGAAAAAACCGGCACCAACGAGGTTAAGCTTACCATTGCTGTAACCGCAGAGGAGTTCGGACGTGCTGTTGACGCAGCAATCAGAGAAAAAGGCAAAAACCTTGCGGTAAAAGGCTTCCGCAAAGGCAAAGCACCTAAAGCACTTATCGAAAAAACTTACGGAAGAGAATTCTTCTATCAGGACGCAGTTAACGAAACTTACGGCGTAGCATACGACATGGCTGTTGCCGAAGCAAAAATCGTTCCCGTTGACCGCGCAGAAATCGCACTTGTTGATTGCTCCGAAGAAGGTTACACCCTCACCGCAACCGTAACCGTTAAACCCGAAGTTTCCGTAAAGAAATATAAAGGCATCAAAGCAGAAAAAATCGTAACCGAAGTTTCCGATTCCCAGGTTGAAGGCGAACTTTCTGTTATGCTTGAAAGAAACGCAAGAATCATCGAAGTTGAAGACAGACCCGCACAGAACGGTGACCAGGCTGAAATCGACTACGAAGGTTTCAAAGACGGCGTTCCTTTTGAAGGCGGAAAAGGCGAACATTTCTCGCTTGAACTCGGTTCCGGACAGTTTATCCCCGGATTTGAAGAACAGGTTTGCGGCCACAACGCAGGCGAAGAATTTGACGTAAACGTTTCCTTCCCGGAAGATTATCCCGCAGAAGAGCTTAAAGGCGCTCCCGTTGTTTTCAAATGCAAACTCCACAGCATCAAAGCCAAAGAAATGCCCGTTGCTGATGATGAATTTGCAAAAGACGTAAGCGAATTTGATACCATCGAGGAACTCAAAGCTGACATCAAAGCAAAACTTCAGGAAAAAGCAGACGCACAGTCCGAAGCAGAACTTGAAGAAAAACTTGTTGACGCAATCCTTGCAAACATGGAAGCAGAAATTCCCGAATGCATGTATGAAGCAAGAATGGAAGATATCGCCGCAGACTTCGAAAACAGACTTGCAAGAACCGCAGGCCTTACCCTTGACGAATATCTCAAATATACCGGCGCAGACAAAGAAACTTTCTTCGAAGGTTTCAAACCCCAGGCAGAACGCCAGGTAAAAATCCGCCTTGCTCTTGAAGAAATCGCAAAACTCGAAAAAATCGAGATGACCGAAGAAGAAATGAACGAAGAGTTCAAAACTCTTGCAGAGCGTTATGAAATGAAAGAAGACCAGGTCAGAAAAATTGTTCCTGCAGAAGAACTTGCTCTTGACCTTTGCGTAGAAAAAGCTATCAAACTTGTTCGCGACGCTGCAAAAGTAACCGAAATTTCCGCAGCAGAAGCCGCAGCAAAAGAAGAAGCTCCCAAGAAAAAACGCACCACCAAGAAAAAAACTGAAGAAGAAGTTTCCGCAGTAGAAGGCGAAGAGGCTCCCAAGAAAAAACGTACCACCAAGAAAAAAGCTGAAGAAGCAGAAGCTCCCGCAGCTGAAAGTGAAGAAGCTCCTAAAAAAAGAGCAACCCGCAAAAAGAAAACCGAAGAAATCGATCCTTCCGTTGACTGATTAAGCGGAACAGTTTCCAGAGAAACTGCAATATAATTATCTTTGTATTGGAGGATCTCCGGAATTATATTCCGGAGGTCCTTTATATCAATAATGACAAATTTTTACATGATTCGTTAAAATCCGAAAGGAGTGATACCACAATGAGTTTGGTACCTATGGTCGTTGAACAGACCAACAGAGGCGAGCGTTCCTATGATATTTTTTCCCGCCTTCTCAATGACAGAATCATAATGCTTTGCGACGAAGTTAACGACACCACGGCAAGCCTTGTTGTTGCCCAGCTTCTTTATCTTGAAGGACAGGATCCGGATAAAGACATCAGCCTTTATATCAACAGCCCCGGCGGCTCCATAACCGCGGGAATGGCTATTTATGACACTATGAATTATATTAAATGCGATGTTTCCACCATTTGTGTGGGAATGGCCGCTTCCATGGGAGCTTTTCTTCTCAGTTCCGGAGCAAAGGGAAAACGCTATGCTCTTCCGAACAGCGAAATTATGATCCACCAGCCTCTCGGCGGAATGCAGGGTCAGGCTTCTGACATTAAAATTCACGCTGACAGAATCATCGCAATTAAGGAAAGACTTAACAAAATCCTTTCCGAACAGACCGGCCAGCCCCTTGAAGTTATCACCAAAGATACTGACAGAGATAATTTTATGACCGCACAGCAGGCTATGGAATATGGCCTTGTTGATAAAGTACTTGACCACAGAGAATAATTCAGCATAAATTCGGAGGCTTTTAACTATGCCCAATAAAGATGATCACAAAATGCGTTGTTCGTTTTGCGGAAAACCGCAGGACATGGTTTATAAACTTATAACCGGACCCGGCGTTTGCATTTGTGATGAATGCGTTGAACTTTGCAATTCGATTCTTTATGATGAAGATGAACTTGACCCGATTGAAAAGACAAAACGCAAAAAACAGGAAAAAAACAAACCGGTAATCGATCCGAAAACTTTGCTCAAACCCTCAGAGCTCAAAGCGGTTCTTGATAAATACGTTATCGGACAGGACGAAGCAAAAACGACCCTTTGCGTTGCCGTATATAACCATTATAAACGTATTTTGAGCAAGCTTGATACCGAAGACGTTGAACTCCAGAAGAGCAACGTGCTTCTTCTCGGACCGACCGGTACCGGTAAAACTCTTCTTGCCCAAACCCTTGCAAGAGTTCTCGGTGTTCCGTTCGCAATTGCCGACGCAACAACCATTACCGAAGCGGGATATGTCGGTGAAGATGCGGAAAACGTTCTTCTCCGCCTTATCCAGGCGGCGGATTTTGATGTTGAAGCGGCACAGCGCGGAATTATCTATGTTGATGAAATAGATAAAATAACCAGAAAATCCGAGAATCCTTCCATAACAAGAGATGTAGGCGGCGAAGGCGTTCAGCAGGCACTTCTCAAAATGCTCGAAGGAACAGTTTCCAACGTTCCGCCCCAGGGAGGAAGAAAACATCCTCAGCAGGAATTTATCCAGATAGATACTACCAACATTCTGTTTATCTGCGGCGGTTCTTTCGACGGAATTGAGCCGATTATCGAAAAACGCATCGCAAGTTCCGCAATGGGCTTCGGTGCAAACGTAATCAGCCAGAAATCCAAGGAAGCAAAAGACCTTCTTAAAAAAGTAACTCCTCACGACCTTGTTAAATTCGGAATCATTCCGGAAATGGTCGGACGTCTTCCGGTTATAACCGCTCTTGAAAGTCTTGATAAACCCGCATTGGTAAAAATTCTTACCGAGCCGAAAAACAGCCTTGTTAAACAGTATCAAAAGCTTTTCAGCCTTGACGGAGTAAACCTTCAGTTTACCGAAGGTGCTCTTGAAGCAATTGCGCAGAAGGCTATTGACAGAAAAACCGGGGCAAGAGGACTCCGTTCAATTATGGAAGAAACCCTCGGAAAACTTATGTTCGAACTTCCTTCCGATGAAACCGCCGAAGCGGTTGTTATCGGCGAAGCCTGCGTAACAGAAGGCGCGGATCCTGTTATTGAACGCAACCCGCTTAAAAAGAACGTGCCGCTTGAAATTGCGGCAAAAGCATAAAAAATTATAAAAAAGCGGCAGCCATTTGAAAAAGACTGCCGCTTCCGATATTTTTATACCGGAGGTGAAAAATATGCCTGAAAAGAAACAGCCGGCGGAAATTATTACAATGCCGATGATCGCCATGAGAGGAATCGTTCTTTTTCCGAACATGATCCTTCATTTTGACGTTGGCAGAAAAAAATCAATTGCCGCCCTTGAAGAAGCGATGAAAGGCAACAGAGAAGTTTTTCTCGCTTCACAAATCAACATTGAAGAAGACGATATAAAACTCGATAACGTAAACAAGGTCGGCGTTGTTGCGGAAATCCGCCAGGTCCTTAAAAACAACGGCGGAACAACAAGAATTCTTGTTGAAGGAAAATACCGCGCAAAGCTTGTTGATATAGTTGCGGAAGAACCTTTTCTTGTTGCGGATACCCAGGAATTTCCGCTCAAAAAACTCCGTCCGGAACGTTCGATTCTCTGCGATGCCCTTATGCGCACCGTAAAGGATCTTTTCAACGAATATACATATCTTGTTCCAAAAATGCCGAAGGAACTTGCAATAAAAGCTTTCGGAATGGAAGATCCGGCACAGTTCGGAGAATTTCTTGCGGGAAACCTCAATATCGATATTGAAGACAAACAGCGAATCCTCGAGGAATCAAACTATGTAAAACGCCTTGAAATGCTTGCGGGTGTTCTTGAAAACGAAAACAACATTCTCGATGTTGAAAAAGATATTTATGAAAAGGTAAAAGAGCAGGTTGACCAGAACCAGCGTGAATATTACCTTCGAGAACAGCTTAAGGCAATAACCGAAGAACTCGGCGAAGGCGAAAACGTTCAGGATGAAGCCGAGGCTTATAAAAAGAAAATCGAAGCTCTCGGCGTTGAAGGCGAAGTTAAGGAAAAACTTCTTGAAGAAGTTGCCCGCCTTTATAAAATGCCTTTCAACAGCCAGGAAGCAAGCGTTATCCGCGGATATCTCGATACCTGTATTGCGCTTCCCTGGAACGTTAAAACCGAAGAAAAGATAGACATTACCAAAGCGAAAAAACAGCTTGATAAAAACCATTACGGTCTTGAAAAAGTAAAGGAACGCATTCTTGAACTTCTTGCCGTAAGAAAACTCCAGCCGGACATCAAAGGTCAGATTCTTTGCCTTGTGGGTCCTCCCGGCGTCGGAAAAACCTCAATTGCTAAAGATATCGCCGCGGCAATGGGCAGAAAATATACAAGAATTTCCCTCGGCGGAATGAAAGATGAATCCGATATCCGCGGCCACAGAAAAACCTATATCGGCGCTATGCCCGGACGCATCATGAACGCGGTTAAACTTGCCGGAAGCAAAAACTCCCTTATCCTTCTTGATGAGATCGATAAAATGGGAAGCGATTTCCGCGGTGACCCCGCTTCCGCAATGCTCGAAGTTCTTGACCCGGAACAGAACGTTGCTTTCCGCGACCATTATATCGAACTTCCTTTTGATCTTTCTGATATTCTTTTTATTACAACCGCAAACGACCCGAGCACAATTCCGGGTCCGCTTTATGACAGAATGGAAATAATCGAACTTGGTTCCTATACAAGAGAAGAGAAATTCCAGATCGCCAAAAAGCACCTTGTTAAAAAGGAAATGAAGCGCCACGGTCTTGATTCCAAAATGCTCAGAATTACCGACGATGCGATTTATGCCATAATTGATTCTTATACGAGAGAAGCGGGAGTCCGCAGCCTTGAAAGAACTATCGGCAGTCTTTGCAGAAAAGCAGCAAAGAAAATTGTCGGCGAAGAAGCATCTAAAGTTACAATTAACGAAGGAAATATAACCGATTTCCTCGGAGTTAAAAAATTCCGTCCGGAAACAATTGAAGAAAACGACGCTGTAGGTCTTGTAAACGGCCTTGCATGGACTTCTGTCGGAGGAGATATGCTCCAGGTTGAAGTTGCAATTCTTGAAGGAAGCGGCAAAATCGAGCTCACAGGTAATCTCGGCGACGTAATGAAGGAATCCGCAAGAACAGCTATAAGCTATGTCCGTTCCTGCACCGAAAAATACGGAATTGAAAAGGATTTTTATAAAACAAAAGATATCCATATCCATGTTCCGGAAGGCGCAGTTCCGAAGGATGGTCCTTCCGCCGGCGTAACTCTTACAACTGCAATTGTTTCCGCACTTTCCGGAATTCCGGTTAGAAGGGATATTGCAATGACCGGTGAAGTAACTCTTCGCGGAAGAGTTCTTGCAATCGGTGGACTTCGCGAAAAAACAATGGCTGCTTATAGAGCAGGAGTTAAAACCGTTCTCATTCCGGAGGAAAATATTCCGGATCTTGAGGAAGTGGATCCTGTTGTAAAGAATGCAATTACTTTTGTTCCGGCAAAAGAAGTTGAAACCGTTCTTGAAACAGCGCTTGTAAGACCGGTTGAATCTGTAAAGGAAAACAGCTTTATAGAGGAAATTTCAATGCTTGAAATCGAGCATGAGCCAAAAACCGTTAATATTCAGTAAGCGAGGATAAAAATGAATTATAATCACGCAGTATTTGAAGCCGCATACGGCACATCAAAACAGCTTCCTAAAGCTGAACATATCGAATTTGCCTTTGCCGGACATTCAAACGTCGGAAAATCTTCCCTTATGAATGCGATTTTCGGAAGAAAAGCTCTTGCAAGGGTTTCGAGCCAGCCGGGAAAAACCGTTACCGTAAACTTTTATGACGTTGACGGAATAAAATTTGTAGACCTTCCGGGTTACGGTTACGCAAAAGTTTCCCAAAGCGATAAAAAGCGTTGGGCAGATCTTGTTGAAGGATATCTTATGAGCGACAGGGATATTCGTCTTATCGTCCAGCTTGTTGACAGCCGTCACGCTCCCACAAAAGACGATATTCAAATGATTGATTTTATGATCGACAACGAAGTTCCTTTTATTATCGCTCTTACAAAATGCGATAAGCTTAATAAAACAGAACGCAAAAAAAGGGAAGAAGCTTTCCTTACCGAAATCCCTTGTTTTGATCAGATAACTTCTGTTTGGACAAGCACAACGACTTTTGAAGGAATTAACGATCTTAAAGAGATTTTTGAAGAACTTTCTTCCGAAGATTATGAATTTGAGGAAGAAGAGGAATTCGAAGAATAAACATCAAAAAAAAGGCGTTTCGGATAGAAACGCCTTTTTTAACAGTCGGGTGAATTTTATGGATATTTCTTTTAAAAACGGAAACGAAAAATTCAATTATCGCGTTTGCGCAATTATGATTGATAGCGGCAGAATTCTTGCGATGAAAGACGAACGTTCGCCATATTATTATCTTCCGGGAGGAAGAGTTAAAATCGGAGAAACGGCGGAATATGCCGTTTTGCGTGAATGTGAAGAAGAACTTGAGGCAAAACCGGAAATAATCCGTCCGCTTTGGTTCAATCAAGCTTTTTTTACAGAAGACGTTGAAAAAATTCGTTTTCATGAAATTTGTGTTTATTTCCTTATGGATATTTCAAAAACGGATATTCTTTCAAGAGGAGATAAATTTGTTTTATCTGAAAACGGGGAAAAACATAGGTTTGAATGGCTTCCTTTTGAAAAACTTGCGGAGGAGTATTTTTATCCGGAATTTCTTAAAAAAGACATTTTTAACCTGCCGGAAGTTCTTACAATCAGAACGGAAATTGAAGAAAAAATCATTGATGAAGTTAAAGAATGGATTTATTCATTATAAAAGCCGCTTTTTCAGCCGCTTTTCTTAATATTTTATTAAATTTAAGCAGGTTTCATTGTAAAGAAAACAAAAACCGTTATAATTAAACTCAAAAGGAGATGAGTTTATGGATAAATCCAAGGCAGTTAATCTGGTTTGCAAAATTGTTCTTACCGCGGTAATTTTGCCGCTCATATTTTTTGCTTCGCTTTTCATTGGACTTATAGTTTATGATGAGTTCATTGCTTACGCTTTAATAGCAGTTTTGGCGGCGTTTTTTGTCCCTATGATTTGGTTCAAAAACAGGAAAAAAGTGCTTGTTTATTGGGGAATTTTCTTTGCAGTAACTGCGGTTATCTGCGGAGTAAAGTACGGAATCGAAGCTTATGACAAAAGCATAACCGTAAACCCGACCCCGAACATCAATGTTCATGAATATCTTCCTTTTGAAGAAGATTCAAAAATTATAAAACTTGATCAGGAAGCAAGCCTTGAACTTTCCGGAAATCTCCCGAGAATTGACGGGGCGGCGGCTGTTTTTCCGGTTTATTCCGCTTTTGTAAATGCGGTTTATCCGGAAACCACAAAACTTTGGGACGGAGTTTTTGAATATAATAACACCGTCGGCGGATATAAACTGCTCGGAGAAAGACAAACGGACATTTTCTTCGGCGGATATCCTTCGGAAGAACAGATTGAAGAAGCAAAATATCACGGAACGGAATTTGTTTACACTCCAATTGCGCAGGAAGCTTTTGTTTTCTTTGTCCATAAAGATAACCCCATAGATAACCTTACTTCCGAACAGGTCAGGGCAATTTATGCCGGAGAAATAACGAATTGGAGCGAAGTCGGCGGCAAGAACGAAAAAATTGCCGCTTATCAGCGCAACGAAGGAAGCGGAAGCCAAAGTATGCTGAAACGCTTTATGGGCGATAAGGAAATTATGGAAGCGCCTACGGAACTGGTTAATGACCTTATGGTTGGAATTATTGAAAAAGTTTCGGATTACAGAAGCAAATCAAATTCCATAGGTTTTTCTTTCAGATATTATGTTGAGGGTATAATTCAGAATCCGGATATAAAACTTCTGAGCATAGATGGGGTTGCTCCAACCGTTGAAAACATAAAGAACGGAACATATCCCATAACAGGACCTCTTTATGCGGTAACCTGGGAAGGAAACAACAATGAAAACGTTGAAAAACTTCTTGAATGGATTCTTTCCGAAGAGGGACAGGAGATAATTGAAAAAACGGGATATGTAGGTATAAACTGATGATAATTAAATTATATCATATGAGTGAAATACTTAAGCTCGGAGATAAACTGAAGCCGGATTATCTGAATAAATCCATAAATTGTGAACCTTATATTTCTGCAATGGAGAACGGATTGGATTCTCTTAAAATCCTGCTCGAAAAAAAGCTTGAGGAACAGAATGAAGAATGGGATAATATAGCAAAATGGTGTGTGGAAGGAATTTTTGAATATATCAGAAAAACGGAATTTCCACATATTCCGAGCAGAACAAAAAGCAATTATTATTTCGACAATCTTGATGATTTTGCAATTTTGTATCAGGCAGGCTGGGCACAGGAACCGGAAGAGGAAAAAAGCAAACTGCGCCTTTATGAGATAGAAATGCAGGCGGAACGTGTTTATAAATTTGATATGTCCGTTTTTGATGAGGCTTACGACAAAATGCATGATTATAAAGACCCGGAATCTGTAATAATCTGCGCGCGAGAATATTTCGGCGGAAAAAACACAGAAAAACCGGTGTGGGAAATTATGAGCGATTGCCCTGCAACGGCAGTAAAAGATATTTCTGAATTTCTGAAAAATATTGAATAATAAAATAACCGGAGAGCTTTTTCTCCGGTTATTTTATTATTATAAACCATTTTTTATGCGGGAAAATCTTATGCAGAAATTTGAGCACAGGGAATATTTTTTGCTCCTTGATTTTGATGCTCAGCAGCCCGATTTGCAGAGCAAAACGGTGCTCAAAGGATTTCATAGCTTTCGAGAACGTTACGGAGCTTTTCTTTTTTATCAAAATCCATTTCACAAAGAGGAAGTCTGAGAGGACCGAATTCTTTTCCGAGCATGTTAATAGCTTCTTTGACGGGAATGGGATTTACGTCTGAAAAAAGCGCATCAATAAGCGGAATAAGCGCAATTTGCTTTCTTGCGGCTTCAATATATTTCCCTTCAAAATAGATGGAACAAAGTTCATGCATTTCTTTTGGAACAATATTCGCCGCAACAGAAATAACGCCTTTTGCGCCGATGCTCAAAAGCGGAAGAGTCAGTTCATCATTTCCGGAATATACATCGATTTTATCACCGCAAAGAGATATAATGCGTTCCGCTTTTGCAACGTTTCCGGAAGCTTCTTTAACAGCGCAAATAAACGGATTTTCGGAAAGTTTTAGATACGTTTCGGGCCTAATGTCAACCCCGGTTCTTGAAGGAACGTTATAAACAATAGTCGGAAGCTGGCACCATTTTGTAATAAAATTATAATGCTCGACCAGGCCGTTTTCGTTTGCTTTGTTATAATACGGTGTGACGGAAAGAACGGCGTCCGCGCCGGCGTTTCTTGCGTTCAGGGCAAGTTTTGCGGCATGGTGGGTGTTGTTGCTTCCGGCGCCTGCAATAAGCGGTACGCGGTGTTTTATAACGTCTTTTGCGCAGCAGATAATATTATATTGTTCCTCTTCGGAAAGAGTTGCGGATTCTCCGGTGGTCCCGTTGACAATAATTGCGTCAACGCCATTCTGAATAAGTTCATCAATAAAATCGGCGTATTTTTTTAAATCAACAGTTCCATCCGGACGCATTGGCGTAACAGTTGCAACTCCGCAGCCGGTAAAAATTGTATTTTTCATAATAAAAAACCTCCGCAAATATGGATACACCAATTTATGCGGAGGCTTATTTTATTATGATATTCAGTCAAAATAGCCTTTTGCGGCATAAAGTTCCGCCATAAGAACGTTTCCGCCTGCAGCACCTCGAAGGGTGTTATGAGAAAGACTTACAAATTTATAGTCATACTGGCTGTCGGGACGGAGTCTTCCGATAGAAACTCCCATTCCTTTTTCAAGATTACGGTCAAGTTTTGCCTGGGGTCTGTCGGGCTCTTCAAAATAGGTGAGGAAATGTTCCGGAGCGGAAGGTAAACCGAGAAGCTGAGGTTCACCTTTATATTCCGCCCAGCATTTTTTAATTTCTTCAACGGAAGGTTTGTTTTCAAAACTTACAAAAACTGCGGCAGTGTGTCCGTCGGAAACCGGAACGCGAAGGCATTGGGTAGTAATGGCGGGGGAAACGGCGTTGATTATTTCGCCGTTTTCAACTTTGCCCCAGATTTTAAGCGGTTCCTTTTCACTTTTTTCTTCTTCGCCGCCTATATACGGAATAAGGTTATCAACCATTTCGGGCCAGCGTTCAAAGTTTTTTCCGGCACCGGAAATTGCCTGATATGTGCAGGCAAGAACTTTTGTGATTCCGAATTTCATAAGAGGATGAAGTGCGGGAACGTAACTTTGGATAGAGCAGTTGGATTTTGCGGAAATGAAACCGCGTTTTGTTCCAAGGCGTTTTTTCTGTGCCGCAACAGCTTCAATATGTTCCGGGTTGATTTCGGGAATTATCATCGGAACATCGGAAACTCCGCGGTTTGCGCTGTTGTTGGACATTACCGGACATTCAAGCTTCGCATATTTTTCTTCAAGGGCCTTTGTCGCGGCTTTATCCATATTTACAGCGCAGAAAACAAAATCAACAACAGAAGCGATTCCTTCCGCATCTTTTTCCGCATCGAGAACGACCATTTCTCTTACGTTTTCGGGAATTTCGGTTTCCATTGCCCAACGGCCGGAAACGGCATTTTCATAGGTTTTTCCGGCGCTTTTTCCGGAAGCGGCAAGAACTTCGATATGGAACCACGGGTGGTTCGAAAGCAGCGTTACAAGGCGCTGGCCAACCATTCCTGTGGCGCCTATTACGCCTACTTTATAATTTTTCATGAACGGGGCCTCCTTAAAAAATAATTTGCTTGCAATAAAAGCTTTGTTGCAATATAATATATAAGTTATATTGAATATGTTTCTGATTTTATCATTACATAATTTTTCTGTCAATATTTTTGTAAAATTTTAGATAAACGGTGATTTGATGAAAACAAGCGATTTTTATTTTGATCTTCCGGAGGAGCTTATTGCACAGCATCCTGCGGATAAACGCGATCATTCCCGCCTTATGCATCTCAACAGAGAAACGGGCGAGGTTGAACACAAACATTTTTATGAAATAATCGATCTTCTTGAACCAGGTGATCTTCTTGTTCTCAATAATTCAAGGGTTATTCCGGCAAGACTTATCGGCGAAAGGGAAGACACCCATTCTCCGATCGAGTTTTTACTTCTTAAACAAAAAGACCTCGACGTCTGGGAAATCCTTGTTCGTCCCGGAAAACACGCAAAAGTCGGAAAAAGATTTGTTTTCGGCGGAGGAATCCTTAAAGCGGAAGTTATCGATATTGTTGAAGACGGCAACCGAATTGTAAAATTTGAACATGAAGGCAACATTTATAACGTTCTTGATGAAATCGGTCAGATGCCCCTTCCGCCTTATATTACCGAAAAACTTGCGGATAAAGAGCGTTACCAGACAGTTTATTCCGATCCAATCGGTTCTGCGGCTGCTCCCACTGCCGGACTTCATTTTACCGAAGAACTTCTTGACAAAATCAGAGAAAAAGGCATCAGGACCGCTTTTGTAACTCTTCATGTTGGCCTCGGAACTTTCCGCCCGGTTAAAGTTGAGGATTTTGAACACCATATTATGCATACGGAACATTATATGCTTCCTGAAGAAACCGCAAAGCTTATCAACGAAACGAAAGCCTCGGGTCACCGCGTTATTGCGGTCGGAACAACTTCCTGCCGTACTCTTGAATCCGTTGCGGCAAAATACGGTGAAATAAAAGCCGATGACGATGATACCAGCATTTTTATCTATCCGGGATTCAAATTCAAAGTTCTTGACGGACTTATCACGAACTTCCATCTTCCGGAAAGCACTCTTATAATGCTTGTTTCAGCCTTTGCCGGTTATGAAAACGTAATGAACGCTTATCAGCAGGCAATTGACGAAAGATACAGATTTTTTTCTTTCGGTGACTCTATGGCAATTATATAACAGATTAAAAAAGCGACCGCATTGCGGTCGCTTTTTTAGCATTGATTGTCAGTTTCCGGATATTTTTCTAACAGCTTGATTTTTAGATTTTATCCCTGAACGTCTTTTGCGACGTTTCTGAACTTATCTTTAGGCATTTTGCAAAGAGGGCAATGAAAATCTTCGGGAAGATCTTCGAATTTGGTTCCGGGTGCGATTCCTCTTTCGGGAATTCCTTTTTCTTCGTCATAGGTGTAGCCACAAATCATGCAGGTATATTTCATAAGATTATCTCCTTTAAAATTGTTATTAAATCATTTCTTTGATTTGTCTATATTATATATCATTTTATTTCGGTTTTCCGTAACTTAGTCACACAAAATTAAATTTTTTGAAGTTTTTTATAACTTTCAAGTTCTTCTGCGGTCATGTGGTCTTCGAGCACGCCGAATATGATTTTTCGATCTCTTGCGTTTGCTCTTCCGAAAGCGCTGAGCATAAGCGATTCTTCGGTGCTCAAAGTTTTTATCGGGGCAGGGAAGCCGCTTATTCCCATAAGGTAATCGAGAGAAACATCAAGTGCCTCCGCAATTTCCGCGGCAATATCTGCTTGGGGTTTTCTGCTGTTGTTCACATAGCGGGAAAGGGTTGCCTCGGTTGCTCCTATTTTTTGCGCAAGCCAGTTTTGGGTTATTCCGCGCTGTTTCATAATTTTTTTAACTTTTCTTCCAAAATCTTTGATTTCTGCCATTTTTATCTCCAATAAATAAGTTATACAAAAAGTATTATAAGTTTATCATAAAAATTATACGATTGTCAAGATTTATTATACAAACGGAAACACTGTTGAAAAGTAATATTTTATAAATTTTACTTGAAAAGATTTGGTTATTAAGCTATACTAATATAGATATATTATTGCCTTATAAAGAGGAGATTTATGTTTACTGTTTTAAAAACTGAAGGAAAAGCGCGCAGAGCGGAATTTGAAACCGTTCATGGAACTGTTCAGACTCCGGCATTTATGAACGTTGCAACCTGCGGCGCAATAAAAGGCGGCGTTGCCGCAGAAGATCTTAAAGAGCTCCATTGCCAGGTTGCTCTTTGCAACACTTATCATCTTTCGCTCCGTCCCGGCGATTTGGTTGTAAAGGAACTCGGCGGTCTTCATAAATTTATGAACTGGGACAGACCGATTCTTACCGACAGCGGCGGCTTTCAGGTTTTCAGCCTTTCAAAACTCCGTAAGATCAAAGAAGAAGGCGTTTATTTCAGAAGCCACCTTGATGGACACAGAATTTTTATGGGTCCGGAAGAATCCATGCAGATTCAGTCCCATCTCGGAAGCACCATTGCAATGGCTTTTGATGAATGTGTTGAAAACCCGGCGCCGAAATCCTATGCGGCACAGTCCTGCGCCCGTACCGTAAGATGGCTTCATCGCTGCAAGGCGGAAATGGAAAGACTTAATTCTCTTCCGGATACAATCAACCCGCACCAGATGCTTTTCGGAATCAACCAGGGATGCACTTTTGAGGATCTTCGCATTGAGCATATGAAAGAAATTGCGAAACTTGATCTTGACGGTTACGCAATCGGCGGCCTTGCTGTTGGCGAACCGACCCTTGAAATGTACCGCATTATCGATGCTGTTGAACCTTATATGCCGAAGGACAAACCCCGTTATCTTATGGGTGTCGGAACTCCCGTAAATATTCTTGAAGCTGTTCACCGCGGTGTCGACCTTTTTGACTGTGTAATGCCGAGCCGTAACGCCCGCCACGGAACCCTTTTTACCTGGCAGGGTATAAGAAACCTTAACAACGAGAAATATATCTATGACCAGGGACCGGTTGACCCGGAATGCAACTGCCCGACCTGCCGTCTTCACAGCAGAGCTTATGTTCGTCATCTTCTTCGCGCAAACGAACTTCTTGCACACAGGCTTACCGTTCAGCATAACCTTTATTTCTATAACACCCTTATGGAAAGAATCCGCGAAGCTCTTGATAACGGAACTTTTGAGGAGTTTTATCAGAAATACCGCGATATTCTCGGAAAGAGAATCTGATGCTTTTTTAGTCTAAAATTATTTTATAATATTTTCGGAGGTACAAAATGACCAATTTGCATTATCTTCTTACCATGTCCGGCGCAGAGGGTGAAGGTTCCATTATGGATACCATCATCAGCTTTGCTCCGATTGTTATCGTTCTTATCGTTTTCTATTTTCTTCTTATCCGTCCCCAGCAGAAAAAAGATAAAGAAGACAGAGCAATGAGAGAAAACCTTGAAATCGGCGATGAAATCGTAACCATAGGCGGAATTGTAGGCCTTGTTGTTTCTATAAAAGAGGATACTGTTGTTATCGAAACCGGAAGCGACAGAAGCAAGATCAGAATCCTTAAAAGCGCAGTTGCACAGAACATTTCCGCAAAGGAAAAAGCTTCTGAAAAATAATTGTTGACCGAATAAAAACGCTTCTTTTTGAATATTCTTTAAAAGGATATCAGAAAGGAGCGTTTTTTAATGCCGCAGAAGTTTTTTAAAAAATTTATATTAAGCACGGTTTTCGGAACAGGAATCGGAATACTTTCCTCAGCAATTCTTATTTTCTTAATGGCGGCGGCGCTTACTGTAGGAAATGTTCCGGCAATGATTATTTCTCCGGTAACGGTGATTTTTCTTGCTTTCGGAAGTTTTGTTGGAGGTTTTGCTTCGGCAAGATTTTCTGAAGAAAAAGGATTTCTTTGCGGAGCGTTTTCCGGAGTGATATTTTTTATAGCAGCCTGGATTTCCGGAGCTTTTTTTGACAGTTTCGGATTCGGAACGGCGGCAATTATCAAAGCAACGATGATTATTATCGCCGGTTCCCTCGGAGGAATAATCGGAGTTAATTATATTAAAAGAAAATAGTTGCAACCTTTGTAATTATGTGTTATACTAATCGTGTTGAAATATGTATTTTTTCAGGAGGATAACATAATGGAACACATTAAAACTGTTAACAACGCAAATCTTAAAGAATCCTGCGCAAAAGGCGGCTGCGGCGAATGCCAGGCTTCCTGCCAGTCTGCATGCAAAACTTCCTGCACTGTTGCAAACCAGGAATGCGAAAACGAATCCCGCAAAGGCAACAAATAATTTTTGATTATTGAAAATTGCAGGCGTGCCAATGCCCGGTACGCCTGCCGTTTTTTTGGAGATTTTTAAATGGTACATACTTTTTATCTTAACGGTTATTATATAGCTCTCGACGTAAACTCCGGTGCTGTTCATGTTCTTGATAAACTTTGCTTCGATCTTCTCAACAAGTTTGAGGACAAGCTTCCGGAAGAATTTCCGACAGAAATTCTTGATGAACTTTCCAAAGAATATTCCAGAGAAGAACTTCTTGAAGTTTATTCCGAACTTCTTGAACTCCAGAAAGCCGGACAGCTTTTCAGCGAAGACGATTATGAACGTTTTACTGATATGATGAAAGGCGCACCCATAAAATCCATGTGCCTTCACATTTCCCATGACTGCAACCTTCGCTGCAAATATTGCTTTGCTTCCACCGGCGACTTTGGAAAAGGCAGAAAACTTATGCCTGTTGAAACCGGAAAAAAAGCAATCGATTTTCTTCTTACTCATTCCGGAAACCGCCACAACCTTGAACTGGATTTCTTCGGTGGCGAACCTCTTATGAACTGGGATGCGGTTAAAGAAATTGTTGACTATGCCAGAAGCAAGGAAGAAGAATATAACAAAAAATTCCGTTTTACCGTAACCACCAACGGCGTTCTTCTTAATGATGATAACATTGATTACATCAATAAGGAGATGAAAAACGTTGTTCTTTCCCTCGACGGTAGAAAATGCGTAAACGATAATATGCGTCTTGCAATCAATGGAAAAGGAAGCTATGACGTAATTGTTCCTAAGTTTCAGAAACTTGTTGAAAAACGCCTTGAGGGCGAAAACAAGGAATATTACGCACGCGGAACTTTTACAAAAAACAATCTCGATTTTGCACAGGACGTTTATCATATTGCAGATGATCTTGGTTTTGACCAGCTCAGCGTTGAGCCTGTAATTGCGGATCCGAGCGAACCTTACGCAATTACCGAAGAAGATCTTCCCACAATTTTTGCGGAGTATGAAAAACTTGCAGTTGAAATGATCCGCAGAAAAAAAGAGGGAAGATGCTTCAACTTCTTCCATTTCATGATCGACCTTGATCAGGGCCCCTGCGCAATAAAACGTCTCCGCGGATGCGGTTGCGGAAATGAATATGTTTCCGTAACTCCCGATGGTGATATTTATCCCTGCCACCAGTTTGTAGGCAACGATGAATGGAAAATGGGCAATCTTGACGATGGTACACTCGATACCGAAATGAAGGATAAATTTGCCTGCTCCAATATCTATACCAAAGAAGGATGCAAGGATTGCTGGTGCAAATTCTATTGTTCCGGTGGCTGTAACGCAAACAACTACAGCTTCAATAAAGATATCAACAAACCCGTAAAACTTTCCTGCGAAATGGAAAGAAAACGTGTTGAATGCGCAATTATGATAAAAGTTGCAATGGCGGATAAATAATTTTAAAAAAATGAAAAGCTCCGGAATATCCGGAGCTTTTTTGTTATATAAATGATAGGGAAGTGAAAAAGGGAAGAAGGTATTGAAAATTGGACAAAAAAGTAATACATGAAAACATTTATAAAAACAGATTTCTTATAATAAGCTGCGTTGTGCTCATTTTCGGAACAATTTTCGGGACGAGCATGCTCAAGATTATTCCGGAAGAAATATGCGAAAATTTTTATGGTTTTGTATCAAAACAATCTTCGGATCTATTTAACGTTTTTATAAACAGATTTTCTTTTTCTTTTATAATTCTTTTGTTTCTTTATTTTTCCGGAACAAGCCTTTTGGGAATGTTTTCTGCTTTGGCAGCGATTTTTATAAACGGGTTTTTCTATGGATTTGAAAATTCTATCAACTATAAGTTTTCGGGTATGGATTATGTAGTAAATTCTCTTGTAATTTATTTTACATCGGCTGTTTTTATGAATTTTATGATTATTGTAATGGCGGAAAATTCAATTTTTTCATCAAAACAATTACATAATATCATCGATAACAAAAACCCGGAAAAATCGCATTATAATGCGAAAAAAATAAGTGTAAAGTTTATAACTTTTACAGTATTTGCGGCGCTGATTTCCTTGATTTCTTCGGCTTTTTTGCTCTTTATTCAGTCTGTTCTTTAGGTTTCTTTTTGGGTTGTTTAACGTTTTTAAGCGGAGATTTATTTGAAGCATCTTCGATCTGTTTATTGCTTACATGAGTGTAAATTTCGGTTGTGGAAAGGCTTTCGTGACCCAAAAGTTCTTTGAGAACCCGGATATCAACTCCTGCGTCCTGATAAAGCAGAGTTGCCGCAGTATGGCGGAGTTTATGCGGTGAGATTCCAAGTCCGTCAAGACCGGCTTCTTTAAGGCAATGTTCCACGATTTGTTCCACGCCGCGGGTGCTGATTCTTTTTCCGAATCTGTTGAGAAAAAGAGCATTTTTATCAACTCTTTTTATAACTTCGCCGGAATTGAGCACGCGAAGATAATTTTCGATTGCGGTAAGGCAGGAACCGTTGAGATAAACGATTCGTTCTTTGTTGCCTTTACCGAGTAATTTAAGCTGGTTATCACGGATATCGTGAAGATTAATTCCGCAAAGTTCCGAAACACGCATTCCGCAGTTTAAAAACAGCGTAATTATGCAAAAATCCCGTTCTGTAAAATTTGTTTCAATATGTGTTAAAAGTTCAAGGGCCTGTTCAAGAGTAAGATATTTGGGAAGCGTTTTCCTAAGTTTAGGAGTTTCGAGATTCAGCATTGGATTTTCTGAAAGTTTACCGCTGGAAACTGTAAGATACTTATAAAAAGATCTTATTGCAGAAACTTTTCTTGAACGGGCTTTTGCTTCGTTATCATGGTTTCGCTGGAATTCCGAAAGGAATCTCATTGCATCGGTTCTGGTTGCGTTTTTAATTAAATCAAAGCTTGCGTTGTGAATTTTGATTTCCTTATAATCAATATCATCTGAAACAAGACCGTTATCGATCATTAAAAATCTTATAAAAGATCTTAAATCGATATAATATCCGTCAACAGTCCTTGGAGAACGACCTTTGATGGTTTCCATATAAAATAAGAAATCCTGGAGAAAATCAGGGCAATCGTTGAGATTATCTTTGTTCATTATAAAATCCTCCTTTTTCGCTCCCCTTAACTTCGCTAAATTTCTATTTAGCGAAGTAGCTTTAATCAAAGACGTCGTACGTCCGTTTATGGAGATTTTAATATAATTCCTTATCCAGCCCAGAGCTCCCCTTGTGGGAGCTCTCACGGCTCGTTATGTATGACTGGAGCCGTGCTTGTGGAGCGTAGCTCCGCTTAGACCGACTTAGTCGGTCTTTTTTTTTGTTTAGATTACCGCTGATTGTGTGGTTATGCAAACATGCTCGGATTTGTGATGACTTTTCCAAGGAAAAGAAAAATGAAAATGCTTAAGATAATGATTATCGCAAGCAAACCTAATGATATCCAAGCAAGAATACGCATACAACCTCTCTTATTCATCATGTTGCTCCTCAAGATATTTCTTGATTATGTATCCAATCAAATTGGAAACACTTCTACCCTGTTTTTTAGCTTCTTCTTTCAATGCTTCGGTGGTTTCATCATCTAAAAATGTGCTTATTCTGTTTTTTTCAGTCATAATTTGTTCATATCTCCCTTGACTTTTTTGTACAACGGTTGTACTATTTTAAGTAACCAAAAGTGGTACAACTGTTGTTCTATTTTTGGTAATTGAATAGGAAAGGCGTGATTTTATGGATTATGTTATAATCCTAACTCTTGTTTTTTGTGCTATTTTTCTTTGTGTTCTCGCTTGGATTGAACACAAACATAAATCAATTCTTAATCAAAAGAAAGAAAGACTTTATGATTTAATGAATACTTTCTTTTCTCTTGAAATTGAATCAAAATATCCTGATTTTAAATTATTTGATGATTGAGGTGTAAAAATGATTATTGAAATCGTTGGTGTTAAATCTGTAAACTTCAAAGGAAATGACAATTCCGATATTCAGGGAATGAATATTTACTACACTGCTGCAGGCCAGCCTAATGTTCAAGGACTTGAAGCAGGTAAACTTTTTGTTTCCAATGCAAAGCTTCGTTCCCTTGGTCTTTCCAAAATTGAAGAAGGTTCCTATGAGCTCTTCTTTAATCGTTACGGCAAGGTAGATTGTCTTAACAAACTTTAACTTGCACCCCCGAGGGGGCGCCCTACGGCATACCCCCTCGGGGGAGTGACTTGTGCGAACTTTTAAAATTCATAATTTGAGGTGATAATCTGTGTCGAATTACTCTGTCTTTAATGACGATTTAGACCTGCATGATTCCTTGCTTTCTGTTGAAGAATTAATTTTAAAATATGAAAACCTTTATAAATTACATCAAATTTACTGGAATCCCAAAACTATAAAGACGAGAGCTTGGAGTTTTATTTTATATCCGGAATCTGCTCCGGAAAATTGGCTTGAGATTTTAAACAGTCTTCATTGTCCTTTTTGTATTTCCCCTTTGCATGATAAAGATATAAAATCTGACGGAACTCCCAAAAAAGCTCATTATCATGTTATTTATGTTTCCGAAGGACCTTGTCATTTTAAAACTTGTCTCGTTTTTATGAATTTAATTGGTGGTATTCGTCTTGAACCGGTTCATTCCCTTCGTGGTGCCGTTCGATATCATATTCATTTAGATGATTCAGAAAAGTTTCAATATGATAAAGAGGATATCATTAATCTTGCAGGTTTTGACCCTTCTGATTTCTTTGAGGTTTCCGAGCTTCAAATTGAATCTGCTTCAAAGGCTATGACTGAATATATCCTTTCTCATTGTATTGATGAATATTCAGAATTTTCTGCTGTTTGCCTTTCTAAAAATCGTTTTTGGTATAAAATTCTTACTGAAAGACATCAAAGGCATTTTCAATTTCTTATAACTTCTCTTCGTCATATGGGTGGTTTTTCTTTCGTGTCTTTTTTGATGTTTATAAAACCGCTTGTATCTGCAGAATTTTATTCTGATGTTGAAGATTTGTATTCTGTTTTTTGTAATGATAGACTCTCGCAAAATATTGATTCTTCTTCTAAAATAAATTCTTCAAAAAAGGAGGAACCCGAAGAATGAAAAAAATAATTGCTTTCGTGCTCATGCTCGTGCTCGTTTTTTCTATGGGTGTGCCCTCTTTTGCTGTAACTTCTGATGAACAATCAACCTCTCTCCAAAGTGGTTGGGGTTCTGTTACTTCTGCACCAAGTTATCCTACTGGTTATTATTCTTCTTGGTTTTATCGTATTGCTCATAATCTATTTAATATTTATGATATTCAAAGTGATTTAAAATCTGGTTGGAGTGATACTCTTACTCCTACTGGCTTTAGTGGCTCATTTTATTCAGTTATTCGTAATAGTTTGAAAACTATTAATACTAATCTCGATTATATTGAAGTTGATATTGAAGGTATTTATTCTCTTCTTTCTTCTCTTTTTCTTGATGTTGCTGAAATTAAAACCGATGTTTCTTTGAACCTTGGTTCTATTGATTCTTCTCTTATATCGCTTCTTGATATTGTTCCTGATATTGATAGTATAGCTTCTTCTGCTGTTTCTATTAAAACTTTTTCATCTTCTTCTGCTTCTTCTTTATCTTCTATTGATTCCACTTTTGATACTGTTTATGATTTTCTTTCTATTTCTTTGGATTCTTATTTAAGTAATCAAGCTCTTTTCCTTTCTTCCATTAGTGATGATGTTTCTATGCTTCAGCAGGTTCTTGCTGATGAAGAAGACTTGGCTCTTAAGGAATCTCAAAAGGAAAATCAACAGTTTATTCAAGATACATTTTTTAATCCTGGTTCTGCCCTTTCTCTTGATGTTTCAAAGTTAACCGATTTTACTAAACAATTTACTGATTTTACGGATTCATTCAATTTTATTGAAGAATTTGGTACTTCTACATCACCTCTTGAATCCATTTCCGAAGGTTCAGATTTTTCTCAATGGTTTACTACTGAAACTGGACAAGATATGGACCCTACTTTCGGTGGCGGTTCTGGTGGCGGTGGCGGTGAAGACCCAGACCCAGAACCAGAACCAGAACCTATTAAAAACTGGCTTCCTCTTGCAACAACTGAACCCGGTGGAACTGAAATTTATAATGGAATTGGATATTTACCGGGTTATCGTTGGTCTGGCTCTGTTGGTGGTCTTGTTTCTTCTTCTTCTGATGGTGTTAGTGGTTATATTCCTTGTGTTGGTGGAGATACTCTTTATTTTCTCAATTTCCGTTATGTTTCCTCTGTTATTATGTTTTATGATGACAATGGAAATTCTCTCTTAAATTATGTTAATTCTTCTCCTGATGATAACGGAGTTGTTTCCTTTTCTGTTCCGAACATAAGTAATATTCAGTATTTTCGTATTAGTTTTGGTCTTTCTTCAGATTCTCTTTATTTTATTTCTATTAATGAATATCCCATTCAGACAGCTTCGACTTTCTCTCTCCGTGCTCAATCTGTTCTTTATGAACCTGAAGTTGTAACTTCCTATTATGCTGACAGAATGGCAGAATATTATTCAATGCTTGGGGGGCGATAAATAATGCTTGTTGACCCTTTGCTTCCTGCTGTTGAGGTATGGCTTGCTATTTGGAATAATCTTCCTCTTTCTGTTCGGCTTCTTGCGAATTTGACTTTAGGACTTTTTACTATTGTTGTTGTTTTCAAGACTTTTTATAATATGCGAGGTGGTTAAATGTCGATTCCTGTTCTCTTTGCAACTCTTTTCGCCTTTCTGCCCACCTGGTTTGCTGTCTTTGTTTCTGTTTCCTTAACTGTTCTTATGGTTATAGCAATTTTTCGCCTTGTGGCTTTTATTCTCGAAGTTATTCCTTTCTTGTGAGGTGATTTTTAATGACCCAAGACGGTTTGGATATTATAACTTGGTTTTTTCCTACTTTTTGGAAATTTTTTAATGATTGGAAAATTCCTGGTACGGACGTTACTCCTGCGAGTTGGTTTATCTTTTTCATCGTTGCAGGTGTTGTTCTTACCCTTATTTCAAAATTGCTTGGCGTATCCTGGTTTAATAAATAGGTGGTGATTAACATTGAAATTTATCTCTTTTCTTTTAGCTTCAATCCTTTGTCTTTCTCTTACTGTAAATTCCTTCGCTGTTGAAATGGATTCGCCTGAATCAATTCCTGCTGATGATGAAACTGTCACGGAATTTACTCAACCCGAAAATAATTATCTCAATATGGTTCTTGACGGTATGCAGTCCGATATTGATATTTTAAACGAAAAAGTCGAGGTACTTGAAGATGATTTATCTCAGATTAATGAATCAAACTCTGTATCTGATTCGCCAGTTGAAGATGTTACTACCGAAGAAACGGAAATAAATCCCGATACTGATTTGCCTGTTTCCGTCGAGCTTCTTTCTGTTGCTCCTATAACTCCCGAAGATACTTCGGGTTTAAAGGCTGTTCTTCTTTCAGTTATTGGTGATTATGACCCGGTTATTGTTGAGTATGAGTATATGAACAATAACAACTATTCAAGTTATTTAAGAGAAGTTCTCCCCGATTATCCTTGGTGTGCTTCGTTCTTAATGCTTGCATTGTTTGTATATTGTATCTTTAGACTTGGGGGTGCTCTTTTCAATGGTTGAAATGCAGGACTTTGCCCTTTGGTTTTTAACTGAAATTCCGGAGTTTCTTTTAACTCCGCCCATTTCCGCTTTTGTCGGAATCGCTATTCTCATCGTGATAATTAAGGTTATGACCTCAATTATAAAAATCAATTAAAAGGAGATTTAAAAAATGGAAGGTGGCGCTACTGTGGCAACTATTCTCGAATCTGCTGGTCTTATTGTAACCGAGGCTCTTTCTTGGCTTACTGAAACTGTGACTACTGTAACTGGTTCTCCGCTTCTTCTCATGTTCGTCATTCTCGGACTTGTTGGAACCGGTGTCGGTCTCATGCGTAGAATCATTGGTTGATTCGGAAAGATAGCCCCGGCTTCGGTTGGGGCTATGTTTTTTTAAAGAGGTGTTTT
>JAGASN010000052.1 GCA_017847875.1 Oscillospiraceae bacterium | reverse complement strand
TATGGGTGCGTTAAAAACAAGGAGGACAAACACAAATGCAAAAAAACAGCACCCGAAAAGCTCACGGAGCGGGAACAATCCGCAAAAAGACCATCACCAAAAACGGACAATCCTATACATATTGGGAAGGTCGTGTAACAGTAGGTTATAATCAGGGAACCGGAAAGCAGATTCAGAAATCCATTACCGGAAAAACTCAAAAAGAGGTTCAGGAAAAAATCAACGCCACTTTGACAAAGGTTTCAGACGGTACATATCAAGAGCCGAGCAGGATAACCGTTTCTGAATGGCTCGATACATGGATGAATACATACGTAGAAAGCAATTTAAAACCCTACACTATAACAAGCTATAAAAGCATTATAAAGAATCACATAGCTCCGAATCTTGGTGCAAAAAGGCTTCAGGCACTCAAGGGAGCAGATGTTCAGGCTATGTATAACCGTCTGATTAAAAAAGGTTCTTCCGCAAAAACGATTAAAAACGTTTCCGCCGTTCTCCATAAAGCGTGTTTAATTGCTATGAAACAA
Source organism: Oscillospiraceae bacterium (assembly GCA_017847875.1). Classification (GTDB taxonomy): domain Bacteria; phylum Bacillota; class Clostridia; order Oscillospirales; family Ruminococcaceae; genus UMGS1668. The sequence goes on along the minus strand of JAGASN010000052.1, from coordinate 29,518 downwards.
GGTTATATAATTTCAAATCCTTGTGATGCCGCAGAACTTCCTAAAATTATAAAGAAGGAAATAAACCCGCTCACGGACGAACAAATCCCGGTGTTCCTTGAGGAAATAAAAAACGAGGCTATGTGCAATGCGTATGCACTTTGCTTGTTTGCCGGACTTCGAGAGGGAGAGTGCCTCGGTCTTTCGTGGAAAGATGTGGATTTCAAACGCAACAAAATTACCGTATGCCAACAGTTGCAGAGGGAGAAAAACAGCTCGAAATATTACATTATAAAATCCACCAAAGGTGGCAAAGATAGGACTATAGAGCCTCCGGCAATAGCTTTTGAATATCTTCGGGCAGAGCAGAAAAGGCAAGCAGAAAACCGCCTGAGAGCGGGTTCAGCTTGGAACAATCCGGACAATCTTGTGTTTACCAATGAATTGGGAAATCATTTCGCTATATATACTTTTTATTCGCATTTCAAAAAAATTGCCGCAAAAATGGGTTGTCCTGATGCACGCCCGCACGATTTAAGACATACGGCAGCAACGGTAGCTATTGCAAACGGTGCGGATATAAAATCCGTTCAAGAGTTCTTGGGTCATGCAACCGCTGATTTTACTTTGAACGTATATGCTCATGTAACAGAACGTATGCAACATGATACAGCGGCAAGGGTTCAAAGCTATTATGACAACCTCGAAAAGAGGGCGTAAAAAACTCTAAAGGGAAAAAATAAGGGAAAAACCTTAAAAATGGATATAAAAAAGTCCCATAAACGGCTTGTTTATGGGACTTTTTCTTGGCGGAGAAGGAGGGACTCGAACCCTCGCGCCAGTTTTGAGCCAGCCTACGCCCTTAGCAGGGGCGCCTCGTCACCACTTGAGTACTTCTCCAAATGTAACGTTCTCGTTTTTATATTGAGTTAAACCTTTTTAAGGTGTGGCGGAGAGGATGGGATTCGAACCCATGGCTCTTTCGAGTCACTGGTTTTCAAGACCAGCTCCTTAAACCGCTCGGACACCTCTCCACGGCTGAGTTATAATATATCATAAAAAACCGCTTTGTGTCAACAGTGTTTTTTGTTTTTTACCGAAAAATCTTTCGACAAATTCCAAAAACCGGGCTTTTGTTTGTAATATTCTTCCCTTTGTGATATATTAAATACAATGTTTTTACGAAAGGCGGTTCGCCGATGAAAATTTTTGCGCCGGATTATTACAAAAATTTCAAATGCAGCGCCGGAAGCTGCAGGCACAGCTGCTGTATCGGCTGGGAAATTGATATCGACCCAAAAACCGCCGCGCTTTATAAAAATGTTCCCGGCGAATTTGGCAAAAAGCTTTTGGAAAACATAGATTTTTCCGAAGATTGCGCATCTTTCCGCCTTTGCGAAAATGAGCGCTGCCCTTTCCTCAACGAAAAAAATCTCTGCGAAATTTATATAAACCTCGGAAAAGACGCTCTTTCGCAAATTTGCGACGACCACCCGCGTTTCAGGAATTTTTTCGAAAGCAGAACGGAAATCGGTCTTGGGCTTTGCTGTGAGGAAGCGGCAAAACTTGTTCTTGAAAAAGAAAGCAAAACAAAAATTATCGAAATCGGCGAGGACGGAGTTCCCTGCTCCGATGACGATTGCGAAAAAAAGTTTTTTGCCCTTCGGGAGCGGATTTTTGATCTTCTCCAAAACCGCGAAAAAAATATTTCCGAAAGAATTTCCGACGTCTTAAGAATTTTTTGCATGAATTTTCCGGAAACGGATTTTGCAAAACTTGCGGAAATTTTTCTCGGGCTGGAAAGGCTTGATGAAAAATGGACGGAAATTCTTGAAAACATAAAGGAAAATCCTGCTCCGGCGGAAATTCCCGACGAAACAGCGGCGGAACAGCTTCTTTGCTACTATATCTTCCGCCATTTTTCCGCCGATTATCCGGAAGAATCCCTTCGCTTTGCGGTTCTGGCTTTTTATCTTACGGAAAAAGCGGCGGAGCAGGTTGGAATTTTCGAGGCGGCAAGGCTCTTTTCTTCCGAAATCGAATATTCCGATGAAAACAAGGAAATTATTCTTGATTATATTTTTGACGGTGAGGTGTTCTGATGAAACAGGAAACAATAGATATGGTGCTCAAATTCCGTGATGACCGCAACTGGCGCCAGTTCCATAACCCGAAGGACCTTGCGATTTCGGTTTCTCTCGAAGCGGCGGAGCTTCTTGAAATTTTCCAATGGAGCGCCGACGACCTTGTTTGTGAAAAGAAAATCGACAAAATCCGCGAGGAACTTGCGGACGTGCTCAATTACTGCATTCTTATGGCGGACGCCTGCGGACTTGATCTTGACGAAATAATTCAGGCAAAGGTAAAGCGAAATTCCGAAAAATATCCGGTGGAACTTGCCTTTGGAAACAAGGAAAAATATACGGAACTTAAGAAATAAAAAAATCCCGTGCTCATTTAAGCACGGGATTTTTTTATCGCTTATATGGTTTTATTTCATCGGTAAGTCCAAGTATATAATCGGTGCTTGTGTTATAAAATTCAGCAAGCTTGATAACTGCCCAAACCGGAATTTCGTGGATACCTTTTTCATATCTGCGGTAAACTTCCCTTTTGCAATCCAGCAACTTTGCGATTTCTTCCTGTGTTTTATCGGAATCCATTCTTAAATCTGCAAGTCTTTGAAAAAACATATTGTAACACCTCTTGAATAGATGCTACTATTTTGTTGCACCCGACATTGGAATATGCTACAATATTGTGGCAAAAATATTGAGGCAGGCGATAAAATGAAAAAAATTTGCGGTACCGAATTCACAACAAAAGCTTTAATATACCTCCATAGCGATATTAATTTTTTTTCAAATTACACCGAAGAAGAAAAGGACGCCCTTTGCGGTTATATTCCCATGACGGAAAAACTCTTTAAAAGTTGTTTTAAAACTGCATTTGAAATTTGCGATTTGGAAACCGCTGATTATCTTATTGAATGCTTTCCGGAATTTACCGAAAATTCTTTAAAATAAGAACTTCCCGCCGTCTTAAGCTGTTTCTTCGTAATAAAATATTTTGACGGAACGGTCAAGACCGTTCCCTGCATTTTTTCGGCTTCAACGTAAAACACCTTCCCCTCCGGGAAGGCTTTTTGTAAATCTCTCCGTCATTTGCTTCGCAAATGACACCCAACTCTTGCGGTGCCCAAAATATTCTGCGGCATAGCGCCTTGAATATTTTGACCGCGGCGCCAAACCTTGCTCGCTGTTTCGCCCACTGGGCGCGCTTCGCAAGCTTTGCTCTTTAGGCAAGAGAGGCTTTTGTTTCCCCTCATCCGTCTTTCGCCTACGGCGAAATCCACCTTCCTCAAATGTGAAGGCTTATAAAAAAATCCCGTGCTCAAACGGTCGGGGGTCGTAAGAAAGTAATATCGTATTTTTGCAGGAACGGCATGGCTTCAGTCATGCCGTTTCCTCTTTCATCAGTTCATTCAGCGGGATAAAGCCCACAAGGTCATAGGAAATGCGGATGTTCTGCCGCCGTTTGCCGCTGCTCTTGTCGGGAGCTTCAATATAAACTCCCTTAACAAGTTCCCGCAGAGCATACGGGGTAAGCTCGTCCAAATCCTTGTATTTGTGTACCCTCCGGATAAACTGCTCCAAATTTTCAATCTGTCGTTCCTGTACTTCAATATCCTGCTGCAATGTCTGGATTTCCACTTTAAGCTGCTCCTGCTCTGTTTCGTAGCTTCTGCTCATCATGGAAAACCGTTCATCGTTGATGCGTCCCGCCACATTGTCCTCATAGATGCGGATAAACAGGCGGTCAAGCTCTCCCATGCGCCGCTGCGCCTGTTCCAGACGCTTGACACTTGCACAGATTTTTTCCTCGCTGGACAGCAGGAGCTTGTGTTCCATAATTGCCCGGAAGTGCGCTTCATACCGTGTCACATAGAAGATGACCGCTTTCATGTGCATCCAGACCAAATCTTCCAGAACAACCGCCCGGATAAAGTGCGCCGAACAGCTTCCCGTGTTGCTTCGGTAGTTGGCGCATACAAAGTGATCCTGCCGCTTCTCAAAGTAATTGGTGGTACAGTACCGCATTTTCGCTCCGCAGTCGGCACAGTAAACCACGCCGGAGAACAGACTGCTCTTGCCCGTTTTCGTCCTACGATGACGCTGCTGACGGATCTCCTGCACCTTGTCAAAGACTTCCTGCTCGATGATCGCCGGATGGGTGTTGTAGAAAATCGCCTGTTTGTCAAGGGGCGTTTCCCGCTGCTTCTTGTCCCAGATGGAATTGGTGTAGGTCTTGAAGTTGACCGTACAGCCTGTGTACTCCCGCCGTTCCAGAATGTGAACAACGGTGTTGGTATTCCAATGGTAGGGATCATCGGTTTCGGGACTTGGGGTTTTGATGCCCACCCTGCGCTTGTAAGCGGTGGGGTTAAGCACCTTTTCCTCCTGCAAGAGCTTTGCGATCTGCATCGGTCCCCGTCCCTCCATGCACAGCTTGAAGATACGCTTCACTACCACAGCCGCCGCTTCGTCCACGATCCACTTGGTCTTGTCCTCCGGGTCTTTGAGATACCCAAACGGAACATTGACCGTCAGCGGTACGCCACGCTCACCCTTTGCCTTTTGCACAGCACGGATTTTGCGGCTCGTATCTTTTGCGAAAAATTCGTTAAACCAGTTTTTGATACCGGCAATATCGCTGTCTGTGCTGTTTGGGTCGATGGTGTCAAAGTGGTCGTTGATGGCAATATATCGCACATTGTATTTCGGGAAAGTGAAGTTGATATAAAGCCCGGTCAGCGAGGAATTTCGTCCCAGTCTGGATAGGTCTTTGGTGATACAGACTGCCACCCGTCCCGCTTCAATTTCCGCAAGCATGGCTTGGAAGCCGGGGCGGTCATAGTTCGTGCCGCTGTACCCATCGTCCACGAAAAAGGTCGGGTTAGGAAAGCGATTTTCTTTAGCGTACTGGAGCAGGATCATTTTTTGATTCTGGATAGAGTTCGACACATCTTCCTTGCCGCCCTTTTTATCCTCTTTCATATCTTCCACGGATAGACGGCAGTAGAGTGCGGTAATTTTATCAGTTGCCCGTAACATTTCTGTTTCCTCCTTCAAAGGGGCAACTGCCAGTACAGGATTGGTTGCTTCTATTGTACCAAGATTCTGTGAATTTGTCATTCGGTATCCTCCAACTTTTCTGTAAACTTTTCAGCCATAATGCGCTCCATTTTCTTATCCAGCGTTTCCGTTCCGTCATAAGTGCCTGTGACGGAGTAGATTGTGCCGCCGATTTCTTTCTGCAAGGTGAACTCCGGCAGCCAGAAAGCGGATGGATTTTTTACACGGATGTGTCCCTCCTCGTCAAACCAGAAATTGTGTCTGGGATGATCGGGCGGCAGCGGTGCGGGTTTGAGATACGGATCGGGATTGGAAAAGAAATATCCCTCCGGCTCGTCATGCTCCTGTTGCTCCCATTCCTCAATCTCTGCCAAAAGCTCCGGGTCGATTTCATGCTCAAATGGTTTCTTCTTGCTCATAAGTGCCTCCTGAATTTGTGTAAAGATTAGTGTTCGATTTCCTGTTTTTTCTGCCGTGTAACGGCGTTCTGTCGCTTCTGCTCATGGATGACCTGCTCTACCTTGTATTTGATCTGCCAGAGCTTTTTCACCTCCGCATGGATAGGCGAAAGCTCCGCTTGTTCGGTTGTGTATTCCTGTTCCAGACGGTCACGCTCTTTGCGCCATGCGGTGATGGGCAGCTTGCCGTCCTTGAAATGCGGCTTCAACTTGCGCTCTGCCATGTGATACAGGCGGAGTGCGTTTTCATTTTCAGACATAAACTGCTCCCGCTTGCCTTTCCACTTGATATTCGCTAACTTATCGGCAACGGGCTTGCCCTCGGTGTAAAACTGCACCATGCGGAGAAGCTCGTCCAACTCTTTCATGCGCTCGGATTTGCCACGCATGGAGCTTTTCAAGGTGTCGATGCGGTCACTCAGCACAGACACACGCTCCTGCAATTCCTCCGGCGTTGTCAGCTTGTTCTGCATGAGATAATTGCAAATCTCGTTGAACTCTTTGAGATTGCCGATTTTCGCTTTCTGGCTCCATGCTCCTGCGTTGCGATTGGTGTAATACTCGCTGAGTAGCTGCGCCAGATTTGGGGCTTGCGGATTGCTCAATTCCTCATGGGCTTCTCTCAGCCAGTCAAGCAGCGCAGAGATTTTCTTTTTCAGATTGCGGATCAGATTGTTGGTCGCCTTAATCCATCTGTTCAGATCGCCCTTGTTGGTGCGGATGCCCTTTGCTTCCATTGCCCGGACGGTCACGCCCTCATGAACGGTGGGGAGTTGGTCAATGCCCTGTCGCTCATAGCTGCGGTGGTCGATCCGGCAGTCCAATTCCTTTTCCGTAAACTTCTGATTGCATAGGTCCGCCCATGCCTGCCGCCAATGCTCCAAGGTATCGGGACTGCCCCAGTCGGTAGTTGGCACAGCGTTGAATACATAGTTTCCTTCTTCGTCTCGGATGCGGTTGCCATGCTCGTCAAGCAGATATTCCCGCCGCTGCTTGTTGCCCCATCTGCCGTGTTCATCCAGAGGACGGATGGGACACATGACATGGAAATGTGGATTGGATATGCCGCCGTCCTCCTTATCGGGAGAGTGAATGGCAAAGTCCACCACCATGCCACGGCTCACAAACTGCTCCAACAAAAATTGCCTTGCAAGCTCGATGTTCTCCTGCATGGAAAACTCGTTCTGCAAAGCAATGTCGAAGCTGTATGCAAGCTGCGCTTTCTTTCCTCGTTCCACTTTCTCAACCTCGTTCCATAGGGTTTCCCGATCAGAGAAAGAGGGTGGAGCATGGGACGGTAACAGGATTTCCGAACAGATCACGCCGCCCTTTTTGGTGTAGTCGCTGTCCTCGCCATAGTATTCGCTGTGTAGCTTTTCGCCGGAGCGATAGGCGGCAGACGCAATGGCGGATTGTCCTGCGCTGCGTTTGATTTGTGTCACATGGAAATGATATAGTGCGATACTCAACACCTCGCTTTCTGTTCTGCCCGGTTGTGTTCGTTGACCGCTTCCATGAGCAAGCCCTTGACCTCCGGGACGGCAAGCGCTTTTTCCGCAAAGGCGTAAAACTCGGTTTCGGTCAAAACCTTTGTCAGCGGTGCGACGCTTTCAATGGCTGCGCCACGGGTGATAAGGTGGTGCGCCCGCTTGCGCCGATCTCCTTTTTCGTAGTAGGTGATGCGGTTTTCGATCTGTTGCTTTTTGTGTTGGAGCTGTGAGAGCTTGCGTTCATTTTCCGCTTTCTCTGCTTCCAGTTGGGGAATGGTTTTCTGTTTTGCCATAGTGCGTGACCTCCTTGTTTGATGTAGGAATATAAAAAGACCGCTTACCGAAAATCGGTAAACGGTCATGGGTACATATTCAAAACTTTGTGAGTGGTGCTGTTTGCGTCAGCAAATTGCGCCACTCGCAAAGTCCGCAGGGATAGCCGCAAAGCGGCGCAAGGGGTGCAGCCCCTTGTTCGGAACGGAGTGACGCAAAACAGCCCGGACTTCAATCGTCCGGACTGTCTGCCTCGCAGAGCGCACATACAGGGCTTGCCCCTGTATAGAAGTGCGCCCTTTGTTCCAAAGGGATTTCTTCGGTTTCGTTTACTTGTTGAAACTTCCGTCCCATACTGGCATATTGGAAATATAGGAACTTTCCACGGCAGGAACATAATATGCTCCGTAGGTTTTCAGGCCGTTCTCCAGCTCATCTTCTGGCAGTTCTACATAGAAACGGTAGTAAGGCATAAAACATCCTTCATGTTCACCTGTACGGTAAATGAGTTCCACTTTTTTGATAAACTTTTCTTCAGAAATTTCATAGGGAACTGTGGTAATGTAATTACCATTTAACAACAACTCTTTTGCCTGCTCCGAGTTAATAATTGGATAATCTCCAATTTTGACAGACAAATCGGGCTGATATACTCTTGCTATAAACAGCTTGCCTTCATCATCGCAACCGAAAGTCACTCGATTGAAATTGTAATTGATAAGTTGCTCGATTTCGCTTCCGTTTGCATTAAAAAACTCGATGGAATACATCTGTTGATTGTAAATGTTATAGTCGCCGCCATATATATTCGCTTGTGGGTTACCAATGCCGATAAAATCTTCGTATTTGATTTTCAAATATTCAGCTACAGCAATCTTATCATCATAGGATGCAAAGTGCGTAAAGTTATATTCTTCGGGAAGCTGTACTGCGGGATCGAAAGATACTTTTGCTGTCATAGATTGATCAACTTCGATTTTTATTCCATCTGCGTCAATGATCAATTTTGTCGGGTCAAAGTATCCATCTGGAACAGCATCTCCTACACTTTGGAACTTTTCAATTATCTTCTGTTGAGATTCTTCGTCTGGCGCATTGTCGGTGATAGTCAAGTTATTTGTATCAAGTCCCAATCTCCCGGCAACATCCAATATAAACTCCTGCATCTTATCAAAGTCAGCCCCCGATGCAATAAAGTTTGCGTCATAGGTCAAAGAATTTTGATAAACGGGCAGTGTGGATATCTCAGAATCTTCATTCCAAGGATTGGCATTTATAAGTTCTGAAACATCATAAGCCATATATCCCTCATATCCCATTGCTACTGATGTGTTTTCTGGAATCGACAGCATAGGCAGATCAGAGTTTAGTCCCGGCTCATCTTGTGGCAAAAGCCTTGTCCCCGCAAAAATCATCAACGCACAACAGGCAGCAACGGCTCCCCATTTAACCCAAACACATTTTTTCTTTTTCGGCGTAGCGTCTGCCGATTCAATATATGCAGGATCAATAAGCTCCATCTTATCTAAAAACTCATTGCCTCTCATAAAGTGTAACCCTCCTTTTCAAGGTGCTCACGAAGCCCGGTACGGCAACGAAAGAGTGTGGTTTTTACTTTGCTTTCAGATAAAGCAAAGCGTTTGGAGATGACAGCCACGGAATCCAGATACCAATACCGGCGAACAAAAATATTCCTTTTTTCCTCATCTAGTTTGCTGAGAAATCCGTTGATTGCATCACTCAACGCCATATCATCTATGCAGCACTCAACATCATCGGGAGCAGGAATGCACTGCTCCATCTCTGCGCTGAGTTCACATATAAATGCGTTGCGTTTCAGACGGCTGCGGTCACGGCAGCAGTTCAAAGAAATGTGGCGGGTGATCCGAGCAAGGAACGCATACAAATAGCTCCTCGGCTCATGGGGCGGAATCGTGTTCCACGCTTCCATATAAGTATCGTTTTCACATTCTTCAGCTGTCTGCGAATCATTGACAATTCCATACGCCAACGAGCGCAAGCGGCTGCCGTATTTTTCTGTAGTTTGCTTGATTGCTGTTTCATCACGCAGCAAATATAGTTCAACGATTCTGTTATCGTCCAAGGCTTTCATCTCCTTTCTCTCCGTATTGAAAGGCCTTCACCCTAATAAGCACCGTTTAGTGTGGCGAGGTTACACTTTTCAAGAAAATTATAGCAAAAATTTTTGAACATTTCGACATCAACCTTTGATCCCATTCTTCTTCGCCCACTCACTCGCTGTCTGTTTCCGCTCCTCGCTATACGGTGCAGTCAACCGGAAACTTAATCTGCCTTTTTCAATCTCAAAGGTCAGCCCACCTTGCTCATCATCGTCAATCTGGCGGCAGCATTGCGGGTATTTCCCCGCAAATGCTGTCAGCCGCTTTTTCAGATCGGTGTTGTGGGTTTGCACCTCGATCATGCTGCCATATTCGTCAAAATAGATGGCGGTAGTCTTTTCTCTCTTGGTAAGTCCTGTTCTCATAAAGCCTCCTGTTTTTCGCAAATTTTTCTCGGCTCTTGAATTGGAAAAGTGGTACGATTTTCCGATAGAAACACTCCAAACGATGCGGAGTATGTTCCGGCTCTCGCTATCGGCTGATTTGCTACTTTTCCGGGTCTTAACTCTGCTTTCACGCTTTTCGGTTTGTGCGGCTTTTCAGCCATTCCACAAGCTCATTTTTCATCACCAATTTGCGCCCGCCGATCCGCAAGGTTGGAAAGTCCGGGCTGTTCAAAAGGTTGTATGCCCCCGCTTTGGAAATCTGCAATGCCTCCGCAAGTTGCTTTGCGTCCATTACATCGGGCATGGTTTCAAACGGCTCTCTACTCATAAAAATCTCCTTTCCTGCATGAAAAAGCAGCCACGATTTCTCGTGACTGCTCCCATGCACACTATGCATTTTTACCGATTACCAGCGGCGGTAATTTTTTTGCTCATATTTCTCTGCACTTCTAACAATCATATCATGCAGAGCATCACCGTCAATCAAATCAATCATGACATTCTGATTTTCGGCAAATTCAACTGCATCACGGGTAAAGTAAGAAGATGTAACCAAACAAGCCTTGTTCACCTTATCTGCTGTCTGCACTCCATATAAAGCTCGGACAAGATCAACGCTTACTTTATTCGTGCGTGAATACCGTTTGCACTCTACATAGAACACAACAGGTTTACCATTGATGCCTGTTTTTGTCGCAATAATATCCCGTCCGCCGTCCCTTGTTGGCTGAGTAAGATGGGTGTCAAATCCATCGTCTTGAAGAACTTGCTCAACAATTTCCTCGAACTCACGAGAGGTAACATTATAAATCATGTCCCTGTTCTCTGAAAGCTGGGCGATCAAACCACGGATGCCTGTGGCTTCGACAGCATACTCATCAACATCAAATTCATCTTGGTAATAAACCATTCCTATCGAAGGTGTTTCGATGAACTCTGCGCCGGATATTTCTGCGCTATCATAGTCGTAGGCACCTTCGGGATATTCATTGCCAGTAATGGTGATTTCAATGTTGTTCGCACATTTTGGGCAGCTAAGCTCATGACGCATTTCGTAGATTGTTTCAACGCCCATGCCATTTTCTCCGTGATCGTAGAATGAAACATCCGTATCTAAATCATCCTTGAAAATGGTAATCTGTTCGCCGCATTCACAACATCGAATATCAAAAGAATCCGCAATCAACTCCATCATAGGCTTGTCCCCCTTTCGTGTTTGTCCAAGTATTTCCCATATTCGGCTGTCACAAAATCCTCGTAAGCGTCTGCGATCTTCGTGATCCGCTTATGGACTGCGCTGGCGGTCTTGTAACCAACCTTGTCTGCGATCTCTTGTTCGGTGTAGCCCTCCATACACAGCTTCAATATCTCCCGGTCTTTCTCCGTAATGGTACTTTCCGCAAAGGAAGCAATCTGCATTTCAGAAATAACGGAGTTTTCAAAATCGCTGCGGGGGTCTGCCACATCGAAAATGTCCCCGTCTTCGCTCTCCATCATTTCATCCAGAGAGATCGGCTTGCCGGAACGGTTATGATGCCACTTCCGCATGAAGTCGGTCTTGACGGTGCTGCTTGTGGTTTCGTAGTCCTCGACGGTGCGGTTTTCCCATATTGTATCAATCACAGGCTGCCATTCCTGCTCTGCAACCACCATATCGGTGACATTGCCGATCAGATTGCTGAACTGCTGATAGGTCAGCCACGGCACTTCCACGCCCTGCGGGATATTATATAGGTTTTGGAAGCCAAGAGCGTTCTGCTCAAACTTCATTCGGATGTAGGGAATAATGCTGTACGACAAACGCCACAAGGGGAAATATCCTGCGTACTGCGTCCATGCACCGGGGATGTCACGATAATTACCCTTACGATCTTTCACTTGGAAAAACTGCCATGCACTCCATGCGTAGCAGTCCCACACAAGCAGCTTGAACATATCATCACATACGATGTGGTCATACTTGTCAGTCCGCAAAACCTCATAAGGGCAGCGGGGCAGATCATAGGCGGGTTTCCATTTTTCTGCAAGCTCTCTCGGCAGACTGTAAAACAGGGTCAGCCATGATTTGTCGCTGTCCTGCGGTATCTCGATGATCTCACCGGGCAGTACCACAATGAATCCTTTTGGGCTTTTCCGCTTCTCCATAAGCGTCACCTCCAATCGTTTTGAAATAGCCCTCTACTATATATGGCATGAGAAAGGCTGAATTGTTCCAATGTTTCTAAATTTTTTTAAGATTTTTTGAAAAAATCTCGGAACGGAAAGGATAGGAAAGATATGAGTTAATTATACACGAAAAATGTGAATAAATCTATTGCTTCCACGCATGGGCAAAAAAATAACGGGTACCCGGCTTTCACCGAATACCCGTTATCTTGTTTACCAACCCCGTCTGACAGATGCCATAATCGTAATTTCTGGAATTACTTTCTTATGAGCACCCGTGTAATGAGCACGGGATTTTTGTTTTTTGAGCACCGATATTACATATCTCTGCAGGCAACGATGTTGACTCCGGTATCGAGTACGTTTTCGAGAAGGATATCTCCGCATTTAACAGGGCTTTCGACGGAAATCTTGTTGATTTCGTCCATTACCTCAAAGATTTTTTCCTTCGGAATGTTTCCGTTGGTTTTAACGGGAATTCTCGGATGAAGTCCGCCTTTGATTTCAACGGTGGAGGAAATGGTTCTCATCGGGTGGGTAAGTTCGCCGATGGCATATTCTTTTCCCTGGGGGCAGTTAAAGCCTTTTGCGGTTTCTTCGGGGTTTTCGGTATCGAGGGTTACAAGGCAGCCTTTGGGGCAGCAGATACAGGTAATAGTTTTAAGCATTATTCTTCGCCCTCCTTAACAACTGCAATTTCAATATCCTGGCCGTTTGCCATTTCGAGCATTTTTTTCGGGATAATGAGTTTTTCCATTTCTGCGGGAAGCATCTGTTCGTGTTTTTTGCTCATAAGAACTTTGTCGCCGGCTTTTACAACAACGGTTGCGTTGTTGAGGACCGCGCGGACACGGAAAAGAACTTCGATGAATTTATCGACTTTGGAAACGGTTACTTTCTGGGGAACGGTGTAGCCGATGAAATCGCCGTTATGGAGTTCGATGGGAGCTTCCGCTTCTTCGGAAGCAGCGCCTTCGCGCTGTGCCTTGAGATATTCTGCGGCGGCTTTGCCGGCTCTTTCGGATTCGTGGGTTACGAAGTCAACAAGGTCGTGAACGTGGAGAACGTTGCCGCAGGCAAAAATTCCGGGAATGGAAGTCATCATGGTTTCGTCAACAATTGCGCCGTTGGTGCGTTTATCGAGAACAACACCGGCGGAACGGGAAAGTTCGTTTTCCGGAACAAGACCGACGGAAAGAAGAAGGGTATCTACGTCGAATTCAATTTCGGTTCCGGGAATGGGGTCATAACCGTTTACCTTGCTTACGATTACTTTGGAAAGACGTCCGTTTTCGCCTTTGATATCGGTTACGGTGTGGCTGAGATAAAGCGGAATGCCGTAGTCATCAAGGCACTGGGCGATGTTACGTTTAAGGCCGTTGGAATAAGGCATAAGCTCAACAACTGCTTTGACTTCGGCGCCTTCAAGGGTCATTCTTCTTGCCATGATAAGGCCAATATCGCCGGAACCGAGGATAAGAACTTTTTTACCGCACATATAGCCGTCCATGTTGATATATTTCTGGGCGGCGCCGGCGGTGAAAATTCCGGAAGGTCTTTCGCCGGGAATGGAAATTGCTCCGCGGGTTCTTTCGCGGCAGCCCATTGCGAGAACGATTGCGCCGGCATCTATTTTCATATAGCCTTCGTTGGAGTTGATTGCGTAAACGGATTTTTCCGGGGTGATTCCGAGGACCATTGTATCGGTTTTTACTTCAATTCCGGTTCCTTCAAGGCGGTCGATGAATCTCTGGGCATATTCCGGACCGGAAAGCTGTTCTTTAAAAACATGGAGACCGAAGCCGGAATGGATGCACTGGTTAAGAATTCCGCCGAGTTCCTTATCACGTTCAATAATGAGAACGGAGCCTGCTCCGCCTCGTTTTGCTTCTTCGGCAGCGGCAAGACCGGCAGGGCCTCCGCCGACAACAACTAAATCATAATACATTAACGGCAGCCTCCCTTCGTGGTTTTTCCGGTGAGTATGTAGGAACCATCTTTGTCGAGAAGAACATCAACGGGGTTCATATCGAGTTCGCGTGCGATGATTTCGAGAACTTTCGGTCCGCAGAAACCGCTCTGGCAACGACCCATACCTGCGTTGCAGCGGCGTTTGATTCCGTCAAGGGTTCTGGGAACGATTACTCCGTGGAGAGCATCGACAATTTCGCCTTCGGTAATGGTTTCACAGCGGCAGATTACACGGCCGTAAAGCGGATTTTTTGCGATTGCGGCGGATTTTTCTTCGTCGGAAAGTTCCTTGAAGCGAAGGTGTTTGTGTCCGCCGATGAAGTTTTCTTTCTTTTCGGAAGGAACGCCCGCTTCAAGAAGCTTTCTTACCGCGTCTTCTGCAATTGCGGGAGCTGCGGAAAGGCCCGGAGATTTGATTCCGGCGATGTTCATGAAGTGGTCGTCTTTTTCGGAAAAACCGACGATGAAATCGTGGGTGGAAGGTTCGCTGCGAAGACCCGCGAAGTTTCTGATGCATTCGCGGAAGTTTACTGCGGTGGTGGTTTTTTTGCTGGTTGCGGCAACGTTTGCAAGACCTTCGCGGTCGGTGGAAACGTCGTCTTTTTCACAGCCGGGGTTTGCGTCGGGACCTACGATGAGGTTTCCGTGAACGGTGGGAGCAACGAGAACGCCTTTTCCGAGAGGACCGGGGCACTGGAACATTACGTGATTAAAAAGTTCGCCCTGGGATTTATCGAGAAGATAATACTGACCTCTGGAAGAATCTATGGAAAAGCTTTCGTCGCCGATCATGTTGGCAACGGTATCGCTGTAAACGCCGGCAGCGTTAACAACGAATTTTGCTTCGATTTTTTCGCCGTTTTTGCCGGTGATAACAAAGTTTTCGTTTTCTTTTTCAATGGAAGAAACTTCCCAGCAAAGTTTGAGTTCAACTCCGTTTTCAACGGCCTGTTCGCCCATTGCAAGAGCAAATTCCCAGGGGTTGACGATGCCTGCGGAAGGAGCAAAAAGAGCGCCCACGCAGTTTTCGGAAACGTTGGGTTCCATTTTGCGAACTTCTTCTCCGGAAAGGATCTGCTGATCCGGAACACCGTTTTTTACGCCTCTGTCATAAAGTTTTTTTACGGTTTCCATTTCCTCTTCGCTGAAAGCGAGAACAAAGGAACCGCAGCGTTTGAAGGGAACATCAAGTTCCTCACAGATTTCGCCTGCCATTCTGTTGCCCGGAGCGTTATATTTCGCCATAAGAGTTCCGGGTTCCGGGTCATAGCCTGCGTGGATAATGGCGCTGTTTGCACGGGTGGTGCCCATCGCCACATCGTTTTCTTTTTCGATCAGAACAGCCTTGCAGTTATAGCGGGAGAGTTCTCTTGCAACTCCGCAGCCGATAATGCCGGCGCCGATCACGGCAACGTCATAGACCAATTAAAAAATCCCCTTTCAGGCAACAAAAAAAGCACGCAGGAAAGACAGCCGGGCGAAACGCTTTCCAGATGCCTCCTTTCGTGCTTTTAAAAGTTGCGCATATTCTAACATCATAATTATACCAAAAACGGCGGAATATTCAATATATAAAAGTTAAAAATAATACGGCAAATCTTATTTTTCGGGGAGATTTTTTTATGTGTACCGCCGTTTTTTCAAAAAACAAACTTCCGCTTTTCGGCCGCAACCTTGACCTTGAATATCACTATTCCGAAAGTGTGGTGATCGTTCCGCAAAAATTTCCTTTTCGCTTCGGGAAGCTTCCCGAAAATCACGATCATTTTTCAATTATCGGAACAGCGTTTGTCCAAAACGGATATCCGCTTTTTTATGACGGAATGAACGAAAAAGGGCTTTGCGCCGCCGCCCTTAATTTCCCGAAAAGCGCGGTTTATCTTCCGGAAAGGGAAGGTTTTTACAACGTAGCTTCTTTTGAAATAATTCCGTTTGTGCTTTCTTCCTGTTCGGATATTTCTGAAGCGAAGGAACTTCTTTTGCGCACAAATGTTACCGATTTTGCTTTTTCAAAGGAACTTTCTCCAACGCCCTTACATTGGATTTTTTCTGACAAAACCGGAAGCATTGCCGCGGAACCCACCGGAAAAGGACTTGAAATTTACGATAACCCCGCAAACGTTCTTGCGAATGAACCGCCGCTTCCGGCTCATCTTGAAAACCTTCGGGAAGATTTTGCTTTCAAAAGCAGAATTTTTGAAAATCTTTCTTCGGAAGAACGCTTTGTAAAGGCGTTTTTTGCGAAGGAAAAGGCGGATTTTTGCGGTGACCCGATTTCACAGTTTTTTCAGATTCTTTCTTCCGTCGGAAAAATCAGCCTTGAAAAAGGTTCGCAAAAAACGGTTTATTCCTGCTGTTTTAATATGGAAAAACTGGTTTATTATTACCGCACCTATGAAAACAGCAGAACAAGCGCCGTTCATCTGAGCAAAAAATTTCCGGGAAACAAGCTTTTTTCCTACCCTTTGAATTTTGAAAACGATATTTTTTACCAAAACTGAAATTTCCTGTTGACAATGTTCTTTTGCAGGTATATACTCGGAGTGTAAAAACATATGAATGTTTGTTCATATGTTCATATCTTCATTATGAGGAGATGATTCTTTTGGCGGATATCCACCCCGAACACGCCCATATAATTGAACAGACAAAGGCCAACATGCCTTCGGAAGAGATTCTTGAAAAAACAGCGGAGGTCTTCAAGGTCTTCGGCGACAAAACAAGAATAAGAATTCTTGCGGCACTTTCCGAAGGAGAAATGTGCGTCTGCTGTCTTTGCGACCTTCTTGAAATGAGCCAGAGCGCCGTTTCTCACCAGCTTTCCGTTCTTAAATCCGCAAGACTTATAAAAAGCCGCAGAGAGGGAAAACAGATGTATTATTCCCTCGATGACGCCCATATCGGCGCAATTCTCTGCACCGGAATTTCTCACGTTGAGGAGGACTGAAAATGGCTTGTAAATGTCACGAACACGAAAACGAACATTGCCATGACCATTGCTGTGAACACGAACATGAACATTGTCATGATGACCACTGTTCCTGCCATGATGAACATTGTTCCTGCCACGAACACCACGGTCACTGTCACGAAGGCTGCGCCTGCCACGGCGGAAAAGACAGCGACGAAATTAAAAAAGATCTGATCGTAATAGGAATTTGCGCGGCTGTTTTTGCCTTGAGCTTTATTTCTTTCTTAAAACCTTTCGCTTTCTGGATATGTCTTGCCGTAACTCTCGTTGCCGGAAGAGAAATTCTGAAAGAAGGTTTTGAGGATCTTCTTCATTTCCATTTCGGCGAAGAAACCCTTATGTCAATTGCGGTCGTTGCCGCTTTCCTCATTGGCGAACACGTTGAGGGAACAATGGTCGCGCTTCTTTTCACCTTTGGTGAAAATCTCGAAGGACTTGCGGTGGACCGTTCCAAAAAGAACATAGCCGCTCTTGCGGATATCCGTCCGGATACCGCCAACGTAATTTGTCCCCATGACGGAGATATTGAATCCGTTCCGGCTAAGGAAGTTGAAATCGGCTCCGAAATTATCGTAAAAGTCGGCGAAAGAGTTCCCCTCGACTGCGAAGTTCTTTCCGAAAGCGTTATGGCGGATGCTTCCGCGCTTACGGGAGAAAGTCTTCCGGTACATATTGAACCCGGCGAAATTCTTAAGGCTGGCTGTGTCGTCCTCGGAAGCCCTGCCCACGGAAAAACAATAAGCGGTTACGGAGATTCCGCCGCCGCAAGAATTATCGAAATGGTCGAAGGCGCTTCCGCCAAAAAAGGCGCAACCGAAAAATTCATCACCCGTTTCTCCGAAATTTATACCCCGATCGTAATTGTTCTTGCGCTTCTGGTTTTCCTTGTTCCCTGGGTTTTCGGTTGGCTTTCTTTTTCCGAAGCAACCCACCGCGCCCTTGTTTTCCTTGTTTCAAGCTGTCCCTGCGCTCTTGTTCTTTCAATTCCGCTTGCCTATTTTGCGGGAATCGGTTCCGCATCAAAACACGGCGTTATCATCAAAGGTTCGGAATACTGCGAGCGCCTTGCCAATGTCAAAAACGCTGTTTTTGACAAAACCGGAACCCTAACTTCCGGAATCCTCCGGGTTTCCGAAATCCGGACTTCGGAAGGTTTTTCCGAAGAAGAAATTCTTCGTTTTTCCGCGGCGGCGGAAGCTCTTTCCGACCACCCCATTGCAAAATGCGTTGTTGCGGAAGCGGAAAAAAGAGGAATCAAATTCCCTTCTGCCGATAAAATCAACGAAATTGCCGGCGAAGGCGTTACCGTAACTTTCGGCGAAACTTCGGTGATTTGCGGCAACAAAAAGCTCTTTGAGCATATGAGCATCGAGCTTCCGAAAGAGAACGGTGCAAACCTTTATGTTGCGTTCAACGGAACCTTTGCCGGAAGCATTTTTCTCGAAGATACTGTCCGTCCGGAAGCAAAAGAAAGCCTCGAAAAACTTCGTGTGCTCGGAGTTGAGCACAGCTTTATGCTCACCGGAGATAATGAGCACGCCGCCGCAAAAATTGCGAAAGAATGCGGACTTGAAGGCTTTTTTGCTTCCCTTATGCCGGAAGATAAAGTTGACAGAATTGAAGAAATCAAAAAAAGCGGCGTAACCGTTTTCACCGGCGACGGAATAAACGATGCACCGGTGCTCGCGGCGGCAGATATCGGTGCGGCAATGGGAATGGGAACCGACGCCGCAATTGAATCCGCCGATATCGTTCTTATGAAAGGCGGCATTTCCGCCCTTCCGAAAGCGGTTGCAATTGCGAAAAAAATCATGGCCTGCGTCCGCCAGAACGTGATTTTCATCATGGCGGTAAAGGTCGTGGTGCTCATTCTTGGAGCTCTCGGCTATGCACCCATCTGGCTTGCGGTTTTCGCCGATGTCGGCGTTTGCCTGATAACAGTTCTCTGGTCGCTCAGACTTTTGAGAGTCAGAATTTAACGTGAAACAAAAACCACCCTTGTTCAGCAGAACAAGGGTGGTTTTTTTACATTATACAGAAAACTCAAATGAATCCCCTCGCCACTTCGTGGCCCTCTCCCCTTTAGCAAGGGGCGCTTTTTTATACGATAAGCTCGTATTCGCCGGTGCCGTCGTCGCCGTTGTAATAATCCCAGAGTTTGTCGCCGTCATAGATGCCTTTATCGGTGACAAAACCGGTAACGAGTTCCGGAGGGGTTTTATCGAATGCGGGATAGAAACCGTTTACGCCTTCAACAGCGGTGCGGGTTCCGAGAGCTTCCAGAACAAGGTTCGGGTCGCGTTCTTCAATCTTGACGTCCTTAGCGAAGGGGTGGCATTTATCGGGAGTTCCGGTTACATAGAAAGGAATTCCCCAGTATTTTGCCGCAAGAGCGATCTGGAAAGTACCGACTTTGTTGATAACGACACCGTCCATGGTAATTGCGTCAGCGGCGCAGGTGAAAACGTCAACTTTCTTTTCGTGCATGGTCCAGCCGGGCATGTTATCGGTAATTACGGTTACGTCAAATCCCATATCGTGGAGAACGGAAGCGGTGAGTCTTGCGCCCTGGAAATAGGGTCTGGTTTCCGGGCAGATGAATTTGATTTTTTTGCCCTGGGCTTTGATTTCCTTGCACATAAAGCCGAGAATTGTTTCCGCATAGCACTGGGTCATAACGGTACCTTCGTCCGGGAATTTGGAAACAAGGTGTTTTGCAACTTCGCCGATTTTGTTATAGCGGTTATCGGTAAGAGCGATAATTCTGTCAAAAGTTGCCTGAATTGCGTCCTTTTCGCCGGCGGCATAAGCTTCTTCCGCGGCGGCAACGCAGGAATCGGTGATGATTTTAATGCGTTTTGCGGTGGTGGGTCTTGCGTTTACGATAAGATCCTGAGCATAGCGGATATGTGCCATGGCTTTGTCATAAGGAAGGTCTTTTGCTTCATAGGCCGCAAGAACAATTCCCATTCCGCAGGCGAGATAAGGTCCGGCGCTCTGAACTATCATATCGCGCATTGCGTTTGCAACTTCTTCGGAAGTGTTGCAGGTAACAAATTTTATCGGATGGGGGTAGCAGCGGCGGTCGAGAATACGGACTTTTCCGTCCTCATACCACGCAACGTTTTCGTATTTGAGAAGGAAAGCAAGTCCTTCATCTGCTCTCGGCATTATTAAAAACTCCTTTCGGAATATATTTCGGCTTTATTATACACTTTTGGCGCAAAAGTTACAAGGTTTTATGCCTTGTTTTAATTCGTGAATATATGTATAATATTTTTATAAAATCCTTTTGAAAAGGAGATGTTCAGCATTGAGCAACGCAGAAGAATATATCCAGAAATTCAAGGAACTTGAAGCCGTTGTAAAAGAAACCTTCGGGCTCAACGATTGGGATTCCATAACAAATTTTCTTTCGAAAAGAGATGAATACCGTCCTTTTCGTGAAGAAATAAAATATTGCCAGGAGGTAAGGAACCTTCTTCAGCATAAGCAGAAAATCGGCGGGGAATATCCGGTTGAACCCACAAGGGAAATGATTAATTTTCTTGAACGCACCATAAATTCTCTCAAAAACCGCAAAAAATGCGGAGAGATAATGGTTCCCATCAGCCGCCTTTTTTTCCGCCGGGAAAACGACAGCATCCGCGGAACGCTTTTTAAAATGCGCGAAATTCCTTCCGGTCACGTTCCGGTCCTTGATAATGAAGGAAAAGTTTTGGGAGTTTTCACCGCTGTTTCGTTCCTCAATATAATTGCGGACAGAAAAGGAAATCCCCTTTCTCCCGATGCGGATTTTGAAGATGCGGAAAAATATATTTCCTTTGACGGCCACGATTCGGAAGTTTATCGCTTTGTAAAAAGCTCCCTTTATGTTGACGAACTCCGGGATATTTTTGAACAAACCTATTCCGGCGGAAAACGCCTTGCGATGGTTTTTGTAACTTCCAACGGAATGGCAGACGGAAAGCTTTTGGGAACAATTTCTCCCTGGGACGTACTCGGAAAAGAGAATCTTGGATAAAAATTTTTGCAGAAATGCAACAAAAAGGACAAAAAACGACACTATTTTAATGGGAATTTAACATTCATTCTCTTGTTTTTCTTTTAATATAATGGTATTATATGTATTTGTAGAAGATTATCTATCCCAGAAAGGAATGATATAATTTGTCCGAAGAATTTAAAAATTCTGAAAATCTCGGCGCGGAACAGCCGAACAAAAAACCTTTTTCCGTAACAATTCCCGAAGACGATTTTGTCAACGACATTCCCGCACCGGAAACCGAAGTTCCCGCAAACTCCAAACCCCATAAAGTTGTGCGCTATGTTGAAAGCACCCCCAAAAAAGAACCCGAAACCAAAGCCAAAAAGAAAAAAGGCAACATTGTGGGCGAATTTTTTGCCGGAGCAGCCGCAGGCGCAAAAACCGTTGGCGAAGGAATTTCCGCGGGAATAAAAACCGTTTCCGAAAAGAAACCCAAAGCGGAAAAACCGGTTAAGGAAAAACCTGTTAAAACCGCAAAAACCGAAGAGGACGAAACCCAGTTCCTTAAGGACGAAAAAAAGGTTTCCAAAACTTCTTCCGGAATTATGAACAAACTCAACGCCCTTCCCACCGGCGCAATAATCGGCGGAGCGGCACTTATTCTTGTTGTTCTTGTTGCAATAATCCTTCTCACTGCAACAAGCTGTTCTTCCGAAGGCAGCAACCCTTCTGAAGGAAACAAACCCGGAAACCCCATTACAATCAATCCGGACGCTTCCGGCCCTTCCGCAGAAGAACCCGAAGAAGCTCCCGAACTTGTTATTCCCGACAGAAAAACTCAGTTTGCCGATGCTTACAGCGCAAACAACGACGTAATCGGCTGGCTTTATATCCCCGGTCTTGAAGATATTGACGCGGGCGTTTGCTTCAGCTATGATTCTTCCTATCCTTATGATAAGCGCGACATCACCGGCAAAAAAGTTTCCCAGAGCTATTGGATCAACGGCGCTTATTACACCCATTACCGCGGTCTTTTCGGTTCAACCGCCGCTGAACTTTCCACCAACACCGTAATTTTCGGTCACAGCGACCTTGGTAAGGAAAATCTTTCCTACGCAAACGATGACCCCACCGGTCCTCTTTTCTCCCAGCTCTTTAACTTCAAGGATCCTTCCTTCGCAGAAAAAACCCCTTATATCTATCTCACTCTTCCGGGTGAAGATACCGTCTGGGAAGTTTTCTCCGTTTTCTATAACGACGCAAACGCAACCAAGAGCACCTTTGCACCTTATTACAAAAAAGGTAACCCCGGCGACCTTTGGTATATTGAACCTGCTCCCGGCAGAGAAGAATATAAGGCTATGCTCGAAATGGCAAAATCCCGCTCTCTCTATGATTACAACGTTGAGGTAACCGATGAAGACCAGATTCTTACCCTTTCCACCTGCACCGTTGCCTATGGCTTAAGCGCCCGTGCGGACTACCGTTTCGTAATTGTTGCAAAACTTGTTGAAAACACCGAAGGTCTTCTTGAAAAGAACGCTTCCTTCACAATCAATTCCGACGCACCGGTTCCCGGAAGCTTTAAGGACGAATTCAATAAATATGCCCTTAACTGGAAACCTTCCGAAAATTGATAAAACATAAAAAACGGACGGCTTTGCCGTCCTTTTTTTGTTGCATTGATTTTCGAAAAGTGATATAATTGCAAATCAGTGAGTTCGAAGCCTTCCTCACTTAAAACAAAACCAAAGGAGATTTTTAAAAATGAATAGCAGAAAAAGCAAAACAAGGTTTTTGACAAACAGCGCAATGATCGCCGCCCTTTACGTTGTTCTCACGGAACTTTCCGCGGCTTTGGGAATTTCCAGCGGAGTTATCCAGTTCCGCCTTTCCGAAATGTTCGCGGTGCTTCCGATTTTTACTTCCGCGGCGATTCCCGGTGTTTTTATCGGCTGCCTGATTTCCAACATTATGACCGGCGGAGTGATCTGGGACGTTGTTTTCGGAAGTCTTGCAAGCCTTATCGGTGCTCTCGGAGCCTGGTTTTTGCGCAAAAAAAGCGTTTATCTTGCGCCTGTTCCGACCATTGGAGCAAACATGCTGATAATTCCTTTTGTCCTTCGATATGCTTACGGAGTTGAAGGAACAATTCCCTTTTTTATGCTCACCGTTGGTCTTGGGGAATTTGTCTGCGCCGGGATCCTCGGAGTTTTTCTTGCGAAAACTCTTAAAAAATATAAAGTGATTTTCTGAAAAAAAGTCCTCCGCCGAAAAGCGGAGGACTTTTATTCCATGCAGGAATATTTTTTTAAAAAACATTGACAAAACATTCTGGCGGATATACAACTATAACACAAGCTCTTGCAAATGTAAAAAGAGGTACGCAAATGAAAAAGTTTATTTTCTTTCTGACAGCGTTTATGCTGATTTCTTTTTCCGGCTGCAATTGGAAAGTTGAAATTGTGAATCCGAATGAAACGATGATCGAATCTGAAACCGATATCAACAAAGAGCCGGAAACGGAGATTGAACCGGAAGCGCCTTTCATTACCGATGAAGAAAGTGAAAAGGATTCTTCCGAACAGGAAAAATCGGAAAGACCTGCTTTGACATATACCGATTCCGAAAACACCTATTCTCTCGAAGTTTCAAAGCCCGATTTCGGCCCCGAAGTTACATACATTGATTATATTAACATTGTGAACGACAGGCTTTATGCCTCCTCACATAATTCGTCTTCCGGAATTTTTTCCGCGGATTTTAACGGCAAAAACGGACTTGTTCTTGAAAATTCCAAAGACGACTCCAGTTATGATAATATTGATGACATCTGTTCCGCCGGAGGAAATGATATTTTTATTCTCAAAACGGATATCCCTGAGAAGGAACCATTTAATCTCCGGCAAACTGCAATAAAAACCGATTCGGAAGGAAATTTCATTGAAGAATATTTCCTTTTCGAAGCTGAAGACGGATTTCTTTTCGGTTCCGATATCGTCATGGACAAAAACGGTAATTTTTATCTTTGGGATTACTGGGGAAAAGTTCTTGTTTTCAATGACAATTTTTCTGAATCATATATTATAGATCATTCAGAAGAGGGCGTTTTTCTGAATGTGGTTTCACTCAATAACGGAAACGCCTATGTGACTACCCACAAAGGTAATTTCCTTTTTGACCACGAAAAACAAACTTTTAGCGGAATAATCGACGTTCCTATTGTTACCGTTTTTGATGACAGCGGAAACAGCGAATTTGATTTTATCTGCCACGATTATGAAAATCTTTACGGATATGTTTTTGAGGAAAACCGTCTTGAAAAACTCATCTGCCTTGCAGATTCAGGAATAGATTCAAATTTCCTGCATTCCGCGGATATTGACGAAAACGGAAACATAACCGTTATTACAAAAGAACTTATTCGTTACGAACCAACCGTTTTTATGATTTTTCATTTTGAAAAGGAGAACTGAAAAAATGGAAAAACTTCTGATAAGTGCCTGCCTTCTCGGCGTTTCCTGCCGCTATGACGGAAAAAGCAAGCCCCTTTCCGGCATTGAAAGACTTTTTGAAAAATATGAGCTTATTCCGGTCTGTGCGGAAATTTTCGGCGGACTTCCTACCCCAAGAGTTCCTGCGGAAATCTCCGGAGAAAAAGTCATAACTTCCGACGGAAGGGACGTTACCTCCGAATATCTCAAAGGCGCTGAGGAAGTTTTGCGTCTTGGAAAACTTTTCGGCGCAAAAAAAGCGCTCCTTAAGGAGCGCAGTCCTTCCTGCGGAAGCGGAACTATTCATAACGGAAATTTTGACGGCGGGCTTGTTCCCGGTTTCGGAAAAACCGCCGCGCTTCTTATTGAAAACGGTTTTGAAGTTTTCGGCGAATCCGATATTGAAAAACTTTTTTAACAAAAGAAATCCCGCCTAAAAAGGCGGGATTTTGTTTTTTTGGTTCAGATTTCGTTTTTCCAAAATTCCTTTTCGTTGATTCTGAAGGAAAGGGTAAGAAGGCTGTCGCTGAGATGGACGTTCTGAACTTCGATTTTGTCGCTGGAACGAAGATCCACCGGTGCAAAGTTCCAGATTCCTTTTACTCCGCCCTTAATCGCTTTTTCAAGAATTTCCTCCGCAACGCTTGCCGGAGTTGTTATCACAACGATATCGACCTTGTTTGCCTCAAGATAATCCTCAAGGGAAGAAACGTTGAGAATCGGAATTCCGCAGATCTGCATTCCGTCGAACATAAGGTTGTTGTCGAAAACGGCATCAATAAAAAATCCGTCGCTGTTGAAATCTTTAAAGCTGATAATGGCTCTTCCGAGGTTTCCAGCGCCGATTACAACCATGTGGTGTTCTTTTTTAATTCCGAGAAGGCCGGAAAGCCATTCTTTAAGGGTATCCGGGTGATAATTTTCAACGCCGCCGCAAGTGAAGAAATCCTGTCTTACCTGCGCGCTGGTGTTGCCAATTCTTTTTGCAAGTTCACCGGAAGTTACGGTTTGTTTTCCTTCAGCAAGCATTATGCAGACATGGCGGTAATAAGCCGGAAGTCTTCTTGCAAGAGCATCGGAAAGTGTTTTTTTGTCAAGAGCTTTATTTCCCATGATTTTCCTCCTTGGCGGGAACACCGCTCGAATATATAAGCATATTATATAATCTAAATTTCTGTTTTGCAATAACCAAAATGTGAAAAATGTATCATTTTTACCAATTTTGAAAGATTTTTTAAGTAATTTTTACAGAAAATCAAAATTTTTGTGTTTAGCTTGCGGACAAACAAAGGGGTGTTTGCTGAAATAAAAAACAAAACGGATATTTTGGCGGTTGGTGTTGACAAAGGATTGGAGCTTGCTTATAATATAAACAAATGTTTAATTTATAAACTTTATTTTAGGGAGGCGTTTTCCGTGACCCAAAGGGAAAGGCAGATTCTCCAGCTTATTGAAGCGAACCCCATGATTCAGCAGCAGGAAATTGCCGATAAGCTCGGCATAACCCGCTCTTCCGTGGCGGTTCATATTTCCAACCTTACAAAAAAAGGCTGCATAGCCGGAAAAGGATATGTTCTCCGCACCGGAAGCTATGCCGTTGTTGTCGGCGGGGTAAACGTTGATATCGGCGGACGGTCTTTCAAAGCCCTTGTGGGCGAAGATTCCAACCCCGGCGAAGTTATAACAAGCCTTGGCGGAGTTGGAAGAAACATTGCCCACAACATGAGCCTTATGGGAATTGATGTCCGGCTTCTTTCCGCCTATGGCGACGACCTTAACGGCGAAAGGGTCGCGGCTTCCTGTTCCGAACTTGGAATTGACCTCAGCCATGCCCTTCGTGTTCCCGGCGCCACAACCTCCACCTATCTTTACATAACCGATCCGGAAGGCGAAATGGCCCTTGCGGTTTCGGATATGGAAGTTTGCAAACGCATTACGCCGGAATATCTTTCCGCAAATCTTGCTCTTTTGCAAAACGCCCAGGTTGTTGTTGCGGACGCGAACATTCCGGAAGAATCGCTCAAATTCCTTGCGGAAAATCTTTTTGTTCCGCTTTTTGTGGATACCGTCTCCACCGCCAAAGCGGAAAAAGTAAGATCGATCCTTCCTAAAATCCACACCCTTAAACCGAACCGAATTGAAGCGGAGCTTCTTTCCGGAGTTAAAATCGAAACCGAAGCGGACGCGGAAAAAGCCGCCGCTGTTCTTCTTGAAAAAGGAGTTCGCCGGGTTTTTATCTCCATGGGCGCAAAAGGCGTTTTTGCCGCAACGGCAAAGGAAAAAATCTGGCACGGAATTATCCCGGGAAGAATGGTGAACACCACCGGCTGCGGAGATTCCTTTATGGGCGCCCTTGTCTGGGCATATCTTGAAGGTATGAACCTTAAAGATACCGCCGCCGCCGGACTTGCGGCAGGTTCCATAACAATGGAATCTGACGAAACCATAAATCCGCTTATGAGCGCGGAACTTCTTAAAAAACGAATGAAACGAAAATAAAACCAGCAAAATTAAAAAAGGAGAAATTTCAATGAACCTCAACAAATTCCTTGACGTAAACGCAGAAGTTGCACAGGCTATTGCGGAAGGCAAACCCGTTGTTGCCCTTGAATCCACCATCATCAGCCACGGAATGCCCTATCCCCAGAACGTTGAAACCGCGCTTAAAGTTGAAGAAATAATCCGCGAAAACGGCGCTGTTCCCGCAACAATTGCAATAATCGGCGGACGCCTTAAGGCGGGTCTTACCCCGGAAGAAATTGAATATTTCGGTAAAAAAGGTCAGGCTATCCACAAAGCTTCCCGCCGCGACCTTGCTGTTCTTTGCTCCAGAGGCGAAGACGGCGCAACCACCGTTACCACCACCATGATCATTGCGCACATGGCAGGAATCAAAATTTTCGCCACCGGCGGAATCGGCGGAGTTCACCGCGGCGCGGAAACCACCATGGATATTTCCGCGGACCTTGAAGAACTTGGCCAGACCCCTATGATGGTTGTTTGCGCAGGCGCAAAATCCATTCTTGACCTTGGTCTTACCCTTGAATATCTTGAAACCAAAGGCGTTCCGGTAATCGGCTTCGGCACCGAAGAACTTCCCGCATTCTACACCCGTTCTTCCGGCTTCAAAGTTGACTATCGCATCGATACTCCCGAAGAACTTGCCGCCGCATTCAAAGCTTCCCACGATATGGGACTTAAAGCGGGTATGCTCGTTGCAAACCCCATTCCGGAAGAATTCGCAATGCCTCTTGATGTTATTAACAACGCAATCGACACCGCCATTGCCGAAGCAAACGAAAAAGGAATCAAAGGCAAGGAAACCACTCCTTTCCTTCTCGCAAAAGTTGCCGAACTCACCGGCGGCGATTCCCTTGCTTCCAACATCCAGCTTGTTTTCAACAACGCAAAAGTTGCCGCAAAAACCGCTGTTGAATATTGCAAACTCTGATTCTGATGCAAACAAAAAACAGGCTCTTTTGAGAAAAAGAGCCTGTTTTTTTATATGCAACCAAAAGTTGCCGCCTTTGTTGCTTGTAATAATTCATAAAATACTGTAAACTGAAAATATGGAAAGGGGCGGATTTTTTTATGACCTTTGGAGAAAAAATTTCGGATTTGAGAAAGAAAAAGGGAATTTCCCAGGAAAAGCTGGCGGAACTTCTTGAAGTTTCCCGCCAGGCGGTTACAAAATGGGAAAGCGGAAAGGGCAACCCGGATACGGAAAACCTTATCCGGCTTTCGGAAATTTTCGGCGTTTCCCTTGATGAACTTTGCGGAAAAGAAGCCGAAAAGCCGAAGGCAAAAATCCACCCGGGCGGACATCTTCTTTGCCTTATTTCAATCCTTATTGTAACAGCCTACTGCGTCATCGGCGGAATTACGAAAAATTTCAACGGCGAAACGCTGATAATGCTTATCATTCTCGCAATTCCGATGCATTGTTTCACTCATCTTATGTTTTGGGGAATGGTCAAAAGCGGCGAATTTTCAATGCTTGCGGGTTATGATTCGGAGATAAAATACGATACTGAAAATCTTAAAAGATACGTTTCCGGGCTCGATTTTATGCTTGGACTCGAAACTGCATCTTATCTTTTCTTAATGGTAACCACGGCTCTTATCGTTCCGGAATTTGAAATTCAGTATATTCTTCTTTTCGGATATATAATTTCCTTTGTTGCCGGAATTTTCTTTATGGGTTATAAATTCGGCGACAAAATTTATCTTGAGCCGAAGGACGCGGAAAAGGCAAAACGCGCTTTTCCTTCGGAAATTATTCTTATGGCGATGATTTTTTTCGCGATAGCGGCTTTTGTGCTTTTCTTTGAGCTTAAAGGATATCAGAACAACACCGCAAAACCTTTTCCGATGCTCGGAATGATGTTTGTTTCCGTAGGTCTTTCCCTCGGCGGATATCTTGCGGAAAGCAGAAGGCTTAAAAAAGAAGAGGACCCGAAACCCTTTTTCGGAAAGGCATTTATCATCTGTAACGTTCTCGCGGTCATTGCGATTTTGATTATGGCGATTTTATAAAAGGAGGCTCTTTTGATGAACCACAAACTCAGCAGAAAGATTTTTAATATAGGTATTTTGGTTACGGTTGCGGTTGCCTTGCTCGGCGGAATTTTTATGAAAGAATGGCTCCTTTGGTGCTGTGTCGGGCTTCTTATCCTTAATCTGATGCAGCAGAACGCTTTTGACAGATGTCCCCATTGCGACGAATGGTTCAATCCAAGAGCCGCGGAACCGGATTTTTGTCCGAAATGCGGAAAGAAAGTTGACGAATAACAAAACAGCTGTAACGTTCTCGCAGTCATTGCGGTATTTGCGATGGCGATAATGTAATAAAAAAAGCAAAAGCAACTGTTTTTTAACAGTTGCTTTTATTGATTGTTGCCTTTAGGCTTAACAAAACCCCTGGGTCTGCCAGGGGTCGATAAAAAGCCTTGGCATAAAAATTCTTGTATTTTCGGAAATGGTTTGGCGGTCGCAAAACTGAAAAAACAAGAGATTTTTATAAAAGTTATAGACCAACTGCATTTTTGCAATAGGCGAATGTTACT
>JAGASN010000051.1 GCA_017847875.1 Oscillospiraceae bacterium | reverse complement strand
GTTAATCAATTCTTTTCGGCTATTACGGCAAATTCGGAAGCAAAAACAGCAATGATGGTCATTTTTACTATGCGTTTGAAAAGTTTCTTATAAAGAACCACCCTCTGCAAAACGCCGCTTTACAGAGGGCAGCCTTTTTCCCGGAAGGCATCAAGGAGTGCCTTTCACGTTGGTCTGAACCGAAGAAAGCACAAGTCCGGCTCAAAACCACACAGTTTATGAAAAAACTGTTTTTTGATTATATCACAACATCAATTTTGTTTCTATAAATCGGAAAACTTTCAGCAAAAACGGAAATTAAATATTCCAAAAGCACATTGATATTATTTCATAATTTCATCAATAATTATTTCCTCTACCCTGTTCCTAATATTGTTCATCCTTCTTACCCATTCCATCTGATCCTGCTCTTTGAGTGCTTCGCTTATGCCTTCCTGCTCTGTTATTCGTTTTATGAGCATCGATTCCATGGTTTGAGCACGGGCGTCAACCTCTGCAAGATGCTCGTTGAGCACGCCAGCCGTAAGAAGATTTGTATATAGTACTTTACGGTATTTTTTGATGTAATTGTGGTATCTCATACCCCAGATTCCGATCTCACGTTCTTTTTCAGCCGGTAAAAGGTCGGGGAGATAATAATCTCCCCGAAGCGTATAGCTGATTCCGGTTCTCTTCTTGGTATAATGCTTTTTCATCTGTGATATTCACTCCTTTTTCTTTCTTTGTAAGTTTCAAATATTCGCCTGATTTCTCCTCTGCCGAGGATACTCTGGAGCCTTCGGAAAACGTTTATCTCCTTGCGCATTTCCTCACGTTCGATTTTAAAGAATTTTATATCTTCACGCAAACGTGCGATTTCGCTTTTCAGCTCACGGTTTTCAATACCGAGGTTTCTGTAATCGCTTACGGCGCGGTAATATTCCGCCGCAAGTTTTTTTGCCGTTTCTTTAAGAAGATTTACTACCGGCAGTGCAAACTTGGTGTAATAGGTTTTTGCGCTCATAAGGGTCTGCGGCTCTTCAAGCTGATATTCCTTTCCTTCATTAAGCTTTCTGGTCAGGTTCGAAAGCTCAATCTCTCCTTCGGAATAATCGGATATTCTGCGCTCCATAACCCGAAGTTCATATTCTTTATCGTCAATTTTTTCTTCAAGCTGTTTGACCTCCTGCGCGCGCATCTTCTTTTCATATTCGAGAACGGAAAGATGCTTTTCATGGTTGCCTTTGTGTTCCCATTCGATTCCGTATTCCGCCATTATTTCTGCAATTTTGCATTTTTCGGAATACGTCCATTGGTTCCATTCGGTATCGCTTCTCGTTCCGCCGTAAAATCCCTGCGCCCCGAGCGCAGATTTCAGCGAAACTCTTTTTGAAAGTCCGCGTTTTCCGTCCGTTTCTATGAACGGGATAAAATCAATATGCAGATGTGGTGTTGCTTCATCCATATGAAGATGTGCGGAAAATACATACAGATTGGGGTTTCGTTTCTGAAATCCTTTCATAAACTCATCAAGGATTTCTGCGGCGATTTTTCCGTCACGGGTTTTTGCGTTCGAGTTATGGCAATCGCCGATTTGAAAGATAACTTCGTAAAAAGTTTTCTCCTGTTTTCCGGAAGCTATTTTTTCATAGTAATCTTTTATCTTTCTGTCATTGCGTTTTTGCCTTGCGTTATATTCTGCCAAAGCTTCATCAAAAAGTTTATGATAAGCTTCTTTTATATCTTCATTGCAGTAAACAATATTGTCACCGGTTCTTTCCGGGTCAACGTTTTTTGCAATGAATTTTCTTTCGTTGTGGTTTAAACAGCCTTTTCCCATGTTGGCGCTTATACTTCGTTCCATTTATCATCACTCTGTCTCCTTTCGCCGCGAAGCGGCAGGTTCTGTTACTCTTGCCAAGAGTAACTCAAAAGCACTTTTGACACAGAGTATCAAAAATGCATTGCGCTCTCCGAGGGGGATAAAGGGCGCTGCCCTGCTTACTGCGGTAAGCCACCCGGCAGGCGCTGCCCTTTGAAAAAGGGCACCCTGCACCCCGCCTAAACATTGTGTTTACCGGCTGAAAAAGGAAGGTTGCAAGGTTGCAAGTTTCTAAAAACCTGCAATGTTGCAACCTTGAATTTCATTCCTCTTCCGCCGGAAGATACCAGTACCAGCTGGCTCCCTGCTTAACGGATTTTACTCCCAATGAGTTTTTTGCGGCATATATTACCCTTTCGGATATACCGAGATTTTTTGCCTTTGCCATTATTTCCTGCTGGGTATATCCGCTTTTTGAAAGCATTTCTTTCAGAAGGTTTTCGGCCATTTCAGATTTTTTCTCTTTACCTATTCCGCAGAGTAAATCTTCAATGTCTATGTCATAATGCCCCATCCAGCGGAACCCGTTTTCTTTGCTCAGTTCAAATGCTATGGATTCTCCCTCCGGAGCAAGTGACGATTTTGCGTGACACATAACTCTTATCTCCGGGTTATCTTTTACTCGTCCGACGAGGAGAACACTTCTTGCTGCGGCGGAGAAATCTATGGAGCCGAGTCCTCTGTAACCGGCTTTTGCGCCCTGGTTTTTGTTGAGGTGACCTATCAGAATCACCGCACACTTTTTTCTTTCGGCCAGGTCCTTGAGTTTTGATAAAACCGAGCGGACTTCGTTCGCCCGGTTTATATCAATCTTTTCTCCTACATAAGCCTGTATCGGGTCAAAAATTATCACCTTTGCGTTTGTTTCATCGATAGCTTTTTCTATCCTTTCATCTATCAATGAAAGTGAGCTTTCGGTTTCATCAATAACTTTTATTCTTTCGCAGTCGGCTCCTCCCGCGAGAAGTCTTGGTTTTATGGTATCTCCCAATCCGTCCTCTGCGGTTTGGTAGATTATATTTACCGGCTCTCTTTCTGTATCATCGCAGGGAAGTTTTTCTCCTTTTGACAGAAGCGCCGCAAGCTGCAGGATCATAGTTGTTTTACCTTCACCGGCATCGCCGTGAACGATTGTGACCTTTCCGAAGGGTATATACGGATACCAGAGCCACTCTACTTCCTCCACTTCGATGTCGGACATAGTAATTAGTTTTAGTGGTGGTTTATTATTTTCATCTGTCAAATTAATCTTCCTTTCTTGAAATTGACAGCCGCTGTGGTATAATACTATTTGCTTGGGATAGTTCAAACGGCAGCGGCCGTCTGGATTGTCTTTCGGGAGCTTTCACCTTTCAAGGTGAAGGCTCCTTTTTTTGTTTTGCTCGACATTTCCGTTGAAATAACCGATTTCTTCCCAGACTTTTCGGTCCGGACAGTAGTAGTTGTATTCGCTGGAATCTTCCATCTTCACCGCGTATCCGAAGTTGAAAAGTCCCTGCTGGAGACCAACTCTTACATACTGTGCATCTTTCTGCATTGCCCTTGCAATTTCCGTTACCGGAACATTTCTTCCGGTAAAATGCGGAAGTTCAACATAAACTTTCTGTTCGTCCATAACTTCACCTCCTTTTCGTGCCAAATTGCGAATTTTTAATTCGCAATTATATATTACACCTCCCGTTACTGTTTGTCAAGAGAAAATATGAAAAAATAATTCATATTACGCTATTGCAATTCGCAGAGCTATGTGCTACAATACAAACGAGGTGATTTGTATGAACATAAACCCGTCTGAAATAGGTGAGAGGATAAAAACCGCCCGCAAGGCAGCAAAACTCAGTCAGACAGACCTTGCCAATGCTCTTGGCAAAACTCTCCGCACCGTACAGAAATACGAAAGCGGGGAAATCGAACCTTCCATCACAACGATAAACGAAACCGCAAGAATTCTCAAAGTATCCCCGGCATACCTTGCAGGATACAACAAACCCGAAATGAGAATTGACAGCGTTTCGGACGTTTTGTCCTTTTTTGTGGAACTCAGAAAAAAAGCCGAAATCAGTTACGAAATTGATGTAAGACGTCCTCCGCATTACGATGGCTGGAACTGTGCAATTCGGTTTGAAGGAAGGGGAACGGGAGCAAAACATAACGATTCTCTCTGCCTTATTCTGGAGCAGCTCCGCGATATGCTTAATGGACTTGAAAATTATTATACAAGCCAGGAACATTTTGACAGATGGCTTGAAAGTGAACTTGCATATTATATGAGCGCCGCTCTTACAGACAAAGAGGTTGAAGAGCTTTCCGAAATGGAAAGGCTTGAAAGACGCATCGAGGCTGACCGCAAATATATGGAAAAAATAAAAGCCGCCGAAGAAAACGGCAGCCAGGATGAATAAAGTACATATCCACAAAATTTAATATCAGAAAGGAAGATTGATAATTATTGAGATTGCCAAACGGCTACGGCACCGTTAAGAAAATGTCCGGAAAACGAAGAAAACCCTATATTGTTCAGGTAACAACCGGTTGGGAAATTGTTAATGGAGAAAAGGTAAAGCAAAAAAGAGCGGTCCTTGGATATGCAGCCACAAGGGCAGAAGGATTGCAGATGCTTTCCGATTACCAGAAAAATCCCTATGACATTGAAGCTTCAAAAGTAACCTTCCAAAAGGTTTTTGAACGCTGGTCAAAGGAAAAGTATCCGACAATTTCCGAATCCAACAAAAAGGGTTACAATGCCTCCTATAACATCTGCGGAACGCTTTATAACAAAGTTTTTAAAGATATAAAGCTTGCTGATCTGCAGAGCGTTGTGGATTCAAGCGGTAAAAACTATCCTACACTCAAAAAGCTCGTTGTTCTTTTCAATCAGCTTTATGATTACGCAATGAAAAACGAACTTTGCAACAAAGATTATTCAAGATATGTGAATATCGCGAAATATAAGGATCGTAATCCGGATAAAAGAGACCACAACAAATTTACAAAAGAAGAGGTTGAAAAACTATGGAGCGTATCAAATGACCGATATTATCAGATAATACTGATGCTGATATATAACGGCTGCAGGATCTCCGAACTTCTCAACCTGAAAAAAGAAAACGTAAACCTTGAGGAACAATACTTCGACGTAATCGAAAGCAAAACCGAAAACGGAATACGGCGGGTTCCGATAGCCGACAAAGTCCTTCCGTTCTATAAATGGTGGTACGAAACCTCCGAATGTGAATATCTGATTTATAACAAAAATAAAAAAGGATTCACATACCGGAATTATTATGACAGCTATTTTACCCCGCTTATGGAACAGCTTGGATTTGAGCATTTGCCCCACGACACAAGACACACTTGTGTTTCGATGCTTACGGAAGCCCATGTGGACGCAACCATGATAAAAATGATAGTCGGACACAGCGGAGCAATGTCCATGACCGAAAAGGTTTATACCCACCTTGATGCAAGCACTCTTGTTGAAGCAATAAATAAAATTTAAGGAACACGTTATGCAACAGATAAAGAAAAAGGAGACAGCTCCTTTCGGAACTGTCTCCTGAATTTCTTATTCATCCTGCGCGAAGTGCTGCCTGTGTGCTCCCTGTTTGATGCCTGTAACATCAGACAAAGCATTTTTGACAGACTCTCACTGCATACGAACCGCTTGATTTTCCGCATAACAACGCCATAAAAAGTGTTGGAATGCTGAAAACAATGTATTCTGTATCGCTGTGATTAACGTTTGGAGAACTGAGGTGCACGACGTGCTTTTTTGAGACCGTATTTTTTACGTTCTTTCATTCTGGGGTCACGGGTAAGGAGACCTGCTTTTTTGAGGGTAGGTCTGAGTTCTTCGTTGTACTGAAGAAGAGCACGGGAAAGGCCGTGACGGATTGCGCCTGCCTGGCCGGTTACGCCGCCGCCGGTTACGGTGCAAACGATGTCGAATGCGCCAACGGTTTCGGTGAGTTCCATGGGCTGACGAACGATGAGTTTAAGGGTATCAAGGCCGAAATAATCGTCGATGTCGCGGCCGTTGATGGTGATTGCGCCGGTTCCGTTAGGATAAACGCGAACACGAGCTACAGAGCTTTTTCTTCTACCGGTACCGTAGAAGTAAGGGTTAGAATCATACATGGTTTACGTCCTCCTTCCGAATCATTTTACCCAAGCTTCGGGAGCCTGAGCCTGGTGTTTGTGGTTTGCGCCAGCATAGATGTGGCAACGGGTAAGGCTTTTTGCGCCAACGCTGTTGTGGGGAAGCATGCCTTTAACAGCAAGTTTCATAGCAAAAGCGGGGTTTTTAGCCATAAGGGTTTTGTAGTTAACTTCTTTGAGGTGACCTACATAACCGGTGTGATGATAATATTTTTTCTGGATGAGTTTGTTACCGGTGAGAACAGCTTTTTCAGCGTTGATGATAACAACGTAATCGCCGCAGTCAGCATGGGCAGCAAAATCAACTTTATGTTTGCCGCGAAGAAGAACAGCAGCCTGTGCAGCAACACGGCCGAGTGCTTTTCCTTCAGCGTCAAGAACATACCATTTACGCTCAATAGTAGAAGCGTTAGGCATAGTAGTGGACATAGCGTTTACCTCCGATTAAATTTCCTTTTTTATTACTTTCATTCAAAAGCGACAGTCATTATTATAATTAAAGAAAACGGCTTTGTCAACAACTTTTTTGAAAAAATTTAATTTACAAATTGATTGCTCCGTTTTTCTTTGTTTTTCTCTTGTTTTCTTCGTTTTTCTAACTTTCAATTTTCAAATTTTGTTTTTAAAACAATTGAAAAAAGGGCTTGAATCAGCCGAAATACAAATTGTTAGCACTCTAAACAAAAGAGTGCTAAAATTAACATTTTGTTCAAAGAAGTATAATAAAATATACGATTTTCGGGGGTATAACATAATTGTCAGAAGGAAATGACATAGAATACAAATAAAAAGAGAAAAGAGATGGTCTCCGATGGAACACATCGAAAAATCAAAGCTCATTTCCGTCTAAAAAAACAAAAATCCTATTTAAAATTTTGGAGGCATTATTATGTTCGAACTTGCACGCAGAAATAATCATCATGTAGAAAGCTATAACCCCTTCCGCGAAATGGAAGAATTTGAAAAGAAATTCTTTGCTAACCCCTTTGCAGGATTTTTTGAAACTCCTGCCCTTGCCGAATTTAAAACCGATGTTGCGGACGAAGGCGACCATTATCTTCTTGAGGCCGACCTTCCCGGTTTTGAAAAAAAGGATATTCGCCTTGACGTAAACGGGGACGTTCTCCGTGTCCACGCAGAAAGACATTCCCGCTTTGAAGAAAAAGACAAGGAAAATAAGGTTGTACGCATGGAGCGTTCTTTCGGATCCTATAACAGAGAATTTGATATCTCCGGAATTAAGGCGGAGGAAATCAAAGCAAAATATGAAAACGGTGTTCTCAAGCTTGTTCTTCCGAAGAAGGAACAGGTTCTTCCCGAAAGCAGAACTCTTGAAATCGAATAATACCGAAAAAAATCATAACCACCGGCTGAGCCGGTGGTTTGCACAAGCCCTTCAAGGGCATGATACGGCGGCGTCTTAAGACGCGTCGAAAGGTTAACAGCCGCATCAACATTTTCAGGCCGCCGCTAAAGCGGCCTGTTTTTATGCCTTAGAATTCTTGCTACCCGTAAACGGGTCAATATATTCTTTGAAAGATATTTGATCGTATATAATATCTTCCTGCAACTGGTTCCTTATGTATTCGGCTATTGCAGTTTTGTTCCTGCCTACCGTATCAACATAGTATCCTCTGCACCAAAAGTGCCTTGAACCATATTTGTATTTCAGATTTGCGTGTCTGTCGAAAATCATCAGCGTACTTTTACCTTTGAGATATCCTACGAATGATGCTACTCCTATACTTGGTGGTATACTTACCAGCATATGGATGTGGTCTGGGCATGCTTCTGCTTCTATGATTTCCACCCATTTTGCTTCGCACAACTTTCTTAATATATCTCCGATATCTTTTTTCAGCTGTCCATATATTTCTTTCCTTCTATACTTCGGTGCAAATACTATATGGTACTGGCATCTCCACTTTGAATGTGATAAACTATTGATGTCGTTCACGACATTACCTCCTTCTGTTTCTTGATACGGCTACCAACCTGTATCTATTCTATCAGAAGGAGGTACTTTTATCTTGAAGATTTTTTATTCCACCGACTCAGTCGGTGGTTTATTTTCGCTAAAGCTACAAAAAAATAACCTCATGCAGAATGCATGAGGTTTTCCTTTATTTATTGCCACAATCAATTCCCGTTTCGTTAAGCATTTTTTTATATTCCCTGATTTTTTCGCTGTCATAATTTTTAAGCATATCCGCTTTTCTTTTGATGTTTCGTCTTCTGAAAAACAGAACCTCAAGCCACCTTTTTACCCAATAAAATGGCAGCAAAACGGGATATTTTTGCAGCTTTGTGTATTTTACCTTCATCAGTGAAAGAGGTTGGAAAATTATTTTAAGCAGGGATTTTATTTTGGAATAATCTTCGGTCTCTTCCCTTTTTGACCTGGCTTCCATTGAAAGGAAAGCATTACTGTAGCTTCCCCAATCTCCGCCGGAAAGAATAAAATCCGAAAGAGCCTTTGTTCCTTCGTCCATTTCTCCGTTTTCAAACCAAGCTTCAAGAAGCTTTTCCAAATTCCAATAAAGTTTTTTAAGGTTCAGCTTTTCAAGTTCCTGCAAAACATAATTTTTGTCAAGGTTCGGCACTGCTTTTTTATAAACATAAAAATCTGCAACGTGCCGGATACCTATTCCACCCGTTCTGCAGTGAACGGCAAAGTGCGTAAGAAGATGTAAAAACTCCGTTTCCACGGAAAATTTATAGCGGTGGTTTCCTGCATTTTCCCCGAACTTCCAACCGTCGCCGAAATATTCGAAA
This sequence comes from Oscillospiraceae bacterium, assembly GCA_017847875.1. Taxonomy (GTDB): domain Bacteria; phylum Bacillota; class Clostridia; order Oscillospirales; family Ruminococcaceae; genus UMGS1668. The sequence continues at coordinate 18,906 of JAGASN010000051.1, read as the reverse complement.
AACTCCGTGTTGGCAATGGAAAAAGGTCTTCTGTGGATTTCAAGGTGCAGAGAATCCGAATGCCATGCGCTGTGATGATCCATATCATCAACTTCTTTATATCCCAATTTTTCCAGCACGGATTCTGTAAACGGTATCTGTTCTTCTTTAATCAGAATATCCGCGTCGCCCATGGCCCGAAGTTCCGGTTTCGGATAAAGATACTTCATATTGCAGCCCTTGAGCGGCAGGTAATCTATCTTATTTTCATCAAATGCGGCGTAGATTTTGTTGACCGCTTCCAGCTGCTTTTCGCTTTTCATCATTCCGTTTACGTAAATTTTGAAAAGCTTCTGCATAGCCGGTTCATTTTTGGAAATTCCGCAGCGGACAGCGCCGTCATAGGCAGGCATCATGACCCGGTGTTTGATTATAAAATCGTACGCCTCGTTTATCGAAAATCCCTCCGGAAGCGGATAGCTTTCTTCATTTATTGCGCTTTTTATAAGGGTAAGAACGCCCTTTTGCGTTTCTGTCATGTTGCCGCCTCCCTTGGTTTGTTCTGAAAATATTATATTATATAACAAAGTTTTTTTCAACAAAAAAGCGCCTTTCGGCGCTTTTATTCTTCCTCTTCCGGTTCTTTAATTTTAACCTTGCGGCGTTTTTTCACCGCTTCGGTAAGAAGATATTCGATCTGCCCGTTTATGGAACGAAAATCATCTTCCGCCCAGCGGGAAATTTCTTCCCATAAAGTCGGCGAAAGCCTGAGCAAAAGCTGTTTTTTGTCCTTTTCCGCCAAAGGCTTCCGCCTCCTTTCTTAAAATCGTTTATCAGTAAATTGAACCGGTGTTTACAATGGGCTGGGCGTCGTTGTTGCCGCAAAGGACAACAAGAAGGTTGGAAACCATCTGTGCTTTGCGTTCGTCGTCCATATCAACGACCTTGTCGCCTTCAAGGCGGTCAAGAGCCATTTCAACCATTCCCACAGCCCCGTCAACGATGAGTTTTCTTGCGGCAATGATAGCGGAAGCCTGCTGGCGCTGAAGCATTGCGGCGGCAATTTCGGGCGCATAGGCAAGGTGGGTGATTCTTGCTTCGGTAACTTCGATTCCGGCGATTTCAACCCTGCACTGAATTTCGTCCTTAAGGCGCTGGGCAACTTCAAGGCTTGAACCGCGGAGAGATTTTTCGTCGCCTTCTTCGGATTCGTCATAGGGATATTCTCTTACAATGTTGCGAAGGGCCGCATCGCATTGGGTGGAAAGGAATTCAACGTAGTTATCAACGTTGAAAACGGCTTTTGCCGGGTCGGTAACGTGCCAGATAACAACGGTTCCGATAATTACCGGGTTACCGAGCTGGTCGTTTATCTTCTGTTTATCGTTGGTAAGAGTGATCTCTTTAAGGGAAACGCGTTTGTTGGTGGAAAGCTGAACAGAGCCGGTGGTCGCTTTTCCGGAAAGAGCGGCTTCGGCGTTTGCTGCGGCGGCTTTTTCAAGAGCGTTTTCGGAAGCCGGGTTTATTGCGGAAGCGAAGGGGTTAACGTGGAAAAATCCCGGTCCGTAAAGGGTTCCGTAATATTCGCCGAAAAGGGTGAGAACATAGGCTTCGTTGGGACGAATTGTTTTAAGTCCGCAAAGAAGGATCGGAATTACTATTACAGCCATTATAGCGCAAAAAATCACCAAAAGCAAAGAAAGCGGGAACAAAATTCCGCTGTCGAGTATTACGCATCCGCCGATCAAACCGGCAATTGACACAAATTCGCCGAGAAGAAGCAGAAGGAGCATTGTCATTCCGTCTCTCGGATGGATTTCCTTGTTGTAATCGTTTTTTACGTTTGCATTCATAAAATTATCATCCTTTCTTAGATGTTATCGCCGAAACTGATATCGTTTTGATATCAACATCATATTACTGCATCTGGAAAGGAATGTCAAGAATTTTTATAAAAATTTTATTGAAATACCGTAGGGAGCGGATATTATCCGCCCGAAAAATTTGCGCTAAAATTTGTAAAAACGCTGTGGGGATACACATATATGTGCGTCCAATTAAAAGAGAAATTCTCCATTCAATCAAACGAGGCTTTTATGCGTGCTCAAAAGAAAGCCCGTGCTCAAAATTTGAGCACGGGTTTTTGCGGTTATTTGGGAGCGTAGAAAAACTTAAGTTTGATCTCTTCAAGATTTCCCTCATCAATATAGAACTCATAAAATTCTTCGCCGAGAATATTTTCACCTTTCGGTGAAACAATTTCGCCGATTTCATAATCGCCATAACGTTCCGCAAAACCCATAAGCACATTTGCGGAACAGTTTGTTACAAGATAGCCTTCCGTTGCATCAAGAATTTTTGTAGCAAAAACACTTTCGCTTTCGGTTCTGCTGTGATAACTTTCGACAAAACCTTTTACATATTCCTTATGACGCTCACCGCGGGAAATGTTGAGCTGGTCACCGAGATTTTTTCTTGAACGAATGAATGTAAGAGCCTGTTCACCTTTAAGAGTAAATTCACCTATGGTAATATCCGGATCCACTGCAGAAAAATCATCGGTAACATTGACCGTAACACCGCCCACAGCATCGTTTACCGCCGGAATTCCTCCCATATTGAGGGCGGCGTAATAATCAATTTCAAGACCGCCAAGAAGGTTTGAAATTGTTTCAAGGGTGTTTTCGCAGCTGTCCTCAAGTCCGCTTCCGTAAGTGTGTGAAAGCGCAAGCTGTCCCACAAAAGTTCCGGCTCTTTCGCCGGTCATTCCGAGGAGGGGAATTTCCACCATGCTGTCGCGGTTGAAGGAAAGAATGTTTATTTCCTCGTTTTTTTCGTCAAAAACCAAAAGGGCAACAACGTCCGCGGAACCTTCGTTAACGTGGAATCCGCTGTCTTCCGCTTTGCCCATCTGGTCAACACCTATCAGAAGAAGGGTGGTTATATCCTGGCGCGGAAAATATTTTATATTATCTTTTTCAACGGTTTTTGAATCGGTAACTTCCTGCTCCGGTTCCAAAGCTGTTTCATTATTAAAAACAGTGGACTCCAGAATATGAAGTCCACTGATGAAAACAACGAACAAAAGGACAAAAGCCAAAGCGAAAATACCGAGTTTTTTTCGGTTTGAACTATTCAAAATCGTTCGTCCTTTCGGGTTCAATTATTTGCGTTTGAAGGAAACAACTGCCGCGGCACAGACAAGAGCTGCGGTTCCGAAGAAAACGGGTGCGCCGGTGTTGGGGTTGGCTTCCGGAACAGATTCGCCGGTGCTTCCGGAACCGGAACCGGTTTCAACCGCGAAAGCGATGGGGCAAAGGTGTTCAAAAACGCAGGTTACGGTTCCGTTGCCGTTGTTGGTAACTTCTTCGGCAGGGATCCACTGGCCGTTTTTATAAGTCATAACGCAAACTTCTTTTCCTGCGGGAACATTGACTTTAAAGGTGATTTCGATAACAACGCCTTCGGGTTCAAGCATAATTGGGTGTTCCTGGCAAAGGAAAGTTGCGTCATAAAGATCGATAAGAGTCATATTTGCGGAATTAAAGCCGGCTTTTTCATAAGGAATTTTCATTTCGCCGGAGAGAAGTTTTTTATAAACATCTTTGAGAAGAGCCATTTCTTCGTCAAGTTCCGGAATTGCGTCGTCAGCTTCGCTGATGTGGGTTACGATAAGGCATTTTTTACCGAAAATGATGCCTTCAATAAATTCACCGTCTTCAAGAATTCTTGCGTTGATTGCGCCGTGGGGATCTTCAACGCTGGGGGTGAAAGTTGCCGCAAAAGCGGTTGCGCCGATTGCGAAAACCATAATCATTGCAAGAACAATGCTGATAATTTTTTTCATAATTATTGCTCCCTTTTTTATGTTTTATAATCAAAATTTTTACTTACTGAAAACTGTTTCGCCGTAATTTTCAATCCGCTCAAAATATTCTTCGCCAAGTTTTTTCCGGATCACCTCGGCGGCAAGACCAAGTTTGGGCGGCCTTTTTGTAAGGTTGTGACAATCTGAACCCAAAAGCTGAATTTTATCTTCCTTTAACAGTTTTAACGCAAGTTTTGAAGTTAAACCGCCTTCAAGAAAAAAACTTGCATTTGCCTGAACAAGAACAGGCATTTTTGAAAATTTTTCGGGAATTTTTCGGGTTCTGAAAGGGGAAATATATCTGTCCATATGAGCGATAATCGGTGTTATTCCTCTTTGGTAATATATGCTTTCCAGTTCGGAATACATGCTTTCCGACCAATCGGAATCCGGCATTTCTATAAGTATAAACCTTTTATTTGTAATTGTCAATTCCGGAAGGAATTCCGAATCGCTTATTCCGCGGAAAAAATGGACTTCTGCGCCAATTTCAATTTTCGGCATATCAATGCGGTTTTCAAGAGCTTTTTCAAGAAGGGCTTTTGCGTTTTCCCTTCTTTCAAGAAACCTTTCGGGGGAATCGTGGTTGGCGTAAAAATGGGGTGTCGCCACGACCCTTTTTATCCCCTGTTCCGCCTCAATTTCCAGAAGTTTCAGCGATTCTTCCACCGAAGAACTTCCGTCATCAATTCCGGGCAGAATGTGTGAATGAAAATCCGTAAACATCGGTTATACCCCGGAATTTTCATTTCCGTTTTCTTCGGATTTGGCGGAAGATTTCTTTCTTACGAATTTTTGAAGCTCGCTGTTTTCTCCGCTGTTTTCGGCGGCTCTTTTTGCTTCTTCCGCGCTGGCTTCGTAATTATTTTCGTAATAGGGCCTTCTGTAGCCATATCTGTAACCGTAGCCGTAACCATAGCCTTTTTTGCCGTAATATTTGCTTCTGTAATAATATTTTCCGACGAAACCGTCATCATAGGTTGCGTTAAAGACGATACCGAGGATCTTTGCGTTTACGAATTCAAGCTGTTTTACCGCGTTTTCGATTGCGGTTCTGTTGCAGTAATCCTGACGGATTACCATAAGAACGCCGTCGGCGAGTTTTGCGGCAACAAGGGCATCGGAAACTTCTTCAACAGGAGGAAGGTCGAGGATGATGTAGTCATAATTTTCCTTGAGCCTGTTGACGATTTTTTCCATTCTTGCGGAGCTCAAAAGTTCCATGGGGTTAGGCGGAATTTTGCCCGCAGAAATTACGTCAAAATTGATGGAGGAACCGGCGCTGAAAGGTTGGGCAACGTCGCCGTAATGAACATGGCGGGTAAGATATTCGGAAAGACCGGGAGATTTTTTAACTCCTATCTTAAGAGCGATGGAAGGACGGCGAAGGTCGCAGTCGATGAGCACAACTTTTTTATCAAGCTGTGCAAGAGAGCAGGCAAGGTTTATGCTGGAGAGAGATTTTCCTTCGCCCGCAAGAGCGGAAGTTGTGCAGATAACATGGCAATCCGCTTCGTCCGCAAAGGAGAACTGGATTTTGGTTCGGAGAAGTTTATATGCTTCCGAAGCGGCAAAGCTGATGTTTTCGCCGAAGAGTTCGACCTTTTTCTCCTCTTCCTTTCCGGAACCGGGTTTGTAATAACCATATTTCCGCTTTTTCTTTCCGTTGGCGTAATAATATCCGCCCTTGGAGGGTGCTGTCATATCCGGAACTTCCGCTAGGATAGGATATTTTGTAACGTCGGTGATATCCTCTTCGTTCCTAATGGTGAGGTCAAAGATTTCGCGGAGAGCAACAAGACCTGCGCTGAGGATGAAGCCAAGAAGCATTCCTACAATCGCGTTCTGTGTATAGCTTGGTGAACTGCGGAAGGAAGCTACTACAGCATAGTCAACAACTTTGGCGGAAGTGCCATCCATGATGCTGGCAATTTTCTTCGGAAGAATGTAGGCTATTGCGTTGGCGATGGTTTCCGCCTCTTTCGGGTCGGAGTTTGTTACGGTAACTTTAAAAATTTCCGTTTCGTTGACTGCTTCCGCGGAAACCATTGCGGAAATATCATCGTATTTCATGTCCAGTTCTGCATAATCGATTACGTCCTCAAGGCAGTTTCTGGTCTTGAGAATTACGATATATGAATCAACGAGGTATTTCGAGGCGACGATATCGCTGGAAGTGATACTTGCGGAAACACTTCCCACGGAAATATCGTTGTTGTTGACATAAAACATTGCCGAAGATTTATACATTGGGGTTACGAACCAGAAGGTGTAACCAATGGCAATGAGTGTAGCAAGAACGGTTGTTATTCCTATGAACCAGATGTGCTTAAAAAGAGCTTCTATAACCCTTTTTATGTCTATTTCAATTTCTTCTTTGTTTATAGCTTTGTTTTCGTCCAATATTATCCCCCTATCCTTTAATTTACAGTCTGCATTTCTTCGGATTTTTCCGCATCAACGTTTACCGCTGTGGGAAGTTTGAAAGTCGGGACTATCCGCATCAGAAGTTCCCTTGCTTCCGGCGCTTCTGCGGTATCCCATTTTTCAGCCGCTTCACGCAGAATGTTTATATTGTTTTCGACCTTTTCCCTGGTGGGCGCTTCGTCCCGCTCGATAAAAATCAGATCGTTTTCGGTTTTATCAAGGGTTTCGCTTTTTATAAGAAGCTCTTCATAAAGCTTTTCGCCCGGGCGAAGACCGATTTCCTTTATCTCAATATCTTTTCCGATTTCAAGACCGGAAAGCCTTATCATGCTGACCGCAAGGTCATAAATCCTGACCGGTTTTCCCATATCAAGAACAAAAAGCTCACCGCTTTCCGCCATGGCACCCGCCTGGATCACAAGCTGGCTTGCTTCCTGAATTGTCATAAAATACCGGATTATGCGTTTATCTGTAATGGTGACCGGACCGCCGGCGGCAATCTGCTTTTTAAAGAGCGGAATTACCGAACCGTTGGAGCCGAGAACATTTCCGAACCGCACCGCCGCAAAACTTGTTTTGCTGTCCGCGCGGCTTTGAACAATCGTTTCGCAGACACGCTTTGTTGCGCCCATAACGTTGGTCGGGTTGACCGCCTTATCCGTCGAAATAAGAATGAATTTTTCCGCACCGTATTTTTCAGCCATATCCGCGGTGTTATAGGTTCCGATAACGTTGTTCTTTATGGCTTCATATCCGCTGTTTTCCATAAGCGGAACATGCTTATGCGCTGCCGCATGGAAAACAATTTCCGGATTATATTTTCTGAATATATAGTCGAGCCTGTTAATATCCCTTACGGAAGCGATTTCCACGGAAAGATCAAGATCTTCTCCATACTGCATCAAAAGCTCCTGCTGGATATCATAAGCGTTATTTTCGTAAATATCAAGTACCACAAGTTTTTTTGGATTGCATCTTGCAATCTGGCGGCATATCTCGCTTCCTATTGAACCGCCGCCTCCGGTTACAAGAACCGTTTTTCCGGAATAATAATCCAGAACCGCTTTATCGTTTATATAAAGCTGCTTTCTGAAAAGAAGGTCCTCTATGGCGAAGTCACGGATGACCCTTTTCTTTTCCTCGTCGTTTTCCGCAACCTCGTGAGCAAGGGAATCATATACTTTTACCTTGCAGCCCAGAGCGCTGTAAATTTCATAAAGTTCCGAAGCTCTTTCGTTGCTGAGGTTTGTTATGGAAATGATGACGTCAGTCACCATGTGTTTATCTATGTATCCCGGAGCATCCTCAGGACTGTAAACTTCAAGTCCAGCAACTTTTCTGCCGATTTTGAGCTTATCCGCATCTACGAAGAAACACGGGTTGAACTTCGCTTTCGGGTTGCCAAGAAGGTCGTTGGCAAGGTTTGAACCAAGCTGGCCGGCACCGATAAGCGCCGTATTTCTTTTTGTCGCGTTGGCCTTTGCACCGTTCATTTTTTTATAAAGCAGACGGTAACTGAACCTTGAAAGCAAGGTTAAAAGCGCCGTAAGCGGAGCGACCATTGCGATATGCCAGATTCCGCCGTAGGTATGCAAAGCATAGGATATTGTAAACGCCACTATGCTTCCGCAAAAATCCGCCGCAACCAGGGCGAAATAGGATTTGGTGCTGGTATAGCGCCAAACCATTCTGTAGATGTTGAAAAGAAAGCGGAAGAGAAACATTCCGAAAAACAGAATCAGCGAGTTTTTAATAAAAACACCCAGGCTCGCCACAGGCATTCCGTGTTCAAGGAAGACCGACATAAGATAATATACCGCATCGATAAGAATGAAGCAGAACATATCAAATGCCGCCAGAACGGCTCTGCGCTTTTTTCCTTTCAGCAAATTTTTAAAATCCATCTTTTCTTTTCCTTTTTATTTAGAATCAGTCTTTTCTCCAGACCATTTTGTTAACAACTCCGGTATAGCTCTGGATTATTTTGACAACTTTTGTCGAAACATTTTCGTCGGTGTAATCCGGAACGGGAGTTCCGAAATCGCCGTTTCTGTTCATTTCAACAGCGGTATCCACCGCCTGGAGAAGGGAATTTTCATCTATTCCCGCAAGAACGAAGCAGGCTTTATCAAGCGCTTCCGGTCTTTCGGTACTGGTTCTGATGCAAACCGCCGGGAAGGGTTTTCCGACGGAAGTGAAAAAGCTGCTTTCCTCCGGAAGGGTTCCGCTGTCGGAAACAACGGCAAAAGCGTTCATCTGGAGGCAGTTATAATCGTGGAAGCCGAGAGGTTCGTGCCGGATTACCCTTTTATCAAGAACAAAACCGCTGGCTTCAAGACGTTTTTTGCTCCTTGGGTGGCAGGAATAAAGAATCGGCATATCGTATTTTTCCGCCATTTTGTTTATTGCGGTGAAGAGGGAAGTGAAGTTCTTTTCTGTATCAATATTTTCTTCGCGATGGGCGGAAAGAAGAATATATTTCCCTTTTTCAAGACCAAGCCTTTGGTGAATATCGCTTTTTTCAATGCTTTCGAGATTTTCCCGAAGAACTTCCGCCATGGGAGATCCGGTTACGTAGGTGCGTTCCTTCGGAAGTCCGCAGTCCGCAAGGTATCTCCTTGCGTGTTCGGAATATGCCATGTTTACGTCGCTGATGATATCGACTATTCTGCGGTTGGTTTCCTCCGGAAGGCATTCGTCCTTACAGCGGTTACCGGCTTCCATATGGAAAATCGGAATATGCAGACGTTTTGCGCCGATTACGGAAAGGCAGGAGTTCGTATCGCCGAGGACCAGGACCGCATCCGGTTTTATCTCCGCCATAAGCTGATAGCTTTTGGCTATGATGTTGCCCATGGTTTCCCCAAGGTCATTTCCGACAGCATCAAGATAAACCTCCGGATCCTCAAGACCGAGATCTTTGAAAAACACTCCGTTGAGGTTGTAATCATAATTCTGGCCGGTATGGGCAAGGATAGTATCAAAATATTTTCTGCATTTTTTTATAACCGCCGCAAGACGGATTATTTCCGGTCTTGTGCCGACGATTATTAAAAGTTTTAATTTTCCGTTTTCTTTAAAAGCCGGAGTTTTTTCCATTTATTTCACCTTTTCAAAATAAGTATCGGGTTTTTGAGCATCGAATTTTTCGTTTGCCCACATAACCGTTACAAGATTTTCTGTTTCGCTGAGGTTGATTATGTTATGGGTGTATCCCGGGAGCATGTGTACCGCTTCGATTTTTTCGCCGGAAACTTCAAATTCGCGGATTTCGCCTGTGTCGATGCTGCGCATCTGAATAAGGCCATGGCCGGAAACCACGATGAAAATTTCCCACTTACTGTGGTGCCAATGTTCACCTTTTGTAATTCCCGGTTTGGAAATGTTTACGCTGAACTGACCGCAGTTTTCGGTCTTCATAAGTTCCGTAAAACTTCCGCGAGCGTCCTCGTTCATTTTGAGCACGAAAGAGGTTTTTTCTTTCGGAAGATAGGAAAGATAGGTCGGATAAAGCTTCTTCTCAAATGAACCTTCCGGAATTTCAGGCATTTCGAGAGTTTTTGGCTGATTTTTAAAACTTTCAAGATGCTCAACAATTTTGCCGAGGGTTACCTTATGGGTAACCGGAGCATAGCAGAATCTTCCGTTTTCGGAAGGAAGCGGTTCCAGTTCGTTATAGTCACATCTGTGGGCGCGGCCTTCCAACGCATTGAGCATTTCATCAACCAAATCGTCTATGTAGAGAAGTTCCAGTTCCATGTTCGGGTCGTTTACGGTTATCTCAAGGTCGTTTGCGATGTTGTGGCAAAAGGTAGCAACGGCGGAATTGTAATTCGGGCGGCACCATTTTCCGAAAAGATTCGGAAAGCGATACACCAGAACTTCCGCGCCGGTTTTTGCGTGCTCAAAAACAAGTTCTTCGCCTGCGAGTTTGGATTTTCCGTATTCACTTCCGGCATATCTGCCGAGAAGTGAAGCCTGGATCGAACTTGCGTACATCACAGGGCAGGTGTTGCCGTGCTTTTTGAGCATGCTCAAAAGTTCGGCAGTAAAATCCCGGTTGCCTTCCATAAATTCCGACTGTTCTTTCGGGCGGTTTACTCCCGCAAAACTGAAAACAAAATCCGCTTTTGAGCAGAACTCGTCCAGAAGTTCCTTCGGCGTATCGACATCGCACTCGAAAATTTCGTCTATTTCAATTTTTCTGGTTTTGTTTCTTCCGTCCTTAATGGTTTCGAGGGTTCGGCAAAGGTTTTTGCCGACGAAACCGCGGGAACCGGTGAGTAAAATGTCTGTCTTTTTGTTTGTCACTTATTTGTTACCTTTAACTACCCTTTCATACCATTCGTTATACTCTTCCATGCTTTCAAAACAATCAGGGAATACCGCTTTTTCAGCAGGTGTTAGTTTATCGTAATCTTCCAATGTATAATCTTTCGAGTCTTTTCCGTTAGTGTCAATACTTGGAACTTCTTCCAGAGTTTTCTCCCCCTTGACCACTTTGTTATACCACTTTTTATATTCGTCCATGCTATCAAAAAAATCCGGGAATACTGCTTTTTCCTCCGGAGAAAGTCTGTTGTAATCTTCTAAGGTAAAATCTTTTGGTTCTTTCTCCGATAAATCGATTTCCGGCACTTCCGACTCCTGTTCGCTCATTACATTATTGTACCAATCTGTATAATCTTCCATGCTTTCAAAACAATCCGGAAAAACAGCTTTCTCTTCTGGGGTAAGATTATTGTAATCTTCCAAAGTGAAATCCTGCGGATCTTTATCTTTTAAATCCATTTCAGGCACTTCCAAATCAGAATTGCTCCCCATTCCAATATTATTCTCATACCATTCTTCATATTGTTCCATATCATCAAAATAATCGGGAAAAATCAGTTTTTCTTCAGGAGATAACGCTTCATATTCTTCCCGAGTGTATTCTTTTGCTCCTTTAATTTCATTGATGCTGATATTATTTTTCCTGTTTTCCGGTTCTTCTGAAGCCGGCAACGCAAACATAACTATAATCGCAAAAATAATTACAATTACGGCAATTATAGTAACCCATAAAATTTTCTTTATCGTTTCGACCTTACTGTTGGCTTTAATGTTTTCAGACAAAATATTTCCCTCCTTTTTAATATTCCATTCCCATTTCCTCGAGTTCTTTTTTTATGTATTGAAGTGTAAGCATTTTTTCTTTGACCTGTTCAACATCGAGAAGCTCTGTATTGTTTGAATTGAATTCTGTAAGTATATTGCGCTTCGCATCGCCGTTTTTAAAGTAGGAATCATAGTTAAGGCTGCGTTTGTCACAAGGAACACGGTAAAAATTTCCCAAATCTATGGCATTGGCGCACTCCTCATTGGTAAGAAGAGTTTCATACATTTTTTCGCCGTGGCGGATCCCTATTGTTTTTATTTCATGTTCCGGAGCAAAAAGTCCGGTTACAGCTTTTGCAAGGGTTTCAATAGTGCAAGCCGGGGCTTTTTGTACAAGAATATCTCCGCTCTCACCATTTTCAAAAGCAAACAGAACAAGATCAACTGCTTCTTCAAGTGACATTATAAAACGGGTCATGCTCGGTTCCGTAATAGTGATCGGAGTCCCGGATTTTATCTGTTCTATCCAAAGAGGAATGACACTACCGCGGCTACACATTACATTTCCGTAACGTGTGCAACAGATTTTTGTTTTTTTCGGAGAAACCGTTCTGCTTTTTGCAACAATAACCTTCTCCATCATCGCTTTCGAAGTTCCCATGGCGTTTACCGGATATGCCGCCTTATCGGTGGAAAGACAAACCACGTTTTTAACCCCGGCTTCAATGGCTGCCGTAAGAACATTATCCGTTCCGATAACGTTAGTTTTTACCGCTTCAAGAGGAAAAAACTCACATGAAGGAACTTGCTTAAGTGCTGCCGCATGGAATATATAATCAACTCCATATATTGCATTTTTAACTGAGGCGAGGTCGCGAACGTCTCCGATATAAAACTTTATTTTGTCTGCAACATCCGGCATTTTTGCCTGAAATTCATGGCGCATATCGTCCTGTTTCTTCTCATCGCGGGAAAAAATTCTTATCTCTCCTATATCCGTTTTAAGGAAACGGTTAAGAACCGCATTACCAAAAGAACCTGTGCCACCGGTGATTAGGAGAGTTTTTTCTGAAAACAAGCTCATAAAATTATTTTTCCTTTCTGTTGTCACGGATATGAAACACATGAGAACTTATTTACATATATACAAAGTCCATCACAAATGATTTTGTCTTACATTTTTAAAATTTTTATATAACCATACGAATATATTTCCCTATAAACGGAATTTTCTTCAGTAAAGTTATTATAACCAATCCGAAAGTCATTCCGGCTCCAACCCAAACAATGCTGGCCCAGAACGGCCCGATTATCTTATTAAATCCGCCGTAAACAAATGCTGTTACCATTCTTATCAGCTTTTCAAAAAGATATGCTCCAAAAACAGACCCTCCTATTTCGGCAATAAACATTTCCACCCTTTGCGGAATCTCTTTTGCACAAAGTTTTCTAAAAACAACATATAAAGTGAAACTAGGAATACTTATTAATGAGGAAAAAAAGGACTCCAGGGCGTTGTTATCTTCAGTTCCTATAATATTTATCTTGTAATTCGTCATACAACAGGAAACCGCTATTGCAATTAATGATAATAATATCCCATATGCTATATTTTTTGATGTAATTTTTTTAATGTCAAGAATGTTTTCACAATAGTATCCCAACAATACATAGTACACATTATTTATAGTGAAAAGCATTGTAGAAAAATTATTATTTAATGTCACCTCCCCTTGCCAAATCAAATATTCTAGTATAGGAACTACTCCTACAAAAAGAAGGTGACAGATAAAAATATATAGATATTCTTTTTCCGTAAGATTTTTAACCAGCTTTCGTAAAATCGGAAGCATGAACAATATGCCTATATAACTATATAAATACCAAAGACCAGTAGTAATGTTTGTGCTGTAAACTTTTTCTGCAAAATCTGTCACCGACCAATTACGGTTCAGAAGTAAATAATAAAACAGAGAAATTGTAACCAAAATAAGTGAAAACTTCAAAATTCTTTTTGTAATTAATGTTTTTAAAGTTTCCTCTTTCTTTAAAAGCAACGCACCTGTAATCATAAAAAACACTGGCACTGCAACCTTGCATAAAACAGAAACAGACATATAAAAATAATATAGCGGGTCGTCAATGCTTTTTGCAAAATAGAAAAAACCGCCGGTGTGGTTGAACATTACAAAATATATTGCAATTGTTCTTAAAATTTCTACATGTATTTTTTTCTTTTGCAAACTTTCATCTCCTTCCGCTAATATTTTATTTTTCTTTAAAAACATTTTTTAGTAAAAAGGCTTCTACCATTAGTCTTATATTGGGACGCATTCCTTTGATAAAAATCGGAACAACAAAACAAGTGAAAAATTGAACCATAACCGAAGCTAATGCAGCACCATCAATTCCAATAGCTGGAATCAATAAACAATTCATCATAACATTCGCTATCGCTGCAAACAGCGAAATCGTCGTCAAATGTTTCTGCATATTTTTGCATACTATCCATGCATGTCTTGCGATTCCAAGATACGAAAAAACAGTGCCAAAAGTAATAATCTTTAAAGAACTGGCCGCCGGAATATATTCTTCTCCATAAAGAATCCAGATGACAGGTTCACCTAAAATTATAAACCCAACAGAAACAGCCAAGGAAAGATAAATTACAATCGCATAAAGTTGTCTATTTTTGCGTTCAAACATATCCTGGTCTGTTCTATATACCCTATAAATAGTAGGAAATATCGCATCTATAATCGCAGCAAGAACAAATGTCCACATACTACAGATTGCTGATGCTGTTGAATAATATCCTACATCTGCACTGTTCATCATATGTTTGATCATTATTTTATCTGTCTGTGCATAAACTGCAACCATCATCCCTGATAAAATATAGGGATAGCTTTTTGCAAGCAATTTTTTTCCTTTTGACCAAGAAAAGCGAAAACGCGGTCCTCCATTTTTAAAATACACAATCATCAAAACAACAGCTATAACAATATAATCAACCGACGTGGAAAAAGCAAACCAACGAATATCTTTTTCCAAAACCAGAAGAGTTATTTTATAAATTGCTACGGCTGTATATGCAATACAAGACGATATCGCAACAATTTTAGCCATGTATTTATAGTGAAACCAACAATTCAAGGTATCAAATATGTGAAACAACAGCGAAAGGCTGCTTAACATTACGACCGCTATGGTGATTTCTTCTCCGGAATCTATCAGGTTTACCGCCGCAAAAATTGTTACCATAGATAAAACACTTGATATAAACCTAAGAACAAACGTTGTTCCAATTGATGTTCCCTGTTCTCCAGGGTTATCGACAAAATCTTTTATGATAACAGAATTTATGCCAAGTGAGCACAGCGATGAAAAAAAAGCTGTATATGTGGCCGCATAATTTATCAAACCATAATCTGACGGACCCAAATATCGCGCTGTCAAAACTCCGACAAAAAGGCCTAGCAGCATCTGCATTACTTTTCCGCCAATCATCCAGCTGGCATTCTTAACCTCTCTGTTTTTTAAAAATAGCAGCATGAATTACCCTTTCTTTAAAAGTGTTCTTTTTTGGGGTGGATTATCTTTACAGCAGAATGAACTATCTTACCTACTGCTTTACGAATACCAAGCATTTTTTTCTCAATCATAATATTAAAATATACCTTTTTATAATCTTCTTGGTGAAACGCTTTATGATATTTTTTCCACCATTTGTTTTTTTCTATAATTTTCTCTTCGCAAGTTTTGTCCACCCAAGGCAAAAGCTGTTCGCAAACATCCTTGAAAAATAACAATACCTCTGTTTTATTTTCCCAATGGTCAAAATAGTGATTTACGCTTAGCCTGATTCCGTTAATGCCACGTTCTGATAGAAACTCTTTTTTCCTCATTTTCGTAAGCGGCAACGTTTCTACAAGGGCCTCTACGGATCTCATTTTCTCGCCATACAAACGACAATATTCTGCATATGCTTTTTTTGATAATGAATTCTCATTGTCTTCGTTATATTTGTACACCACATTAGGAATCATACAAACCAAATTGCAGAATTTAAGGTATGTTCTTAAAAATACTGTATCTTCTGCTATTTTCATATCTTCTCTGAACCTAATATGATTTTTCTGAATAATCTCAGCACTATAGAGCTTTGCATAGGGCGAATACGATCCATTTTCAACAATATATGATAAAAGCTCCTCTGGATTTTTCTGAACATAAAATTTGCGTTTTTCTTTTATGACGTTTTTTACCGCTTTTTTCCCTTCAATTCCGCACATTCCTGCAACATATGGAGCCTTCTCATTTATTGCGGCAGTACATAAATTCATCAGCGCATCATTACTTAAATAGTCATCGCTGTCTACAAAGCAAACGTAATCTCCAGTAATTTTTCCCAGACCAGTGTTTCTTGCTGAAGATACTCCTCCGTTTTTCTTATGTAAAACGGTGATTCTGTTATTAGAATTAGCATATCGATCACAAATTTCCGGACATCTGTCAGGAGAACCATCATCGACAAGAATAACTTCAATATTCTTATATGTCTGGCTCAGAATTGAATCAATACAACGGTTAATGTATTTTTCTGCTTTATATACCGGAACTATTATGCTTATCAAAGGTTCCATCATTTTTAATCTCCCGGCAAATATTTAATGGTTTTTACAGGTATCCCACCCACAAGTGTATTTTCTTCAACTTTTCCCAAAACGCATGCACACGCAGCTACAACACACCCGTTTCCTATTTCAGCGCCTCCAAGAACCGTACTTCTTGCTCCTATCCAGCACCCTTTTCCGACTTTTATTTCGTATTTAACTCCTTTGCCCGCTCTGCGTTCTGAATTTCCGATTTCATGGCCTCCTGTCTGAAAAATCACTTCCGGAGCAATGTCACAATTATCTCCAATGGTTACTTTTCCATTCCCATTTACAATAAAATTCTTACCAACCCAACAGTTTTTTCCAATTTTAAGATCTGCCGTACAGACAAGAGGTCCCACTATTTTTGATCCTTCACCAATATCATACCCTATCCAGTTCAAAAGTTTTCTTTTTCTTTCAAACTGTTTCACGCCAACAAATAAATGGTTTACACATATAAAAGCGATTTTTCTTTTTATTCCCAAAAAAGCCATTCAGATTACCCCTTAAACCAATCATTTTTTATAATATCAGCTTTACTGCAAGGACCGTCTTCATACAAATCACAATATCCGTGATCTTTTATTTCCTCGACTAATTTTAAAAATCTTGAAGAAGCAACTTCGGCATTCCACTCCATTATAATAGAACTATATGCTGCTTTCCCAAGTCGAATCTGCTCATCCGGATTGTCGAGCAGATATTTGACTTTGAAATACATATCGTTGCAATCACCATATTTATAAATTATTCCGTTTTTCCCGTTTTTTATTAAATATGGCACCGCCCCTATCGCATGGCTTGCAACAACCGCGCAGCCACTGTTCATAGATTCATTCAAAACTGCGCCCCAACCTTCCTGAAAATCACTGGTAAACAGATAAATTCCTGCTTTTTCCATATAACTTCTCACCTGAGAAGGCTTCATGGAACCTAGCATATTAATGGTGCTTTCAAGGTTATACTCATGGATAAGATTTTTAAGTTCATCATCTAAATTGCCCGTTCCAATACAATTAATTTTAAAATCATATCCCTCTTCTTTTAATCGCTTTGCAATTTTTATCACATCTTCCGGATGCTTCCAGTCAATAAATCTTCCGCACCACAGAATCTCTTTTCTGTTTTTTTTATTCATAAGGGTATCAGGATCATAACACAGAGTTTCCGGAAAGTATCCCCACTTATATGCTTTATCTATAAAATTATTTGTAATGGCATAGTCTGCCGCCGTATATGCACTTGCACACAATAAATATTGCTTTTTATTAAAAGCGTAGCGAAGATAGTTTTTTATCATTCTTATCGGCCATTTATACAACTTAAAACCCTGTTTATAAAGCCTTTCTTTATAATAAAAAATCATCCCATTGTTGCTGACTTTATTTTTTATATACTCTTCCGGACAGCTTCCGACAATAACAACATCCGCATCATCAATCAATTGCAAGCATTTGTTTTTCTCCTCATCATTTAGAAGTATACTTTCAACAAATTCCGGGGATTCGTCAGAACCGTATCCCAAAGCTTCCCGCTCTCTACTCATTCTTCCTGTAGAAATAAACCTGAATTTTTCTTTTGTTTTTGAATAAATAGATTCACAAAAAGCTTTTTGATGATGGTTATAATAATTGGATATGAAAATAATCTTCAAAAAAGCCTCCAAATTAATGAATATCTATTGGAATCATCTCCTGCATAAATAGAAGCTTGACTCCAATACATACACATTACATTTCACCGCACAGGCCAAAAAGGCCTGTGCGGTATTAATATAACTAAGATGTGGATTTATCCAATATCTTTTTAAGGATTATGCGATGGTATACCCGCTGTTATAAAATGCACCTTCGCCAATCAGAACACCTTCTGGCATACCGCTTACGGTATTGAGAGCGATATCGTTCCAAAATGCATACATTCCGATGCTTTCAAGCACGCTATTTTCACCAAATATTACAGTGGTAAGTCCGGTGCTGTAATAAAAAGCATATCCATCAACGGTTTTCACTGTTACAGGAATGGTTACGGTCTTAAGAGAAGTGCAGTAACCGAATGCGCCCCAACCGATGGTTTCAAGTACTGTGTCTTCTTCGAATACAACTTCACCGAGTTTGCTGCACTGCATGAAGCTGAATTTGCCGATATATGTGATGTCCTTGCTAATTTCAATAGAAGTGATTCTGGTGCGGTATTTTTCCCAAGGAGTTCCTCTTACAGCGTAATCTTCCATTGCGCCGCTTCCGGTAATCTTAAGTGTACCGTTGCTCCAGTATTCCCAACCTGCGTTTTCGCCGCAAACTCCACTTGCAAGAACTCTGTCAGGTGCGGGTCTTGCATTGAATGCAAGTTTGTTTGCCATTGCGTATTCATGAGCATAGCTGCCGTCCTGTACGGAAAGTACTACTTCGCCTGCGTTATAGAAGCCGCCTTCTCCAATGGAGGATACTCCGTCGGGAAGAACTACGGTATTGAGAGCGGTGTCGTTCCAGAATGCATACATTCCGATGCTCTCAAGCGCATCAGTTTCTTTCATAACTATGGTTTCGAGAGCATGGCAATCATAGAATGCATATGCATCCAAGGTTTTCACTGTTACAGGAATGGTTACGGTCTTAAGAGAAGTGCAGTAACCGAATGCGCCCCAACCGATGGTTTCAAGTACTGTGTCTTCTTCGAATACAACTTCACTGAGTTTGCTGCACTGCATGAAGCTGAATTTGCCGATATATGTGATGTCCTTGCTAATTTCAACAGAAGTGATTCTGGTGCGGTATTTTTCCCAAGGAGTTCCTCTTACAGCGTAATCTTCCATTGCGCCGCTTCCGGTAATCTTAAGTGTACCGTTGCTCCAGTATTCCCAACCTGCGTTTT
>JAGASN010000050.1 GCA_017847875.1 Oscillospiraceae bacterium | reverse complement strand
TTCATTCTCAGAAAACATCGATATTTCATCTGTTAACCAAAATTTACGGAATTTTTTGTCACTTACAGCCTCTGCAAAATTGTCTCCAAAAGTATCTTGAATAAGACCATTTTCTATAGCTTTTATTAATTTTATATCATTCTGAATGTGATAGTAATGTTCGGATAGCGTCCGAAAGTTTTTTCCATAATTAACAGTCAAAAGATTACTTAAAAAATACATTTCGTTTTGGGATAAGTGTTTTATTCGACCAACAGCCTCGACAGATAATCCCGTTTCCTTTTGCATATCTGCGATTGCTCGTGTTTTACTCTCTTCATAGCCTTTTTCGCAGAGTAAATATCCTACTTCGCATTCATATAATTCTGCTAAAACAAGAAAAAATTCTATACTTGCTTTTTCTATTTCTCCGTTTTCTATATTAGAAAGCGTGTTCCTACCTATTTTTACATTTTTATATGAAAGCCATTCTATTAATTTATCTTGAGACCAGTTTTTGTTTTTTCGTAATTCTCGAAGGCGTTCACCTATCATTGCATTATTGTATTTCAATATAAACACCTACCAAAGACTTAATGTTGTAAATTGTTATTTTGCGCTCTGTACACAAACATTATACTGGGCTATACTATATTTGTCAAGATGCGACGGGAACATCAACAACAAAGGAGGTACTTTTTTGCAAAACATTTTAATTCGCAAAAAAATTAAAGAGAGCGGGCTTAAACAATGGGGAGTTGCTTACGCTCTCGGTATCAACGAATCAACTCTTACGAGGTGGCTTCGTGTAGAACTTCCCGAAAAAGAAAAAGAGCGGATTTGCTCGGTCGTTGATGAACTTCTGAAAATAAAAAAGGAGGAATAAAAATGATTCAAAAACTAACGCTCACACCGAAGGAAGCCGCAGAAGCAATGGGAATTTCATTGCCTCTTGTGTATTCGCTCTGCAAGCAAAGTGGTTTTCCTTGCATTCATATAGGGCGAAAAATAGTTATTCCAACATCCGGTTTAAACGCCTGGTTAAATCAGCAGGCGGCTGAAAAATGAGCGGTAAAGGAAAACGCCGAGCGGCTCAACATTGTTCCATTTTAAGCCATTTGTCAGCAAGGTACGATTGTCAAGAGGCAAAATTCATTCAAGTCGGGGCTTCTTTTTTCGAGGACGAAAAGGTTGATTCCTTGAAACCGCAAACGAGATGGGTGTATTTGTGCATGGCTATTGTTGCAGGAAGAGATACCGAATTTTCTTTCTCTCGGGGTGACGGTATGAAATACGGTATTCCCTCACGTACCCTTTGTACAGCGGTTAGTGAGCTTCTCGAAAAAGGATTCCTAATTCGTGTAGAATCCGGAAAGTTTACCCGGACGAAAAATAAATTTCGGTTCATTTACGACTGGAAAAAACTGTAATTTCGCTACGCAATTTTTGCTCAAAACTTACGCAGATTTTGCATCGTCTGCTATTTTTTACTCTACGCCTGGGCAATTTTGGCATAAGTTTTTTGTTTTTTCTTGTGCAAAAATTGCGCCTGCACTCTGCAAAATTTGCACACATATCTATATATTTACCATAGGCAGTAAAACCCGACTTACATTATCCGCTATTATTACGGCGGAGGTTTTTATTTTGGTTGCTTCAATTTTGAAGGATTTTTTTATTTTATATGTGAATCGAACCCGCTCTCTTGAAAATGACCGGCTCCGGCTTTACGAGTTGCGGCTCCGATCTAAATCTCCGGCATCTGCACAGATTACCGGATTGCCACACTCTCCCGGATTTGATGGAAACCATTTATCTCGTGATTTGGTGCACATCGAGGAGCTTGAGAAAGAAATCGAACAAGCAGAAACTCAGCTCCTCGAAATTCATAAAAAACTCAAGGCGATTATTTATCGTCTGAACGGTCGTAATCTGCAAAAACGTGATGTTCTCACCATGAGATACTTAGATGGTTTTGATTGGAAAACGATTGTTGAAATCATGTTCGGTTCTGAGGCGGATTTTGAGGAGCGGGACGATGTTTATCTCAATAGGGCACAAAAGATACACGGAGCGGCTTTGAAAGCTCTTTCGGAGCTTGTAACACTTGAAGAAATGGAGGGAATATTCAATGAATGAAGAACAGAAAGGGGCAGTTAATCTTATTTTTATGAATCTTGATGATATCAGAGCAGAGATACTTTCAGCAGAGAAAAGGCTCTCCGAAGCAAAGGATTCTATTTTGTATGCAGAAAAAATACTTGCAAAAAATTTTTGTGAAAAAACTGATTATTTTGGCGAATACGAGGGGAATAATTAAATGAACATTTCAAATATAAAAAAGGCAAAAACTGCAATGCTTGAGATTTTAAGCAATTCTGAAGCGGAGCCAAAAGATAAAATAAAGGCGGCAAAAGTATTGCTTGAACTTGAAACGCAGGAAGAAAACGATAAGTGGAATCCCGCTTCGAAGCAGGAATGAAGCGAGAAAGAATTTTAAAAATGAGTAATTTTGAAGCTTTGAAAAATACCGCTTTGAAACGTATTTGTGAGGACTGGATTTTATGTACAGAACCCTATGAATTAGAGAGAGCAAAAACTTTACTTTCGCCATTGGTAAGGATTTTTCACAAAGAAATTTCAGAAAGCCCGCTCCATTTAATTTACATATACCGGCAAAGCGAACAATTACCTGAAAATCAAAAATCAGACGGAAACCTATACAGAGAAACCAATAAATCAGGAAATTTAATCTATTGTTGTCTTGGAATCAGCACGGAAGCATTAAAGCAGGGGAAAGAATATACGGCTCTTGTTTTTATGCATGAACTTACTCATATAAATTTCCCCGAGCACGATAAGAATTTCCATGAGCACCTTAATAATTTGATTTCGCTATACAACATCATTACCGGTTCAACCGTAAAAAATGATTATTACGGATTAACCGACAAAGAAAAACAAAGTTTTTAAAAATGACAAGAAAAAAAGACCGTTCCATTTTCGGAGCGGTCTTTTGGTTTGCCGGTTTATTCTTTTTCCCCTATACATTCGAGCACGTATTCTTTGAGCACGGCGTTTGATGTTTTACCCATACTTTCACAATAGCTTTTGAATTTTTCAGCCTGCTCCTTTTTTACTCGGCACGCAAGGCTTGAGATATTTTCTTTCTGATATTTTGCTGAAGCTCTTTTCTGTGCATCTGATGGTGACATATAAGCACCTCCTTTTCCAAGTTATTATACAACATTTTTATATGATTAACCATATACATTTTACACAAAAATATATGATTAACTTCATGTATTTTGCCAATTGATATATGATTAACCATATAGTATAATATAATTACAGAAAGGAAAACAATATAAAACCGTTAAGACACCGGCACAAGGTGGATGAGAGTACCGAAAGGGAAGTCAAGAGTACCTATAAGAGCTGTAAAGGATAAGCCTGAGATAAACTGCAAGAGTGCATAGATAACTTAAAGCCAACAGCCGCCGGAGTTTTCCAAAAGATTATTAAGGAGATGCTTAAAATGACCGCAAAAGAACTTGAAAAGAAAATCCATACCATGAGAGAGCTTCAGAGCTTCATCGAGGACTGCACCGCTGAAATTGAGGAAATAAAGGATTCCATAAAGGCGGAAATGGGGCAGAATGAAGAACTCAAAGCCGGAGAATATAAAGTGACATATAAAGCCGTTAGCTCGTGCAGACTTGATACGGCGGCTCTCAGAAAGGCTCTTCCAGATGTCTTTGAAAAGTTCAGCAAAGAAACCGTAATCCGCCGTTTTATCGTCGCTTAAATAAAAAAATAGTGGAGCGGGTTTTATTCCCGCTCCGCCTATTGAACGGAGGAGGAAAACAAAAATGTGTGCAGACCTGACCGAGATTTTTCTCAAATTAGAGCTTCTTGACACCCTTGTTTCTGTTATAGAGGATAATATTTTTGAGCTTGATACTTCCTACAAGGAAAACTATATTGCTGTTAATATGGTTCAAATTCTTGATAATGAAATCAAAGCCACCATGAAACTTACTGATGAGCTTCAGAAAAAATATTCTTGATTCGGAGGAAATACAAAAATGAACAAACATCTTGAAAATGCATATTATGAAATCTGCAAAGCCGACAGCCTTATGTATGCTTATGAAAATACATATCTTGATGCAGATTATTCCGAAAATGATGAAAGAGATTTAAGAAATCGTGCGGGATATTTGTTCTATGCAATTTGGGATAATATACGTACTGCAAAAGAAAGTTTGAGTTTGGTTGAAAAGGAAAGCAAAAAATAATTATTTGCCGGAGATTATCTCCGGCTTTTTGTTTCTGCAGTTGTAACTGTATGCGTACCGTACGCAGTACGTTACGCAATATTGTCCGCACTTTTGTACGCAGTACGTTACGCAGTACGATTTATAAAATGTAACAAGTACAGTACGCATCACAGTAACACATACAGTATGCATCACCGTGTGCATACTGTAACCGTTACAAGATATAAGACAATGATACGAGGAAAGCCGTCCTTTTATTTTCCCTTATTTTTTCCCTTTAAGTTTCCCTTTAGAACATTTATCTCCATTACACGCAATTTTGTATAGTGTCCTCAAAATCGGCTTTTTAAAGCCATTATTTTAAACTCAATTTATCTCTATTTTACGCCGTTTTTTGAATTTCAGATAATTCGAGTTCCTCCTTCTCCGCCAAAAAACACCGTCGGACAAAGTCCGGCGGTGTTTTTTTATACAAAGAGGGCGAGAACCCTTGGAAAAGACGAAGGCGGTAAAAAAACGATTCGGTGAATCGTTTTTCCGCCGGAGAGATTTACGAGAGTAAACGAAGCGACAGGGGGATTTTGGAAAAGAGGATTAATTGTTAAACGAGCGAGTGCCGAGTAAATCAATAAGATTTTGCGAAGCAAAAGCTTAATTCGAGTCCCTCCTTCTCCGCCAAAAAAAGCAACAGACATTTGTCTGTTATTTTTTGTTTTTTAAAACAAAAAATAACAGCCGAGCCGCCTATTTAAAATGAAAATCCGCCGTCGGCCTGAACGATGGCGGTTGAGATTAGGAAGCAACAATCTTCCGGTGGGGAGTTTATTCCCCCTTTTTCAAAGGGGGAATCGCTTGCGGGAGCAAGCGGTTAGGGGTTTGAAATTTTTCTTTCAGGAACCACCCGGTTTCTTTTGGTTACAAAAGAAATGGGGTGGTAACAATTTAAAAGCGGTGTAACGGCTTAAAGCTGAAAATATGATGGAAACCGGTTTTTTGTTTCTTCAAAAAAATTTACAATTAAAAGGTTTTATTGAAAGGCTTTTTGTGATATTGTAAGATAAACAAAAAAATAACGGAGGTGCGCCGGTGGTTTTTTACGAAGAACAGAACAATTTTTCCGAAGAAAAGTCCGCAGGTACCGTTTATCATACAGGAAACGGTTTTTATAATCCTTATGTTGAGCCCCTTTGGAAAAGGGAAAAACGTCTTATCCGCGGAAGCGGAAACGGAATTGGAATGGCGGCTCTGGGTTATGTTGCCTTTTCGCTTCTTGCGGGAATAATCTATGCGGTTCTTGTTCAGCTTGTTTTTCCCGCCGCCAATATCCATGGCCTTTTGTATGTTACCGAATCGGTTGAATGGATTTTGAATCTTTTGATATATGTCTTTTCGCTGATGATTCCTTTCGGAATCTATGCTCTTTGCATCAAAATGCCGCTCAGGGTTGCGGTTCCTTTCAGAAAAGCAAAGGCGGATCTTACTTTCGGCGGTTTTCTGGTCGGGCTCGGAACGGGAATTCTCGCTTCCTATTTTGTAACCTATCTTCAGCTTGGGCTTGAAGCGATAGGAATAGGTATCACCATGCCGGAATATGAAACGCCGAAAACAGTTTTCGGAATTATTCTTTATGTGATAAATCTCACCGTTGCTCCGGCTTTTATTGAGGAAATAATTTTCCGCGGAATTGTAATGCAAAGTCTGCGCCGTTTCGGCGATATTTTCGCTTTGGTTGCTTCTTCGCTGATTTTCGGAATTTTCCACCTCAATCTTATCCAAATGCCCTATGCCTTTATCCTCGGACTTTGTGTTGGCTATTTTGTTATGAGAACCGGTTCTCTCTGGGTTGGTGTTCTTATTCATTTTGTGAACAATGGCGTTGCGGTTGCGTTTGAGTTTTTGTATCCTTATATGACGGAAGAAGCTTATTATATGGCAAACGCTGTGTATAATCTTGTTTGTGTAATACTTTCTGTAATAGCGATTGGCTTCCTTTTGGCAAAATATAAGGATATGTTCCGCTTTGAACCGAGCAAAAGCGTTCTTGCGCCCGGAAAAAAGACGGTTTATTTTCTCACTTCACCCGCTCTTATTTTGGCAATGCTTGCGGCGGTTATAATGACCATACCTTATGTCCATTTGATATGATCCGGAGGAAAACCCAATGACAGATGAAGATTATATGCGCGAAGCGCTTTCTCTTGCAAAAAAGGCCTTTGAACTGGGCGAAGTTCCGGTGGGCGCCGTTGCGGTTTGGGAAGGAAAAATCGTCGGAAGAGGAATGAACCTTCGGGAAACGGATAAAAATGCCCTTCGCCATGCGGAAATTGCCGCAATTGACGAAGCCTGCAGAAATCTTGGCGGCTGGCGCCTTTGGAAATGCGACCTTTATGTAACACTTGAACCTTGCCCGATGTGTGCGGGAGCAATTATAAATTCCAGAATAAAAAGAGTTATCTATGGCGCTTCCGACCCAAAAGCGGGTTCCTGCGGAAGTCTTGCGAACCTTTTTGAACTTCCTTATAACCACAAACCGGAAGTGACATCCGGCGTTCTTGAAAAAGAATGTTCCGAAATTCTTTCGGATTTTTTCGCAAAGCTCCGTGAAAAAAGAAAAAAGGAAAATCCGTCCGGATAACCGGACGGATTTTTTTGGAAAGGCATGAATATTTTGTTTTTGCCGCAAAAGAAAAGTCTTCGGAATAAAATATACTGTGCCCGAAAAAAGGGCTTTATATAGCGAAGGCGTTTTCCGTTTTTTAATTTTGGTTTTCGCCTTCGCGTTTTTCTTCAAAAATTTTTTGCGAAGCAATTTTTACATAATGTTTTTTGGAAGAATTAAGAGTCTTTGTGCTGGAAATTATATCCGCAAAAGAAGAAAGTTCCTCCGGATTTTTTGGGTTGGTTATTACGCAAAGCATATTTTTTTTATCAAAAAACCAGCGGAGAGCCCATTCCTGCATTGAATAAACCGGGTCGCCTTTCTTAAGAATTTCAAAAACCTCTTCCGGCGGGTTAAGAATATGACCGCCCATAAAAGGATCGGAAGCTATGAAAGGAATGTTGCGCTTGCGGATTGTGTGATAAATTTCATTTACGCCGGAATAATCCCAACTGTAAAAATTCATATCGGTTTTAACAAAATCCCAGCTGTAATTTTTAAGAAATTTATCGAGGGAACCGATTTTTTCGGAAACGGAAAAACCGAGTCTTTTGATTTTTCCCTGTTTTTTAAGTTCGGAAAAAACCTGATAAAGCCCGCTTTCGCTGAAAAATGGTTCGCTTATGTTTTCCAGAACAAGATAATCGAAATAAACGCTTTTTAAGGCGGAAAGTCTTTCGCTGAATTTTTCGAGGATCTCTTCCGGAGAAGAAATTTCGCTGATATTTATTCCGCCGGAAAGAAGATAATTTTCGCGGATTTTTTCGGAAAAGTTTTTGCCGAGAAAAATTTCCGTTTTGCCTTCGGAAGAAAAGGGAACAAAGAAAAGGGTAATTCCGTTTTCAAAAGCGGTTTTGAAAAATTCGTCGCATTTTTCGCGGCTTGGTTCACCTTTTTCATCAAGGGGAAGAGAATTTATCTCAACCCCAAGAAGGCTGAGATTTTCTTCAAAAAACCCGCTTGAATTGTATCGCATAAAAACACATCCTTGGGAAACTGTTTAGAACATTCTAACACTTTTTCGGCGCTTTTTATCAACAAAATCTTCCCGCTTTTTGAAAACTTTTTGTGAACAAAAGTGACACCCTATGCTCTTTTGTAATATCGGCTTTTCTTAAGGTTGACCTTTTTTATGGTTTTTGGTAAAATAAACTGTAAAAATATATTTTTATATATATTTAAAAAGGCAAAAATACAAAATCCTGTTTTTTTCAAGGAGATGTTTTTAAGATGAAAGAAGTAATCATTGCCCCCTCTATACTTTCTGCGGATTTTGCAAAACTCGGCGAGGAATGTGCCGCAATGGAAAAAGCCGGCGCGGACCAGCTTCATATTGACGTTATGGACGGACATTTTGTTCCTAACATAAGCTATGGCGCACCGATTATGAAAAGCCTCCGCAAGGTAAACAAAATGTTCTTCGACACCCATCTTATGATTTCCGAACCCCTTCGCTATATCGAAGATTTTGTAAAAGGCGGAGCCGACAGAATCACCTTCCATCTGGAATGTGACAACGACCCGATGGAAGTTATCGAAAAAATAAAATCCTTCGGCGTTCTTCCGGCAATTGCAATAAAACCCGGCACTCCCTATGAAAAAGTTGTGCCCTATCTTCCTTTTATCGAAATGGTTCTTGTTATGACAGTCGAACCCGGTTTCGGCGGCCAAAGCTTTATGGCGGATATGATGCCGAAGGTTAAAGCCCTCCGCGAAATTATCGAAAAAGAAGGTCTTTCCGTAAACATTCAGGTTGACGGCGGAATTGACAAAAACACCATCGGAACCGCCGCCAAAGCAGGCGCGAATATTTTTGTCGCCGGTTCCGCTCTCTTTAAACAGGAAGATTATAACAAAGCCGTTGCGGAGCTCAGAGCTGCCGCAAATTAAAAAACCTTTTTACCCATTGGAGGAAAACAATGTCATTTTTTGTAAAAGGCATTTTTCTTGAACAGAAAAAAGAGCCCATGCTTACCAGAAGCACACTGGTAATGCGCCAGGAATTTGAATATTTCGACTGTAATTTTCCCGATGTGGCGATCGATGAACTTTCCCGCGAACAGATTATCGAACTTGCCCGCCTTGCGGAAATTGTTGACGAAAGCGACGGAAAAATGCTTTGGGAAAAGCTTGAAAAATCAAATCTCGGCGAAGGCGGAACTTTTATTGTTGATGCGGTGGATGATGAGCCCTATATTTCCAGCCAGATGAGCATAGGAATCCACCAGCCGGAAAAACTCGCCCTTGGAATTGAACTTTGCGAAAGGGTTCTTTCTCCGGAAAAAACTTACATAGCAATGTACCGCCACATTCTTGATTCCAACTTTGGAATTCCGAAGAAAATCGGTAAATATCATGTTAAAAAAATCGGCGGAAGATATCCCGCCGAAAGCAGAGTTCACCGCCACATTCCCAAAGGAAAGAACTCCGTTATAATCGGGGCCTGCGCAATGCTCCATCTTGCAAGAGCTGCGGAAGAAAGCAGAAAGATGACAAGCTGCTTTATAACCGTTGCGGGCGATGTTGTTAAAAACCCGCGCAACGTTGAAGTTCCGATAGGAACAACCGCGGAAAAAATTCTTGAGCTCTGCGGCCTTACCGAAGAACCGGAAGCAATAATTCTCGGCGGTTCCATGACCGGAAGAGCAATTTTTGAACCGGAAAACGAAAAAGTGGGTCCCATGACCCGGGGAATAATTGCCCTTGCGAGAAGTTACGGAACCTATAGCTATACCTGCATCGGCTGCGGAAGATGTGACGACGCCTGCCCGAAGGCTCTTTCTGTCTGCGCAATGAGAAAATTTGCGGATGCGGGAAAACTGGATATGCTTATGCAGTATGATGTTTCAATGTGCATCGGCTGCGGCGCCTGTTCCTATGTCTGCCCTTCCAGAATCGATATTTCCGCAACTCTTCTTAAGGCG
Organism: Oscillospiraceae bacterium; assembly: GCA_017847875.1. GTDB lineage: Bacteria > Bacillota > Clostridia > Oscillospirales > Ruminococcaceae > UMGS1668. The sequence goes on along the minus strand of JAGASN010000050.1, from coordinate 39,895 downwards.
AAAAAACAGATTGAACTTGCGAAAAAGGAGGGCACGTTATGAAGGAAAAACTGATGTTCCAGAACGCACCCCACGTAAGACAAAGTGAATCTGTTGTAACAATGATGACCGACGTTATCGTTGCGCTTTTGCCGATTTATCTTATGGCGTTTTTCTATCACGGCGCAAGAAGCCTTGTTCTCGGTCTTTGCGGTGCCCTTTGCTGCAGCGTTCTTTCCGTTTTGGGCGCGCTTCTTCTCCGTGAAAAACCGGTGCCGGACCTTACCCCGATTATCACAGGACTTATAATTCCGCTTCTTCTTCCGGCGGATATCCCTTATTACGTTGTAATTTCCGCCTGCGCGGTTGCAATTTTTGTTGTAAAAATCCCCTTCGGCGGAACAGGAAGCAACCTTTTCAACCCCGCCGCAGTAGGTTTTGCTTCGGTTGCAATCTGTTGGCCGGAACTTGTTTTCAGATATCCCGCAACAATGCAGGCCATTGAAATTTTCGGCGAAAGTACGGCAAAAATTGCCCAGAGCCCTGCTTACAGCCTTTCTCTCGGCGCAGTTCCGGATTATAACGTTCTCGATATGCTTCTCGGAAGCGCACCGGGTCCCATGGGCGCAACCAACATTCTTGTTGTTGCCGCCTGCGGAATTTTCCTTATCGTAAAAAAAGCGATAAACTGGATAACTCCCGTTTCTTTTATCGTTCCTTATGCGCTTCTCTGCCTCCTTTTCCCAAGAATAGGCGGTTCGCCTTTTGAAGCGCTTTGCTATGAACTTTTCAGCGGAACCGTTGTTTTCGGAGCTTTCTTTATGCTTACCGAACCGGTAACTTCGCCGAAACGCGATTTCGGAAAACTTATGGCGGGAATTTCTTCCGCAATTGTTGTTTTCCTTTTCCGCTATTTCGGTGGATTCGAAATGGGATTTGCCAGCGCCCTTATCGTTATGAATGTTTTTTCGCCGATTTATGATGCAATCTGCGAAAGCGTTCTTCATGTTTCCCGCCACAAAGAATCTTTTGTTGCTTCAATAAAAGAGGAAACAAAACTGCGCAAAAATAAAAAGGAAGAGGAAAAACCGGTTATCCGCGTTATCGAAAAAGCCAAAGAACCGGAAGAACTTCCGGAAATCAAAACGGAAGAAATCTCCGAAGAGGAAATTTTGCCGGAAAAAGAGCCGGAGGAAATTGACCTTTCCGAAAATTCCGAAGAAAAAGAAGAGGAGGCTCTGCAGTTATGAAATCTGAACTGAAGGAAAGCCTCGGCTATATCTTTTTTAAAAACCCGGTTCTTGTTCTCGGTCTTATAATCGGTCACCTTGCCGCAGGGGATACAAACCTCCAGAACGCGGCGGCCCTTTCCATAACGTTTTTCTTCGTCACCGTTCCGGTGATGCTTTTTGCTTCAACCATAGGAAAAAAGATTCCCGCAGGTTTCAATCTTGTTTGCTATGCGCTTTTTTCCGCGGCAATGCTTGTTCCGGCATATTCTTTAAGCGGAAGCATTTCCGCAACAATTTTCGATTCATCCGGAATTTATCCCGCGCTTCTGGCGGTTTCAACCGTTCCGATAATATATTCTTCAAAAATTGCCGAAAAGCAAACCCCGATAAAAGCAATTTTCAGCGGACTTTGCATAACCGCCGGATTTATAATCACTGCGGTGATTCTCGGCGCGGCAAGGGAATTTCTCGGAAGCGGAAGCCTTTGGGGATTTAAGCTTGCAGATGCAATTTATCCCGCGGCAAAACTTCCTTTCTGGGGATTTATTCTTCTTGGTTTTATGGCGGCAATTGTTAACTGGATCAAGGAAATCTTCAAAAAGAGCGAAAAAGGTGAGGAGGAAGGCGCATGAGTTATATTTTTCAGTTCCTCACAATGATGCTGACCGCGCTTTTTGTTGAAAATATTATTTTCACCAGAGCTCTTGGAACAAGCTGGATGTTCTATCTCACAAAGCGTCCCGGCGAGATTATAAAATATACCCTTTTGCTTACGGGTGTAACAACGGTTTCCGGACTTATCGGATATCCGCTTAACGGAATTCTCCACGGAAGCGCAATGAGACATGTTCTTGTTCCGGTAATGTATATTGCGGTTATGGCTGTGGTATATATTGCGGCATATCTTCTTATCAAAAAATTCCTTCCGGAAAAATTTGAAAACCTTGGAATAAATCTCGGAACGGCGGTTTTCAACTGCGCCGCTCTGGGAACTCTTCTTATTCCCGCAAACGCAAGGTTTGACCTTATCACAACCCTTGGCTACGGAATAGGAATGAGCCTCGGCTTCGGTTTTGCGGCGATTGTTGTTGCCTATGGTCTTACAAGACTTGAATATTGCCGCGTTCCGAAAATTTTCCGCGGAATTCCCATTGCACTTATCTATCTTGGCCTTCTTTCCCTTGCTTTCTATGGTCTGGTAGGCCACCAGCTTCCCACTTAAAGGTTGTTTGTTATGAAAAAATATAAAGTAAAACACTATCGTTCCAGAATCTATAACCCGATTCGCGGAAAAATAATAAAAGGCGTTCTTATTGCGGTAATTGCCGTTTGCCTTTTCGCCATAGGCTGGTTTTCTTACGAACCGCTTATGGAAGCCATCAACGAAAAAAACAAAGAGATAATTCAGGAAGACCCGATTCCGGAAAAACCCCAGGAACCCGCTTTTGAACCGGAACCGGAGGAATTTTTGGAAAAGAAAACCGTTGCGGTTGCCGTTCCGGAAGAAAAACTCTATAATTCCATAGATTTTTACGGTTTCCTGAAATCTCTCGGCGAAGAAGTCAGCGCAATTGTTATCGATATGAAAACCCAAAACGGAACGGTAACATACCTTTCCGACCAGGTAAGCGTTAAAAACGCCGGAGCTTCCCACGAAAAAGCCATTAATCTCAAGGCAAGAATCGATACCGCAAAGGAAATGGGCTTTGATGTTGTAACAAGGATCTATGCCTTTGAGGACAGCACAGCGCCTTATAATGCCAACGATATGGCTATCCGCTATGAAACTGCCGAAGGAATCCTTTGGCTTGATGACAGCGTTGATAACGGCGGAAAACCCTGGCTCAACCCCTATTCCGATACCGCGCAGAAATATATCCTCGATATTGTTTATGACGCTGTTGACAGCGGCGCAGATGCAATTTTTCTCGAGGGAATGCGTTTCCCGGAAAACGAAGGAATGGAATACGCCTATTTCGGAGTTGGTGCCGAGGAAATTTCCAAAGCGGAAATTCTTGCCCAATTTTCCAGAAGAATTTATTCCGCAACAGTTGTTACGGAAACCGACCTTATAATCGGTTTTGAAAGCTATTCCGCCGTAACCGGTTCGGATATCTATGGCGAAAGCCCCCTTTCCCTTTCCGGCGATGGCTATGCTCCGCGGATAGACATTGACGATTACATCGGCGAAAAATTCAGCGACGATTTCTATTTCAGAAGAGCGCCGGAAGATATCACCGAAGTTTTTGTGAAGATTTATGAATATCTGGGAAATATAAACGGTCTGAAAGTTCTTCCTGTTTTTGATTTTGAAGGTTACACAAAAGAACAGACTGCCGGAATTTTTGAATATCTTGAAACAAAAGGCGCCGCAGGATATATTCTTCTTTATAATGAAGCATATTTCACCGGCGTTCCGGAAGAACCGGTGGAGGTTCCGGAGGAACAGGTTCCCGCACAGCCCAATGTTCCGGTTCAGCCGGTTACACCCCAGGAACCGGTAACTCCGCCGCAAACTTCCGAACCGGAAGAAGTTCCGGAGGAAAGCGAAGATGAGCCGGAAGAGGAAAACAGAACCGGATGGGTCGAGGAAGCACCCGGAATCAAAGATTTTATTCCGGAAGGCTGATAACTTAATCAAAAAAAACACCTGCCGCAAGGCAGGTGTTTTTTTATCTTATACCAAGAATATCGCAGACCCGAAGGACAAGAATCTGGGTTTTGGAATCGGGGATTTCTCCTTTGCGGACTTTTTCAAGAACTTCGGAAAGGGGAAGCCTTATTATATCAAGAAATTCATCTTCATCAGGGTTCGGAACGGATTCCGAAAGATTTTCCGCAAGGAAAAGATGAATGACCTCGTCGCAAAAACCGGGAGAGGAAAACATTGGTCCAAGCTCCGTCCATTTTTCGGCGGTAACGCCGCATTCTTCAAGAAGTTCGCGCTTTGCGCATTCAAGAGGAATTTCGCCCGGGTCAATTTTTCCTGCGGGTGCCTCAAAAACCGGTGCGCCGATGGGATAGCGGAACTGCTCAACAAAAAAAGCAGAGCCTTTTTCATCAACAGCAAGAATTGCCGTTGCGCCCTTGTGGCGAACAACTTCCCGGGTGGCGGTTTTTTCCCCGAGGAAAATTTCGTCCTTATAAACTTTCATAATGTGACCGCTGAAAACTTCGGTGGAAGATTTTGTTTTTTCCGGAACAACCATAAAGAATTCGCTCCCTTTGCCTATTTTTAAATATTTTATCATATATTTAAGAAGATTTGAATATGCGGGAGGAAAATTGTTTTGGAATTTTATAAACTGCCAACGGCGGAAAATCTGAATTTTTATATAAAGGAAATTACAAAAAAACATCCGTGCTCAAAAAGCTTTTTCATCGGGAAAAGCGTGCTCGGAAGAAAAATTCCGGTGCTCACGCTTGGAAAAACCGTTGGTTCGGCTCTTTTTGTGGGCGCAACCCACGGAAGCGAATGGCTGACTTCGCTGGTTCTTTTGCGCTTTTTCGAAGAACTTTGCGAAGCTTTTGAGCAGGGCGGAAAACTTTGTGAAAAAAACATCGGTGCGGCAATTCTCAAAAGAGGTTTAACGGTGGTTCCGGTGCTCAATCCGGACGGAGTGAATATAAATATCCTCGGCGCAGGAACGGCCTTTTCCTCCGGAAAAAGAATAGAACGTATTGCGAAAGGCGATTTTGAGCATTGGAACGCAAACGCAAGAGGAGTGGATCTGAACCACAATTTCGGAGCGGGTTGGGAAATTCTTCGGGAACAGGAACGCAGAAGCGGAATTTTCGGGCCTTCTCCAAGGCAATATGGCGGTCCAAAACCTTTTTCCGAGCCGGAAACAAGGGCCGTTTGCGGCTTTTGCAGCACTTTTGATATAAAACGCCTTTGGTCCTTCCATTCCCAGGGCGAGGAAGTTTATTGGTATTACGGTCCGAAAACACCGATGATAAGCCGCGATATTGCACAGGAATTTGCGCTTTCCTGCGGTTACAGAACCGCAGTTCCTTCCGGAATGGCATCAAACGGCGGTCTTAAGGATTGGTATATTGAAAAATTCGGGCGTCCGGGTTTTACCGTTGAAATCGGAAAAGGGGAAAACCCTCTTCCGATTTCCGATTTTGATGAAATTTATGAAAAAATTAAACCCGCGCTGATAAAATCTCTTTTTTTGTGACTTTGTCACGGAAAACAAAAACGGAATTTGTTATAATTCAGTCACAAAGAAAAAACACCAAACATTTTAAATAAAAAACAAATTCGGAGGTATATTATAATGAAAGAAAAAGCTAAATTTTATATTTGTGAACATTGTGGAAACGTAATCGAAATGGTCAACGATGCCGGAGTTCCGGTTATGTGCTGCGGACAGAAAATGACCGCTCTTGAACCCGGCGTTGTTGAAGCAAGCCACGAAAAACATATTCCCGTTGTTGAAGTTGAAGGCAACCTTGTAAAAGTTACCGTCGGTTCCGTAAACCACCCCATGGCGGAAGAACACAGTATCCTTTGGATCTATCTTAAAACCGATAAAGGCGGTTACAGAAAGAACCTTAATCCCGGCGAAGAACCCAAAGCGGTTTTTGCTCTCCATGAGGAAAAACCGGTCGAAGTTTTTGCTTACTGCAATCTCCACGGTCTTTGGAAAACCGAAGTCTGATTGTTTCGGTTAAGGAAAGGGGAGAAGAAAATGATGAACTCCAAAGTACACGAACTGCTTAACCAACAGATAAACAAGGAATTTTATTCCGCTTATCTCTATCTTGATTTTTCAAACTGGTTTAAATCAAAAGGTCTTGATGGCTTCGCGAACTGGTATCTTATCCAGGCGCAGGAAGAACGCGACCACGCGATGCTTTTCTATCAGTATCTTCAGAACGAAAGCAAAACCATAACCCTTGAAGAAATCTCAAAACCCGATAAGGTTTTTGAAACCGGAATGGACGTTCTGAAAGCCGGCCTTGAACACGAAGAATACGTCACTTCTCTCATCAACGATATCTATTCCGCCGCAGAAGAGATCAAGGATTACCGCACCATGCAGTTCCTCGATTGGTTCATTAAAGAGCAGGGTGAGGAAGAAGCCAACGCAAACGGGCTTATTTCAAAAATGGAACTTTTCGGTTCCGACCCAAGAAGCCTTTATCTTCTCGATAAGGAACTTGCGGCAAGAGTTTATTCCGCACCTTCTTTGGTTCTTTAAACAATCATAAAAAATGAAAAGCCGGTACTCATTTGAGTACGGAAATAAAAAGGTCACACCTGCATTTTGGGTGTGACCTCTTTTTTGCGTCAAAATCAATTTTATATGCTATTGATTCAATCAAAGGAATTTTCCAAATTCCGCCTGTTTTTAAATTTGAATATACAAAAATCTCCTGCAAATAATATGGAAGTAAAAGCAAGATTTAACAGGAGGTTTTTAAAATATGAAAGCAACGGGAATTGTCAGAAGGATTGATGACCTTGGTCGTGTTGTCATTCCAAAAGAAATCCGAAGAACAATGAGGATCCGCGAAGGCGACCCTTCACAGACAACATTGAAAAACTGGCAAAAATACTGTTTTTCCATGTTGGATTTTGCTAACCGCAGCGGCATTTGACTGTACATATTGACGAAAAACGGTGCTTCCACCGTGAACATTTGGGAAGGGTGTCGAAGCTTGAGCACCAAAAAACAAGGCCCGTGCTCATTTTGAGCACGGGCCTCTTTCGTTATTCTGCCGCTCTTAAAAGTTCTTCCCAGACCTTTACCATCGCAAGTGTATCAAGTTCGCAATATTTAAGCAGATTATACCGCGCGGTTATCTGCTCTTCCGGCGGCATATCCTTTATCTTTGGAAAAATTGCCATTGCCTCTCCGCCGTTATGAACTCCTTCAAGGTTGTGGTAATCCAAAGCCGGATCATCCGGAAAAATTGCAGGAAGAACGCTTTTTATGGAAAAACTTCCGCCCATGGCACGGTTATAATAGTATCCGGATTGGAACGGCACAAGCAAATCTTTGATGTTCTGCTCAATATTAAGCAGATGCTCTGAAATGTCCGGAAATGCTTCCGCGAGTTCTTTGAGCCTTGTGCATTCAAAAGCCTTGTTATATGCCGTTACACATACGTTCATCGGAATATCCCTGCAAAGGCTTTCCGCAATGGCTCTTCTGGGGTCCGCGCCTGATTCCGCAAGAAATTCTTTGTGCTCAAGCTTTCCTCCTTCGTGCTCAATATAATGGAGCGAATACTGGAACGGGATCTGCGCATAGGGTTTTGTTCCTATATACCGCGGAATAACCGGCTGCATTGTTTCAAAATCAAGAAAATAAATAGGATAGGAAAGAGTTCTCAAAAAATCTCTGATTCCGTCTTTGTCTATATAAGTTCCTTTTTTGGAAAGAGCATATTCCATCTGGCGGAGCTGTTTTTCATTGGTGATACCGGAATCGAGAATAAGATCAGGAAAAGCCGCTTCTCCTTTCCGGTAATAATCGATTTTCTTTTTGAAAGGCATTCGGTATAAATCGAAAACCGAAGGACTCGGAACGTCCTTTGCGCAATGCTTCCAGAAACCGCATTTATAAGGTTTGTTGCAGTTTTCGTTGATAAGAATGTCCGGTTCAGCAGGATTGCGGAGAAACCTTTCCGCAATCATAAGGTTGCCCTTAATGCTGTTTTCTTCCGGAACAATTGCGGAGGAAACGTCGGTTATACGGAAAAGCTTATGTATATCGAGCTTCCCGTCAAAAACATAGCCGCTGTTTATGGTTATAAGGTGTGTTCCGGTTACGTTTACTCCGCAGTTTTCAAGAACATATTTCTGATAGGCAATATCCGCAAGATAGACTTCCTTATCATCGTGTGTGGAACTTTTTACCTCATAAATAGCCCAACCGCCGTTTTCTTCTTTAAGAATATCAACGGCGCAGTAAAGTCCGTTGTAATCAAAGGAAGCTTCGCAGATAACGGCGGTACCCTTTTCCATTTCTTCCTTCGTTTTTTCAATCATTGCGGAAAGATCAAGCTTTTCCCCATCAAACGAAGTCACTTCAACAAAATCGCCGAATAGACCCATTGCAAGATCGCCGACTTCGTTTCCGTTATTCATCCTTTCAACAGCAGCGCCGTCCGCAACAAATTCTTCCGGCATATATTTTTTCATCCACGCGATTTTCGGGCATTGCCAAAGACCGCAGTATTTTGATTTTGAAAGACAGAACATTTTATCAACGCTTATTTTTTAATAGTTATATTTTATAGGGTTTCCGCTTCCGAAAATGGATTTATATCCGTCAGCTTCTCTTTTCTTGATAACTTTTCCGCAAAAGATTCCTTTTGTCTTCTCATCAACCGGTTCGCAAGTAATATACTTGCGCTGTTTCCATTTTTTCAATTCATCGTCGTAATTTATTATTTCGTTGTTTTTCATTTTGTCGCGGGAATCCGATTTATCATTGTTTATAAGTTCTTTAAAAGCCGCTCCATCATCCGGAAGTTCTTCGATGCTGTCTACATCAGGATATTCCTTCAGCTGTTTAATAACTTTCAATTCCCTTTCTTTTAATTCTTCGGGGAACTTGCGGAAATCGTCTTCTTTTTCTTCGATGTTGACGGCAAGAACACTTTTTATTTCTTTTATTTTATAAACGCCGCGGATTATCGAATTGTTTGTTGCAAAAAGATAGTCCGGTTTTCTTTTTTCGGCCATCTTCCAGCATCCGCGGGCTGTTTCCATTATCTCCCAGTCTTTTCCTCCGTCTGATTCGCCTTTGCATTTGGAATAATTATCCCCAATGTTTATAAAAAGAATCTTTGTTTTGCCGAATTCTTTTAAAACGCTTTCACCTTCGGGGTTTACAATATCGCTTTTTTCAAGAATTAACAATTCCTTACAGCAATCTTCAAGAAAATCGTTTACGGAACGTGCTTTTGTTTTTTCTGCGTTTCCGAATTCGGTTCCGTTTTTCTTTTCGGCTTCGCTTGCGTGACCGCTTACAACGTTTGTAAGAGTTTTGTCGGGATAATTGCAAAGATTTATAAGCGCGGATTCTGCCATAAAGGCTTCCGGCTCCGTAAGTCCCCATTTGATAATAACCTTCTCAACTTTATCTTTTCCTATCTCATCAATTTTTTTGTATTTTTCGGAAAGTTCCTCGAGCATTTTTTCTTTTTCCTCTTTGCTCACACTTTTCTTTTCGATTTCTTCTGTTTCTTTTTCTTTGCCTTCTTCGTGTGCCCAAACTCTTCCGCCCGCACCTTTTCCTATGTAAAAGGGGCTGTGATTTTCATCGCAAAGAGCGTAAACGTAAAAACGGTTTTCTGCGCCGTCGCCGTCAAGGGTACTTATTATTTTTTCTTTTTCAATACTTTTTTTGTTCATACGATTATTCCCTCTCTTTACATAAATCTATCCTGATTATAGCACTTCTTTTTCTTTTTTTAAACTATTATGCCAAACTCTATGTACCATTTCCGATACATTGTTTTCGGTAACATAAAACCGAAAACAACTTAGGGGGTCTGTATGGAGTTTTATAAATCAGAATTGAATCCGGGCTGGAAATTCATTGAAAAAACGGAAAAGACGGATTTTTACAAGGCGCAGAAAATTCTCTTTTCACGGAAATACAGAAAATATTCCGAAGCGGTAATAAAGGAAGATCACGTGGATTTAAAAAGGCATATTCTGCGCTGTCCTTTTTGCGGAAAGGAAATTCCTGCATACGATTTCCCGATAGAAAAGAACCCGAAAAAAGTCCGTAAGTTTTTCGGGAATATGGAGCTGTTTTTTGATGAAAATGGAAGCTTTTCCGGAATTCAGGAAGACTTTTCAGAATTTGAAGAAAAAAGACTTTTTATTCAAAAACCGGTGAAACCGTATTTTGATATTCGATGCCCAAAATGCAAAAGATCCGCAAAGCTGTCTTCTGAAAAAGCTGATTTTTCTTTTGGAATCAAAGAAAACGGAATTTTTGTTTCCCTTTTAAAAAATGATTTTTCCGTATCTGAAACTTTCTTTTTTGATTTCTCCCACCGCGAAGTTTTCCATAAATTTGAAACCGAAGACGGCAAAACGCTTTTTTCCGAAAATGCTGAAGATTGCCTTGAAAAAATAAATCCGCTTTTTGAAAACCGGATAGTAACCCGCAGGCTTAAAAATCTGTTTGAAGATTTTACAAAAAGCTGTTTTCCTTTTTCGTCAAACGAGCTTTCTTTGCGGAAATTTGTTCTTTTCACGAAATTTACCGGATTTCCACGGGAGTTTTACCACGCCATTCCGTTTGATGAAAACGGTGAACTTACCGATGAAAGTTTTTCGGATATCTGCGAAAAAATCCGCAATCCGGAAAGCGCAATGATACAGCTTAAGAAAAGTTTCCTTCCGGATATGAAATCCGTCAGAAAAATCTTTGCGGAAAACCCGGGGCTGTTTTTCTATATCACTGAAGCGGAAAAACTTTTTTCATCAATTTCCGATATCAATTATTTTTGCGATATTTTAAAAGACAAAAATATCTTTTTTCTGCTTGCGCTGCTTCACATTTATCCGGGACTTGCCGGATTTTTCAGCGATTTTACAGCCGCAAAAAATCAAAAAAGCCTTCTGAAAAGTCTCCGGAACTGTCCTGCTTTTATGTTCGGCTACGGAATAAATTATTCCGCCCTTTTGGATTCCGGCAAAAAATCCGAACAGAAAAAATGGAAAGTGGATAAAAACTTTTTCAGAAACTACGGCGAAATCATGCTTTTTCCGACGCCTTCATTTTCTTTCCCCCTGAGCACCTCTCCTTGTGATATTCCCGATATCCGTATCGGAGAATATTCTTTCAGTCTGCTGAGAAATCTTGCCGATTGCAGAAAGGCCGGAAAAGATCTTAACAACTGTCTCGGAGAAAGCATTCCTCAAAAGGGCGCGGTGGTTGTTATGTACCGGAACGGAAAAGCCCTTGCCGCTGCGGAAGTTTTTGAAAAGAAGGTTGTACGCGTTCTTGCAAAAAACAATGAACCTATAAATGATTTTCCTCCTTTAAAAAAAGCCTTTGAGGAATGGAGCAGAAAAACCGGATTTCAGTATTGATTATAAAGAACCCAGCAAAACTTGACGTCCCCCTTTTGGTACATTCTTTTTGGTATAATATTTCAACATTTCAAAAGAAAGGAACCTAAACAATATGAAAAGAGAAATTATAAATGACATGTGTAACCGCATAATCGGCTATATCCAGTATGAAGACAACGGCGACCAGGTGCTTTACAGTAAAAACAACGTCCGGCTTGGAATCTACCGTGTTTCCGTTGATATGACGTTTGATAACAGAAATATCCGAGTCGGTTACGGAAATGTTTTGATGAGGCTTCTAAAATAGTGTAATTTTTGGTTCTTCATATGCTATAATTACCCGGCAACGAAGAAAGAGGTGTTTTTATGATAGAAATTATTGATAAAAAGTCCCGTTTCGCAAATCTTTTGCCGGAAGAATATATTTCGCTTATGTTTGAAAGAACGGATGAGGACGGAATTCTCTATATTCCCGGCTGGTATTCGGACGTTCCTGAAAACAACAATGAAAATGACAGTTATCGCTGCCGGATGAACTGGAATCTTTCGGATCTTGAGAAAATTTCCGAAAAATTCAGAACGATTTATGATGGAATTAAAAAAATTGCCGCTCTTTATGACAATATTGACGACGATCCTGAAAACGCGAAGGAACTTCTTGATAAAAATGATTTTGAAATCTGGAATACGTATATCCGTCCTTTTGATGATAACGGATTTGACCGGACTCTCATTTCCGATATAATCGACCGGCTTCAGACGATCGATTATATAAAAAGAATTTCCGCAAATCTTTCAAAGGGAGAAAAACTTACCGAAATCGAAAAGCAAATTTTAAGAGAAGATATGGATATTTCCGTTTCAGAAGAAGAACTTTTGCTTCTGGAGCAGGATAGAAACAATCTTACGAAAGAAGCCGAAAACCGAATAGGTAAAGGGATGTGTGCCTGCTCTGTAATTATAAGGGCCATGCGCACCTGCAAGCTTATGGAAATCGGCGCACCGGAATTTATCATAAGAAACGAAGGAAAGGTTTTTGCGGCGGCAATGGTTCTCCATGAATACGGCGTTTCCATGGAAACGGTGGGTAACACCGTCCGGCTCAACATCGAAAAACTTGAAACCATGACAGAGGACGAGCTTGATGAATATTATCACCCGAAAAAATCAAATTCCAGAAAAAGCATGGCGCCGCTTTTCGTATATCTCATCCTTAAAGAAAAATCCAACAGCAAAATCCACCTTCGCCAACAGGACATTCTGAACTTTCTCGCAAAATATCCTTATGAAGTTTCCATTGAACGAAAAGCTCTCAGCCGGATAATACATAACCTTATCGATTCCCAGCTTTCCGTCTTCAGCGACCAGAGCGGAACCTGGTTTGAACAGGAATGATAAAATACCCGTGCTCTTTTTGAGAACGGGTATTTTGTTTTATTCCGCCGCTTTGAAGTTATAAACCGGCTTTATTCTTTCAATAATTTCCGCAGTAGGCTCAATTTGTTCAATTATTTCATCGATGTTTTTATATGCCATAGGCGCTTCGTCAAGAGTTGCAGTCCCGACACAGGTGGTGAAAATCCCTTCCATTTCGTTTCTGTATTCATCAAGGGAAAGGCTTTCAAAAGCCTTTTTTCTGCTCATAAGTCTTCCCGCTCCGTGGGGTGCGGAAAAGTTCCATTCCGGATTGCCTTTGCCGATGCAGATAAGGCTTCCGTCGCGCATATTTATCGGAATAAGCAGCTTTTCGCCAAGCCTTGCGGAAACAGAGCCTTTTCTTAAAATCATCGAATCCGTATCGATATAGTTATGAACGGTGGTGAATCTTTCCGTTTCGGTAAGGCCCATTCCGTTTATGATAACTTCCGTCATGGCTTTGCGGTTGAGCATTGCGAACTTCTGGATGATTTTCATATCGTGGATATAGTCATCGAAAAGTTTGCCGGAAACATAGGCAAGGTCTTTCGGAATAGCGGTCAGCGCCTCTTTCTGCGCTTTCAGCTTGTTGACTGTTTTCTGTATCTCGGTGAATCTTCCTTCCGCTTTAAGGCGTTCAATAGTTTCCGCAATCTGATAATCCGCGTTTCCGCAAAGGGCTTTGTAGCCCTCTTCCTGATAATATTTCGCAACTTCGTTTCCGATATGGCGGCTGCCGGAATGAACTACAATGAAAAGATCGCCGTTTTCGCCTTTATCGATTTCTATGAAGTGGTTTCCGCCGCCGAGAGTGCCTATGCTTCTTCTTGCTCTTTCAAGGTTAACGTGCTTTGCACACCGGAGCTCCGTCAAATCAATTTCCGAATTATATGGATGCGGCTCTTCGCAGATATCCATACCGGACGGAATTTCTCTTCTGATAAGATTATCCAGTTTTTCAAAGTTGATTTTTTTTTCGGCAATACGGACCGTTTCCATTCCGCATCCGATATCCACTCCCACCATTCCCGGAACGACCTTATCGGTGATGGTCATTGTGGTGCCGATGGTACATCCTTTTCCAGCATGAACGTCCGGCATTATCCTTATTTTGCAGTCCGCAAATTCCGCTCTGTCGCAGACCGCTTTTATCTGCTCCGCTGCGAATTCCTCAAGTTCCGGCGTATAGCAAATGGCTTTGTTATACTTTCCGTTTATTTCTATCATAATTATACTCTCCTTTATTAAAAATCCGCGACAATCGCCGAAGAAAGACGAAAACCGCGGATTTTAAACAAGAGTTATTATGCCGCGATTTTCGCGTAGCGTTCGCTTCCGATGACTTCCATCATGAAATGGTAAGGATCAAGGTCGCCCTCCATAACCATGGAGAAAAGTCTCGGAGTACAGCCGCTTACCAGCGCGACACCCTGTTCGTTCATGGTTACCGGCTGTTGGCGGTTTCTGCTCTGAACGTTCCAGAATACCACTTTCGGAAGCTTATAGCCATGCCTTGCAAAATTAAGTTTTGCAAGCTCAAAATTTGTAACGTTGGCTCCTTCAACGCAGTTATCAAATTCCATATCGGAGATAATATAAAGCGTTTCCGGAAGTTCTTTTTGCGGAAGATGATTGTTTACGGCGGTATTCAGAATAAGATCAAAAACTTTCTGAATATCAGTATTTGCAACCTCGTTGAAACTTGCGATATAACGAAGTTTTTCAGCAAAATCCTTTCCCTTGATTTCGATAAGTCTTGGATTTGCAGAAAATTCGATAAAATGATTCGCAAATTTTCCTTTGCTGTGTTCCGCAAAATAGATTCCCAAAGAAAGCGCCACCGCTGCAGGCAGCGGTTTTGCGGCCCAATACATCGAACCTGAAGTATCCACCACCGCAAGGGCATTCCTTTCGTTTCCGAAATCCGGAAGAGAGTTCCATGTTGCGTTAAGAACTTCCCTTTCGCTTTCTTCTATCGCTCTCATAAAAGTTCTTTCGCCGTTGTTATAAAAACTCCAGTTGAGATAAGGCTCAACAAGTTCATAGGGCGCAACGTTGGAGGCGTTGAGCTTCGCTTCGCCCTTCTGAACTTTTCCGATGAATTCGCTGTAGCGCTCGCCGTCGTTTCTGCCGAATGCTTTGCGGTATTTGAAAAGCGCACGGGAAGGCTGTTTTTCGTAATCAAAGGTGTAATCCTTCTCGCGAAGGTTGTTTTCGATGATTTTTATGTAATTTCTGAGTTTAACAAGGGTTTTGCGGTATTCGCAGTCGTTCATTCCAAGATATTTTGCAATTTTCTTTGCCGCAAGAACGGTTTCTTTTGCGGAAGCATTTACGGAAGGAAGCCATTTTGCAAGAAGGGAAACTTCCTTTTTGCTGTTCATTGCGGCAATATCTGCTTCCAGCTGGTTTTTGATGAGCTCCATTGCATCCTTTTCGCAAGGGGTTCCAAAAAGGATAAGAAGGTCATCAAAACGGCCGAATTCGGCAATATAGTTGATATTTTTTCTTACGGAATCGGCTTCATTTTCCGCAAGCCATTTAAGAATTGTGCGGAAAACTTTGCGTTCACCGAGTCCGCCGCGGATATCCCTTGTGAAGAAGAGGATCTTCATGGCGTTATCCGGGTTTTCCGCAAAAGCTCTCATAAATCTTGCGATAACTTCCTCATCGGAAGAAGAACGGAGCGCTCCGACGGTTGCAAAAAGGTCAAGGCATTCGGAATTGGTGCTGAGGTTGGTCAAAGCGCCGTTTTCGGTATATGTTTTGTTGGCTTCTTTTTTAAGAAATTCAAGCATGAAAAAATCCCTCCTTCGGGAAATTATGTCAAAAGGTTTTTGTTTTTTTATGGACAAGACACGTCTTTTTAAGTCTGATCTTATGTAAAAATAAAGTAATAATTGCTGTCCGTATCTTAAGGTTTATGCAAAGCGGGTGCTATGTTTCCCGTTTGCATTCTATCCTTTCCGCAAATCTTCTCCGGTGCCGGATTTGTCTTTTCGGCAGTTATGAGTGCCCGATTTTTCAGGGCAATGCTCTTGGCGCTTTTAAAGAAAAACGGGGGAAAAACTTTTTAAAACAAAGCACGTTTTTTAAAAGCATTCCTGAAAAAGCGGAACGTAATCACGAAGTGTGTCTGAATAAATTGCTGTGCGTGCTTTTATTCAAGGTGCAATGCAGAGCTCCATCCCTGCGACGTTTTTTCTGGCGTAACCCATGTGGAGGACCTTTTCTTTGCTGTGCGCACCTTTTTTATTTTTTGAACAAGGCACGTTTTTTAAGGCGGGAATCGAACCCGCGACACGAGGGTTTCCAGGCCCCCTGCTATACCAACTTAGCTACAAAGTTCTTTGCTGTGCGTGCCTTTAAGTTTTTTCAAGACGCTTTTTCATATTGCATGCGGGATTCGAACCCGCCAAAAGCCGGATATGATTCCGGGTGTTCCCCATCGGAACTAACGCATGGAAAACATTTTGCTGGAAGCGTCTTTTTTCAGTTTTATCAGTCCCTTCTGACAGTGTAAACTTCCTACGAGAGATAAAACCGTTTTTACAAAGCACGATTTTAAGAATACCGGATTTCGAGACCGGCTCTTCAGAAAATTGCTGTTTGTGCTTTTGTGATTACATCATAGCGCAAATTGGAAAATTTATCTTGGAAAAAAAGTTGCGAACTCATTTTTGAGTCCGCAGCTTTTCCTGTTTTTCTATTCGGTTTTTGATTTGTTCAATCAGATTTTGCGGCGAAAGCACCTTTATCATCGGTCCGAAGGAAAGAATGCGGATGAGCATTTCCGTTTCGTCCTCCGTTTCATAAAGGAGTTTCACCCGGTATTTTTTATCCCCCAGCTTTTCCGTTTCCTTTTCAAGATGGGAAAAGTGGAGCATTACCCTTTCGAGTGCGTTGCGCTCATCGAAAAGTTCAAAGATAATTTCTTTCTTGATAGGAGCTTTCGGGCGGAATTCCTCCGGGGAATATTTCCCCATCAGTTCGCATTTCGTTATCCTTGCTATGTTTATAATGAAAGAATAACGGTCGCCGGAGGCAATTATCCTGAATTTGTCGTCTTTAGAAGAATATTCAAGGCTGTAAACCACGCAGTTGCGCTTCTGGTCTGTGCCCCTGTGACCTTTGAATTCAACATAGACTTTCCGGTGCTCACGCATTGCTTTGAGCACGGTTTTGAAATTTTTCACGTATTCCGGGTCTTCAAAGGGATCTCCATTGCTGTAACGGTCAAAATATACGAAGGAATCCGTCGGATAAAGTGGCTCGATATCCTCAAGGCCTTCCACAGAAATATCAAAAAGTTTTATCCTCGGATCGGTAAGAAGGCTTTTCAGCCAACGTTTTTCGAGGAGGGTAAGTGGCCTTTCCGGTGCGTGCTCAATGGGCGTGCTCAGATTTTTCCGCAAAAGCGGCCAGTTTTCTTCTTTGAGCATCTGGGGAACAACAAGGCCGCTTTCCGCAAAGGCGTTATCCCGCACTATGGCGTAAAGTTCCTTTTCTGTGAGTTTCTCGCTCTGTGCGGCTTTTATTATCTCACTTACGGCGGCGAAGTATTTTCCGTAAATTTCGTTAAATAACATCTTCGCCACCTCCGTAAAGCGCCTTCATAGCTTCAAAGTCATCAAAAATCTGTCTTTCAACGGCCTTGTTGCTGCAATGAAGGCTTTCTATTCTTCCGGTAAAAGTGCGTATCCAGGGAATCATCTCGCCTGCATCAAAAATATCCGCGGTGAACTTAACCCGGTTAACGTCAAGCCTTTCGACCTTTCCACAGCGTTTTTCCCTTTCAAGGCGGCGGACTATGTATTCCTCTCCCTTTTCGACGTGAATCACCATTTCAAGATAATCCATGGAAAAAGGTTCGCCGACGGAAACTCCCCAGACATTTTCCCGAAGTTTTTCACAGTAGCCCATATATTTTTCGTATTGCTTTTCGACCGCGCCGGGTTTTACGGAATGAATCATATCAAGTCGCAGAAACATCGGCTGGCGGTAGGAATAGTGGTAACAAAGGAGATATTGCCTTCCGTTCTGGGTGCTGATGAAAATTTTCATCGGAAAAACGTTGTGAACATGGATAACGTCGTTGTTGCGTTTGCTTGTAACCGCAACTTCTGCACAGCGACGTTCGCTCATGGCAAGAAGAATGTCGCAGAGGATATCGCTGTCCAGCGCGTTGAGGATATAGTGGTGCTTGAATCGGAAGCCGATTTCGCTTTCCGGTTTTTCCGGAAAAAAAGTTCCTATAACGCCGAGCGGATCTTCTTCGGTATAAAAAGCAAGGGCTTCAGCCCAGTTTTTTAAATCAACGCTGTCTTCCGAAAGGCTGAAAACGTTTTCCTTGCCGCGTTTTTCGGTTACGATAAGACCGAGCTCCGCATACTCTTTCAGCTTTTTGCGCACAGTGGAAACGTCGAATTCCTCCGGGTTTTCAAATTCCGAAAGATATTTTTCCGAAATCCCGTCAACAATTTCCTGAATGGAAAGGCTTTTCCCGCCGTAAAGCAGATCAAGAATATAGAAATAGAGCGTAATGCTTCCGTCGGTAAAGCTTTTTGCCCGGAACGCGTTATAAAGGGGATTTTGTTCGGCAGACCGGCTGTCCACGGAGATGAAAACGTTCTTGCCTTCGGCGGTGGTGCGAAAACTCATATAATCCCCAAGCCAACTTTCGATTCTGCGGCGCTCATTATCATAGCTTCTTGCGCTTTTGGAATCATATTCGCTTCGGCTTTTGAAACCGTAAACATAAAACTGGCGCATATAGTCCCTTATGCGTTCAAAATTCTTCACAAGTTCGCTGTAAGGCATAAAAATCCCCCTTTCCCGATATTTATACCTTTATTAAATCACTAATGGGGATTTTGTCAAGGGAATATGGAGAATTGCAAGGCTTGTTGGTGCGGTTTTGTCATTTGACTTTATATCTGATAAATAGTAAAATATCCGTGAAATTATTAGCAGACTTGAGGCGAGAAAATGCGGGAATATATCTATGACCGTCCTTTTGTGGAAATCGAAAAGTTCAAGGATTATGATAACGAAATGTGCTCCCATAAAATAAGCGGTGATAAAAATATATCTTTTTTAAGGTTCATAACTCCCGGCGGATATACTATAACAAACCACTTTAACGATTGGCTGGAGCTTGTTTATGTAATCAGCGGCAAAGCTGAATACAGCATTAAAAACCGCAGTTTTTCGGTTTCGGAAGGCGACTTTATTTTTGTGGATTATAATACAGCTCACGGCTATTCCACCGAAACGGGAGTGGAAATGGAATGTTTCCATATAAAACACGAATATCTCGAACAGCTTATTCCGCTTTTTGATTCATCAAGGATATGCTGTAATTCAGCAGACAGCCTTCTTCCGGAAAACGATTACGGTAAGCTTAAAGAAAATTTTCTTAAAATGGTAAAACATTTCGGAAACGATAACGATCTGGACATAATGGGATTCCATTGTTATCTTTTTATGCTGGTTTATATTCTGATAAGGGATTTTACTTTTAAAGACGGAGATTACAGAAAAAATCAGCTTAAAAAATCGGATAATCAGATAGATATCATCATTGATTATATCCACAAGCATTACAACGAACAGATTTCTCTTGATGTCATTTCTGAAAAATTTCATCTTTCGTCCTCATATATTTCAAGACTTTTCAAGGAACAGCTTAACATAGGATATAAAGATTATCTAAATAAAATAAGGCTTAACCATGCTGTTTATATGCTTACCAATTCAACAGAAAATATTGTTGATATAGCAAATGAATGCGGCTTTCCGAATAACAAATCATTTATTGAAAGCTTCAAGACTTCTTATGGTATGACACCTTCCGCTTTCAGGAAAAACCAGAAAAGATAGTTAAAATAATAACAAATTTTAAGTAAAAAAACGACAAGCTTATTCGTTCTGGTTTATCTATAATTATATTGACGGTTATAAAACCGAATTTGAAAGGAGATATATTATGGGTAAATTAGACGGAAAAGTATGTATCCTTACCGGCGCAGCCAGCGGACTTGGCAGACCGGAAGCACTCCTTCTTGCTGAAGAAGGCGCAAGAGGCATCGCAATCTGCGATATTCAGGAAGAAAAACTTATGGAAACCAAACGCCTTTGCGAAGAAGCTGGTGCAGAAGTTATTGCAATTCCCATGGACGTCAGAGATGTAAATAAACTTCAGGAACTTGTTGACGCAACCGTTGAAAAATGGGGAACCGTTGACGTTCTTGTAAACAACGTACACTGCACCACTCTTATTCCTTTTGTTGACCAGAAGGCAGAAACCATGCAGAGAGAATTTGAGATTTCTTATTTCTCCACCTGGCACCTCATGCAGATGTGCTATCCTTACCTCAAAGATAAACCCGGCGCAGGCGCTTCCATCATCAACTTCGGTTCCAGATGGGGACAGGAAAGCCCTTGCCTCAGCTCCACCTATTCTCCCGTTAAAGAAGCAATCCGTGCTCTTTCCAGAACCGTTGCAAGAGAATGGGGCATCAACAATATCCGCGTAAACTGCATCTGCCCCGGTGGTTTTACCGATAACGCACAGAACGATATGCATCTCCAGCTTCCCGAAATGCAGGAATATGCAATGAATGCATTCAAAGATAACTGCTTCCATCGTGTTGGCGAACCCCATGATGACGTTGCACCTATAGTTGTATTCCTTGCTTCCGACGAAAGCCATTGGATCACCGGCCAGACCATCAACGCTGACGGCGGCGGCTGGATCTGCGCATAATGCAATAAATACCCCCCAACATACAAAACCCCAATTGCGTTCGAAAAAGGACACCGATTTTTCGGTGTCCTTTTTCTTATCCGGAAGTGTAGAAATTATAAAAAAGCTGAAAGCAATGCTATTATTAATTTTATACCCTTTCGGGTGTATTGTTTCATTGCATGCATATTATAATCCCTATCGGGTATATTATTTATGTAATTCATTGACATTATACCCGATAGGGTGTATAATCCGGTTATGAACACTATCGCTGAATTTATTAAACAAAAAAGAAAAGAAGCCGGACTTACCCAGGAGGAATTTGCCCTCCATTCCGGCCTTGGTCTTCGCTTTGTTCGTGAACTTGAACGGGGCAAAGAAACCGTAAGAATGGATAAAGTCAATCAGGCCCTTGCAATGTTCGGCATGAAAGCCGTTCCCGGAAGAAAGGATGAAAACTGATGGAAGCATACAGAACAGCGTATGTATATGTGCGGGAAGTTTTTGCGGGAATCCTGAAAGAAACAGATTACGGATATTCGTTTGTTTATGATGACGATTATCTTAAAAGTGAAAATCCGACAGCCGTAAGTCTTACTCTGCCGCTTCAAGAAGAAGAATATACCTCAAAAACACTTTTTTCTTTTTTTGACGGACTTATTCCGGAGGGCTGGCTTCTCAATATCGTAAGCCATAACTGGAAAATAGACCGTAAAGACCGTTTTGGTTTGCTCCTCGTTGCCTGCAAGGACCCAATTGGCAACGTTCAGATAAGGGGGTGAGAAAGAATGAGCAACTGCCTTTGCTGCGGAAAACCGCTCAAGACTGAAACTGAACACGGCTGGCATAAATCCTGCGTAAAATCGTTTTTTGGTACGGTTAAGTTTCCGGATATTGACGTTTCGGAAGACGTTCTGAATCAAATTGCCGTTGATAACACGACCAAAGGATTCACCGTTCCGGGTGTTCAGAAAAAACTTTCTCTTCATCTTTCAAAGGATGATAACCCCCGTTTGACCCTTGTAAACTACCCCACCGGATATATTCTTAAACCCCAGACGGAAGAGTATCCCGCTCTCCCGGAAATGGAATATCTTGTTATGCAGATGGCGGAAGCAAGCGGAATAAAAACCGTTCCCTATGCGCTGATTCGCCTGCCCTTGCAAGGCAACTTTGCATATATCACAAAGCGCATTGACCGTAAGGACGGTCAGGTACTTGCCATGGAGGATTTCTGCCAGCTTGACGGGAGACTGACGGACGACAAATACCGCGGTTCCTACGAACGCTGCGGAAAAATCGTCGCTAAATATTCCGTAAACAGCGGCCTTGATCTTTCGCAACTTTTTTACAGAATTGTTTTTTCTTTCGCCGTTGGAAATTCCGATATGCACCTCAAAAACTTTTCTCTTATCGAAACAGAAGAGGGAAAAAGCGAATATGTTCTTTCCGCCGCTTACGATATGCTTTCAACAAATGTTGTGATTCCAGAGGACAATGAACAGATGGCTTTGACCATAAACGGTAAAAAGCAGAATATCCGCAGAAAGGATTTTATTGTTTTTGCGGAAACCATCGGTGTTCCGGAAAAAGCCGCGGAAAAGATGATTGAAAAAACAGTAAAACTCAAAGATAAATATATCGTAATGTGTAAGGAATCTTATCTTCCGGATGACAAAAAAGAAGCTCTTGAAAAACTAATCGAAGAGAGAATGGCGATACTTGCAGGATAAAAGGAGGTCACACCTATTTTGTAGGTGTGACCTCCTTTTGTTGTATTTAATTCGTATTTTTATGATACTGCGCAAGTTTAAGATAAAGCTGGACCTTGAACCTTTCGTCGCCGTTTGAAAGATCAAGCCCGGTCAGCTCTTTTATTTTGTTTATCCTGTATAAAAGTGTGTTCCTGTGAATATTAAGGCTTTTTGCGGCGGAAACCGGATCATCAACATAATAGAGATATTTTTCAAGGGTAAGCAGAAGTTCCGAATTATTGTCAGCGTCATACTGCTGGATAATCTCGATTTCGTCCGGACAAAAATCCCTCGGTTCGGAGCGCTTGAGGATAAGCGATGCTGCATAATAGGGCGAAACATCCGGATAGAAGAAAAGATTTTCGCTTTTATGAGAAAAAACGCCCACGTCAACTGCTTTCACCGCCTGTTTGTAATACCTTGAAGCCTCCATGAGATTGTTGAAAGAGGAGCTTACCCCGGCGTAAATATCGTTGTTTTTAAGGAATATTTTAAAGGTTTCTATTTCGCTTTCGGAAGCAATATCCTTTTTCGGCCTGCTTATAAAAACGATAAGGTTTTTCTGATAAATCGTCCAGCGGCAATCCGGAATAGCTCTGCGGATATTATCCGCAATGGACTGCATCCTGCTTTCGGAAAACTCCTTCTTTCCGTCAACGATCACGATTATCTTGAACCATTCGTACATTTTCCAGTTGAGGATATTCGCGCGCTGAACAATGCTTTTCTGGTTCTGTATTTTTCCGCTTATAAGGTCGCTGAGGAAATAGTTATACATAACTCCCCGGTTATCCTTATAAAAATCGTTCTTTTCCATTTCAACCGCTACGATTTTTGAAAAGCGCTCCAGAAGTTCGTAATCCAGCTCCCGGAAGGGGCGGTTGTTATCAACAATAGCAATAGCGGCAATAAAAATCCCGTGAAGAAGAACGTTTTTGAAAAGCCAGGTTTCGTTTTTGTCCCTGCGCTTACTTGTCATGATTTTGTCGCTTTTGCCGAGGAATTTGCTTAAAAGTCCGTCACGCTTCATTCCTTCAATATTGGAAACATGAACGTAGCCAAGGCTTTTTTCTTCTTCAAGTGTTTCGTTTTTGAACTGTGTCTTATGGGACATGGCGATGATTTTATATGCGCTGTCGTTTATAAAGATCGGATTTTCGAAAACTTCCGAGGCAACGTCAACAAGCGCCTGAAGGCCGCTTCCGGAATAGAGCGTATCAAGAATTCGTCGCATTGCAGAGGTAAGGGTCGCCTCATCGATCATTACATCTGCAATTTTATTCAGAACGTCGAACTGGTTCGTGCCTTTCGGGATAAGATAAAGATTTATATCTCCGCTTTCAGTAAAACTGGAAGGAATTGGCGCATCGTCAATGCAGATAAGGTTTGCCTTGCCCTTATCTTCAAGAGCCGGAGGAAGTTCGGAAGCGTATCCCACATAAAGGCATGCTGGGAAAAAACTCGGCTGACCGGGTTTTATCATCTTATGGGTCTGGATATAAGTCGGCTCCTTGACTTCGGCAACCGCTTTCGGTGAAAAGGAGCTTAGTTTTTCGAGTATCTTATGTATTTCCAAAAAGAACACCTCCGTTTTGTGAGCGCTCACAAATTGAAATGCAATTTTACCTTCAAACTTTGTTTTTGGCTACATTGTTTCGGTCAAAAATATTATATACAATATTATTGTCGGTATCAAGGGATACCTGAAAACTTTTTGAAAAGGAGTAATGCAAAATGACTGTACGCGAACAGGCTGTTGAAAAAATCATCGAAAGATGCTGTGTTCTTTTCGGCAAAAAGCCCGAAGAAATCAATGAGGATACCCGTTTTATCGAAGACCTCGGCGCAAGATCCGGAAACGTTTCCCAGATGACCAACTTCCTTGAAGATGAGTTTGACGTTGAAATTTCCTTCATGCGTTTCCGCCGCTGCCCCACCATCGGACTTGCGGCAGATTACATCGAAGAGCTTTGTGAAGAATAACATATAAAAGTATATTTATTCATTTCTTTAATATTAAAAGGAGGATTTAACCATGCCTATGCCCGGAATGCCCGAACCTATCAGATCCACCAAAATTGAAACCTTCAACGGCGTTGAAATGGAAACTGTTTACCGCCAGGGTAAAACCCCTGTTGACCCCAGATCCGAAAACCGCGATGCAGGCGGCCCCGGAATGAACTCCATGGGAATGGGCGTTTGCCCCGACCTCAACCCCAGAACTTATGAATGCGCACCCGGAATCATCTGCGAACAGGATGTTAAAGTTCCGCTTCGCGACGGTGTTAACATTTATATCGATATTTTCCGTCCGAAAGATAAAGTCGGTATTCCCGCAATCCTTTCCTGGAGCTTCTATGGAAAACGCCCCGGCGAAGGAATGAGCGAATGGCAGATCATGGGTGTTGCACCCGGAACTGTTTCCAAACTCACCAAATTCGAATCCACCGACCCGCTCTATTGGTGCTATAAAGATTACGCAATCATCAACATCGACCCTCGCGGCGTAGGCCATTCCGAAGGCGACGTTTGCTGCTTCGGAACTCAGGAAGCCCGTGACGGTTATGACGTAATCGAATGGCTTGCACAGCGGCCCTGGTGCAACGGCAAAATCGGTATGGGCGGTAACTCCGCAGTTGCAATGAGCCAGTGGAGAATTGCAGCACAGCAGCCGCCGCACCTTGCATGTATCGCGCCCTGGGAAGGAACTTCCGACATTTACCGTGAATCTATGTTCGAAGGCGGCGTTCCCGCAATCGCATTCAACGAATTCATCGTAAGCTCCATCACCAGCGAAAACAAAGTTGACGACATGGTTGCCATGGCAGAAAGATCTCCTCTTATGAACGCATATTGGGAAGACAAAATTCCGCAGTTCGAAAAAATCAAAATCCCGGTATATTGCACCGCATGCTGGAACCACTTCCATCTCCGCGGAGCATTCCAGGGCTTCAGAAAAATCAAATCCAAGAAAAAATGGATGAGAGCACACCGTGAATTTGAATGGCCGGACGGCTATAACAAAGAGCATCTTGCAGAGCTTGAGCTCTTCTTTGAGCGTTACCTCAAAGATATCCACAACTGCTGGGAATCCACCCCGAGAGTACGTCTTGAAGTTCAGGACGCACACGAATTCCTTTACGCAAAAGACCGTCCCGAACAGACCTTCCCGCTCAAACGCACCCAGTATAAAAAACTTTACCTCGATGCCGCAAACGGCGCTCTTTCCTGGAATCCTGTTGAAGCCGAAAGTAAAGTCAGCTATGACGGCAACACCGGCGTAACCAACTTCGATATCAAATTCACCGAAGACGTTGAAATCACCGGCTATATGAAACTCCATATGTGGGTAACCGCAGAGGAATATAACGATGCGGATATGTTCATCAACATCCAGAAACTCAATACCAAAGGCGAATGGCTTCCCACCGATGTTCTCGGCGAACCTCATCCCGGCACCTGGGGCAAGATGAGAATTTCCCACCGTGCTCTTGACCCGGATAAATCCACCGATTTCCAGCCCATCCAGAGCCATCTTAAAGAAGAAAAGATTCAGCCCGGTGAAGTTGTTGCGGTCGATGTTGAAATCGTTCCTTCCAGCCGTTTCTGGCACAAAGGCCAGTCCCTCCGTATCCAGGTTGCAGGTCATTATATCCGCGAAGGCTGGTTCGAACCTCTCTTCTGGGATACCGACAACCACGGCGATACCTCCATCTATACCGGCGGCAAATACGATTCTTATCTCCAGATCCCCGTTGTTCCGCCCAAATATGTTGACGGCGATATCGAATACGGCAGATTTGACTGATAAATCAGCATAAAAACGGTTTGAGCACGGCGCGGACCGCTGTGCGGTGCTCAGACAAAACATAATAATCCCCAACGAGAAGGGCAGCGGTCAAAAAAACTGGCTGCTGCCCTTTTTGCACCCAAAAACGAGGTGAAAACAATGATTATCGGTATAGGAACGGATATTTTTGACGTAAAAAGGCTTTCGGAAACCGCAATTTCCGAAGGCGACCCTTTCCTTCTGCGTGCTTTTACGGAAAAGGAGCGTGCTCAGGGAGATGCTCAAAGCAGAAGACACGAATTTTTTGCCGGGCGCTTTTCCGCAAAAGAGGCGGTTTATAAATCCATAAGCGCCTGCAAAATCGAATTCCGTCCCGGAGAAATCGAAATCATTGATGACGAAGACGGAAAACCGTGCTCAAAACTTTTCGGAAAAACGAAGGAAGCTTTTGAATCGGTTTTCGGAACGGATTACGTCATACATATTTCAATTTCCCACGAAACCGAAATCGTTTCCGCATTCGCGGTCACCGAAAAACTTTAAGGAGGAAAACAAAATGGATATAATGGAAAAAATTTATGAGCGTGCAAAAGCCGCTCCCCAGAGAGTTGCTTTCCCGGAAGCAACCGAAGAAAAAATTCTTCTTGCCGCAAGGGAATGCGCCGATAAAGGCTACTGCGTTTCCGTCCTTATCGGCAAAGAAGACGAAATCGTAAACGCCGCGGAAGAATTCGGCGTTTCTCTCGAAGGTATCACCGTTGTTGATGCTTTCAACGAAGAATGGCTTGAAAAACTCATCGCAAACTACTGCGAAAAATATCCCCTCAACAGCGCAAAAACCATGAAGCGCAAATCCAAAGACCCCATGTACACCGCTCTTATGATGCAGGCAACCGGAATGGTTGACGTAACCTTTGCGGGTCTTACCCATTCCACCGGCGACGTTATTATGGCAGGACAGATGGTAGTCGGCCTTCAGGAAGGCGTTTCCACCATTTCCAGTGTCGGCATTTTCAATATCCCCGGTTATGAAGGCAGCGAAGGCCAGCTTCTCGGCTTCGGCGATTCCGCAGTCTGCACCAACCCGGATTCCGATATGCTTGCAAGCATTGCAATCGCCGCATGCGATACCGTTCATTCCCTTGTTGAATGGGAACCCAGATGTGCAATGCTTTCCTATTCCACCTGCGGAAGCGGCGAAGGTCCCCTTGTTGACAAAGTTGTTGAAGCGGTAAAAATAGCAAACGAAAGAAGACCCGATCTTGCTATCGACGGCGAATTCCAGTTCGATTCCGCAATCAACCCCAAAGTTGCTGCAAAGAAAGTCAAAAAGGAAAGCAGGGTTGCCGGTAAGGCAAATATCGTAATCTGGCCGGACCTCAACGTCGGCAACGTCGGCGTAAAACTTGTTCAGCAGTTTGCACACGCCGATGCATACGGTCCGATGCTCCAGGGCTTTGCAAAAATTGTCTGCGACTGCTCCAGAGGCGCACCCGTTTCCGAAATGGTCGGCAACATCGCCATGAGCTGCGTAAGAGCACAGGGGGTAAAATAAAATGAGCGAATATAAAATCCTTACCATAAACCCCGGTTCCACTTCCACAAAAATCGGTCTTTTTGAAGGCGAAAAATGCCTTTTTGCCGAAAACGTAGCACATGATGCCGCTGTCCTTAAAGAATACGCAACCATCAGCGACCAGCTCCCTTACAGAAGAGATACCATCAACGAGCTTCTTGAAAAAAACAATATAGACCTTTCCGATGTTGATGCATTCGTAGGCAGAGGCGGCGGTCTTATGGCAATGGAAGGCGGCGTTTACGGAGTTGACGAAACCATTCTTGACCACGCAAGACGCGGCGCAAACGGAGTTCAGCATCCCGCAAACCTCGGAAGCCAGCTTGCAAACGAA
The DNA here is from genome assembly GCA_017847875.1 of Oscillospiraceae bacterium. GTDB lineage: Bacteria > Bacillota > Clostridia > Oscillospirales > Ruminococcaceae > UMGS1668. The sequence goes on along the minus strand of JAGASN010000050.1, from coordinate 12,007 downwards.
TTTGCCGCAAAATTCGGCAAACCCGCATTTGTAGTAAACCCTCCGGATACCGACGAACTCTGCGACCTTGCGAGAGTTACCGGTGTTAAAGGCGTTTACAGAAACGTACATCTCCACGCTCTTAACCTTAAAGAAACCGCAATCCGCCACGCGGCTTCCGAAGGCAAAAAATATGAGGATTGCAACTATATCGTCTGCCATATCGGCGGCGGAATTTCCGTTTCCGCTCATCAGAAAGGCAAAATGATAGACGGCAACGATATCGTCGGCGGCGAAGGCCCAATGGCTCCCACCAGATGCGGCGCTGTTCCGGTTGCGGAACTTCTCCGCTATGCGAAAGACAAGGATCTTAAAGAAGTAAAATCCCTTTGCACCAGAACCGGCGGATTTGTTTCCCATCTTGGAACCGCCGACGCAAGAGAAGTTACTGCTCTTGCCGCTTCCGGCAACAAAACCGCTGAAAGAGTATGGAACGCAATGATTTATCAGATTATAAAATACATCGGTTCCATGGCAACCGTTCTTAAAGGCGAAGTTGACGGAATCCTTCTCGGCGGCGGAATGGTCCACAGCGAAGACCTTGTTAACCAGATTACTGAAGCCTGCAAATGGATCGCTCCGGTTTATGCATATCCGGGCGAATTTGAACTCGAGGCAATGGCCGCCGGCGCGATCCGCGTTCTTTCCGGCGAAGAGGAAGCGAAAGTTTATACCGGAAAACCCCGCTGGGCCGGTTTTGAGGATTAAGCCATGAGCCTTACCAAAAAACGCTGGATAATCCTTGCCGCTTCCTGCCTTATAAATCTTTGTATCGGTTCCCTTTATGCTTGGAGCGTTTTTGCAACCCCCATGGCGGCATATCTTTCTTCCGTAACCGGAAGTGAAGTTGCAGGCCTTGCTATAATCTTCACCATTGCCAACGCGGTCGGACCAATCACCATGATTTCCGGCGGATTTATCAACGATAAAATCGGTCCGAAATGGGTAATCTTCATCGGCGGAATCCTTTTCGGGCTCGGAATGATTGCTTCCGGCTTTGCAAAAAGTATCGGAATGCTTCTTCTGACCTATGGACTCGGAGTAGGACTCGGTGTGGGAATGGTTTACGGATGCACAGTATCCAACTCCGTAAAATTCTTCCCGGATAAACGGGGACTTGTTGGCGGAATCGCCACAGCTTCCTACGGAATCAGTTCCGTAATTATCCCGATAGTTGCCAACGCTCTTATCGATAATTTTGACGTTACTATGGCGTTCAAACTCCTTGGCACTGCAATGCTTGTCATAATCTGCATTTCCGCCTTCTTCATCACCGCATGCCCAAAAGGTTTTAAACCGGAAGGCTGGAATCCTCCCGAACCGAAAGCAGGAGCAAAAGCTCCGGTTGATAAGGACTGGAAGACAATGCTTAAAGACCCGGTTTTCTATGTGATGATACTTATGCTCTGCTGCGGAGCTTTTTCCGGACTTATGGTAACTTCCCAGGCTTCTCCCGTTGCACAGAACATGATCGGAATGACCGCCGCGGAAGCCGCTGTTGCGGTTTCCATCCTTGCAATGTTCAATACTCTCGGAAGAATTCTTGCGGGATTCATCTCCGATAAAATCGGCTCCGTCAACACAATTCTCGGAGTATTCCTTGTTTCCGTTCTCGGTCTTGGTCTTCTGTTTATTTCCGGCGAAGGAAGCGTTGCGACTTTCTATATCGGAGTCTGCATTGTCGGACTTTGCTTCGGTTCTATTATGGGGATTTATCCCGGATTCACCGCTTCCCAGTTCGGCGGAAGAAACAACAGCGTCAACTACGGAATCATGTTCATCGGTTTTGCCGCGGCGGGTTATTTCGGACCCACCATTATGAGCAAAATCTATGCTTCCGCCGGTGCTTATCAGACCGCATTTCTTGCGGCAATGGCTCTTGCGATTGCCGGTGCCGTTCTTTCTTTTATATTCAGGAAACTCTCAACCCATTAAAAAGGAGGACACAATATGTTCAAAAAAGCTCTTTTTAACGCAATCCCTTCCGGAATAGCAGGCGCAATCCTCAGTTTTGCAGCTGCAATGTTTCTTATTCCTTTCCCGGAAACCGCAATTGAAAACGCAATCAACAACGGCATAAGCGGACTCCTTTCCGGACTGGTAGGAAGTCTTGTTGCTCTTGTTATCTACATGAAAAAAAGCGAAAAAAACTAAAAACTTCTCACTTCTTTTCTGCAATAAAATGCTGCGGACAGCTCTTTTCGGGGCTGTCCGTCAGTGCTATGGAGGGATTTTATGTATTCCGAAGGAATTTTTGAAATAAACGGTGCGCCGCTTTTCTGCAAAATCCGCGGAGAAGGAAAGCCGATTTTGCTTATCCACGGAGCGGCGGTTGACGCAGATTTTTTTGACGAAACGGCAGAAATCCTTGCAAAAAATCACAAGGTCATAACCTATGACCGCCGGGGATATTCCAGAAGTTCCGGAGAAATCAGAAACGGCTTTTTGGAAGATTCCGCGGATGACGCGGCGGAAATTATCCGCAGGTTTTCACCGGAAGAACCGGTAACGGTTATCGGATGCAGTGCCGGTGCGCTTATTGCAATGTGCCTTGCAAGCAAATATCCGGAACTTGTTTCCCTTGCGATAATCCACGAACCGCCGACTATGGCTTTTCTTCCGGAAAACCACGAGGCTTTTGAAATAGCGGATAAAATAAACGCTTTCGTTGCGGCGGGAAAAATCGGAAGAGGGGCGACAAAATTTTTGCTTCTCATGGATAACGGCGACGAAAACGCAAAGCCGAAATCCGAAGAAGTGATGCTCCGGGAAGAAGAAAATATGCGGTTTTTCATCAAAAACGAATTCGCCGGAACTTTCACAAAAGAACTTCCTCCGAAAATTCCGAAAAGCGTTAAAGCCGTTTTCTGCGCCGGAGATGCCCACCGAGAAGATTTTATTTATAAAACAACGCAGATGCTTGCGGAAAACTCCTCGTTCCCTTTTATTCGCATCGCCGGAAAACACAACTGTGCCTATGATTTGCCGATGGAATTTGCATTGGCGGTGGAAGGCATAATTTCAATAATGTAAAAAAGAGGCCCGTGCTCAAAATGAGCACGGGCTGTTTTCTTTATATGCCTCAATATAGTTTATTTTTTTAAAACAACTTTATATTTTACTCTTACCCCGTATTTTGCCGAAGAAAGTAAGCCAAGTTCTTCGAATTTAAGAACAAAACCTCTGATTGTGGCGTAAGCAGCATCTCCGAAATCTTTTTCAAGCTGTTTGGTTGAAAATTCTTCGGTTCCGTAAAAAGAAAGAACAAACTTCCATAGTCTTGTTTCCTTTTCGGTGATTTTTCCGTTTGCAAAAGCATTTTCGTATGTGGATAAGGTTTCCGCCACATTGGAATCTTCGCTTATCTTGTTGTAAACTTCATTGATAAAATACAGAATAAACGGCGTGGGGTCAACTTTTTCGCAATATTTTTTATTCTCTTCAACCTGCGTAAAAGCGTTATAATATGCTTTTCTGCTCTTCTCAATCTGGCTGGAAAAAGGAACAAACAGAGTGGAACGGTAACCTTTTTGAACAAGGAACCAAAGATGCAGAAGTCTTGCCATACGTCCGTTTCCGTCAAAATAAGGATGGACATACGCAAGGTAAAAATGAATGATTGCCGCTTTTATGAGATCATTTATATCGTCATCTGCGTTTATAAAATCAATAAATGCGGACATGAATTCCGGAACTTTTTTATGGTCAAGGCCGGAATGTTCAACATGATCGCTTACAACATAAACCGTATCGTGACGGTAAAGTTTTCCCTCGGCAAGTCTGTCCTCTTCGGGAAGAAAATCCCCGACGGACATCATATAGAGCTTATAGAGATTTTCTTCCGTTATTTTGTTTTCGGAATCTGAAATAAACTCAAGGCCCTTTTTCATTCCGAGGATTCTGTTTTCCTGTTCATCTTTCGGAGCCAGGCCTTTCAAGATGTTGCGGACGCTGTCGCGGCTGAAATCTATATTTTCGATGGCGGAAGTCGCAATTATTTCTTCCTCCGCGGCTTTGATTCCGTAATTTTTATCCTGCGTTTTTAAAAGCAGCTTTACTGTGTTTTGTTTTATTGCCGAATGGTTTTCAATATAAACAAGGTTGTTCCCTTCAAAATCAAAAATCGGCAAAGTTTTATGGTAAAGTTCTTCCAACGTTTTTATAAAATCATCGAAACTTTCGCTGTATTTATATTTCATTTTTTTATAATCGGTAAAATGCGGATCTTTCAGCATTTTAGTAAAAATTTTAATATCCATAATTCCTCCTGATAATAATTAGTATCAGTTTATATCAGTATATCATTCCGGAATTATTATGTCAATATAATAAAACAAGAAGCCCGTGCTCATTTTAGAGCAGGCTTTGCTGCAAAAACAACGGATTGTTTTTATACCCTGCCGGGTACATTATTAGTGTATTTCGTTGATATTATACCCGATAGGGTGTATCGTTCAAATATGAACACTATCGCTGAATCTATCAAAAAATGACTATAAGTCTGTACAACTGTTCGGTAATTCCGAACAGTTCAAATTAAATATTAAATAGTTTTAACGCAAATTTAACGCATTGAATTTGCGTTAAAATGCATTAGAAAGATGATGCACAAAATAATTATGTCTTTGTCTTTGCAAAGAAACCTCTTCATGGAAAATAATACGGTTCTTTTTTGCTATATTGAAACCTACAAAAAATACTGTTATTATTTAATTATAAATTCTGTAAACAACCATGAATGGGGTGGATTTGGTGATATATAAGTTAGCACAAAATGGCGTTAGTTCGTTGAACCTATCTATAGAATATTTTAAAAAATTATTCTATTTTTCAGATAGATATAATCAATATGAAACCGATGATAATTTTAAAATCTGCATAACCTTTTTGGAAAATGCTATTGAATTACTCTTAAAAACCATTCTTGTAAATGATGACCCATTATCCATCTATGAATCTCCGGAAAGCAAAACTATAAAAAAAGCATTACTAAAAGTAAGTAGCCGTCAAAAATTAGAAGACATACTTATTTCAGAAGGTAGTTTTCGTACAATAAAGTATTTCGATACGATTAAAAAGTATAATGAGCATTACCATAAATCAGATAAGATATATAATATTTTAAGTTGGTTGGGCGAAATTAGAAATGCTATTACTCATTTTGGAGTTAGTATAGATGATACAAATGAATTAATTGTTTCGCTTATAGACGTTTATGATGTTATTTATAACTATCTTTATCTCGCCGGTCCCGGTATTATCTTTGCGCTGGAGGACGGCGAGATTGTCTCGCTGGATGAGGAGGACAGGAAACTGATCAATAAAGTGCTGGAGGACGGAACTGCCGAACTGACCAACGGCGCGGAAATCCGCTGTGCTTTCGGGCTGTGAGGTCTGCTCATGAAAGAATTTGAAGTAACCATCACCGAGACGCTTCAGAAATCCATTACGGTTGAGGCAGCAACCAGAGAAGAAGCGCAGGCAATGGTCGAGGAAATGTGGGACAAGGGCGATGTGGTGCTGGATGCAGACAACTTTGTCGGTGCAGAATTCAGCTGCGATAACGGGATGGAAATCGAGGCGGACAAACCCATTGAGGTGCTGCTCGTGGAACCCGGACAGTATGCCCGGATGGCCACCATCGGCTCGTCACTTGAGGATATGCAGAAGGTCGTGGGCGGCTATATTCAGGAAGCTCCCTTCTTCCACGACCCGGTCACGCTGGTCTGTAATGAGGAAGGCAAGATTTCCGGCCTGCCGCTGAACCGCGCTATCCGGGACGACGATGGAAAAATCATCGATATTGTCGCAGGAACCTTTTTCATCTGCGGCGCGGAGGGCGATCACTTCTCCTCCATTCCGAAGGAACTTCAGAAAAAGTATGAGGAGAAATTCAAAAAGCCGGAGGCGTTTCTGAAAATGGGGCGCAGTATCATGGCAATTCCCACGGAGCCTGCGGCGGCTAATCCAAAGCCGGACAAGAAAGCACCGGGCATGGAGCTGTAACCGCAGTCCGGCAAGTATGCAGAGAAAGGAGGCTGATGCACCTTGCAGGAGGAGGTTGAAAACAGAACAGTAACTCTGACCATATCCGGCACAAAGCTGACAGGACGCACACTCAAGTGGGCGATCCGGCAGTTTTTGAATCACCACAGAAAATCACAGGCAAAGAAGGCCCAGGCAACGGCAATCACGCCGCGCGGTAAGCAGACAGTGGCAGAGCTGGTCGGTCAGAATCAGGGCGTTCAGAATATCGAGATCAGCGATAAGAATATTCGGGACTTCGACCGCGTTGCCCGGAAATACGGCATCGATTATGCCGTCAAAAAGGATACAACTGAAGAAATTCCCAAGTATCTGGTCTTTTTCAAGGCACGGGACGGCGATGCTCTGAATGCTGCATTCCGGGAATATTCAGCTGTTGTTGTGAAAAAGAAGGAACGTCCTTCTGTCATTCAGAAGCTGCGTGCGGTCAATCCGCTGGAGAAAGCGGCGAAAAGGGACAGAGTACGCCACAAGGACAAGGGGCTGGAGCTATGAGGCTGGATAAGAAGCTGAAAAAGAAGCTGATCCTGAACGCGCCCTATGTCCTGTTCGTATACCTGTTTGATAAGGCGGCGCAGGCTATACGCCTTGCCCCCGGCGCGGACGCCAGCCAGAAGCTTCTGCATCTGGCAGACGGCTTCGGCAGCGCATTTTCCTCACTGCTGCCCAGTATCCACCCTCTTGACCTGCTCATCGGTTTTGCCGGAGCAGTTATCATGTGGGTGGTTGTGTACGTCAAGGGGAAAAACGCCAAGAAGTTTCGTAAGAACATGGAATACGGCTCTGCCCGCTGGGGTACTCCGGAAGACATCGAGCCGTACATGGACCCGGATTTCCGGAACAACATCATTCTGACCCAGACGGAACGGCTGACGATGAACAGCCGGCCCAAAGATCCCAAGACGGCACGGAACAAAAATGTGTTGGTCATCGGCGGCTCCGGTTCTGGTAAAACGAGGTTTTTCGTTAAGCCTCAGCTCATGCAGCTCCACAGTTCCTACGTGGTGACTGACCCGAATGGTTACAATATAAGAGGATAGAGAACCGAAGCGTGTTACATATCTACTTCAACACGAAAATTACTTGATGAAGGGAGGTTGAAATCGTGGCGAAGAAAGAAGAAATCAAAATCACAGCTCTATACGAGCGTTTGTCGAGAGACGATGAACAAGCTGGCGAATCGAACTCCATCCAGAATCAGAAAATGTACTTAGAAGAATATGCCCGACAGAAAGGGCTACGCAATATTAGGCACTTTTCTGACGATGGGTACTCCGGCACGAACTTCAATCGTCCCGGATTTACAGCCCTGCTTGAAGAAATCGAAGCAGGACGAGTGGAGACCCTTGTGGTAAAAGACCTATCCCGTTTTGGTCGTAATTATCTGCAAGTCGGTTATTATACCGAAGTTGTGTTCCCCAAAAAAGGAGTACGCTTCATTGCTATCAACAACAGCGTTGATAGCGCCAATCCCACAGACAATGACCTTACCCCGTTTTTGAACATCATGAACGAGTGGTATGCCAAAGATACAAGCAACAAAATCAAAGCAGTCTTTAAGTCCAGGATGCAGAAAGGCTTGCGTTGTAGTGGCTCTATCCCTTATGGCTACAAACGCACCAAGGACGATAAGCAACAGCTATATGTGGACGAGCCTGCCGCAGAGGTAGTCAGAAGAATATTCCGTATGGCTTGCCAAGGCATCGGAACTACTACCATTGCTGAAATACTGACAGCGGAGCAAGTGCTGATACCATCTGCCTATACTGCCAAGACCTCGCCTGAGAATTGCAGAAATAAAGATTACGCAGACCCCTACCGATGGAGTGCTACCACCGTTGGCTATATCCTTGACAGGCAGGAATATCTCGGTCATACCGTGTTGGGTAAATCCATCTGCGAGAACTTCAAGACGAAGCAACGCAGACCTGCCACCGCTGACGAACTGATGATATTCCCCGATACGCACGAAGCTATCATTGACCAAGACACTTGGGATATTGCAAGCAGAATGCGCTCTAAGAAAAAGCCGAGAGCCGCAAACGGCACTTACACCCACCGTCTTTCCGGTCTCGTCTATTGTGCGGACTGCGGAGGAAGAATGAGTTACAGTACTCTGAGGAACGCAGACGAAAAGCAAGCGAGTATGCCAAACTGAATGGCTTTCAGAACAAAACACCCAAACACTAAGGAGGACAACACTATGATGATGAATATGAATGAGAAGAAAATCCTGTTCGCTTTCGGATGCCCGAACCGTGACTTGACCGTTGAGAGACTTCGTCACGCCGCAGCTCTGGCAGTTGACCCTGCCGCCAAGAAAGAGTTTTTCACTTTGGCAATCAAGCTGAGTGACGAGGAAATCACGGACTGGTATCGTAACTTCTACTACAATATGCGTCTGGATTTTGAGCGTATGCCCCATCACAAGTATCTGCCGGACAGACAGCCCGTTCCCATTGAGCCGACTGTCCGAGAGTACCACAAGAGCGTGATGGAGCGTATCAGAGAACAAAAAAAGCGTTCCAGACGAGCTATGAAGTAAGACAACAACTGCGGTCAGAATGTCGGGCTTGCACCCGATGATCTGACCGCAGCTTTACATAGCAAGGTATAAAATATCGTCCATGCCCATTTTCGAGGTTCGTCAGCTTTTTAGAAAAAAGTTCGGCTTTATTTCTTCCCGACTGATTGAAATTTTCACATTTTCGTGATATAATGTAAAATAGTGAATTTCAACGCAAGGAGGACACTTATGGCTGTAACATATAAAAAGCTGTTCCATTTGATGATTGACCAAGGCAAGCAGCCATCCGAGCTGACGGAGCTGGCTGGCTTTAGTCCAAACATCTTGACCCGATTAAGGCGAGACCAGTATATCTCACTTGATAGCATTGAAAAAATATGCCTTGCTCTGAATTGCAAGGTGGATGATATTCTGGAGTTTATACCAGAGGAAAAGGAGAACGAAAACAATGGCTGATATTAGAAAAGAACAGGAGCGTGATGAACTCCATCGTGCTATATGGGCGATTGCTGATGAACTGCGTGGCAGCGTATCAGCAGACCGAAAGAGACCTATAAAGTGCCGTATGAAACCCATCCGGCAGACAGACTCCGACAATGCGTGTTCGGTGGTAGCTCCAACACTCTGGACTTCCTGCCCCTTGACCGTTCCGGCAATCGTAGGTTTATGCCCATCATGGTAAATTCCGAACAAGCCGAGATTCACATTTTGGAAGATGAAGCCGCATCGAGAGCCTACATTGATAAGATGTGGGCAGAAGCCATGTTCATCTATCAGAACTTCCCATTGAAGCTGACACTATCAAAGGCTATGGAAAAAGAACTGCGAGAAATGCAAAAGCAATTCATGCCGGAGGACACCAAGGCAGGGCTGATACAGTCTTTCCTTGATAACTACAACGGCACACAGGTCTGCTCCAAGCTCATCTATGTCGAAGCTCTGAACCACGCCTTTGACGAGCCGAAGCAATGGGAAATCCGAGAGATAAACGATATTATGAACAGCAGCATTGACGGATGGACACCGTTCTCCAATCCCCGTTACTTTGCCAAGTATGGCAGACAGCGAGGATGGGAACGAATCCCATCGTCTGACAACGGGCTATCGGCAACCGGCTCTATTTCTTTGGATGGTTTTCGTGAACTGACCGAAGAAGAACTCAGTCAGATGGAACTTCCATTCTGAAAAAGCTGACCCCGTTGCAGGGCTGGTTGTCAGCCCGTTGTCAAGCCCGTTGTCGGGCAAAACCCTCAATCTCCGTTTCTTGACTTGTCTTTCTTCTCTCTGACAACGAAAGCAACGGAGAAAATCAAAAAGAAATAAATAATAGTATAAAGAGCCAGATAAGGTGTTTTGCAGGTTTTTTGAAGCCCGTTGTCGGACTTCGTTGTCAGCACACACCCTGTCTGGCTTTTTCCATTTCAAGGAGGTATCGAATGAACCAGAACACAAACACAGCGAAAGCACCCAAGGCAGCTCCGGCAGGAACATTCAATATGAGAATGGGCAACACCACTTATGTCATCGGCGTTCATTTCAGCAAGACGAGCAAGGACACTCTGGAGGACAAGATGAAGCGACTGATGCGTGATGATGTGAGAACAGCAAATTTCTAAATTGAAAATTGTTTGTGACTTTTCCGTTTTCTATCTTGACAGAACGCTCCCGAAAGGAAGTCTCCTGGTCGAGTGCGGCCGACTGATGGAGCGCGCAGGGTACAAAATCAAGGTATTCAACACCATCAACTTCAAAAAGTCGATGCACTATAATCCCTTCGCCTATATTCACAGTGAAAAAGATATCTTAAAGCTGGTCAACACTCTGATCACCAATACTAAGGGCGAAGGCAAAGGAGGCGATGATTTCTGGCTTAAAGCAGAAACCCTGCTTTACACAGCGCTGATCGGCTACATCTATTATGAAGCGCCGAAGGAGGAACAGAACTTCGCAACACTTGTGGAATTCATCAATGCAATGGAGGTGCGTGAGGATGATGAAACCTTTGAAAACAACGTAGATATCGCGTTCAGGGAGCTTGGCGAGCGAAATCCCAATCATTTTGCAGTGCGTCAATGGCGGAAATACAAATTAGCCGCCGGCAAGACCGCTAAGTCGATCAATATTTCCGCCGGTGCGCGCCTTGCTCCCTTTGACATTCAGGAGCTTCGTGAGATCACCATGTATGATGAACTGGAGCTGGATACGCTGGGCGGAACCCAAAAAGGCGATACGCAGAAGACCGTTCTGTTTCTTATCATGAGCGACACGGACAGCACATTCAACTTCCTCATTTCAATGATTTACAGCCAGCTCTTCAACCTGCTCTGTGAAAAAGCGGATGACGAGTTCGGCGGGCGTCTGCCGATTCATGTGCGCTGCCTCATTGACGAGTGCGCCAACATCGGCCAGATTCCCAATCTGGAAAAGCTGATGGCGACGATCCGAAGCCGCGAGATTTCAGCCTGCCTGGTTCTTCAGGCCTGGTCCCAGCTGAAAGCTCTGTATAAGGACAGTGCCGATACCATCATCGGCAACTGCGACACGTCCCTGTTCCTGGGCGGCAAGGAGCCGACTACCCTGAAGGAGCTGAATCAGACGCTGGGAAAGGAGACCATCGATACCTTCAACACCGGTGAGAGCCGCGGGCGCGAGGTCAGCCACAGTTTGAACTATCAGAAGCTGGGCAAAGACCTTGCCACGGTGGATGAATTGGCCGTGTTGGACGGCGGAAAATGTATCCTGCAGCTGCGTGGTGTACGCCCGTTCCTGTCGGATAAATACGACATCACAAAGCACCCGAATTACAAATACCTGTCAGATGCGGACAAGCGGAATGAATTCGATATTGAACGATTTCTGACCCGAAGATTGAAGCCAAAACCGGATGAAGTCTATGATACCTACGAAATAGACGCATCCGTGATGGACACCGGCGAAACTGCCGGTGAATAAAGGAGGATACCGGATGAACGAAAAAAGACACCGATTCTCATTGCAAGGTCGGAACGGACATCACCATCAAAAACAATTCAAAAATGAAAGGAGACGCCGGAATCGGGAGGTTTCAGCAGCCATGAAGGCGCTGAAGCAGTCCGTTCCGGCTTTTGCAATCCGGAGACAACAGCATTATCAGTAATACTCCCGCAGGATTCCGGCAAATTCGGAATATGGCATTTTTCAACAGCGCAGTAGGTGTTCTTCAGACTCTCGTTATCGCCCTGGGCGCAGGTCTCGCAATCTGGGGTGTCGTGAACCTCATGGAAGGTTACGGCAATGACAACCCCGGCGCGAATGCTCATGTACGGTAAGGAAGCAAGCAACCGAAAACAAGAGATAGACCGCCAGCACTACACTATTCCGAACCAAAGACCAAAAGATAAGCATTGTGGGAAAATC
>JAGASN010000049.1 GCA_017847875.1 Oscillospiraceae bacterium | reverse complement strand
CAGGGTTGACAATCCCTCAGTCAGCTTCGCTGCCAGCTCCCTTTACACAAGGGAGCCCACCCTCCGGGAAACCTTTTTTGCGGAACGGTCAAGACCGTTCCCTATGGTTAAAAGTTTAGGCTTTAAGGAATCCCTCCACCGCCAAAGGCGGTCCCCCTCCCTTTAGGCAAGGGAGGCTTACCCCTTTTACGGCGGGAGCAAGCCCCCGCCCTACATTAAATTACGGTGGTTGCGGATATTATCCGACCCTTAATTTTGCATTATGCATTTTGAACTATGAATTCGTCTTTCGCCTTCGGCGAAATCCAGCTCTCCTGGTAGGGAAGGCTTAATATAAAATTTCCGCGGTGAGGGCGTTGGAAAGAAGAAAGCCCTTCGGGGTGAAGGAAATTTTTCTGCCGGAAATTTTAAGAAGTCCCGGCGCTTCAAAAGGTTTTGCGTTTTCGAGGATTTTTTCTCCGGAAACTTCCGGAAAGCGTTTTTCAAGTTCCGAAACATCAAGACCATCGGTAAGACGAAGGCGGAGCATTGAAAATTCTTCCCAGCCGCCGCCGGAAGATTCCTCTTTTTCAATTTCATCAAAAGGCTTTTCGAGAAAATCCTTTATGCTCCGGTCAAAATAAAAGCGGCGGCCTTCCATAAAGGAATGGGCGGAAGGTCCGATTCCGATATATTCATCGTCCAGCCAATAGCGGGTGTTATGGAAGGAGCGTTTTCCTTCCTTCGCAAAGTTGGAAATTTCGTACTGCATAAAGCCGCGCTTTTCAAGTTCTTTGCAGGCAAGGAGATAAAAATCGGAAACTTTTTCCTCATCGGCGCAAAGAAAGCGAAGTTCGCTTTTCGCAAGGGGCGTTCCTTCCTCGATTTTAAGCATATAGGAAGAAATATGCGAAACGCCGAGGGATGCGCAGAAATCTATGCTTCTTATAAGGCTTTCTTCCGTCTGATAGGGGATCCCCAGCATCAAATCGAGGGAGATGTTATCAAAACCTGCCTTTTGGGCGGCTTTTACCGTTTCCGCCGCCTCTTTTGCGGAATGGATTCTTCCGAGGGCGGAAAGTTCCCGCTCATTTGAACTTTGCAAACCGAAGGAAAGGCGGTTGATTCCGGCTTTTTTTAAAACGGAAAAATCGACCCGCTCGGAAATTCCCGGGTTGCCTTCGGCGGTAACTTCCGCATCGGAAGTGAGGAAAGGTTTTACCCCTTCCATTATATCGCAAAGATGTTTTTCTCCGAGGAGCAGGGGAGTTCCGCCGCCGAAATACAAAGAGTTATAACGCCTTGCATACCTTTTTCCGTAAAAATCAATGGCTTCGATAACGCGGTTTTTATAAATTTCAAAAAATTCTTCGCCCTTCGGAAAGGAATAAAAATCGCAGTACCTGCATTTTTGGGCGCAGAAGGGAACATGAATATACAGTCCGGCATCGGGTTTTTTATTCAATATGCTCCCTCCCTTTTTCTTTTGGTTTTTTTGGAAAAAACGGTGCTCATTTTTGGTTTTTAACCCGAAGAAATTTGTCCACATGGAAAACTTTTGGGCTAAAACGGCTTTAAAAAGCGGTTTTTTTGAGCACTTTTCAACATTTTCAACATTCGCTATGTTGAAAACTTGGGTTTTTGTTATGATTTTTTATGAAAATCATAAAGTTTTCAACGTTTTCCACCGAGTACTCCACCAAATGGCTTAAATATGCCGTTTATTCATAATTTTTTTGTGGAAAACGGTTTTTTCATACTTTCGGGTATATTTTTCCGCAGATTTGGAAATTTTTGGATAACCTGTATAGGGTGTTTTTTCTATTCACAAAGCTTTGAAAGATGCTCAAAAATCTCCTTCATTTTCGGAAGCAAGGAGCACCCGATCGATTAAATTTTCAAGGTCTTCCGGAGTTTCAAGAGCTCCGCATTCCCTTCGGAATTCGGCGGCGCCGCGCATTCCTTTTATATACCAGGAGGAATGTTTTCGCGCTTCGCGCATTCCGGTATATTCCCCTTTGTATTTGCAGAGGAGCTCAATGTGTTTTTTGAGGACGGCCATTCTTTCTTCCGGGGTCGGTTCCGGAAGAAGTTCGCCGGTTTCCATATAGTGGGCGATGCGCCTGAAGATCCAGGGATTTCCCATTGCGCCGCGACCGACCATTACAAGGTCGCAGCCGGTCTGGTCATAAAGAGCCTTCGCTGTTTCCGGCGAAGTTACGTCGCCGTTTCCGATTACCGGAACGGAAACCGCTTCTTTCACCTGTCTAATAATATCCCAGTTGACCGGCGGAGCATACATCTGGGTTCTTGTTCTTCCGTGAACGGTTAAGGCGGAAGCGCCGTTTGCTTCGCAGATGCAGGCGAATTCCACGGCGTTGAGGTGTTCGTTATCCCAGCCGGCGCGGAATTTTACCGTTACGGGAATATCCACAGCATCAACAACCGCCCGGACGATTCTTCCCGCAAGTTCCGGGTCTTTCATAAGGGCGGAGCCGCCGCCGTTTCCCGCAACTTTTGGAACGGGGCAGCCGAAGTTTATATCGATTGCGTCCGGTTTATATTCAAGAGCCATTTTTGCGGCTTCCGCCATTACTTCCGGTTCGCTTCCGAAAAGCTGGACGGCGCAGGGTCTTTCCGCTTCGTTTATTTCAAGAAGTTCGGCGGATTTTTTGCTTCCGTAGGAAAGACCTTTTGAACTGGTCATTTCGCCAACGGTCCAGACTGCGCCATATTCCCGGCTTATTTCGCGCATTGCTCTGTCGCCGACACCCGCAAGAGGCGCAAGAGCCGCATATTTAGGAAGTTCGATGTTTCCTATTTTCATTCTGTTTTCACCTTTTCAAAATCAAAATTCGGTTCCGTTCCTATCATAGCCATCGGGTCGGTGAAAATTCCGCCGACGGTTATTCCGAAATGGAGATGGTTTCCGGTGGAAAGTCCGGTTGTTCCGACCCTTCCGATAAGCTGATCTTTTTCAACAAAACCGCCTTCGGAAACTTCGATTGAGCTTAAATGATAATGCCAGCTCATAATTCCGCAGCCGTGGTCGATGATAATTGTGTTGCCGGTGAGCCCGAGCCAATCCGCAAAAAGGATTTTTCCGCTGTTCGTTGCAAAAATCGGGGTTCCGCCGCCAACAGCCATATCCGTTGCGTTATGCCATTCGGTCCTTCCGCTTGAAAAAGTTCTGAAAGTTCCGTAAGAAGTCGTTTCCCTATACCAGGAATCGCCCAGAGGAGCGGTAAATTCGCCGTTCCAGAGTTTTTCTTCGGTGAAGTTCCAGCGCTTTTCTTCGAAGAAAGCGGCAAAAGCTTCACGAACGGCGGCATCTTCGAGAGTTGCGTCGAGGGTCACCTGGTCAACAATCAGATATTGTCTTTTGAATTTTCTGTCCGCGACGGTTATTGTGGTCTTAAATTCAAAATCGCCGCAGGAAATTTCGAGCGGATAATATCCGGCGTCCGTTGAAGGATCAACGGGAATAAGACAATACCAGATTCCGTCTTTTTGGAAAAAGCGGCGGTTATATCCGAAGGGATCTTCGAAGGAAAAATCCGTAAGGTCGATATTTTCCGCGGAAAGGACAAAATAGCTTCCCTTTTCGGCTGTTTGGGAAAGGAAACTTATTGCCGGTTCGATAACCGGTTCCGCTTCAACAATTTCTTCCGGTTCGGAAAATTCGGGAGTTATTATAACTTCCGGCAAGCTTTCCGGAAGGGAAGAGCTTTTGGAAGAGCTTTCGGAAGAAGCTTCCGGCGAAATTGCCGGGGAATTTTCCGAAAATTCGCATCCGGAAGAGGATATTATTATTGCGGAAAGAATCAATGCTGTAAGAAATTTTCTGGATTTTGTCACTTTGTCCTCCGGGGAAATAAGTAAATTGGATTTTGTTTTTTCGGACGGATAATATCCGTACCGTTTTCGGTCAGACATAGGTTTGCCCCTCATCCGTCTTTTTCGGCTTTGCCGAAAAATCCACCTTCCCCCAGGGGAAGGCTTGTAAGGAATTTTATTATAATATTATAGCATAAGGAAATTTTATATGCTATAATAAGTTAATATAATATTACTAAATATTCAATTAAATCATATTTTTTCGGGAGGATTCACCCATGAAAATTCTGGCTGTGGATTCCAACAGCATTATGAACCGCGCCTTTTACGGAATAAAGGTTCTTACGACTAAGGACGGTTTTTTTACAAACGCAATCTACGGTTTTCTTTCGATTTTGCTGACCGCAATTTCCGAAACAAAGCCGGACGCAATTGTTTTTGCTTTTGACGTTCATGCACCCACTTTCCGCCATGAATTTTATAAAGAATATAAAGCGGGAAGGCACGCCACACCCCAGGAACTTATCGACCAGTTCCCGGTTATGAAAGAACTTTTGGGATATCTTGGTTACCCGGTTATCGCGATAGAAGGCTGGGAAGCGGACGATATTCTCGGAACCGTTTCGAGGATTTGTGAGGAAAAAGGCGCGGACTGCGTTATTTCCACCGGTGACCGGGACAGCCTTCAGCTTATCGGCGAGCATACTTCCGTCCGCCTTGCAACAACGAAAATGGGTGCGCCGGTTTCCACCATGATGGATATTCCGGCGGTGCATGAAAAATACGGCGTTGAACCGCTTGAACTTATCGAAGTCAAGGCGCTTATGGGCGACACCAGCGACAACATTCCGGGTGTTCCCGGAATCGGTGAAAAGACCGCCCTTGACCTTATTCAGAGATATCACAGCGTTGATTATATCTATGAGCATTTTGATGAACTGGAGCTCAAACCCGCCCAGCGAAGAAAGCTTGAAGAGGGCAAGGATTCGGCATATCTGAGCCGCCGCCTTGGCGAAATTAACCGCTTTGCGCCCATTTCCGAAAACCTTGAGGATTATATGCTCAAAAACCGAGACGAAGCGGCGGCGGTTGCTCTTTTAAGCAGGCTCGAAATGTATAAGATGATAGAAAAACTCGGACTCGACGCAGCCAAAGTTCCGAAACCGGAAGAAACGAGCACCGAACCGAAGAAAAAGCTTGAAGTTGTGCTCGGTGACGTTTCGGATTTCAAAGGTTCTGCAGATTTTCAGCCGGTGGATTTTCTTTTTGAGAGCGAAGGGGACGACATCACCTGCTGCTGTCTTATAAACGGCGAATATGCGGTGCTCATTGAGAACGACGGGTTCTTTTTCGATGCCGCCCTGGCGGAATTTTTGTGCTCAAAAACCGAAAAGCGCACCGATGACTTAAAATTCCTTTCCCGCTGGGCGGAAAACCACGGCGGCGAAGTTAAAAACTGCGTTATGGATACTTCCCTTGCGGGATATATTCTCAACGTTTCCGGCGACGATTATTCTTCCGAAAGGCTTGCGGCACTTTATCACGCTGAAAGCCGCGAACTTTCCGGCAAGGCGGAGGATATCGGTGCTCATAAGGACATTCTTGAAAAAGCGGCTGTTTTTTCCGACCTTTGCGAAAAGCTCCGGAGCGAACTTAAAAGCCACGGCGAGGAAAAAATTCTTGATGAAATCGAGCTTCCTCTTGCGAAAATTCTTGCTTCAATGGAGCTTCGGGGATTCAAAATCGACCCGGAAGGAATCCGCAGTTTCGGCGACGAACTTTTGAGCACCATTAAGGAAACGGAAGAGCGCATCTATGAACTTTGCGGCGAAAAATTCAACATTCTTTCGCCGAAACAGCTTGGGGTGGTGCTTTTTGAGCATCTTGGACTTCCGGCAAAGAAAAAGACCAAAAGCGGTTATTCAACAAGCGCGGACGTTCTTGAGGATTTGCGCACCTATCACCCGGCGATTGACGAAATTCTTGAATACAGAAAGCTCACGAAGCTCAATTCCACCTATGTTGAGGGGCTTCTCAATGCTCTTGCTCCGGACGGAAGGGTTCACACCCGTTTTAACCAGAAGGAGACCCGAACCGGAAGAATAAGCTCCCTTGAACCTAACCTTCAGAACATTCCGATACGCACGGAACTTGGCGCAAAAATGCGCGGATTTTTCACCGCGGAGGAAGGTTACACCCTTGTTGATGCGGACTATTCCCAGATTGAACTGCGGGTTCTGGCGCATCTTGCAAAGGACGAAAACATGATTTCCGCCTTCACCGGCGGAACGGATATCCACACCCAGACCGCTTCCCAGGTTTTCGGCGTTCCGGAAGATTACGTGACTTCCCAGATGAGAAGCAGCGCGAAGGCGGTTAACTTCGGAATCGTTTACGGAATCGGCGCCTGGAGCCTTGGGGAAAACATCGGCGTTTCCACAAAGGAAGCACAGCAATATATCGACAGCTATCTTTCCCATTATTCCGGCGTTGACCGTTTTATGAAGGAAAGCATTGAAACGGCGAAAAAATGCGGCTTTGCGGTAACTTCCTACGGAAGGCGAAGATATCTTCCGGAGCTTTCTTCCAGCAACTTCAATCTCCGTTCCTTTGGCGAAAGGGTTGCGAGAAACATGCCCATTCAGGGAACAGCGGCGGATATCATAAAGCTTGCTATGGTAAAGGTTGAAAACCGCCTTTTGGCAGAAAAACTCGACGCAAAACTTATCATGCAGGTTCACGACGAACTTATCGTTGAGGCAAACGAAACCTGCGCGGAAAAGGTTGCGGAAATTCTTAAATTTGAAATGGAAAACGCGGCAAAACTTTCCGTTCCCATGGAAGTTGACGTCGGAATCGGGAAAACATGGCTTTTGGCGCATTGATAAAAAGCCTCCCTTTAACAAGGGAGGTGGCATTTCCGTAAGGAAATGACGGAGGGATTCTTTCCGAAATTCCGGAAAATCCAAAAGGAATCCCCCAGTCTGCTTCGCAGACAGCCCCCTTTAGACAAGGGGGCCTTATGAGGAAACTATGAGCGACATCTGGAGTTTGTTCGATAAAATTAAAAAAACCGAAAAAGTTTCCGGTCCTCCGGAATATATTATAGTCGGCCTTGGAAACCCGGGAAAAGATTATGAAAAAACCCGCCACAACACCGGTTTTATGGCGCTTGACCTTTTTTCCGATAAACTCGGGTTCCATATCGACCGGCTTAAATTCAAGGCGCTTACCGCAACTTCCGAACTTTGCGGACACAACGTTCTTTTTATGAAGCCCCAGACTTTTATGAATCTTTCCGGCGAAGCGGTTTTTGCCGCGATGGATTTTTATAAAATTCCCCTTGACCACGTTATCGTTGTTTTTGACGACACCACCCTTGACGTTGGAAAAATGCGCATCCGCAAAAAGGGAAGCGCCGGCGGTCACAACGGTCTTAAGAGCATAATCGCAAATTGCGGCGGAGACGATTTTCCGAGAATCAAAATCGGAATCGGGAAAAAACCCGAGGGCTGGGACCTTGCGGACTGGGTTTTGGGAAAATATTCCGAAGAAGACCTCAAGACCCTTGGGGGAATGTATGAAAATTCCTTCGAGGCGGCGAAACTTATGGTTTCCGGAAAACTCGACGAAGCCATGAACAAATTTAACTGAAGAAAAAGGCCCCCTTGCCTAAAGAGCAAAGCTTGCGAAGCGCGCCCATTGGGCGAAACAGCGAGCAAAGTTTGGCACCGCGGTCAAAATATTCAAGGCGTTATGCCGCAGAATATTTTGGGCACCGCAAGAGTTGGGTAGCATCTGCGAAGCAGACTGGGGGATTCCATATAAGGAATCCCTCCACCACCTGCGGTGGT
>JAGASN010000048.1 GCA_017847875.1 Oscillospiraceae bacterium | reverse complement strand
ATGTGGATATTTCCGATGAAAGCATTCTGGAATTCGACCCCGTGATATAAATATCGACGTTTCCGTTTTGCATTAAATTGTTCACAAGCTTTTCCCAATCGGAAATTTCCTGTATTTCATCAAGGAAAAGATACGTTTTTTCCGTTGCGGAAAGCTCTTTTTGAATCCGTTCATACAATTCTTTTGCGGAAGTGTCCGTAAATTCAAAATCGTCCAATTTATAGCAAATGATCCGTTCGTCCTTGATGCCGGATTGTTTTAAATCGTCCGTAATCATTTTCAGGATCGTTGATTTTCCGGATCGGCGAATCCCGGTTAAAATCTTTATAAGAGGCTGGTTTATATAAGGTTTTACGGCATTTACATAAGAGGGTCTTAAAATCATAACTAACTCCTTTTTTTATAAATATACCGCAAAACATATAAAAATAAAAATGTTTTTATGGTTATAATCGCAAAACTATCAAACCTTGCAAGTTAAAAATAAAGGACGCTAATCCGCTTTTCTGATTTTTGCGATCCACTTGCGAACTGTTTCTTCGCCGTTGGAAACGGTCAGCGGACAATGCTTATATGAGGTAAAAAGCTTTTCGTAAATCAGAGAGGCGGCGCGTCGGTCTGAAATCGATTTACGTTTTTGACGCAATGCTTCGTATTCTGCTTGAACAAAATCGAAATAAGGCTTGTATTTATCTTTCTTTTTGATGCCGCCATTCCGGCTTCGGTTAATTTGTTTGTCTTTTTGAATTTTGAATAGGCTGTATAAGCCGAATGCGACGGAATCTGAAAAATCAGGCGGAGATAGGTTAAATTTTTTACGGATGACCGGATTTTGGCAGAGTTCGTTTAATCTTTTTTCAGAAGTATAAATTCGGCGGAATAAAGAAAAGTCATTGTTATTTCGTTCTTTTTCCATTTCCTGCAAGATAAAACGCAGTTCCTGTTTTCTCATTATCTCGCTCCGTCTGCTGAAAGTTTTTAAACTCCTGCCGGCATTTTTAAGACGGCGGTATCGTCATCGCCGTTTTCAATAAAAGCGTTCGTCGCTTTCAGCATATTTCCGGCTTGTTGCAGATTGCCCCAGTTGATCGCTTTCGTATATTTTTGAGCAAAATCAAGCGTCTTGATAAAAGCGTCCGTAATGCCGTTATGGGAAAGTCCTTTCAAAGCCATCAAATAGTTGGAACGGTAAACGGTCGGAATGATAATTCTCTGTTCATTATCCGCAATCAGTTCCGCATTCATCATAATTCTGGACAAACGACCGTTCCCGTCATCAAACGGATGAACTTCGGAAATCAAAAACATCATAAAAACCGCACGGGAAAAAGCGTTGTCCAGTTTCCGATAGAGCTTGAATCCGTTTTGAAGCGTTCCCTCGATCAAACCCGGATCGACAAATACGGTCGAACCGGCTTGATTGCGTTTTTGTTTAAAACGTCCCGGATTTTTATTCGGACGTCCGATCATTATCTTTTTATGCCTCGTTTTCAGTAGTTCAAATAAGTCGTCTTCGTTTTTCGGCGTTTTGGACATTTCTCTCATATCGGAGAGAACCCCGTATGTTCCGGCAATATCGTGCGCGTCTTCCGGTCGATGTTCCGGAATTTTGTTTTCAAAGACGATTTCCATCGCGTCTTCTATCGGGAATTTTGTTCCTTCGATATAATTGGAAAAGTAAGCCTCGTAAAAGCATAAAACAGAATTTCCGTTCTCGGTCGTCTTTCTGAACACCGGAGCGCGGGCGGTCAAAGCGTCATATAAGGACGAAAACAAAACCGCTCGGTCGGGATCAAACGCTTTTCCGGAGGAACGAGCTTTTCCGGCAGGACTTAACAGAACTGAAGTGTGCGTGTGCAACAAAGCTCCGATTAACGCGTTAATCTTT
>JAGASN010000047.1 GCA_017847875.1 Oscillospiraceae bacterium | reverse complement strand
TGCAATAGGCGAATGTTACTGGTTTACCAGTAGCAGGGCAAGCGATGCAATGGTAATATTCAGTGCCCCTTCGAGGGGTCAGCAAGTACTGACCCTTCTAGGGTCTGAGCAAACCACTAGTTTACTAGTGGTTATGATTTTGCATTGGAGATGATTTTTTGCTTACTGCTTCCGTTAAAACGACAAAAACAAAAATTCTCGGAACGATTTGTGTTGTTCTTGCGCTTATAATTGCGGCGATTCTTTTCTTCGGCGGAGGAAGTACCAAAAATGCCGCAGAATCCATTTCCCTCCGCGTTACGAATAACGAAGAGAGAATGGAATATATCGCTTCAAAAGGCTTTAAAACGGCCGGGGAGCCTTTCTCTGTTGAAGAGGTCCTTCTTCCGGAAGAACCGGACGAAATCCTTTCGGAATATAATGAACTTCAGAAAAACTCCGGATTCGATCTTTCACCGTATTTCGGGAAAACGGTGAAGAAATACGTTTATCCCCTTGAGGAAGAAACGGAAACTTTCGTAACCCTTTATGTTTTTGAAGAAAAAATAATCGCCGCGGACGTTGCTTCGCATACCGAAGGCTGGCAAAGACCTATTGACGGCGGGAAAAATATGGGCTAAAATGTTTTCATCAAAATAAAAAAGAGGAACAAAATGGATTACAGAAAAATAACTATCGAAGATGCGCCGGAACTTGCAAAAATTTATGCCGAAACTTTCAATTCCGACCCTTGGTATGATAAATGGACGCAAAAAACCGCGGAAAAACGCCTTTCACAAATGATAAATAACGGCGGATTTTTCGGAATTGTTTCTTATAATGAAGAGGGAATAACCGGAATGATCCTCGGGGAAGAGGAACAGTATTTCGACGGCGTGATTTTCAATATAAAAGAGTTCTGCGTTAAAAACGAACTCCGCGGAAAAGGAATAGGAACAGAACTTCTTGCGGAATTTGAACGCAATCTTAAAGGAATGGGTATCCGCGAAACGGTGCTTATGACTAACCTTGAAGACGAAGATTTTTATAAAAAACGCGGTTTCCGCCGAAGCCGCGGAATTATCTATATGGGAAAAGAGATGTGATTCAATGAAAATTTTGTTTGGAAAAGCAATTACTGTAATTCTTGCGGCTGTAATGTTGCTTGCATTTACAGCTTGTAAAGAGGAGGAAATAAAGCCTTTTGCATCAGTTTATGCCAAAGATTGCTTTGATTCTGCCGGATATATTGAATTCATTGCGGGAGCGGAGGAAGATTCCGATATAACTTTCACTGCTAATAATTCCAAAAACGCTGAATGGAGCATATATGTGTTTGACGAAGCTTTCGCTGACGGATTCAGATATATTTCCCAGGCGGCCGATCCGGTTCTCACCGGTAACGGAACAGTTTCGGTTAAAGCCGGCCAGTTTGTTTATATTTATTGCTCCGTAAACGGATTCACTTCGGATTCTCCTGACGAAGATGCAAGGCTCGATATAACTTTTGATTGATAAAAAAAGCTCCGTGCTCAAAATGAGCACGGAGCTTTTTTCTTTGTTTTAATTATTCTTTTGTTTCGGTGTTTTCTGCTTTTTCGCTAAGTTTCTGCGCCTTTTTATATTCTTTTCTGGCTTTTCTTGCGGCTTTGCGTTCCTGCCATTTAGGATTTTTGCCGAGGAAAAATCTTACTGCAAAAACGACCGCTGCAATGATTATTGCCCAGATGATGAAATAGGGAATGTTCGCAACGAACCATACAAAGAAATCCTGCGCTCCTACCCAGATATCATAAATATTGTCGCCGAAATCCGCGGAAATTCTTTCCCAGACCGTTTCCTTCTCCGTTGCGGTAACGCGTTTTACTTCGTTTACGTTAAGATGAACGGTGCTGTAATCAACAAGGTTATCATAAGTGCGGAGCTGGCTCTGGTAACTTTCAAGCTGATAGCGGACTTCGGTTATGCGCTGTTCGAGAAGAATGATCGTATCAATGGTTTCCGCTTCCGCAAGAAGTTCAAGAAGTCGGTCATATTCCGTCTGGAGAGATTTTATCCTTGCTTCGGTGTCAACATATTGCAAAGTTACGTCGGTGGTGTCTTCATAGGAATAAGTAATGTTTCCAAGCCCGCCGATGGTGTTTATAAATTCATCAAGCTTTTCCGAAGGGATTCTGCAGGTGAAACCCGCGTTTCGGTTAGAGGAATAGTTATAAGAATTTCCGTTTACACTTGAGTTTTCAATATAGCCGCCGAGGGCGGAAACCTCGTTTTTGAGGCTTGCAACAAAAGAATCAAACTCAAGGGTTTCAACGTCAAGGTTGAAAGTGCGGATAAGTTTCCTGCCGGAAAGCGGCTTGTTTTCCGAAACACTTGCGGAAGTGCTGTTGTCAAAAGCGGAATCCTCGGTAACATATTCCATTTCCGGCATTTCCATGGGTGCTTCCGGTTCAACAGGTTTCATTTCCTCTGTCCAGCCGCCGGCATCAAAAGCTTCGTTTTTTGAATCCAAAGAAAGACTGCTTGCGCCGCAGCCGCCAAAAATCAAGGCAACCGCAAGGATAAGGGTTAAAATTCTGAGTTTTTTCATAAAAACAAACCTCCTTTTCACTATAATAGTGTCAAAAAATTCCGTTTTTGTTGCATTATTTTTAAAGTTCCGGAAAAATTTTTTCCTCCGGGCCTTTATATTCGCGATAAGGCGGAACATCGGCGGGACTGCGGACAATTGTAAGGTCCTCTTCGGCAGAAAGTTCGGCTTCGGAAGAATCGGTTTCCTTTTCACCGAGATATTCACTCATAAGCGCAAAATCATCTGCTTTCCTTTTTTGATAAATCCGGAAAAGAACGATATAAACAACAAGTCCAATTGCGGAAACGGCGCTTATAACAGCTCCGAGTTTAAGACCGGGTGTGTTATAGACAAAAACAATTTCACAAAGTCCCTGTTCGGCGAAAACCGCCATAAAGCCAACGTCAACTTTTTCAATAACCGTTTCTTTTCCGTTAACAAAAGCTGTCCAGCCTTTTTCATAAGGAACAGAAAAGAAAACAAGGTTGTCCTCCGACATATAAATTTTTGAGGTAAAACCTTTGTGGTCATATTTAAAACTGTAGGAAGAAGAAGTTCTTCTGTCCCTTGCAATGCTGGAAAACTCATCATAGCTGAGGTTGAACATCGGGTTTTCTTCGTGTTCAAGATATTGTCCGTAAAGTTTTGCCTGGCTTTCGTTAAGAACAAGGGAAGAGAGAAGAACTTCGCTCCGAAGAGTTTCGTCAATGTTGTAGTATTGTTCTTCGGTAATATAATTATCAAAGGTGAAGCCCATGGGAATATAATTCCGGTTTTCAAAAATATGATATCCGTTTTCGGTGGAATGATATTTGAATCCTTCGCAAAGAACGGAATCCGGGGTGGTTTCTTCCGCGTCGGAATAGATATATTTTACAGAAAGAAGCGCGCGCAGTTCCGGATAGGAAAAATCCGGTTTGCTGGAAACATCGCGGGTAACATCGACCGTCGGATAGAATTCCATAATGGAAGGAGTAACAACGCTGTGGAAACAGCGGATTGAAGGAATGTTCCAATAAAGTCCCATGTTTTCAAAACATTCATAAAAATCCGCTCGGGAAAAGGATTCCGGAATTTTCGGAATTTCCATTTCTTCCGAAAGCCCGACAGCTTCTTCGATAATTTCTTCATGGTCACCCGCAAAGGTATAGCCGAGGTTGATATATGCAAAACCATAGGCCGCGCAGATAACGGCGGTTATGGCAACAACAAGGTTGCGGTAATATTTTTTATTCTGAAGGAACCAGAGAAGAACAGTGATTACCGCGCAGACAACCGCAAAACCGGAGCTGAGGAAGAACCAGGAATCATTATAAAGAAGACCACTTTCCCAGTTTCCGTCGTTATAATGTACCGGGGTGAAGAAAAGAATAAGGGTAAGTCCGACTATAACGCAGATTGAAGGGATAATGCCCTTTTTAAGGTCAATGGGGTTTGAATCTTCCTCATCGCAGGAAGATTCAAGAGCTTTTGCCGTTGCAAGAACAAGCATGAGAATGAACATGTAATACCAGCGGGCATAGGAGGAATGGTTAAAAAGAATGAAAAGAGAATTGAGAACCGGAACAAGCGCAAAAATGCAGCAGGCAATAATCATCTTTTTAAGCCAGTCGTTTTTAACACAGCGAACATATGCGATAACACCGCTCATTCCAAAAAGCGGAAGCCAGCCAGCCATTGAAGCCCACTGTGCGCCCTGACCGGTGAACATGTTCTGCTTGGAAGGCATATCCGGAGGGAAGAAAAAGCTTGCGATAATTGCGGGAACACGCTGTTCGCTGTAATAAAGCCAAAGGTTCCAGCCGTTTATAAAGTTGTCCGGACCGGTTCGCGGGTTATCAAGAATTGCCAGAACGGAGGGAAGGACCACAACCGCAGAAACAAGAAGTCCGATTACGGATTCCGCCGCAACAAAAAGAAAATTTCTGAATTTGTGAGAAATGTTTTTGTCCGTAATACGGATGAAAAAATAGAGAGCGGTGAAAACAACTTCACCAATGAAAAACCAATAGTTGACTATTGCGTTCAGAGCAACCGCAACGGCGAAAGGACCGTGTTTTCCTTCGGTAATGAGCATTTCGAGCCCGATTAGAATAAGCGGAAAAAACGCCACAACGTCGAGAAAATGGTTGAAGAAAAGGTTATAAATGCAATATCCGCTGAAAGCATAAAGAAGACCGCCGACGGCCGCAAAACGTCTGTCTTTAACAAAACGGGCAACATAAAAATAAGCGGTTATGGCGCAGGTCATGAATTTGAGTACAAAAAGCGGTGCCATAAGATAGGGTACCGCCGAAGTATCAAAAGGAAGAGTGAGCCAGAAAAACGGGCTGAAAAGAAGATAGAAGGAATAGGAACCGATAAAGTTTACTCCAAGGTCGGTGTTCCAGTCCCAACCGATTTGTCCGCTTGTAACAAGTTCGTGGGCATGCATATAAAAAGCTATTTGCTGGCAGTTATAATCTCCGTAATAAGTGAAAATTCCGCCGTTCTGATAAACAACAAGCCCGACTGTAATAACGGCGCAGACAGCCGCAAGAAGAAGAACCCACCAGTGCATGTTTTTGTTGATACGGTTAAAATTTTTAGTCATATAAATTCCTCGAACAAATTTTTATCTTAATTGCGGAAAAAACTTCCGCCATATATAAAATTCCAAAATACAGTATAACTCTTTTTACATTATTTTAAAAGAGGAAAAACGAAAAATAACCCGCAAAGAGTCGGAACATACAAAAAAAGACTGTTATTTTGAAACAAAATGTCTTATAATATATTTTGTATATGATCCGCTTGGTGGTGGTCTTTGCGGGTTATTGAAAAAAACCGGAACCTGAGTTCCATTATATTAGTGCAAAAAAATTCCGTTTTTGTTGCATTTGGAGGAAGAAAATTTTGAAAGAAAGCAGATTTTACGCATATATTTCCAGAATGAAACATATTTTCCGCTGGTCGCTTATGAAAAACAGCCAGCCGGAATCTCTTTCCGTCCATACTCTCGATACCGCGGTTATCGCCCATTGCCTGGGGCTTTTAAGAAATCGCCGTTTCGGCGGAAACTGCAACGTGGAGCGCCTTGTAATGCTTGCTATGTATCACGATTGCAGCGAGATTTTAACCGGCGATATGCCCACCCCGATAAAATACTATAATCCGGAAATCAAGGAAGCATATAAGGAAGTTGAAGCCGTTGCAAACAAAAAACTTCTCGGAATGCTTCCGGAAGATCTTCGCCCGGATTATAAACCGTTTTTTGATCATTCGGGCGAAGACCCGGAACTTCTTAAATTGCTCAAGGCGGCGGATAAAATTTCCGCCCTTATAAAATGCGTTGAGGAGGAAAATTCCGGAAACCGCGAATTTTCAAAAGCAAAAATCAGCATAATGGAATCCATTGAAAAAATGGGAATTCCGGAAGCAAAAACTTTTGTGGAAGAATTTCTTCCGAGTTATGGGCTCACAATCGATGAACTCAATTAACGCATAATGCTGGAAATTCCGTTGGCAATATTGCCGACAGCCTTAACGGTTTTTGCGGCGCTTTTGCGCATTCTTTTAACGCTTGAACCGCGGCGATTGTTCATCATATAAACCGCAGTTCCAATCGCTGCAGCTGCGGCGGCACCGCTCATAACGGCGGAAACTGTTCTGTTCATTAAAAAAATCCCTCCATTCTTTGTTTTGTAAAAATATTTTCCGCAATTTTAAAAAACAGATACGCGGAATTTTTCGGCGAAAAAATTGGAGAAAAATTTTCAAAAAAGGGGTGTACCTATGGAAAAAAGACCGGCAAGAGTTGCCGCAATACATGATCTTTCCGGCTTCGGAAGATGTTCCGTTTCCGTAATACTTCCGGTTCTTTCCGCAATGGGGAACCAGGTTTGTCCTGTTCTTACCGCGGTCCTTTCGACCCATACCGGAGGTTTCGGCGAAGTTGTTTTTCGCGATCTTACGGATTATATAAAACCCGCCCTTGAGCATTATAAAAATCTCGGAATAGATTTTGAAGCGGTATATTCCGGCTTTCTCGGAAGCGAAGAACAGGTGGATTCCTGCCTTGAATTTTTCAAAAGCTATCCGAAATCCTTAAAAATCGTCGATCCGGTAATGGGCGATAACGGAAAAGCCTATAAAACCTGCACAAAAAGCCTGCAAAACCGAATGAAGGAACTGGTTGCCGTTGCGGACGTAATTACGCCCAATCTTACGGAAGCCGCAATGCTTCTGGGCGAAAGCTACAGCGCGGAACCAATGACCGTTACCGAAGCAAGAAGCCTTCTGCTTAAGCTCCATAACCTCGGCCCGAAAATGATAGTTGTTACAGGGGTGGAACTTGCTTCCGGAATCCTTGCGAACATCGGTTATGACGGTGAACAGGGCTCTTTCTGGTATTCGCCCTGCGAATATATTCCGGTGCATTATCCGGGCTGCGGAGATATCTTCGCTTCGGTGCTCATCGGCGCAATGCTCGGCGGAGCAAGCCTTCCGATAGCTATCGGAAAAGCAACGGATTTTGCGGAACTTTGCGTAAAAACAACCTTCAGCTACGGAAGCGATCCGCGTCAGGGGGTTATGCTTGAATCCGTTCTCGGAAGCCTTATCCGGGGTGATATAACTCCGAAATATAAAACCTTATGAAACAAAAGCAAAGGGTGCTCAAAACCCTTTG
Organism: Oscillospiraceae bacterium; assembly: GCA_017847875.1. Taxonomy (GTDB): domain Bacteria; phylum Bacillota; class Clostridia; order Oscillospirales; family Ruminococcaceae; genus UMGS1668. The sequence continues at coordinate 18,810 of JAGASN010000047.1, read as the reverse complement.
CTTTTTTTGTTTTTTTAAAAAGTGTAATAATTCCCGCTTTCAATGGAAAAATATCCTTTGGAAAGGCGGCGTTTTTTTATGAATATCTCAACGGATATAGAAGTCAATAAACTGCATTTTGATGCGCTTTTTTGCACAAAGCGCAATTTTGATCTGAAGAAAAGGGAACTGATAATTGCGGGAAAACCCGCAGTGCTTTATATGATAGACGGTTTTCTCCGAAGCGACGTTCTCGAAAGAATTCTTGCGGAATTTTCGTTTCTCAAAGAAGAGGATGCGGATTCGGAAAAAGAGTTTTTTGAGCACGGAATTCCCTTTGCCGGGGTGGATTTGGAAAACGACGACGAAATGATAACAACGGCGGTGCTCAGCGGAAGAACCGTGCTCATGGTGGACGGTTTCGAAAATGCCTTTGTTTTCGAATTGCGGAATTATCCCCAGAGGGATAACGCGGAACCGGACCGTGATAAGGTTCTTCGGGGGTCCCGTGACGGTTTTACGGAAACAATGCTTTTCAATGCGGCGCTTATCCGCCGAAGAATACGCGACTGCGATTTAAGCATTGAATATCAGTCCATCGGAACCGTTTCAAAAACCGATATCGCTCTTTGCTATTTAAGCGGAAAAGTTGATAAAGAAATGCTGAGTGACGTCCGCAATAAAATAAAAAACTCAAAAATCGAAGCCCTGACTATGAGCCAGGAGGATATGGCAAACGTTATAAACGGAAAACAGCGCTGGAATCCGTTCCCGAAATATAAATTCACCGAAAGACCGGACGTTGCCGCGGCGCAGATTATGCAGGGCGACCTGATTGTTCTTGTTGATAACACCCCGACGGCAATGATAATGCCGGCGACGATTTTTGATATCGCCGAGGATGCGAACGATTATTATTTTCCGCCGCTTACCGGTGCATATCTTCGGATAACCCGAATTCTGACTATGATAGTCACCCTTTTCGTAACGCCGGTCTGGCTTCTTGCGCTGGAATATCCGGAAAAAGTTCCGGAAGTTTTCCGCTTCGTTCTTGTTACGGAAAACCATAATATCCCGATAATCTGGCAGCTCCTTATCCTCGAATTTGTGATAGACGGGCTGAAACTTTCGTCGCTCAACACTCCGGGAATGCTTTCTTCGACCTTTTCGATAATCGCAGGTATAATAGTGAGCGATTTTGCGGTAAAAAGCGGCTGGTTCGCTTCGGAAACAATGCTCTATATGGCTTTTGTCGCAATGGCGAACTACAGCCAGCCCGGTTATGAACTTGGTTACGCAATAAAATTTATGCGTATGTTCCTTCTCGTCGGAACGGCGCTTTTCGGAATCTGGGGTTTCCTTGCTGGAATTGTTCTTACGCTCTGGCTTCTTCTTTCAACAAAAATCCACGGAAAAGGCGGATATTTTTCGCCGATAATCCCATTTTCGGCAAAAGGCGTTGCAAAACTTCTTTTCCGGCTCAAATAATCTTTTCCGGAATAATTTTGTTAGGAAATTGTTAAATAATTCAATATTTGTTGAAAAGAATATAAAAATGGGTTATTATATTTTTACTGTCGTAACAAAAAGTTCGCTTAAAAAACGACATCAGATAGATAAATGAACAAACAAGGACGGACGACAAAAATATGGTATTTGCAAACTTATTTTTCCTCTATCTTTTCCTGCCGGTTAATATCCTGCTCTATTTCTGCACAAAAAACAGAGCGTTCAGAAACGCAGTTCTTATTTTCTTTTCGCTCTTTTTCTATGCCTGGGGCGAGCCGGTTTGGGTGACTCTTCTTATTTTCAGTGCGACCATCGACTATTTCCATGGACTTATCATTGAAAAAAACCGCGGAAAAAGCGGCGCAAAACTTGCGCTTATCTCTTCGCTTGTTCTCAACCTCGGCCTTCTCGGAATTTTCAAATACAGCGGATTTTTCGTGGAAAATATCAATTTCCTCACTGGGCTTGATCTTCCGGTTCCGGAATTTGCACTTCCAATCGGTATAAGCTTCTATACTTTCCAGACCCTCAGCTATACTATTGACGTTTATAAAGGCAACGTTGAACCCCAGCATAACTATATGAAATTCTTCATGTATGTTTCGCTCTATACCCAGCTTGTTGCGGGTCCTATCGTAAGATACGCCGACGTTGCGGTGGAAGTTAACAACCGCCGTGAAAACCTCGAGGATATCTGGAGCGGAACAGCAAGATTCCTCGTTGGTCTTACAAAAAAAGTCTTTATCGCAAACGTTGCCGGCCAGTTTGCCGAAACCTATCTTTCCGGCGACCTTACAACAAGAAGTACCGCCGCGGTCTGGTTCGGCGTTCTTATGTTCTCGATCCAGATTTATTATGACTTTTCCGGCTATTCTGATATGGCAATAGGTCTCGGAAAAGTTTTCGGCTTCCATTTCCTCGAAAATTTCAACTATCCCTATATTGCACGTTCCGCTACGGAATTCTGGCGCAGATGGCATATGTCCCTCGGCGGATTCTTCCGCGACTACGTCTATATTCCTCTCGGGGGAAACAGAAAACACCAGATTCTCAACCTCTTTATCGTCTGGTTCCTCACCGGTTTCTGGCATGGCGCAAGCTGGAACTTTATAATCTGGGGTCTTTGGTTCGGTGTTCTTATCATCATCGAAAAACTCTTCCTTCTTAAATGGCTCAAAAAGCTCCCGGTTATTTCGAACATCTATCTTCTTTTCATCGCCGTTATGGGTTGGGTAATGTTCTATTTTGAGGATATGGGAAGAATGATGGATTGCTTCGCGGTAATGTTCGGCGCAAAAGGTACCGGATTCTGGGATATCTCTCTCGAAATAACCCTTCTCAACAACATCTTCTGGATAATCCTTGCGGTCGCTTTCTGTATGCCGATTGTTCCGGCGGTCAAAAAGTTTATTGCCGACCGTCCGAAACTCCAGATGCCCGCAAAAATCCTTATGATTCCTTCGAACGCAGTTATGCTCATTATGAACACCGCTCTTCTTGTCGGTATGAGCTATAACCCGTTCCTCTACTACAAATTCTAAAGAAAGGAGAAGGTTTTTATGAAAATTGATAAATCCGCCTACGGCGAAGATTATAACAAAGAGCGCAATGATAAAATCGTAAAAATCGCAAGCGTTGCGGTTTGCCTTCTTCTTATCTTTGTAATCGGAATCCTTGCCTGGGCACTTCCTCAGCCGACCTATTCTGAATATGAAAAGCGCGACCTTAACCAGATGCCCGAATTCAGCTTTGAATCTCTTATGAAAGGCGAATATACCCTCGGAATTGAGCTCGCCTATGCTGATACTTTCACATTCCGCGAAAGTTTTGTAAAACTCCAGTCTTTAATGGAGGATATGCGCGGAATCCATATCGACGGCGCACAAATCTATGGTCCTGTTCCGGGAACAATCGGCGACGAAATTCCTCCTGCTTCTTCCGAAAGCAGTTCTTCCGAAATTCAGAGCGAACCTTCCGCAAACACCTCTTCCGGAACCGAAAGCCAGCCGGAAAATCCCGCTTCTTCCGAAAGCAGTTCCGCGCCGGAAACCAGTTCCGAACCGGAGCAGCCCGTTGTTGATGACGGAACAGAAGGCGAAACCGTTGCGGGAATCTTCGTTTATAAAGGCATTGCATTCGAACTTTTCGGCGGAAGCAAATCCGCCGCGGAATACTATGCTTCCGTTGTTAATAAATATGGCGACGCTTTCGGAGATTCCGTAAAAGTATATAATATGGTAATTCCGAAGCACGCCGAATTCTATCCTTTCCCGAGAAGATATCAGAACATTTCCAACTCCGAAAAGGACAGCATAGATTATATCTATTCCATGTATGACGGCGACGTTATTCCCGTCGATGCCTACAGCGTTCTTGAAGCGCATAAGGACGAATATCTTTACTTCAACACCGACCACCATTGGACCGGTCTCGGCGCATATTATGCCTATACCGCCTTTATGGATGCCGCGGGACTTGATTATTACGATTATTCATCCTATACGAAGCATACTATCGAAGGCTTCCTCGGAACCCTTTATTCCGGAACCAATATGGCAAAGGCCCTTGAGGAAAATCCGGACTATGTCGAATGGTGCGAATTCCCGGTTGCAAACAAAACTTATCAGTATAACAAAGGCGACCTTCAGAATTATTTTGCTTCTTCCGTAATGCATGGTTATGCCAGCGGACCTTATTCCTACGGCGTTTTCCTCGGCGGCGATTATCCGCTTACAATAATCAAAACCGATGTAAACAACGGCAGAAAACTCGTTATCATCAAGGAATCCTACGGAAATGCCCCGGCAACCTATATCGCTTCCGGATTTGAAGAAACCTATGTCGTCGACGAACGTTATTATGACGGAAACCTTGCGGAACTTGTTGAAAGCCGCGGAATCACCGACATTCTCATAATCAACAACTGCGCCGCCGCAAACACCAATTTCCACATTGCGAATATCGAAAGCCTTCTTACCCAAAGCTATTCCGGCGCAATAGCATATCCGGAGGATTAAAAATGAAGAAAAAGCTTTTGATAAAAGAAAAAAGTTTTATCGAAACCGAAATAACCGCTGTCACCAATGAGGGCAGCGGTGTTTCGCGTTATGAGGGAATGGTCGTTTTCACTCCGCTTACCGCTCCCGGTGACCTTGCAAAAATTAAAGTTGCAAAGGTCGGAAAAAGCTGTATCTACGGTGAGCTCGATTCCGTGCTCAAACCTTCAAAAGACCGCACAGACCCGGAATGCGAAGTTTTCGGCGAATGCGGAGGATGTTCTCTCCGTCATCTGAAATATGAAGCGGAACTGCGTGAAAAAACAAGCTGGGTGCGTGACCATATCCAAAGAATCGGCGGATTCGATATTGAACCTTTTCCGGCGATAGGTTCTCCGAAAACGGAAGAATACCGCAACAAAGCCATTTATCAGGTCGGAAAAGGCGAAAAAGGCGAACCGGTTTTCGGTTTTTACCGAAAAAAAAGCCACGACGTAATGGACTACAAAAACTGCAGATTACAGCCGAAGGAGTTTTCGGATATCCTTGATGCAGTCGGCTTTTTTGTAAAACAAAACAAAATTTCCGTATATGATGAAAAATCCCACAGCGGACTTTTGCGCGCCGTTTATATCCGAAAAGGCGAGGTCACCGGTGAAATTGGAATCTGCCTTGTGCTCAACGGAGATAAACTTCCCGGCGAAAAACTTCTTGTTTCGCTTTTGAGCACGCAGTTTAAAAATATCGTAAGCATCGTGCTCAACACCAACAAGGAACGCACCAACGTGGTGCTCGGAAGAAAATCCAGAACAATTTTCGGAAAAGACGGAATCACCGATGTTCTTTGCGGAGTAACTGTCGATATTTCTCCCGCCGCTTTTTATCAGGTCAACCATTCCGGCGCGGAAATCCTTTATAAAACCGCCGCGGATTTTGCTTCTCTTTCCGGCGGCGAACTTGTTCTCGATCTTTATTGCGGAGCGGGAACCATCGGACTTTCGATGGCGGAAAAAGCCGGAAAGCTCATCGGAGTCGAAATCGTTCCGGAAGCTGTTGAAAACGCGAAAATCAACGCAGAGCGAATGGGCGTCAGAAACGCGGAATTCATCTGCGGAGATGCTGGAACGGCCGCCACGGAACTTGAAAAGCGCGGAACGGCTCCGGACGTAATAATCCTCGACCCGCCGAGAAAAGGCTGCAGCGAAGACACCCTCGAAGCCGTCGCAAAAATGGCGCCGAAGAGAGTCGTTTATGTTTCCTGCAACACCGCCACCATGGCAAGGGATTTCAAAATTATGCAGTCCCTCGGTTATGAACCGGAAAAAGTCCAACCCGTCGATATGTTCCCGAGAACCGCCCACGTTGAGGGCGTGGGAGTGCTTTATAGGAAATAAATATAATGAAAGAAGGGATATCTTTGAAAGAGCTTTGTTCAAAACTTTTTAATGAAAGTGATATAAAAAACAACCTTAACAGAGATATTGATACTTTCATAATTGCAGAAAAAATATGTAAAAAAGAGTTGGTAAAAAATTTTTCCGAAGATTTTATTTCAACAGGTTGCAAAAATTTCAAGCTTTTCGGAAAATATGCTTTCGAATGGGAACTTGCTCTTGATGAATCGGATATAGAAATTTTTGGAGATTTTGATGATGTCGCAATGACTTCTGTTATTGAAAATTTCGATGATTTTGCCGAAGAAATCAACGAAACGATTTTAAACAATACCGGGAACGTTTTCCTGTTTTATGACGATTTAACTACATACAATAAAGTTAAAAAGTCACTTGAAAGGTTAAGGAAAGAAACAAAATAAACCGAAATTTATACATAATTCCGGAGGTTTCCCCATGAACGAAGAATGCCTTATCTGCAAAGCGCCTCTTACATATCTTGAAAAAGATGAACTTATGGAGTGCGCTCTTTGCCATAAAAAAGAAATGACGAAAACCCGCTGTGAAAAAGGTCATTATGTCTGCGATGATTGCCACACAAAAGGAATGGATACCATTCTGTCCATTTGTCTTGCGGAAAAATCAAAAAATCCGGTGGAGATAATCAAAAAAATGATGGCAATGCCTTTTTGCCATATGCACGGTCCGGAACATCACGTAATGGTCGGTTCTGCCTTGCTTACAGCCTATAAAAACTCCGGCGGCGATATTGATTTAAAAGAATCCCTTCTCGAAATGCAAAACCGAGGAAGAAAAGTTCCCGGCGGAGCCTGCGGATTCTGGGGTGCCTGCGGCGCCGGAATAAGCAGCGGAATGTTCGTTTCTATAATCACAAAATCAAATCCGCTGGCGGGAGAAGAATGGGGTCTTTCCAACAAAATGACCGCAAAATCTCTTGAAGCAATCGGAAAAATCGGAGGACCGCGCTGCTGCAAAAGGGATTCTTTTCTTGCGATAAAATCCGCGGTGGAATTTGTCCGAAAAAATTTCGGAATTGAAATGGAAGAAAGCGGGATAATCTGTGATTACAGCGCAAAAAATAATCAGTGTATAAAGGAACGCTGTCCGTTCAATCCTATCCATAAAATCTGATTGAAAAGGAGAAAACAAAAGATGAAAAAACTTCTCTATATCGATTCCTGCATTCGCAATGAACTTTCGCGCACAAAGCGCATTGCAGCTCCGATTGTCGAAAAACTCAAAGAACGCTATGAAGTCGAAACAATAGTCATAAACGAACTTGAACTTGACCCGGTTCAGTATGACGAAAACCGCCGCAGAGCCGGCGGAACTGTTTCCGAAGAAGCTCTTTGCTGGGCAAACAAAATCAAAAACGCCGACAGAATCGTAATTGCTGCACCTTTCTGGGATATGTCGATTCCCGCGGCGCTTAAAACCTTTTTTGAACTTTGCTCCCTTTTCGGAGTGACTTTCGACAGCAACGACAAAACCTGCTTCGGACTTTGCAGGGCGGAAAACGTAATGTTCATAACCACCCGCGGAATGAAAATCGAAACCGGCGAACCTCTTGAGCAGGCAACTCCCTATCTCAAAGCTCTTTTCTGGCTTTGGGGAATAAAAGGTTTTGAAACGGTTGCAAGAAGTAATTTTGACTATCTTCCAGCAGAAAAAATCGAAGAGGAAATTTCTTCCGCAATAAAAGAGGGACTTGAAATTGCAGAAACTTTCTAAATCCGCTGCGGTAATTTCATATATCTTTGCCGCGGCTTTGCTCCTTATCTATTTTGCCGCGGAAATAATTCCAAGTTTTTTTCTTTCAACGTCCGGAAGGCTTGTGCTCCTTTGCGGAAGCTGCGTTTTCCTTTGGCTTGGAGCTTTTCTTCTTACAAAACAAAGCGGAAACAACCGCCCGATGAAGATAAATCTCCGCATATTCCTTGCGCTTTATCTTCTGCTTTTTGTAACGTTAACTCTTTTCGATCCTCTTTGGGGAAGAAACGGCGGTTTTGTAAGCTGGAACAGTGAGCTTTTTGATGCTTACGTTCAAAACAGCCTGAATCTCGTTCCGTTCAGAACGATTCTGCAATATTTTTCAAAAGGCACACTGAACCAGTTTGCGGTAAACATTATCGGAAATCTGGTCTGTCTGATGCCGCTCGGAATTCTTCTTCCGCTTAATTTTGAAAAACAGCGAAGAACCGGGAATTTTCTGCTCACCTGCGTTCTCATCGTTTCTGCGGTGGAAATCCTCCAGTTCGCGACCCTTTCAGGAAGCTGTGATATCGACGATCTGATTTTAAACGTCGGCGGAGCATTCCTTATTTACCTTTTTACAAAAAACAAAGAAGCTTTTGGATTTTTGAAACAGATATTTTTGCTTGAAAAAGGAGCGTAAAAATGAAAATTCTTCTTACCGGCGGAGCCGGATACATAGGTTCGCACACAGCCGTTGAACTTTCGTCAATGGGTTATGATGTAGTAATTGCAGATAATTTTTCCAACAGCAACCCAATTGTTCTTGAAAAACTTGAAAAAATTACCGGAAAATGTTTTCCTCTTTATAAAATTGATGTTGCGGATAAAGCCGCACTTCGCAGGGTTTTTGAAGAAAACGAAATTGAAGCGGTAATCCATTTTGCGGGATATAAAGCGGTTGGAGAATCCGTAAAAGTTCCTCTTTCATATTACAGAAGTAATATTGATACAACCCTTTCGCTAATCGAAATTATGGAAGAATTCGGTTGTAAAAATCTTGTTTTCAGCTCCTCCGCAACAGTTTACGGAAAAAGAGCAAGCCTTCCTTACAGCGAAGAGATGGAAACCGGCCCCTGCACCAATCCTTATGGTTGGACAAAACTTTTTATTGAACAGATAATTACAGATTATGCCAAGGCAAATCCGGATTTTTCTGCGGTTATTCTGCGTTATTTTAACCCGGTTGGCGCCCATAAAAGCGGGCTTATCGGCGAAGACCCAAATGGAATTCCAAACAACCTTGTTCCGTATATTTCTCGTGTTGCTGTCGGAAATCTTCCTTATCTGAATGTTTTCGGAAATGACTATCCAACCGCTGACGGAACCGGAGTCAGGGATTATATTCACGTTACCGACCTTGCGAAAGGTCATGTTGCGGCAATAGATTTTGCCGCAAAAAACAGCGGAACAGAAATTTTTAATCTCGGAACAGGAAACGGAATAAGCGTTCTTGAAATGGTAAAAGCTTATGAAAAAGCCTGCGGACACGAAATTCCTTACCGAATTGCTCCCAGAAGGGAAGGAGATATTGCCTTTTGCTTCGCAAACGCGAAAAAAGCTTTTGAAATTCTCGGTTGGAAAACGGAATTTTCCGTTGACGAAATGTGCCGTGATTCATGGAACTGGCAAAGTAAAAATCCCGACGGTTACAAATAAAATAAAAAAACACCTGCCGCAGGCAGGTGTTTTTTTGCGTTAAAAATTATTGTGCAAGATATTCTTCAAAACAAAGTCCGGATTCTTTTATAAGCGCTGCCTGTTCTTTTCCAACATAGCGGAAATGCCAGGGCTCATGTTCAAAACCGGTTATATCAACTTTATCCGAAGGGTAGCGAAGAATAAATCCATATTCATGCGCGTGCTCAAGAAGCCAGGCTTCTTCCGGTGAACCGACAAAATTTCCGGTTGCACAGCCAATATCAATGGCGAGTCCGCTGTTGTGTTCGCTTGTTCCGGGTGCGGCATCGGTGGTTCCGGCTTCAAAAAATTCCTTCTGCTTTTCAATGGTTCGGAAAGCGGTATAAAAAACAAAATCAAGTCCTTCGCTTTCGCCGGCGGAAATCATTGCGGAAAGATCCGCCGCAATTCTTGAATCAACGGAATGTCCCATATCGTCTATCAAGGCGGGTTCAAAAGAATAATCTTCCGGAAGAGGGTTTTCACGGTTGACAAGAATCATAAACCATTCGTCTTTCGGAATGGAAGGTTCTTCCGGAACGGGTTCGACGGGAATTTCCGGTTCTTCGGGAATTTCGGGAACTTCCGGCTCTTCGGGAACTTCCGGCTCTTCGGGAACTTCCGGCTCTTCGGGAATTTCCGGAACGGATTCGGGTTCTTCCGGAATTTCCGCTTCGCTTTCTGAGGAGGAAGATTCTTCCGCCGTTTTTCCGAATTTATCAAATTCAAAATAATCGCCGAAATTTATGTATGCAAAAACGCCGGCGCCGATAACCAAAACAGCTGATAAAACAGCAAGAACAGAAAAAACGATTTTTCTTCCTCTGTGCTTCGGTTGCCTTATTTTAATTGCGCGGGGTTCGCGTTCTTCGGGGTCAATTCTTGTGCCGTTGGACATTATAATTTTCTCCTTTTCTTTTCAAGGGGTTTTAGAAAATAAATTACCACAAGTACAAATATAATAAAAAAACGCTCTTTTGTCAACCAAAGGCAAAATAAGGGGTATTTTGCACAAAAAGCCTTTCCAAAATATGCTTGTTTTTAATTATGAAAAGGTGTATCATATCCTATATTAATAAAATATAAGAGGTGCCGTATGACAGAAAAAGAAAAATGCGATGCGGGTATGATGTATTGTCCCATGGGATTTATAGGAGATATGTTTGCCGCAAGAGATAAATGCACCGAATATAATAATATTCCGTGTTCGGAACCGGAAAAAAGAGTTGCTTTTATAAAGAGCTTTTTCGGAAAAACCGGAAAAAACGTGACAGTTGAAAACGGGTTCAAATGCAACCTCGGATATAATATCGAAGTTGGAGAAAATTTTTACTGCAATTTCAACTGTACGATTTATGATGCCGGAAAGGTAAAAATCGGCGATAACGTAATGATAGGTCCCTGCGTTACCCTTTGTACGGCAACTCACCCGATAAAAGCAAGGGAACGTATCAACGAAGCCTGCGAGGAACTTTCTTTCCCGATAACGATCGGCGATAACGTCTGGATCGGCGGCGGAGCTTTTATCAACCCCGGAGTTACCATAGGAAAAGGAGCGGTAGTTGCTTCCGGTGCTGTTGTAACAAAAGACGTTCCGGAAAACGCGCTTGTTGCGGGAGTTCCCGCAGTTGTCAAAAAAATCATTGATAACGAATAATATAAAAATTTTATCCGAAAGGAAAAACAGATGAAAGTAGTAATTATCGGTGCCGGAAAAGTCGGAAGCACCCTTGCGGGTGAACTTGTTAAGGAAGGTCACGAAGTTCTTGTAATGGATACAAATGAAGAACGCCTTGAGGATCTTCAGAACAGAATCGACATAATGACCCTTTGCGGAAACGGCGCATCAAAGGAATATCTTGAGGAAGCGGAAATTGCCGAATCCGACCTTGTAATTGCCGCAACTTCCGCGGACGAAGTAAACATTCTGTCCTGCTTCATAGCAAGACAGATCGGAGCTTCAAAAACCATTGCAAGGGTAAGAAACCCGGAATATCGAACCCAGCTTGAGCTTATGAAGGAAGAACTGGGACTTTCGATGATAGTAAACCCGGAACTTTCCGCAGCAAACGAAATTTCGAGAATCCTTCGTTTCCCTTCCGCAAACGATGTTGAACTTTTCTGCCGCGGCCATGTTGAACTTGTTGAATATACCATAGGAAAAGAATGTCCTCTCTGCGACCTTGCACTTAAAGATATCTATGGAAAATATAAGATAAAAGTTCTTATCTGCGCTGTAAGAAGGGGAGAAGATATTACAATTCCCCGAGGCGATTTTATCCTTCGCGAAGGCGATAAAATCAACATAACCGCTTCCCCGAAGAATATCCACGATTTCTTTGAGGCAATAGGAAGCTTCAAGCGCCCGGTTAAAAGCGTAATGATAGTCGGCGGTTCGATGATAGCTTATTATCTTGCGAACCAGCTTATCGATATGAGAATCGACGTAAAAATCGTTGAGCAGAACCAGAAGAGATGTGAAGAACTTTCCGAACTTATTCCGAAGGCTTCAATCGTCTGCGCAAACGCAACGGAAAAGGACGTCCTCCTCGAAGAAGGAATTATGGATTTCGACGGCTTTGTAGCGCTCACCGGACTTGATGAAATGAACATAATCTACGGAATGTACGCAAAGGCAAAGGATGTTGAGAAAGTAATAACAAAAGTTCATCATCTTTCCTTCCCGGAAGTTATTGAAACAAGCGGAATCGAAAGCGTTGTTTCCCCGAAACTTATTACGGCTGAACGCATAAGTTCCTATGTTCGCGCTATTCAGAACTCCTACAGCAAGAACAAGGTGGAATCCCTCAGAAGAATTGTAGATAACCGTATCGAAGCTCTTGAATTTGTCGTAAGGGACGATGCGGATTATATCGGTGTTCCGCTGAAGGATCTTACAGTAAAACAAAATGTTCTTGTTGCGGCAATTGTAAGAAAAGGCCACGCAATAATCCCCGGCGGTTTTGATTGTATCAAGAAAGGAGATTCCGTCGTTGTAATCACCGAAGGCGTAAACACCATTGATGAACTCGACGATATCATGAGATAAAATGAACTATAAAATGATTCGTTACATCATCGGAATGATTTTAATGGCGGAATCCGTTTTTATGATCCTTCCGCTGATTGTTTCGGTAATCTACGGTGAATTTGATGTAATAATGCCCTTTGTTTACAGCATTATGGCAACTTTTTGTGTTGCGGCGTTTTTCGGGCTTAAAAAGCCGAAAAACGATCTTGTTTTTGCAAGGGAAAGCTACATTGCCGTTGCGGCGGGCTGGATTTTTGTTTCGTTTTTCGGAGCAATGCCGTTTTATTTAAGCGGCTCAATCCCTTCGCTTATTGATGCGTTTTTTGAAACCGTTTCCGGCTTCACAACAACCGGTGCAACAATTCTCGAAGATGTGGAAATCCTTCCGAAAGGAATCCTTTTCTGGCGCGCGTTTACCCACTGGATAGGCGGTATGGGAATAATTATGTTTCTTCTTATGCTTACCCAGTTTTCAGAAGGACATTCGCTCTATATTATGAGGGCGGAAGTTCCGGGACCTACTGTAGGTAAAATCGCTCCGAAATCCAGTTCAAACGCTCTTATCCTTTACGGAATCTATACCGGGCTCACCGTAATCGAAGCGGTTTTGCTGCTCTTCGGCGGAATTGGAGTTTTCGATGCGGTAACAACCGCGATGTCGACCGCGGGAACGGGCGGTTTCAGCGTCCGCAATGCGGGAATTGCGGCTTATGAAAGCGCCTATGTTGAGTGGGTTGTCGGATTTTTTATGATTGTTTTTGGAGTGAACTTCAACCTCTATTACCTTATGCTTCTCCGCCGTTTCAAAATTGTTTTTAAAAGTGAAGAACTTAGGGTTTTCCTTGCAATAGTTGCCGTAAGCACAGTAATAATGGGAATAAATGCGACAGAATATTACGGAGATTTCGGCGTTGCAATAAGAAAGGCGTTTTTCCAAACAGGTGCGATAATTTCCACAACCGGTTTCGGAGGCGTTGAATTTATGAACTGGCCGATGCTCTGCCATTCCGTAATTTTGGTGCTTCTTTTTACCGGTGCCTGTGCCGGTTCAACCGCCGGCGGTATTAAAATAAGCCGAATTATAATGATGTTCAAAATGCTCCGAAAAGAATCTCATCGTCTTGCCCACCTGCACGAAGTTACCACCATTAAATTTGAAGGCAAAATTGTTGACAAAGAAACCAGAAGTTTTATAATGGTATATATAAGTGCGTTTTTTGCAATTCTTGCCGTCGCAAGTATTGTAATAATGATGATGAGGCACGATTATGAAACCTCTTTCAGTGCGGTTCTTTCATGCTTAAACAACGTCGGACCTGCGTTGGGCGAAGTCGGCCACGGCGGAGTTTATAACATGTTTGGCGGAATTGAAAAACTCTTCCTTTCGCTCCTGATGCTTACCGGAAGACTTGAAATTTTCCCGATGCTGATACTCTTTATGCCTTCGACCTGGAGAAGACATTGATTCATAAACAGAAAGGATTTGAAAACATTGAAAAAATTTATTGAAGAATTCAAAACTTTTATCGCAAAGGGCAACGTCCTTGATATGGCAGTCGGCGTTATCATCGCAACCGCCTTTGGAAAAATCACAACCTCCCTCGTAAACGATGTTTTCATGCCTTTCGTCGGCTGGCTAATCGGTGATGTTGATCTTACCGAGCTCAACATCGTCCTTTCTCCGGAAGTTGTTAACGAAGCTGGCGAAGTAACCGACCCTGCGGTTGTAATGGCAATCGGAACTTTTATCTCCACCATAATTGATTTCATCCTCATTGCTTTTGTTGTTTTCCTTATCGTAAAAACATTCAATGCAGCTAAAGAAAAAGCCGAAGCAAAGAAAAAAGCCGAGGAAGAAGCCGCAAAAGCTGCGGAAGCTGCTGCTGAGGAAGAAAAAGAACCGGAACTTTCCGATGAAGTAAAACTTCTTATGGAAATCCGCGATCTTCTCAAAAAATAAAAAAATTAATTGGGGCGGGAGTTTTCTCCCGCCGTAATTTTTGAAAGGAGCTTTTGGAAAAATGCGCGAACTTGTTTTCAACATAACCGATGAGCACGACGGAAAACAGGCTTATCACTATCTTCGCTATTGCTGCAATTTTTCCTATGCTCTTATCGTAAAAATGCGCCATACCGAAAATTCTCTTCTGCTCGATGATGTTCCTATCCGCACCATTGACAGAATAAAATCCGGTTCGGTGCTCAAGGCTTATATTCCGGAAGGGGAAAGTTATTTTACCCCTAATCCGGATTTGAAAATCGATATGCTTTATGAGGACGACGATATCGTTGTTTTCGATAAACCCGTTAATATGCCGGTACATCCTTCAAAAAACCACCAGACGGATACCGTTGCAAACTATTGCGCCGCAAAATACGGAAACGCAAAATTCCACGTTGTGGGGCGGCTCGATATGGATACTTCGGGAATAATAGTTATCGGAAAACATTCCCATTCCGCCGCGGTGCTCACAAAAAACGGCGGCGAAAAAGAATATATCGCAATAATCGAAGGCGTGCTCAAAGAGCCTTCCGGAATCATAAACGCCCCCATTGATGACAGCGATCCAGCGCGGCATAAAAGCTTTATTGCCGAAAGCGGCCAGCCTTCCGTTACCGAATATGAAACCATTGGAACAAACGGCGTGCTCACAGTTGTCCGCGTTAAACCGAAAACCGGAAGGACCCACCAGATAAGGGTGCATTTTGCCCATATAGGCCACCCTCTCTGCGGCGATGAGCTTTATGGAGGAAGCCTTGAGCATATTTCCCGCCAGGCGCTCCACCGAAGCAAAATGGAATTTGAGCATCCGGTAACGGGAGAAATGCTCAAATTTGAAAGTACTTTGCCGGAGGATATGAAAAAGCTTGCGGAAAAAATTTTTGAAGGAAGTGAAACCATTGCCTGAAGATATCACAAAATTTGAAAGCGGAATAGATGTGGATTCTGCTTCCGATTCAATGGCAAAAAAACCGGATACGGAATTTCTTCGGGAATTTTTCGGAAGAGTTGAAACTGCGAATTTTCTTGTGCCCTATGGCGAAAACGTTACAACGATTCCGCTTCTTGACATAAAAGAAAAAGGAAAAATGATCCCGATTTTTTCAAGTTTTTCCGCTTTTGAAAAAAGCCCTCTTCCAAAAGACAGGGCAATTGT
This sequence comes from Oscillospiraceae bacterium, assembly GCA_017847875.1. Classification (GTDB taxonomy): domain Bacteria; phylum Bacillota; class Clostridia; order Oscillospirales; family Ruminococcaceae; genus UMGS1668. Next base: position 3,290 of record JAGASN010000047.1, on the reverse strand, counting down.
TATGCCTTTTTCAAAAATCGATGAAATCGTTAAAAAAAGCGACGGAAAAATTTCCGGAATAATAATCAACCCCCACGGAAAATCAATGGTTTTCCAGCGAAACGGCGGAAAACCCACCGAAAAGAACGAAAACGGATTAAGGCTTATAAAACCGCCTTTCGTTCCGGAAAAAATTTCCGCAGTGCTTAAGGAATATCTTTCCGGCTGTGAAAATGTATATTCCGCTTTTCTCCTTTGGGTACAAAGGGAAACCGACCTTGCCCCGAAGCTTTTTCTTGTGATAGATTTTGACGGAAAGCGTGAGGAATTTTTCCCGAAAGTTGCCGAAGCTCTTAAAACCTGTATGAAACCAGGGGATAATATCGAAATCGCGAAGGCGGATTTTAAACTTTTAAAAGCCGCCGAAAAACTTGCGAAACCGATTTATAAAAAGCCTTGATATTTTCTTTCCGAAGGTGTATATTTAATTTGTAAAATTCTGTAAAGGAGGCGCGTTTTTTTGAACAAAGGCATTGTAAGACTTTATACCGGCGACGGAAAAGGCAAAACAACAATGGCTCTCGGCCTTGCGTTAAGAGTTGCCGGCGAAGGAAGACGCGTTTTCGTCGGGCAGTTTATCAAAGACGACCCGAAAGGAGATATTTTTGCTCTCCGTAAGGCAATTCCCGGAATTGTTACCGCCCAGTTCGGCTGCGGAACCGGCTGTATCGCCGGAAGGGAACCGGATAAAACCGATCTGGACTGCGCAAAAAAAGGTCTTGAAAGAGCAAAACAGGCGCTTAAAAGCGCAAACTTCGGCCTTGTTGTCCTTGATGAAATAACGATTCCGATGTATTTCGGACTCGTTACAATAAAAGATATCGAGGAACTTATTTCGCTTAAAACTCCCGGAACAGAACTTGTTTTCACCGGCCGCTACGCTTCCGAAGAACTCAAAAAGCTCTGCGATATGGTAACGGTTGTTGAAAGCGAAAAAATGCCGAAACATGTTCCGGAACTTTGATTTTCAGCAAGTTCGGACTTGCAAAGAAAAATCTGCAGTGATAAAATAAAAATGCAGTTTGAAAAGTGAATATCGTGGGTCTTATGGTTGCCTAAAAAGGCTTTCGCAAAATTTTGCGAAAGGGAAAACGGTGAGAATCCGTTACTGTTACCTCAACTGTATTTGCCGACGAAGAAGGCATTACGCCACTGTTTAATAAAAATGGGAAGGCGCCTTCGGAGGATGAAGCATAAGTCAGGATAATTTCCGTAAGATCGTTTTTTTCTCGGGTTAAGGGGAGTCCACGGTTTTTAATATCCATAGATGCAATCAAAGGGCTGTCAGATAACTGACAGCCTTTTTTAGCAAAAACGGACTTTTCCGAATCCGGAAAAGTCCGTTTTTGCTTTTTTTTATATAAATAACTGTCATCTCCATTTTGCCGGCGTAAAAGATTTCTCACTCCTGCTTTTGCGCCGACCTCCCGAAAAATTTCTTCGAAAGAAGGTTCAGATATGGATTACAGAGAAAGCATTGAAAAAACAAAGGAATTTATAAAAAGCCACCTTTCAGATGAACTTACGGCAGAAACCATCGCTTCGAACGCCGGATATTCGGTTTTCCATTTCTGCCGGGTTTTTAAGGAAGAAACCGGAAAAAGTCTTATGAGCTATGTCAGGGAAAAACGGCTTGAACTTGCGGAAAACGATATTGAAAAAGGCGAACCGACCATTGACGTTGCGCTTAAATACGGTTTCGAAACCTCAAGCGGTTTTTCAAGAGCTTATGAACGAAAATTCGGCGAAAGACCGACACGAAAAATGCATGCATAAAATATAAAACGGCGGGATTGATACCGCCGTTTTTTTATGATAATATAAAGTCATAAAAGGGGGGCTTTGATGAATCTTATTCACCATATTGCGATAATCTGCTCGGATAAGGATTCGGCAATGGATTTTTACGTAAAAAAGCTCGGTTTCCCGGTTGTCCGCGAAAATTACCGCCCGGAAAGGGACGATTGGAAAATCGATTTGAAAATAAACGAAGATACCGAACTGGAGCTTTTTATTATGAAAGGTCACCCGGAAAGACTTTCGCCGGAAAGCTATGGACTTCGCCATCTTGCATTCAAAGTCGATAACGTGGAATCTTCCGTAAAAGAACTTGAAGCAAAGGGAATAATCTGCGAACCGGTAAGAATAGATGAATTTACAGGGAAAAAGGCGACTTTTTTCAAAGACCCGGACGGACTTCCGCTTGAGATACATGAATAAAAATTTATTTAAGCCGGTGATTTTATGACAGTTAAGAAAAAATTCGACAAAGCGGAAGAACTTCGCAGCTTTATTGAACAGAACCGTTCGGAATTTGACAAAATATATGTTAAGGAAATTTATAACCTTGGCGATACCCAGCCTTCGGAATATCCTCTTTTTATCTATTCCGGCTATTCCATAATTATGGCATATCTTTCCGAAGGAACATTGTTTTTAAATATATATGATAAAGATTTCTTTATCCGCAACATCCGCGGCGGAGTTTTCCGCGAAGAACCGGATTCGGAGGAGTTTTATTACGTCTATTTCCCGGGTTCAAAGCTTATCAACAGCTTTGTGCAGGATATTGAAATAAAGGAAACTGAAAACGGTGGAATCGAAAGCGTGGATCTGGATTTTAAAGACGGACAGCATCTTTCCGTAAATCATTCCGATTCCTTAAAAGGAACAATGAACGCTTTCGTTTATGGCTAAAAAAAGAAAAAGTCCGGGGTAAAACCCCGGACTTTTTAGTTTATTCAGAATATTTTTCATCAATTTTTTTGCCGCAGTGTGAACAATAAGCTCCTTTTATTAACATAATCTTTCCGCAGTGAGGACATCTGTCGGTAAAGCTTCTGATTAAAACGCAGACTATAACAATTATGAAACAAGCAAGACCTATATAGGCTTCGGTCGTGATATTGTAATCGTTATCAAGCAGTTTTATGCCGATAACGCTCCAATCGATGAGAAATATAACAAAAGCTATGGCTAATGCCCAATTTGCAATTTTTCTCATAAAAGCACCGCCTTTGGAAAAGATTATATCTAATTATAGCATATTTCACGAAGTTTTGCGATATTTGGATATAAAAAATCCGGCAGACAAATGTCTGCCGGATTAAAGCTGGTCGGAGTGTAATTATAGGATCTGACAAAACCCAGTAATACCAATGGTTTGCAGACCGTCAACAAGAGATTTTATCCAACAAAACAGAAAATGAAAGGGACACCGCTCAATTTTTCTTGGGTAGCGTCCCTTTTTT
>JAGASN010000046.1 GCA_017847875.1 Oscillospiraceae bacterium | reverse complement strand
CGTCTTTTCTTTTATCCGTAAAGGGGTATAGTCGGTTGACTATTTTGCCATAATATTGTATAATGAAAGATACGATAAACGAACAAATGTTCATCAAAAAGGAGGCGGAAAATTTGGATTTCAAGCTTGTTTCACCTTTCAAGGCCACCGGCGACCAGCCCCAGGCAATTGAAAAACTTGTTGAAGGAATAAACCGCGGCGACAGGGAACAGACCCTTCTCGGAATAACCGGTTCCGGAAAGACCTTCACAATGGCTTCGGTAATCGAAAAAATAAATCGCCCGACAATTGTTCTTTCCCATAACAAAACCCTTGCGGCTCAGCTTTGCAGCGAATTCAAGGAGTTTTTTCCGGAAAACAGCGTTGAATATTTCGTTTCCTATTATGATTATTACCAACCGGAAGCCTATATCGCCTCCACCGATACCTATATCGAAAAAACAAGCGACATCAACGACGAAATCGAAAAACTCCGCCATTCCGCAACCGCCGCTCTCTCCGAAAGGCGCGACGTTATAATTGTCGCTTCCGTTTCCTGCATCTATACTCTCGGCGACCCGATAGATTACCGCACAATGGTTCTTTCGCTCCGTCCGGGAATGCAGAAAGAAAGGGACGAAGTCATAACCCAGCTCGTCAATATGCAGTATGAGCGCAACGATATGAACCTTATCCGCAACAAATTCCGTGTTCGCGGCGATGTAATTGAAATCTGTCCCGCATATTCGGACGAAAAAATCTTCCGTATCGAATTTTTCGGCGACGAAGTTGACCGCATTACGGAGATTCAGGCAGTGACCGGAGAAGTTAAGGGAGTTCTTAACCATGTTTCAATATATCCCGCTTCACACTATATCGTTCCGAAAGATAAAATGCTCAAGGCTGTTGATGAAATTCGGGAAGAATGTGAAGAAAGAGTAAAATATTTCAAGGAAAAAGGAAAACTCATCGAAGCCCAGAGAATCGAAGAGCGCACCAATTACGATATGGAAATGCTGACGGAAGTCGGCTTCTGCAAAGGAATTGAAAACTATTCAAGGGTCCTTTCCGGAAGAGCCCCCGGTTCCTGCCCGACAACTCTTCTTGACTATTTCCCGGAAGATTTTGTCCTTTTCATCGACGAAAGCCACGTAACTCTTCCGCAGGTAAGAGCAATGTCCGGCGGTGACCGTTCAAGGAAGGAAAACCTTATTGAATATGGTTTCCGTCTTCCTTCCGCAATTGATAACCGTCCGCTCACCTTTGATGAATTCGACGGAAAACTCAACCAGATAATCTATGTCAGCGCAACTCCCGGTCAGTATGAAAAGGACCGAAGCACCCAGAAAGTTGAACAGGTGATACGCCCGACGGGACTTCTCGATCCGGAAATAAGCGTCCGGCCGGTTGAAGGACAAATTGAAGACCTTCTTTCCGAAATAAATATGAGGGTCGAAAAAGGAGAAAGAACCCTTATCACAACTCTTACGAAAAAAATGGCGGAAAACCTTACGGATTATCTTATCCAGATGGGCGTAAAAGTCCGCTATATGCACCATGATATAGATACCATAGAGCGAATGGAAATAATCCGTGATCTGCGCCTCGGAGAATTTGACGTCCTCTGCGGAATAAACCTTCTGCGCGAAGGATTGGATATTCCGGAAGTAAGCCTTGTTGCAATCCTCGATGCGGATAAGGAAGGTTTCCTCCGAAGCGAAACTTCCCTTATCCAGACCATAGGTCGTGCCGCAAGAAACGCCGAAGGAAAGGTAATCATGTATGCGGACACCGTTACGGAAAGCATGGAAAAGGCCATTACCGAAACGGAACGCCGAAGAAAAATCCAGGACGCCTACAACAAAGAACACGGAATCGTTCCGAAAACCATCAAAAAGGACGTCCGCGACATAATCGAAATTTCCAGCCATAAAGATGATGAAAAAGTCGGCAAACGCCGCCTTAGCTATAAAGAAACCGAAGAGGAGATCAAGCGCCTTACAAACGAAATGAAGGCGGCTTCGAAGATCCTTGAATTTGAGCACGCGGCATATCTCCGCGACAGAATAAAAAAACTCCGTGAACAGTTGGAGGACGTACAGTATGAATCAAAGTTCCATCGTCATAAAGGGAGCAAGGGAACATAACCTCAAGAATATCGACGTTGAGATCCCGCGCGATAAACTCGTTGTTCTGACCGGTCTTTCCGGTTCGGGAAAAAGTTCCCTTGCCTTTGATACAATCTATGCGGACGGTCAGCGCCGCTATATGGAAAGCCTTTCTTCCTATGCAAGAATGTTCCTCGGAATGATGGAAAAACCGGACGTGGATTCCATCGACGGTCTTTCTCCGGCAATTTCCATTGACCAGAAGAACACAAGCAAAAACCCCCGTTCCACCGTCGGAACCGTTACGGAGATTTATGACTATCTCCGTCTGCTTTACGCAAGAATCGGCGTTCCTCATTGTCCGGTCTGCGGAAGAGAAATCAAACAGCAGACCATAGACCAGGTTGTGGACCAGGTTCTTGCTCTTCCGGAAGGAACGAAAATCCAGCTTATGGCTCCGATAGTCCGCGGAAGAAAAGGTGAATATGTAAAAGAGCTTGATGCCGCAAGAAAAAGCGGTTTTGTCCGTGTAAGAATCGACGGAAGTGTTTATGACCTTTCCGAGGAAATAAAACTCGACAAAAACAAAAAACACACCATTGAAATAATTGTTGACCGCCTTGTTGTAAAGCCGGAAGTCCGTTCCCGTCTTTCGGATTCTCTCGAAACCGTAATGCAGCAAAGCGGCGGCCTTGCGGTTGTCAATATAATCGGCGGTGAGGACCTTATGTTTTCCCAAAACTATGCCTGCCCGGATCACGGTGCCGCAATCGATGAACTTTCCCCGAGAATGTTCTCCTTCAACAACCCTTTCGGAGCCTGTGAAAAATGCACAGGTCTCGGCGTTTTTATGCAGGTGGATCCGGATCTTGTTCTTCCGAACAAAAATCTTTCGATCCGCGAAGGCGCAATCCACGCTTCCGGCTGGTATTATTATGAAGGCGGAATCGCCACCAATTATTACGAAGCCCTTGCGAAGGAATATAATTTCTCCCTCGATGTTCCGGTAAAAGACCTTCCGAAAGAGGCGATAGATATTCTTCTTTACGGAAGCAAAGGCAAAAAAATCAAAGTAAAACGCGAAAGCAACAGCATGCACGGATATTTCGAAAGCGAATTCGAGGGCATTATCAACAATATGGAACGCCGCTTCCGGGAAACAAACAGCGAATGGATGAAGGAAGAAATTGCCCTCCAGATGCGCGCCGTTGACTGTCCGGACTGCCACGGCGAAAGACTTAAGCCGATTTCCCTCGGTGTAACCGTATGCGGAAAAAACATCAGCGATTTTACAAAGATGTCCGTTAAGGAAGCGCTCGATTTCGTCGAAAATATGCAGCTCACCGAGCGTGAACAGATGATTTCCTATCTCATCATCAAGGAAATAAAAGCAAGGCTCGGCTTCCTTAAAAACGTCGGACTCGAATATCTCACCCTTTCCCGAAGCGCAACAACTCTTTCCGGCGGCGAAGCCCAGCGAATCCGCCTTGCTACCCAGATAGGTTCCTCCCTTATGGGCGTTCTTTATATTCTCGATGAACCGAGCATTGGTCTTCACCAGCGTGACAACGAAAAACTTATCGGAACTCTCCAGCATCTTCGGGATCTCGGAAACACCGTCATAGTCGTTGAACACGATACCGATACAATGCTTGCCGCGGACCACATTGTTGATATAGGTCCCGGAGCGGGTATCCACGGCGGAAATATCGTCTGTTCCGGAACAGTTCAGGATATTATGAACTGTCCCGAATCCATAACCGGAGCCTATCTTTCCGGAAGGAAAAAAATCGAAATTCCGGAAAAAAGAAGGGAAGGCAACGGAAAAAAACTTCTTGTCCGTGGCGCTTATGAAAACAACCTCAAGCATATCGACGTTGAATTCCCTCTCGGAAAATTTGTTGTTGTAACGGGCGTTTCCGGTTCCGGAAAAAGCTCCCTCGTAAACGAAATCCTTTATAAAACCCTTGCCCGTGACCTCAACAAAGCAAAGCATATTCCCGGTCATTGCGAGGGAATCGAAGGCGAGGAATTCCTCGATAAAGTTATCTGCATCGACCAGTCACCCATCGGAAGAACGCCCCGTTCCAACCCGGCAACCTATACCGGAGTTTTCACCGATATCCGAAATCTTTTTGCGGAAACCGCGGAATCCAAGGCAAGAGGATATAGCGCAAGCCGCTATTCCTTCAACGTCCGTGGCGGAAGATGCGAAGCCTGTGAAGGGGACGGAATAATCGAAATCGAAATGCATTTCCTTCCGAACATTTTTGTTCCCTGCGAAGTATGTAAGGGAAAACGCTATAACCGCGAAACCCTCGACGTTCATTATAAAGGAAAAAATATAAGCGACGTTCTCAATATGACCGTTGAGGAAGCGCTTTTGTTCTTCGATAACGTTCCGAAGATAAAACGCAAAATCGAGGTTCTCAACGACGTTGGCCTCGGTTACGTAACTCTCGGTCAGGCGGCAACAACTCTTTCCGGCGGTGAAGCCCAGCGCGTTAAACTTGCAACCGAACTTGCGAAGCGTCCCACCGGAAAAACCGTTTATATCCTCGATGAACCCACCACCGGACTTCATACCGCCGACGTTCATAAGCTCATCGAAGTTCTCCAGAAGCTTGTTGACGGAGGAAACACGGTTATCCTCATCGAGCATAACCTTGACGTAATAAAGGTTGCGGACCATATAATCGACCTTGGTCCGGAAGGCGGCGACGGCGGCGGTACTCTTGTTGTTGAAGGAACGCCAGAAGAAGTTGCGGCCTGTCCGGAATCCTATACCGGCCAGTTCCTTAAACCTATCCTTGAACAGAAACTCTGACGGAGGTAATGAAATGACTTTTTATTTCACAAGCACCGAACCGAATATAAAAACTGCGGATTCAAAAAACGCAAAACTTACCGAAAACAAAATGATTTCGGCTTTCTGCCTTGCAAATCCGCTTGAAGAACCTTATAACTGGTTCCCCTGCGATTTCGGTTCCGACGGAACCGTTCAGTATCACGAGCTTTTTGAAAACGCTTTTAAGGAAGCAACCGAAAATAAAAAAGGTTTTCTTTATTCCGTTGAAGCGGAAGAGGAGGATGTTGAGGAAACCGGTGAAATTCTTACCGTCTGCAAAGCGAAAAAGGAACTTTCCGTAACTTCCTGCGAAGAAATTCAGAACCTTTATGACTGGCTTATGGAAAATGAGGATATGGGCCGTTTCCGCCTTTATACTTTTGAACAGCACAGCCGCCAGGAACTTCTTCTTTGGGATAACTCGATTCTCCGCTATCTTTCAAAAAATAAAATGATTGGAGATCCGGAAAAACCTTACGCAAAATTCATAAAAGAAAAACTTCCGAAAATCTGGGAAAAATATCTTAAACTTTGCGGAAAATAAAAAAACGGCGGGAAAACCCGCCGTTTTTTATATTTTAAAAATATTTTCCTCAAAACTATATTAAATATTTAAAAAATATGTTATGATTAGTTATCAATACATATAAAAAGGAGAGATCTCCATGGCTGAACAGGCAATTTTCAAAAGTCAGACTTTTGGCGGATTCAATAAAGAAGAAGTCCTTAAATATATCGATAAAATGAATACGGAATATTCCGAAGAACACGATAAGGCGGAAGAGGAAATTTCTTCTCTCAGAACCGAGCTTGATGAAAAAGATATAAAACTTTCAAAAGCGGAAAACAGCCTTGAGGAACTCCAGGCAAAATATGACGAAATAATGGAAGCTTATGAGGAACTCCGCCAGCATTACCTCATGCTCAAGGAGCACAGCGATAATATCGAAGCCGAAAATGAAAAACTTTCCGCAAGACTTGAAAATTCCGAAAAAGAGCTTGCGATAGAAAAAGAACTCAATTCCCAGCTTCGTGATAAAATCGAAGAAGAAGCCGGAAAAGCGGAGATTTTTGTTCTTAAAGAACGAAAACTCAACGCCGCAATCGACGATGCGGAAGAGTCCGCAAAACACATGCTCGCCTATGCAAAAGTCGGTGCTCAAAATATGATAACTGATGCTCAGGAAGCGGCAAAAGATATTAATAATGAGATCGAAGGCTTTAAAGCCGAGCTTGAAAAAACAAAATCCTTTATGGAAGATTCTCTTGCGGTGCTCATCCAGCGCCTTGATTATATCGGAAAAACCGCCGAGGAAGCAAAAATTCCTTCGGACGAAAAAACCGATAAGGCAAAAGAAATTCAGATGAGATATGATGCCCTTGTTTCCGAAACGGAAATAAAAACAAAAACCTTAAAGGAACGCTTTTTTCGCTGAGCCGCAAAAACCGGTAATAATCGCGACGGAAAAACGAAAAAGCGGCGAACAAAAAAGCCCTTTGCCGAAACAGACGCAAATTATAAAACGCCCGGTAACGGCGATTCGCAAAAAGCCAAAGCGCCAGACTTTTGCCGAAGGGGTAAAGAGCCTTTTAAAAGCGATAAAAAATATGTTATAAACCCTTCTGACCGGAAAATTTCCGGTCAGAATTTTTAAACAGTGAGGAGAAAATCTGTGGAAAAACTTAAAATATCCTGTCCCTGCCTTCTGGGACTTGAAAGTGTGCTCGCCGGCGAAATGAAACGTATGGGCGCACAGAATATAACCGCCGAGGACGGAAGAGTTTCTTTCGAGGGAACTTTTGAAGATGCCGCCGCGGTAAACCTTCGCCTTAGAACTGCCGAAAGGGTTCAGATAGTTGTTGCCGAATTTGAGGCAAGAAGCTATGAGGAACTTTTCCAGGGAACTCTTGCGGCTCCCTGGGAAGAATTTATCGGAAGAAAAGACGCTTTTCCGGTAAAGGGAAGAACTGTCCGAAGCCAGCTTTACAGCATGTCCGACTGCCAGTCCATCATCAAAAAAGCTATCTGCAAACATCTTGAAGGCGTTTATCACCAAAGCTGGTTTGATGAAACCGGCGCAACAATCCAGATTCAGTTTATGATTCTTAAAGATAAGGTCCGCCTTATGCTCGATACTTCCGGCACCGGACTTCATAAACGCGGATACAGAAAAAATTCCGTTGATGCTCCTATTAAGGAAACCATTGCCGCAGGAATTGTTGACCTTGCAAGAATCTATCCGGACAGCGTTGTCTGCGACCCGATGTGCGGTTCCGGAACTTTGCTTATCGAAGCCGCGATGAAAGCTCTCAACATCGCTCCCGGTCTTAACCGCCATTTTGCCGCGGAACAATGGGGTTGCTGGCCTTCTGAAACCTGGCAGCATCAGAGAAGCGCATGCCTTGATGAGATCCGTCACGACACAACCTTCGTCGGCTATGGTTCCGACATCGATCCGGAAGCAGTCCGCCTTTCAATTGAAAACGCGAACAACGCCGGGGTCGGTTCAAAGCTCCATTTTGAACAGCGCAACATGAAGGATTTTGTCTTCCCGGAAGCGGAGAAAAAGCTCATTGTCCTCTGCAACCCGCCCTATGGCGAAAGACTTCTTGATATCAAGGAAGCGGAAGAACTCTATCGCTCCCTCGGAAAAGTTCTTACAATGGAAGAGGGCAGAAGCTTCAATATCATCTCTCCCCACGATGAATTCGAAAGCCTTTTCGGAAGAAAAGCCGACAAACGCAGAAAACTTTATAACGGCATGATAAAATGCCAGCTTTATATGTATTACAAATGATGAAAAACGAAAGTAAAACTCTCTATATCCCGCTTTACGGAAAATCTTTTGTCAGCAAAAAAGGCATAATTCTCCGTGATAAAAAAGCCGAGGAAATCTGGGAAAAGGAAAAATTTCCTCTCGGCGGAAAAAGCAAATCAAAATGGCTTGCCTATTTTATGGGAATGCGCTCGGCGGTTATTGATAACTGGCTTTCGGAAAAACTTTCCGAAAATCCGAAAAGCGTTGTTCTCCATATAGGTTGCGGACTTGATTCGAGGATCGAAAGGATAAAAGCGCCTTTTGAAAAATGGTTCGATATCGATTTTCCGGAAGTTATCGAAGTCCGAAAAAATTATTATTCCGAAACGGAAAAATATAAAATGCCCGGCGCTTCCGCTTCGGAAACGGATTGGATAAAAAACCTTCCGGATTCCGAAAAAGTAATAGTCGTTCTCGAGGGCATAAGTATGTATCTTTCGGAAGCTGCAATAAAAAATCTTTTTAACGCAGTTTCGGAAAAATTTCCGGAAGCGGAAATTATAATGGACGTTTATACCCAAAAAGCGGTTAAGGCAAGCAAATATAAAAATCCGATCAAAGAAGTGGGCGCCCTTCCTTCCTTCGGCGTTGATGATGCGCTGATTTTTGAAACGGAAAAAATAAAATTTTCCGGGGAAATCGAAATGACTCCCGAAGAAAAAATAAACGAACTTTCCGGTTTTGAAAAAGCTTTCTTCAAAAAAATGTTTGCCGGAAAATTCGCAAAAAGTCTTTATAAAATTTTCACCTATAAAATTTAAAGAAAAAAGCTCTGCGGCTTTGCCGCAGAGCTTTTTTATGTTAAATCAATCGGAAAGTCCAAGAATATAATCCGTCGTAACTCCGTAAATTTTTGAAAGAGAAATAAGAATTTCGCTCGGAAGATCAAGATATCCGCTTTCATATCTGGAATAGGTGGATTGGCTTATGCGGAGAATTTTTGCAATTTCCGCCTGGCTTAAGTCACGGTCTTCCCGAAGGTCACGAATTCTTTTATACATAAAAACCACCTTAAAATAAAAATCAGTTGTCGCAGATTTCGAGAACCGCTTTTGTAACGGCAAAGGCGGTTTTCTGGATATCAATCGGGTCAATAAGGCTTTCAAGTTCCTTCGGGTTCGAAACAAAACCAACTTCAAGCATAACCGCGGGGCACATTGTCATTCTTGTTACGGAATAATAACCCGCTTCGGAACCTTCGTTATCGCGTTTTGTCGAAGCACTTATGTAATCGCAAAGCCGCTTTGCAAAATCTGCGCTGTGGTCATAATGATAATAGACATAAGTTCCGCACCAAAGGTTTGCAGGCGCGTTTTCCGCAACGGAATTTGCGTGGCAGCAGATATAAACGTCCGCATAGCCGTATCTTGCGGGATCTGTTCTTTGGTAAGAATCAAGTTTTTCTTCACCGGCTGTAATAAGAATAATATCCGCGCCGAGCTTTTCAAGGCTTTCCGCAATTGCCATTGTGTTGGCAAGGTTGATTTCGGATTCATAAACTCCCTCTTCGCCAACAACGCTCAAAGCGCCGGGGTCACCGCCGCCGTGTCCGGAACAAACCGCCGCAGTAATTCCGGAAAGAGGTTTTCCGGGAATATCCGAAAGGCTCGGTTCTCCTTTAAGAACAACGGAAAAAGTTCCGTTTTCCGGGTCGGTAAAAACGTCCCAGCCCCAGAGAGCGGTTTTTGAATAAAAGTTAACGGTAACGCTTCCGTCGCCGTTATCAACGGGATTTATGCGGTACATAAGGTCCGATTCCATATCCGTTGAGGAAAAATCGCTCCAGTTTGTGTTGAAAAGGGTTATGGAAAAGGTTTTTCCGCTAATAGAACCTTTAAAAGCAGGAATTTTTGAACATTCGAGAATGAGTTTTTCATAATTCTTTCCGATTTCACGCTTTGCGGAAGAAACGCTGTTCGTAATATTGGTGTCACCGGTGATAAATTCAATGTGCGAAGGTTTCATAAATCCGCCGCAGGAAACTTTATACCAGCCGTTTTCGGTAATTTCGGTGACATAATCAAGACAGCCTGTGCGGAGAGTTGTAACGTAATTTCCGTTTTCGGCGGCTTCTTTTTCAACGCCGGAAAGTTCCGTTGCCGCCCTTACGGCAAGTTTTGCGCTTTCGCCGATATAATAGACAGAAGCGGCGCTTTCATATTCCGTTTTGCTTCCGTTATAGGAAAGATAATAGGTAACTTTTCCGATTTCGGTAACTTCGTTTTCGGAATAATCTCCGGAAAGGTCAATTTCCGCAGAAAATTTGGCAGGAACGCCCGGATCGGCATAGGCAACCTGTTTTAAAACAACGGTTTTTTCGCCGATTTTTGCGGAAACGGAACCGCCGGAAGGTCCGATGCAGGAAATTTTTGTAACGGTGTTTTCGGAATTTATTACCGAAGCGGCGGAAGGAGAACAGGAAGAAAGTTTTTTGGTGGTTCCGGAACCGCCGCCTCCGGTTCCGAATTTTATGGTTACGGAATCGGAATCATTTCCCTGGCTGAAGGTGAAGGTTTTCGCTTTTTTTGTAACGTCAACGGTTACTGCAAAAAGTCCGCCTTTACTTATGCGTTCAACTTCTTCACCGTTCATATAAAGAGGCTTTTCCGGGTCGGAAGTTCCGAAAATCGAATATTTATATGTTCCGACAGTAACGCTTGAGGAAACCGGTCTTGTAATTTTAAGCTCGGTGGGGACGGAAAAATCCGCATATTCATCAAGAACCTTGCTGTCGAAAAACTCAAGAAGAAAATCCCCGGTTCCGAAGCGATTTTCGATAAGCGCGGAATAATCCGAAACGCAAAAACCAAAGCCGTTAAGCTTGTTCACAAGAAGCTGGTTGCTTATTTCAAAAATATCGCCGTAAAAATCGCCTTTCGTGACCGGAAGAAGAATCCTTCCGAAATCGTTTATGGTAACAATTTCCGCTCCGGAAAATTTTTCGGAAATTTCGAGAAGATATTCCTCATATCCGTTTTCGGAATGGCAGGAGAGAAGGTTTTCAACAAAAAGGGTTTTGAAATAACCTTTTCCGAAAAGATATTCCGCCTTTTCAAGGGCTTTTTCGTCGCCGAAAGGAACAAGGAACGAAAGACCTTCGCTTCCGGAAGCGGCGGAATATTCCGCAATGGCTTCTTCCGAAATTTCATCGGAAAAGACGAGATGATTTCCGGGCTTGAGTCCTTTGAAATGACTTTCGTTCACGATAGTACAGATTTCAAAATATTCAATTCCGTTTGCGGCGCTTATAAAATCCGAGTAAAGATCCATTGAATCGGTTTTTCTCAAATCGAGAAGAACGCCGTTGAAGCCTTTTTCAATGGCGAAAGAATAAACTTCTTCCGGAGAAAAATCATCTTCGGAAGAAACGGAAAAAAGACGAAACGGAACTTCGGCGCCGAAAGCTGTTATCGAAAGAAGAAAAACAGCCGTAATTGCAAAAATTAAAGAAACAAACTTTTTCAAATTTTAAATTCCTCCGGGTCAAAGGTCGGAAGTTCCGGTGCCTTCGGGCGCGGAACTCTTAAAAGCGGGTCATAATCAAAATTGCGGCAATGGAAACCTTTTTCAACAATGCCCTTTTTCTTGCAAAGAACGTTTTTTCCGTCGGCGGAAAGATAGCCGAGGGAGCAATATTCACATCTCGGTTCAATATTTTTATCGAAAAATTTTTTATCAAACATAAAGGAATTTCCTCCGTTTCGGGAAATTTATTTACATTTATAATATCATATATTTTTATGTTTGGCTATGCCAAAAAATATTAAATTTATTCCAAATCCGACTTAAAAACGGTTCTTTTTCGCTTTTCGGCGGAACAATTGAAAGAAGAAAAAGCGAAGCCATGCAAAGAAGGCTTACCGCCGCCGGCGCCGAAGCGGAAAGAACCGCTTCAACGCTTCCTCCATTCGCGGAAAAAACAGTAGCAGTATCTTTGGAAAAAGCAAAAAATATCCTTAAAATTGCCGCGGTTATTCCCGCATGAAAAAACCTTGAAACAATGAACGGAAAAAGCGGAATTTCGCTTTCTTCCGTGACCGCCGCAACCTGTAAAATTACCGAAATTCCGGAAAAGGAAGCTATCGCTCCGGCGGCAACAATTGCGGAAAAACCGCCGATTTCGGCACAGGAAAAAACACCGGCAGTAACTTCAAAAAATCCCGAAAGAATTGCCGCGGCAAAAGGTTTTTCTTCCGAAAAACCAAAAACTGTTCCGGCGGAAGCAATTTCAAGGATTCCGCAGGCGATTACGATAAAAGCGCACATCCGAAAACAGCTTTCCGCCGCGGAAATTATGGATTCGATCACCAAAGCGGAATTGCTTCGGTAATTTCCGGCGGAGGGAATTTTCGGGAAATCGCGTTTTTTTGAAAAAGCGGAAAGCAAAACCGCAATTATGAATGCGGAAAAAATCTGCGCTGAAAAAAGCAAAAAGCCGGTTTCAATGCTCCCGAAAATTCCGATTCCGACTGCGGCAATAAGAAAAGGCGGTCCGGCGTTTACGCAAAAACAAAGCATTCTTGCTCCGGTTTTTCGGTCGATTTTTCCCTCAAGAACAGAATCGTTAATACATTTTGCCGCCGAAGGATATCCGCCGATGGTTGCCGAAAGCAAAATTCCGCCGCAGCTTTCGGGAATTTTAAAAAGCTTCGTAACCGGTCGGAAAAGCTTTGAAAAAAATTCCGCCGCGCTGCTTTTACAGATAAAAACAGAAAGCGCCATAAAGGGAAAAAGCGCCGGGATAACATAATAGGAACACATAAAAAGCCCCCGGCGAATCCCTTCGCCGAGTTCCGAACTCTTAAAAAGAAGCATTACGCAAAGAGAAAAAGCGCAAAGCGCAGTTAAAAAACTTTTTTTAGTCAAAAAACACCAACCCTTTTCCGCAAGTTTGGAACAATTCGCGCCTTGATGTAAGGCGCTTTATGTGATATCATAAATCTATGAAAAAAAGAGCTGTTTTAGAAAGGGGAAATGTTTTCTTGAAAAAACTTCTGGCTTTCGTTTTGATATTTATGCTGATTTTTTCCGGCTGCGGCGCCGAAAAAATCGGAACCGATTACGATTTTTCAAAAGTTATGGAAGAAACCATGGCGAACATAATCGAAAACGCTCCGGATCCGGGCCACAGCAGCATTGCCGGTGAATGGTCGGTAATGGTTGCAAAAAGATACGGCGCCGAAGTTCCGGAAGGTTGGGATGAAACCTATTACAAAAACCTTTGCCAAACTCTTGAGGAAAATTCCGGAGTTTTGACGAACACAAAACACAGCAATTATTCAAGGGCGGCTCTTACCGTTACCGCAATCGGAAAAGACCCGACGAATGTTGAAGGGTATAACCTTTTTGAACATCATTCCGATTTTGAATTTGTTTCAAAACAAGGGCTTCCGGGAAGCATCTTCTCTCTGATTTCTCTCGATTCCGCAGGATATGAAATTCCCGGCGTTGACAGAAACGTTTTTATCGAACATATCCTTTCGGAAGAATATGAAGTCGGCGGCTGGGCGCTTAAAGGCGAAGAACCGGACGTTGATATAACCGCCCAGGTCATCCAGGCTTTTGCTCCTTATTACGGAAAAAACGAAAAAATAACCGCGGCAGTTGACAGAGCGGTGGAGCATCTTTCCAAAGTCCAGCAGGAGAACGGCGGATTTTTCGCCTGGGAAGGCGAAAATGTCCAGACCACGGCCCAGGTTATAATCGCTCTTTCTTCAATCGGAATCGATATCCGCACCGACGAACGCTTTATCAAAGAGGACGGCTGGATAGGTTCCTATTTCATGCAGTATTACCTCGGCGACGGAGCTTTTTGCCATACTCTCGGAATGGCGAAGGACCCTATGGCAACCGACCAGTGTATGCAGGCGATGATAGCTCTCGAGCTTTTTGAAAAAGGCGAAAGGTTCTATGATTTTACAAAAATTGAATAATAAAAAACCTATGGCGGGGGATTGCTCCCGCCGTTTTTTGTGTAAAAATTATAAAAAAATAGCCCTGTTTGTGTTTTTAACATAAGCAGGGTTTATTTTTTATTAAATTCTTTTCCAGTTATAAGATAATTAATATCAACATTGAAATAATTAGATAACTGAACGAGAAGTTCAAGAGAAGGTTCTCTTTTACCATTTTCATAGTAAGAAATGGATTCTCTTGAAATATTTAAATCCATTGCAAGTTTTTGTTGATTTATTTTTCGTTTTTTTCGAATTTCTTTTAAACCTTTCATAGAATCACCTTGATTTTATTGTAACCATTTGTTACAATAAAAATGTAACAATATGTTACAAAAAGGTTTGTTTGTGTTGGGAGGATATTGTGAAATGGTAAATAAAAATACAATATTTATTTCCAACGAAAGTTGTTTTGATTTTTTGAAAAATATAAAATCGAATTCGGTTGATTTGATTTTGATTGACCCACCATATGAGGTTTCGAGGGACACCAATTTTAATTCAGGTGAAGCAAAAGGAAAAGATACTGATAGATTTAGAATTTCAATGGATTTCGGGGATTGGGATTTTGGATTTATGGGTTTGGATATCGTAGTTGCGGAAGCCTATAGGGTTCTTAAAAGCGGAGGAACTTTAATTTGTTTTTATGATTTATGGAAATTGTCAATTATTCGGAATTATTATGATAATGCTAATTTTAAACAAATCAGATTTATTGAATGGATAAAAACAAATCCAGTACCGCTTAACAGTAAAACGAACTATTTGACAAATGCCAGAGAAATTGCAGTAGTGGGCGTGAAAAAGGGAAAACCGGTTTTTAATTCAGAATATGATAATGGAATATATAATTATCCAATTTGTCACGATAAAGGAAGATTTCATCCGACACAGAAACCTTTAGCATTGATAGAAGAATTAATTTTAAAACATTCAAATGAAAATGATTTAGTTTTGGATTGCTTTTCAGGTTCGGGGACAACTGCTGTTGCGGCATATAATCAAAACCGAAGGTTTATCGGATGTGAATTATCGAAAGAATATTATAATAAGTCGATAGAAAGACTTCGCACTCTTAATATAATTGATATTGGAGCGGATTTGTGATGTCAAAAGAAATAAATAGAATAATACAGGAAATGATTAAAGATCCTGAAATAAAATCAGACGAAATTTTCAGATTTGTTAAAGGCGAATGTCAGGCAATAGTATTGACACCACAAACGTTGGGAATGATTTTTGAAGTATATGCAGGAATTAAATATGATGAAAACGACCCAACATCTTGTTTTTCTAAAGAGATACGAATTTCAGAACTTAAAAATATTCATCCGGGTTTTGAAAGCACAAATGGATGCCAATGGGCAAGGTCGGATAATAGTTATCTTGGAAAAAAGTACATAATAAAAAGACCTAAAAAAGGGGGTAAAGTTTTTGCAATACAATTGGATGGACCTAATAAAAATTCAGTAAAAAAATATCGCAGAATAAGAAAAGATATACAAGATGAAATCAGAACACAAAAATGCGCAATTCTTGATATAAGCTCAAACATTGAAGTTGACCATAAAAATGGAAAATACAATGAATTGTCAAATATTGAGTTAAAAGACCAAAGAACCGAAGATTTTCAACCATTATCGAAAGCGGCAAACGATGCAAAAAGACAACATTGTATTGATTGTATCAAAAATGGAAAAAGATACGATGCTCGAAGATTAGGATATAAAGAAGGGTGGATAGTAGGTGATGAAAAAACATTGACTTGTGCGGGGTGTTACTGGTATGACCCCAAAAGGTTTAATGAATTGATTTCTAAAGAATTTGTGAAAATAAAATAAAAAAAATCCCGGCCGTCGGCCGGGATTTTTGTTTTTTGTTGCCTTTAGGCTTAACAAAACCCCTGGTTCTGCCAGGGGTCGATAAAAAGCCTTGGCATAAAAATTCTTGTATTTTCGGAAATGGTTTGGCGGTCGCAAAACTGAAAAAACAAGAGATTTTTATAAAAGTTATAGACCAACTGCATTTTTGCAATAGGCGAATGTTACT
>JAGASN010000045.1 GCA_017847875.1 Oscillospiraceae bacterium | reverse complement strand
TCTGGGTGGCTGCGAAAGCCTGTACAGCGCCGGTGAAAACCATCATCAGCGCAAGAAGAAGTGCTACTGCTCTTTTTGTGTAAGTCATATTTTTGCCTCCTTTTGTGCAATAAAAAAAGACCCACATAAACTTGTGAGTCTTTAATCTGCTTTTTCTTTGATATTCAGTTTTGTCTTGATATTGATTAGCTTCTCTCTTTCAGCTGGTAAACAGCCGGTAATTGAAGGGGAGAGGTATGGAGAGGGGGAACAAAAGCTATTCATCGTTCTGCCTCCCTTTGACGTTTGCGGTATAATTCTAATGCCTTGATAATCGTTTCCTCAATTTTCTGGCTACTCGTCCCCGGTGCGAAATATTTGGAAATGCGTTCTTTCGGCATACGGAACTGTTCTTTTTGGTTCGGTTTTTCCTCTTGCAGAATTGACTGGATTACTCCTTCATTTAGCTTTCCTTCCTGTGAAAACTGGCGCATTTTAATTGCTTGCACATGTGAGGGAGTGCAATCTTCCCACTCCATAGTGTTCAGCAATATTTCCTGCTCGTTTTCAGTAAGGTACGAAAGTTCCACAGCCGGACGCATAGCAATTTTGCCTTCGTCCACCATATCAAGAAGCGGCGGTGAGAGATAAGTCAGGCGGATATATTTTCTTATTTGTTCGTGGCTTTCACCATATTGTTCGGCTAATATATCTCTACTTTTTTTACCTTCTAAATGGGGCAACACCGTTGCACCATTTTCTTTTGGACGACCTGCTTGCCGTTTCATCGCGTCAAGCTTCATTTTGTAAGCAAAGGCTTTCTCAGAAGGAAGAAGTTGTTCTCTTTGAAGATTGCTGTCAACCATGAGAATAATTGCTTCATCGTCGGTCACATCCTGGACAATACACTTGATAATGTCTTTGCCGGCAAGTTCACTTGCTTTTTTGCGCCGATGTCCAGCTATCATTTCGTATTCTCCGTTACCCTTCGGTCTTACAATTACGGGGGAGAGGACACCGTATGATTTTACGCTTTCGACTAAATCCGACATGGATTCGTCCATTTTAACTTTGAAAGGGTGATTAGGAAAATCCAATATCTGCGATAAAGGGATTTCCATTATTGTTAATCTCTTTGCTTCATCACGTTCCTCTTGGGTCGTGAAAAGGTCATCTACTGATGTCAGCAGACTTGCTGCGCTGTTTTTCACCAATTTCTATCACCTCCTTTACAAGCGTTCTGTAGCTTTCAGCGGCACGTCCGGTTGGTTCATGCCGGAAAATACTTTTGTTGGCGGTGCTTATTTCTGCAAGACGAACAGTCGAAGGAATTACGGATTCCATCACTGGAAGATGTTTGCCATAGTTTTCTTTTACAGACGATACAATGTCTTTTCTGAAATTGGTTTCGTTTGCCATCGTGAGAAAGATTCCTCCGACTTTTAACCTCGGGTTGATTTGCCGTTTAATGCTCTGTACAGTTCCGATAAGTTCTGTCATATCCTCGGCAGCAAGATAATCTGCCTGAACGGGTATCAGAACATAATCCGAAGCGGACAAGGCATTGATAACCAGCATACCGAGAGAAGGTCTGCAATCAAGCAGCACATAATCGTAATCTTTCTTTACTCTGTCAATGTACTGCCGCAGGACCGTTTCTCTGCTCATTACGTTTACTAAACCTACCTCCACAGCGGACAGGGTTCTGTTTGCAGGGATAAAATCAAATCCCTCATAGTGGTGTTTAATTTCCGGATGTTCATCCTTGCCGCCGACACCGGACACAACATCATTCATGACGTTACTTAGTGTCAGCGGCAAATCATGGGGTTTCCGAAGACCAAGCATTTTTGTGAGATCTCCTTGTGGGTCAACATCCACAAGAAGAACTTTTTTGCCGTTCATCGCAAGACCAGCGCCGAGGTTATACACAGTAGTGCTTTTCCCAACACCGCCTTTTTGATTTGCTACGGCAATTACTTTTGGTTTCATTGGCTGAGCTCCTTTCTAAAGAATAAGCCGCCCAATAAGGCGGCTATGTATCTATTAAATTAATCAATATGTTATAATCTTTTGAATTTTGCATTATAGATTATTTCAATTATGTCGTCCACACAGTCAGGGAAGCGTCCTTCTTTGATTAGGGAATTACGAAGATCTACAAGACTTCTAATTATAATATCTGTTTCTGAATCATTAAGATAATGACAAAATTTTTTTTCTTTCATAGAAATCCCTCCTTTGCTTTTAGTATAAGTATTTAAGAAAAAATCACAAATGTGTAAAAAATAAGCGTATCATTTTTAAAATGATACGCTTAAGTTTTAAAGAGATATGTTATAGAAATAATAAGATATGTGAACTTATGTAAACTTTTTGCATCGATTGGCGTACAATTGGCGTATGATTGGCGTATTTCTCGCTTGTCAGTAGCCAGAAAACCGCATAACTAAGCCATTTGTTTAGTTCTGAGGTTTCATCGTGGGGAAGAGAAGAACATCGCGGATGGAAGCGCTGTCGGTAAGAAGCATAACGAGTCTGTCAACACCGAAGCCAAGTCCGCCGGTAGGAGCCATACCGTATTCAAGAGCGGTTACATAGTCATAGTCAACCTGCGCTTTGCTTGTGGGGTCAAGTTCAAGACGTTCCGCAACCTGGCGTTCAAAACGGCATTTCTGGTCGATAGGATCGTTAAGTTCGCTGAATGCGTTGCCGAATTCGGTTGCATTGATGAAATATTCAAAACGCTCGGTGAATGCGGGATCTTCCGGTTTGCGTTTTGCAAGAGGGCTGATTTCAACAGGGTAATCGTAGATAAAAGTGGGCTGGATAAGGTTTTCTTCAACAAATGCATCGAAGAATTCAGCAAGAATTGCGCCTTTGGTGGGAACTTCCGGAAGTTCAACGTTGTGCTTTTTGGCAAGTTCAATGGCTTCTTCGTCGGAAGCAACTTCTGCAAAGTCAACGCCGGAATATTTTTTTACCGCTTCAATCATGGTAAGTCTTTCCCAATGACCGAGATCGATTTCGGTGCCCTGATAATTGATTTTAAGTGTTCCGCAAACGTTCATTGCAACGGTTTTCATCATATCTTCAACAAGGTCCATCATTCCGCGGAAATCGGTGAAAGCCTGATAAAGTTCAATGGAGGTGAATTCCGGGTTGTGTTTGGTATCCATACCTTCGTTACGGAAAATACGGCCTACTTCATAAACTCTGTCAAGACCGCCGACGATAAGGCGTTTGAGGTAAAGTTCGGTTTCAATGCGGAGAACCATATCCATATCAAGGGTGTTGTGATGAGTAAGGAAAGGTCTTGCGGAAGCGCCGATTTCAAAAGGAGTAAGAATAGGGGTTTCAACCTCAAGGAAGCCGCGTCCGTCAAGGAAGGAACGGAGCTCACGCATGATCTGGCTGCGCTTGATAAAAGTATCTTTTACTTCGGGGTTGATGATAAGGTCAACGTATCTCTGTCTGTAACGGAGTTCCTGGTCTTTAAGGCCATGGAATTTTTCCGGAAGGGGAAGAAGAGATTTTGCAAGAAGAACAATTTTGGTTGCCTTTACGGAAATTTCGCCCATATGGGTGCGGAAAACAATACCTTCAACACCGATGATATCGCCGATATCCCATTTTTTGAAATCTGCGTAATCTTCTTCGCCGACCATATCTTTACGGATATAAAGCTGGATTCTGCCTTCTTTGTCCTGAAGGTCAGCAAAGGAAGCTTTGCCCATTCCGCGCTTGCTCATAATACGACCGGCAAGAGAAACGGTCATGGTGCTTTCTTCGCCCTCTACTGGATCAACAAAAGTTTCTTTGATAGTGCCGGAATAACCGGTTACGTTAAATTTGGTGATGGTAAAAGGGTCTTTGCCTGCTTCGCGAAGAGCGGTGAGTTTATCGCGGCGAATCTGGAGAAGTTCGGAAAGCTGTTCCGCGGAAAGTTCCTGCTGTTCCTGTTCCTGAATCTGTTCAGCCATTTATTTTATCTTCCTTTCAAAAGGTTATTTTATTGCATAATAGAACATCTTATTTTAACATATTTAAACTGAAATGACAACAGTTAAAACAAAGAAAAAGCCCGCAAAAACGGGCTTTTTTATATCAATATTTTTTTACAATATCGTAAAGAATAAGATGGATTTTTTCAACAAGTTCCGGGTCTTTACAGGAATAGGAAACTGTGATGGTAGTATTAACAATAATGTCTTCGTCGGAAGGCCCGGTTTTAACAAACCAGTGTTCTTTTGTATGATATTTATTTACGATAACTTTATCCTCAAGAACAGCGACAGATCCGATTCCGTAAGAATAAACTCCGTTTCCAAGACTTGTAAATTCCGGAACAGAAAGTTCTTTCGATCGAAAAATGATTATAGAATTTTCCGGCATGGAAATGTTTCCTTTTCCTTCGGAATCAAAATGTTCCATGGTAAATTTATATTCGGAAAGAAGTTTTTCAATTTCATCAGAAGTTTCAAGTGAAATGGAATAGTGTTCCGCAGGAAAAACTCGATTATCCGAAACGGAAACAAAAACATTTTTTGAATTTCCGTTAAGTTCATCATAATCATAACTTCCAGAATAATCATAAAGATTTATTCCAAGACGCAGACTGGATATTGGGTTTCCGAGTAGTTCATATGCATTAATAAAATGATAAATTATTCCGAAAAACAGAATTGCAGCGGCAATAATAATCATTTTTTTCGTTTTCTTGGAAATTTTCATAAAATCACTTCTTTTAATATAATAGTAACATAAAAAAGCATTTTTGTTGCAAATTTTAAAAAATAAAATAAAAAAAGCCCGCAAACGCGGGCTTTTTAATCTTTTTCCGTTTATCAGCCGATGCTGAGAACTTTGAATTTTGCGGTGTCGCCGCCGGGAAGAATTGCTTCGGCAACTTCGCCGACCTTTTTTCCGATAAGAGCTTTTCCAACGGGGGATTCATCGGAAATTTTTCCAAGGTCAAGGTCTGCTTCGGTGGAACCGACGATTACATATTCAAGTTCTTCCTCAAATTCTTCGTCATAAACTTTAACGGTGGAACCGAGGGAAACGGTGTCTTTAACAAGTTCGTTTTCGTCAAGAATAACAACGTTTTTGAGCATAACTTCAAGGTCTGCAATTCTTGCTTCAACAATGGCCTGTTCGTTTTTTGCTTCGTCATATTCGCTGTTTTCGGAAAGGTCACCGTAACCGCGGGCAATGCGGATTTTTTCGGAAACTTCTTTTCTGCGGACGGTTTTGAGCATCTCAAGTTCTTCTTCAAGAGCTTTAAGACCGCTTGCAGTTACAACAACTTTTTTATCCATTTCAAAAATACCCTCCTTAGGGAATCACAATGTTTCAATTATATGCGCCGAAACGCAAAATGTCAAGGAAAATTATGTCGCAATCAACCTTCGGAACTGTTTTCTTCAGAACTTTCGCTTTCTTCAGGAACATCAAAAGCAATGGAAGAAGCGGCGATTTCAATAGCTTTCTGAAGCTGAAGGTCAATTCCGGTATCGAGCATTGAAAGATCGCTGAAATTAAGGGTGGTGTAATCGAATGCGACAATATGGTCGGGGGTAATTCCAACCCCTTCCCATGCGGTGTTGGAATTTGCAAGATAATATTTTCCGATGGTAAGCTGAATTGCAGAACCGTCATCAAGTTTATAAATCTGCTGAAGGGAACCGTAACCTGCGGTCTGGCTTCCGACGATGCTTGCAATTCCGAAATCGCGAAGTCCCGCGGCAAAAAATTCTGCGGCGCCGGAAGTCATTTCGTTAACAAGAACAACGGTGGGAATAACGGTATCGCGTGAGTTGGAAGTATAAAGAACTTCGCTGTTTCCGCTGCTGTATTCAACGTAAA
This sequence comes from Oscillospiraceae bacterium, assembly GCA_017847875.1. Lineage (GTDB taxonomy): Bacteria > Bacillota > Clostridia > Oscillospirales > Ruminococcaceae > UMGS1668. Next base: position 17,174 of record JAGASN010000045.1, on the reverse strand, counting down.
GAATATCTCCAGCTCCGGCAAATTTGTCAATCATTTCAGCCGCGGCGGAATCAACTCCGGTGTTTACGGAGCGAACGTCAATAACAAGTGCGGGAGCACCGGCGGAAATTGCTTTTTCAACAGCTTTGCTGAACTGGTCGGGAGTACCTTCGGAAAAATCGTTGATTCGGATATAATGTATATCGCTGAAAGTTGTTGTATAAACGGTGGTAGGAACAAGAAGACGTCTTGTAATTTCCATTTCGGTGTCTTCGCTGTCGCGGCGAACAGTAAGGGTAACTTTTGTACCTGCGTCGCCGGTAAGAAGAGCTTCAGCCTGGGAATAGTTTTCTGCGGTAAGGTTTATATCGTCAACTTTGATGATAAGGTCGCCGGGAACAATTCCCGCGGAAGCGGCGGTGGAACCTTCGTAAACATTGTCAACAAGCATATAGCCGTCGCTGTCCATGGAGCAGATTATTCCAACGCCGGAAACGGTTTTTCCGGAAGCCTCAAGGAACGCGGAATATTCCGCGGCGTTCATATATTTTGCATAAGGGTCGTTGATTCCGGAAAGATAACCTTTTGCAACGGCGTCCATAAGAACAGATTCGTCAATATGTTCTCCGTGGTTATAACGAACGTAGTTATCAATTTCGGTGAATTTTGCGAACATGTTTTCGCGTTCGGTAATGCTGCTTACCTTGTTGTTAAAATTACGGAGAGCGAGTACCATCGCAAAAGTGAAGGTAATCGTCATCGCAATAAGAACAAGAGTTACAGCAGTACCAAGACTTATTTTTTTACCCATAAATTTCTCCTTAGATAAAAATTAGGTAACATAGGAAATGGGGTTAACGGATTCGCCGTCGATTCGCACTTCAAAATGAAGATGTGCTCCGGTGCTCCAACCGGTGTTTCCGACCCTTCCTATCTGTTCGCCCATAACAACAATATCGCCGACTTTGCAGTCAATTGCGCTGAGGTGGGCATAAAGAGTGGTGATGCCGCCGCCGTGGTCAACAATTATGTAAGTTCCGTATCCGTAAGAATAGCCGTTATACGGACAGGTTTTTGTGTGAACAACAGTGCCGGTGTTTGCGGCAACAACTGGTGCACCGTGAACGCCGGAACCTGTGATATCAATTCCGGTGTGGAAATCGGTGTTGTTAAAACGCCAGCCGTAATAACTGGAAATTTTTGAATATCCGGGAACCGGCCACATCATTTCACCGCCGACGTAAGCTTCGTTGGAGGTGTTGAGGTTTTTATAAATATCAAGAAGTTCCGCCTGGATCTGTTTTTGCATTGCGGAAAGTTCTTCATAGTTTGCCTCATATTCTTTCTGCATCACAGAAAGATCCTGAATGGAGTTTTTCGCTTCTTTAAGCTGTTTTTCAAGTTCGGCCTGTTCTTTTTCAAGAGCGGCTTTTTCTTCTTCAAGAACAGCCTTTTCTTCTTCAAGAACGGCCTTTTCTTCTTCAAGTTTCAAAAGTTCATCGCGGAGTTCGGAAACGATCTGTTTGTCGTGTTCCGCAATTCTTTCGAGATATTCGCTTCTTGTAAGGAACTCGGAAACGCTGCTTGAAGAGAAAAGCATGATGAGGCTGTTTGCATTATCGGAATAACCGCCGGTCATATAAATTGCGCGGACTCTGTCACGGAAAAGCTGAAGGGTTTCTTCAATATCTTTTTCTTTTCCGGCAATTTCCTGCTTTTTGTCAAAAATATATTTGTTGGTAAGCTGAATTTTCTGAAGACCTACATCAATGGCTTTTTGAGTGATGCTTATTTTTTCATCAATGGTGTTTGCAATAGCCTGCTGTTTCTTTTTGTCATCCTTGATGCTTGTGATTTTGTTGTTATAATCCTGCATCTCCTGCTGAATTTTGATCTGTTCGTCCTGAAGATCGGAAATCTGGTTACGATATTCCTCTTCGGAAGGGTCGGATTCGGAAACAGGAAGATTTTCCAAATCGCCATCGGTTTCGTCCGCAAAAACAACAGGTGAAGTGATTATCATCAAAGCGCAAAGGCAGAAGCAAAGAACGGAAACAAGAAAGCGTTTGAACCTTTTTTCAGTCATAGCGTCCTCCTATCAAACTTTAAGATGTTTGCCGATAAAGGCAACACAGCCGAAAAGACCGATAAATGCGCCGCCGCCGATGAACCCGATAAGAAGATATTGGGAAACGGCGGAGAAGGGAACAAGTTCGGAAATAATCTGTCCGAACCAGGTTGCGGTTTGGGAAGAAACCCATTTTACAAGATAATCATAAGCAAAATAGATAATTCCAAAGGAAAGCCCGCCGGAAATAACGCCGAGGGTAATTCCTTCAACAACAAAAGGAAGGCGGATAAATCCGTTTGTTGCTCCGACGTATTTCATAATGTTGACTTCGCGTTTTCTGCTGAAAACGGTGATTTTAATGGTGTTTCCGATAATCATAAGGGAAACCGCAATAAGAAGACCGATTATGATAGTTCCGCCGATATATGCCATGTTTTTAACACCGGTTATAACTTCTGCAACTTCGGTAAGAGCGGAAACAGATTCAACTCCGAGAAGAGCTTCAAGATGTATAACGGTGTTTTCAAGGTCGGAAACGTCGGTGAAAGTTATGCGGAAGGAATCCGGAAGGTTGTTGTCCTGCTTATATGCTTCAAAAAGCATTCCGTCGTCACCCATGGATTCCATCATGGAAAGAAGAGCGTCTTCTTTGGAAATGAATTCAATGGTGGAAACTTTTCCGGTTGCAATGATTCCGTCGCGAACTTCTTCAATTGCGGCGGGTTCAAGATCCTCTTCAAGATAAACAATGGCTTCGCTCTGGTCTTCAACCGCATCAACAACGCTGGAAACGTTTACGGAAAGAAGAGCGGCGGCACCGATGAGAAGCATGCACGAAACAAGAACGCCGACGGAAGCAAGGGACATAAGGCGGTTGTTCCAAAGGTTTTTAAAACCCTGCTTTACAAGATAAAAGAAACTGTTCAGCATAAATTCGCCTCCGTTTCTTCGGTATCGCGGATAACTTCGCCTTTGTTGATTGTTATAACGCGGTGATTGAATTTTTCAACAAGGTCATGTTCGTGGGTGACCATGACTATTGTTACGCCGAGCTTGTTGATTTCATTAAGAAGATCAACAATTTCGTAAGAAAGTTCCGGGTCAATATTTCCGGTGGGCTCGTCCGCAATAATAAGGGAAGGAGAATTTACAAGAGCACGGGCAAGAGCAACGCGCTGCTGTTCACCGCCGGAAAGTTCTTCCGGTTTGCATTTCATTTTTGAAGCAAGACCCACAAGGTTGAGCATATAAGGAACCTTGCGTTTGATTTCTTTTGAGGAAACGTTGGTTACGCGAAGAGCAAAAGCAACGTTGTCATAAGCGGTCATGTTGGGAATAAGGCGGAAATCCTGGAAAACAATGCCGATTGAACGGCGGAATTTCGGGATTTTGTATCTTGCCATTTTTCCAAGATTTTTCCCGTTAACTTTAACAACGCCGGAATTTGCCGTTTCTTCACGGAGCATAAGTTTTATAAGGGTGGATTTACCTGCGCCGGAAGAACCGACGATAAAAACAAATTCTCCGTCGTTGATGCGCAAACTTACGTTATCAAGAGCAACGGTGCCGTTTGGATATTTTTTGGTAACATTCTGAAATTCTATCAAGGCTGTAACCTCACAATAAAACGGTTTTTAAAATTTAGTATTTTACGGGATTTGCGGAAAGATATTTTTTGACCATAAGGGCAACTTTGAAAATGATTGCGTGGTCAAATTCGCGGAGATCAAGACCGGTGAGCTTTTTGATTTTTTCAAGACGGTAAACAAGGGTGTTTCTGTGAACAAAAAGCTTGCGGCTGGTTTCGGAAACGTTAAGATTGTTCTCAAAGAATTTCTGAATTGTGAAAAGAGTTTCCTGGTCAAGGCTTTCGATAGAACCTTTTTTGAAAACTTCTTTGAGGAACATTTCGCAAAGGGTGGTGGGAAGCTGATAGATAAGTCTTGCGATTCCGAGGTTGTTATAACTGATGATGGATTTGTCGGTATCGAAAACTTTTCCGACTTCAAGAGCAACCTGTGCTTCCTTAAAGCTCTTTGCAAGGTCTTTAATTCCGGTGGCAGCAGTGCCGATACCAACATTGACTCTGGTAAAGAATTCGCTTCCGAGAGTATCGACAATGGAACGTGCGAGTTTTTCAAGGTCCGCGGTTTCAATGCCGGGGCGGATTTCTTTAACAAGAACGATATCGGATTCGCTTACGCTGAAAACAAAATCTTTGGATTTATCCGGGAAAAGATTTTGAATGATATCAAAAACGGAAATGTCATTTACGGTGAGAACGCGGATGAAGAGAACAACTCTCGAAACATCGGTGGGGAAGCGAAGTTCCCTTGCTTTGATATAAATATCGCCGGGAAGGATGTTATCGAGAATTACGTTTTTGATAAAGTTTGCGCGGTCGTATTTTTCATCATAATACTGCTTGATTCCTGCAAGAGAAACTGCCATAAGAGAGCAGAACTGCGCGGCAAGTTCATCGGTGCCGGCAACAAAAACCGCAAATTCGGGTTTTTCGTCGGAACCGAAAGTTTTATATGTAAAACCGTCGCGAATATGACAATCCTCGGTGGAACCATAATCGGTCATAAGAAAATCATTTCTTTCGCCGGTGCGTGCAAGGTCGCTGCAGGCAACAACGGAAGCAGTGTCATCAACAACGCCGACAGTACGACCGATACTGTCATGCATCTGGTGTATTATACCCTGAAATAATCTGTTTGACATTAGTACCCCCTCTTTCAATAGAACAAATAATAAAAAATGTCCATTACATATTTTAATGGATTATAAAGTATTTTTCAAGACAATTTAGTAAAAATTTCATAAAAATTCACATTTATTTTTATGCCTGTTTACCAGTTAACATGTCCTATTGCATAAAAACGGCATATTTCTTTTGTGCAAAACGTAATTTTTTCAAAAAAATGCCGATTTGGCTTAAAAAACAAAGCCCAAGCTTAAAAAAGCCGGGCTTTTGTGCAAAATAATGGAAACGCAATCACAAAATCATCACTGCTTAATAATCGTTTTTTCTTCGTCCGCATCAAAAATCTGTTCGGAATTTTCCTCAAAGCGAATTAACGAAAGTCTGTGCGGACTGAATTCACCTATGTAATCTTCCGTTTCTTTTCCGAAAATTTCGTCGGAAAAACGGAACTGCTTCCTTTCTTTCATAAAAAATCACCTCCGTGACATTTTATGAAAACAAAAGAGAATTTGTCAGCAGTGCATAAATTCATAATGTATGATAGAAAAGAACAATGTCTTCAAAATGTCCGTCCTTCATTCGGAACCCGCCGGGAATTGTTCCAAGGCGCACAAAACCGAGTTTTTCATAAAGATGGAGTGCCGGGTGATTTGCGGCAACAACGGCGTTGAACTGCATAAGGCGGAAACCGAGTTCGGAAGCTTTTTTGAGAGAATGGCTGACAAGCGCTTCGCCGAAATGTTTTCCTCTGCAATCAAATTTTACAGCATAACTTGCGTTGGCAATGTGTCCGCATCTTCCAATGTTGTTCGGATGAAGGATATAGAGCCCGACCATTTCTCCGGTTTCCGTATCAAAGGCGATTCCGGTAAAATCCTGTGCCATAAAAAATTTTTCCGCCTCTTTCGGAGAAAGAGTCTCAAGCTGCGGAAAGGCAACTCCGTCCTCAACAACCCGGTTCCAGATAGCGGCGGCTTCCTTTGCGTCTTCTTTAAAAAATTCTCTGATAAAAACCATTCCGGATACCTCCTTCGATAATGCATATATTTTAGCACATATTTTTCCGAAGGTATATGTTTCGACCGAAAAATCCCGCCGGAAATTATATAATTTTTTACGGAAGGGGGAAAAGCATTGACGGTTGTTTATGTTGATATTCTCCTTGTTATAAATCTTGCGGTGGATTACCTTGTTCTTTTCGGAACAGCAAGACTTTACGGAGCAGGATTCGTAAGGATAAAAGGTCTTTTCGGAGCAATTATCGGGGCGGTTTATTCTCTGCTGATTTTTACTGATTTGCCGAAAATGCTGTTTGCGGCAACAAAGCTTGCGGTTTCGGTGATTATGGTGCTCATAACTTTCGGAAAACAAAAACCAAAAGATTTTTTTCGCCTGCTGACACTTTTTTACATATGCGGTTTTTTGTTTTCCGGATTTATGATGCTCATAAATTCAGTGGTACGAACCGATTCGTTTTTTATAAAGGGCGGAATAGTATATTTTGAATTTTCCGCAATTGGAATTGTCGTTTCCGCGGCAGCAGCCTTCATTGTTACGGAAATTTTGAAGAGGATTTTCAGAAGAGGAGAACCGGAAGGACTTTTTATCGCAAGGATTTTCTTTAACGGAAAATCCGCGGTGCTCAAATGTTTTACCGATACCGGAAATTCGCTCTGCGATCCCATGAGCGGAACGCCCGTGGCTGTGGCTTCTCCGAAATCCGTTGAAAAAATTTTGCCGGAAGAAATGCTTGCGGCAATGATGAAAGAGGATTTGAGCACGGAATATAAATTCCGGTTGATACCATGCAAAACAATTTCCGGTTCGGTGCTCGTTCCGGCGTTCCGCCCGGATAAACTGGTTCTGAAAAATGAAAACGGGGAATATGGGGCGGAAGAAATTATGGTCGCCGTTTCGGAAAATGCGCCGGAAAACACCCTTATTATAGGCCAAAATTTAATATTAAGCGAAACGAAAAAATTCTTTTCGGAGGTATGATAAATGAATATATCCGCAAAAATGAAAACATTTTTTGAAAAATTCCTGATAAAATATTTTTCAAAACCAATATTTTATATAAACGGTCCGGATAACCTTCCGCCTCCGCTTTCAAAGGAAGAGGAGGAAGAAGCGTTTTTGCTTTTGGAAAATGGCGACCCAAAGGCAAAAAATATGCTCATCGAGCATAATCTCCGGCTTGTGGTATATATTGCAAAAAAATTTGAATCCACCGGTATCGGGATAGAAGACCTTGTTTCAATAGGCACAATAGGTCTGATAAAAGCAGTCAACACTTTTTCACCATGTAAAGGCATTAAACTTGCCACATATGCTTCAAGATGCATTGAAAACGAAATTCTTATGTTTATCCGCAAAACTCAGCCGCTTAAAAGCGAAGTTTCCATAGATGAACCGCTTAACGTGGATTGGGACGGAAACGAACTTTTGCTTTCGGATGTTCTCGGAACGGAAAATGACGTTGTCAACCGCGGAATCGAACAGGATGCGGAAAGAATGGTGCTCAACGAAGCTGTTGACCGCCTTGGAGCAAGAGAACATAAAATAATGGTGCTCCGTTTCGGTCTTAAAGGCGAAAAGGAGCACACCCAAAAGGAAGTTGCGGATATGATCGGCATAAGTCAGTCATATATTTCCCGGCTTGAAAAGAAAATTATCGGTAAACTTAAAAAAGAACTTGAAAAAACGGCAATGTTTTAAAATCAATTAAGCCTCCAGATCATGAAGTTAAGGTATCCCGCAAAGCAGACCCATGCGAAATACGGAAGCAAAAGCCAGCCTGCAATTTTTTTGATTCTGAAAAATTTTATCATAGTGATGCCTATGAGCACCAACAAAATAAGAAGCCAGATAAATGCCGCAAAATATTCCCGGAAATTGAAAAAAATAAGCGTCCAGCAGAAATTGAAAACAAGCTGTGCGCCGTAAAACAAAAGTGCGGAATCAAGTTTTCTTCCGTTTGAGCACCAAACGATTGCTGCGGAAATTCCCATGAGCACAAAGAGAACGCTCCATACTATCGGAAAAATTTCTCCGGGAGGAGAAAGGGCAGGACGATTTATCGCAGAATAAATGGGCATACTGTCTTTTGTAAGAAAAGCCGAAAGTCCGCCGATTCCCAACGAAATCGCAACGGAAATTATATACGGAATAAATTTTTTAAACATAAAAAAACACCTCCGGAAAAATTATACGGATAATCGGGAAGGTTTATACATGGAAGGAGATTTTTAATGTTTCGGAAGAAAAAGAACAAAAACAAAGTGATAGTTCCGCTTTTTGAAACAAACCCAATTGCAAACGGCGAAAAAGGAACAGAAAAAACTCTTGAAGATGCCGTTGAAATGGCAAAAAAATGGGTCGAGGAAAATAAACTTTGAAAAAAGGGCTTCGTTTTTTGTAATAACGAAGCCCTTTTTTATAAAAATATAAATATTTATAAAAAAATATGTCACATAAGCGGATTTTGTGCTATAATATATTCGTCTAGTTGTATATAACTGGAAGGAGTGAAAAGAATGGACGAAATCTGCAAACAAATTCGCAGAATGACAGTTGAATGTATTGGAAGCATCGGAAGCGGCCATATCGGCGGTTCCATGTCTATTGCCGAACTTATGAAGGTGCTCTATTTTGACAAGATGAATGTTGATCCTTATAACCCGAAAATGGAAGGCCGCGACAGACTTGTTGTTTCAAAAGGCCATGCAGGCCCGGTTGTTTATGCAACCCTTGCACTCAAAGGTTTTTTCCCTAAGGAATGGCTCTATACCCTCAACAAATTCGGAACCAATCTTCCGAGCCATTGCGATATGAACAAAACTCCCGGCGTTGATATGACCGCCGGTTCCCTCGGCCAGGGCTTTTCCTGCGCGGTTGGTATCGCAATAGGTTCAAAAATCAAAAAAGACGGCGCAACCATCTATACGATTATCGGCGACGGCGAATCCCAGGAAGGACAGATCTGGGAAGCAGCAATGCTTGCCGCAAGCAAAAAAGTCGATAACCTTATCGGTTTTACCGATTATAACGGAATGCAGCTTGACGGTAACGTAGAGGATATAAACTCTCTCGGAAACCTCAAATCAAAATGGAAAGCATTCGGCTGGTACACCCAGGAGATCGACGGCCACGATTGCGATGCAATTTCCGCCGCTATCGACCGCGCAAAAGCTAAAAAAGGTCAGCCCTCCATGATAATCCTCAAAACTGTCAAGGGCAAAGGCATCAGCTTTGTTGAAGCCTCCGGTTATAAATCCCACAGCATGACCATGAATAAAGAAAACGTAGAAGCCGCACTTGCGGAACTTCAGTGAAAGGGAGGCGGATTTTGTTATGATGATGAGAGAAGCTTTCGGAAGCACTATCGCTGAACTTATGAGAAAAGATGAACGCATCTGCGTTCTTGATGCCGACCTTGCAAACTGCAACGGAACAACCGCTCTTCGCAATGAATTTCCGGAAAGAGCCTTCGACGTCGGCATTGCCGAACAGAACATGGCTTCTGTTGCCGCGGGACTTTCTTCCTATGGTTTCATTCCTTTTATTTCTTCTTTCACTCCTTTTGCAACAAGAAGAATCTGCGACCAGATTGCAATTTCCATTGCTTACGCAAAACAGAACGTAAAAATCGTCGGTTCCGACCCGGGAATTTCCGCACAGCTTAACGGCGGAACCCATATGAGCATGGAAGATATCGGCGTTCTTCGTTCAATTCCGACAATGGTAATTTTTGAACCCGTTGATAATGAACAGATGATCCAGGCTCTGCCCCAGATTGTTGATTATAACGGTCCGGTTTATATCCGTATGTTCAGAAAAGAATGTCCCGAAGTTTTCGGAAAAGATTATAAATTCGATCTTTTCAAAGCGGACAAAATCAAAGAGGGAAAAGACCTTACCATCTTCGCTTCCGGAATTATGGTAAAAACCTCCCTTGATGCTGCGGAAAAACTTAAAGCGGAAGGAATCGATGCCGAAGTTATCAACGTACATACCATTAAACCCATTGATGCTGAAACTGTAATCGAATCCCTTAAAAAGACAAAATGCGCCGTTGTTGCGGAAAACCACAACGTAATCGGCGGCCTTTTCTCCGCGGTTTCCGAAGTTGCGGTCCAGAATTGTCCTGCAACTATCATTCCCGTCGGCGTAAAAGATGTTTTCGGCGAAGTAGGAAAACTCGGCGAACTTGCCGAAAAATTTGAAATGACCGAAAAAGACGTTATCGAAGCGGCAAAAAAAGCAGTTGCCGCAAAATAATAGAAAGGCAAAGATCCAATGAAAAAGAAAGCAAAAAAACCACTTTTTGATCCAAGACTTCCCGGTGCAAAAATGATTTTCTACGGCGCAATCCTTCTTATGATCGCCGGAGGAATAAACGCATTTTTCTCCTGGGTATTTGTAGTCGGAACTTATCTCGGCGCGGCACAGGTGGGCGACGTTTTTGGTTCCGCAATTGTAACCTGCCTCATGGTCGCGGTTGCGTTCCTTGTTGCCGTTGACGGAATCAACCACCGCAACCACCCCAGCAAAGCAAGGGGCATAGTTGTAAAAGCAATCTGTGCTTTTGTAATTGCCGTTGCGTTTATGCTCCAGTTCAGCAACTTTGATGAAGAGTTCTGGGGAGTTGTTGCAGCGGGTATCACAATGGGCGGTTCCGCAGTTATGGCTATCGGCGCATTCAGAAACGCAAAAATGGCCGGCGGCAAAAAATAATCAAACAAAACAAAAAACGCAGGTCATTGACCTGCGTTTTTTATTTCTTCATAAATTTTTTCGGAAACCGGGAGAAATTCTTCCGGTTTAATTTTAAGAACTTTTCTGTCATAGCTCAAAATTCCGTTTGTTTCGTCCTCAACGTCCGAAACCTGGGTATAAATTGCGGCGCAAAGACCTTTTTTGATTGCCGGAATTATATCGCGTTCATAAAGTTCCGAAACGGCAAAAACAAGTTCTTCGCCGGTTTTGAATTTTTTGTATCCGTATTCGTTTCCGACGTTAAAACGGTGGTCTTCCGGAGCAAAGGAGTAACCGCCGAATTCAGTCAGAACAACGGGCAGTTTGCTGCTTTTGATTTTAAAAGGTTTGAAATAGCAATGTTCGCTTGAAACGTCGCTTTCTCCGCCTTTGAACCAGCCGGAGGTTGAACCGATGAATCTGCTGTCATCAAGCTCTTTTATTCTGCGGTAAGCTTCGGTGCTGCAGAATTGTCCCCAGCCTTCGTTAAAAATCGTCCAGTAACAGATGCAGGGATGATTTTTAAGCTGCCGGACGGTCTGTTCCATGGCTTCAAGAAAAGCTTTTCTTATTTTTCTGTCACGGTGGAGCTTTTTGTCGTTTCTATGTTTGAAGCCAACTGTCGGAAGAGCGGTATCACGGAAAAAGCTGTAATTGCCGTTGTTGACCATATCCTGGAAAACAATCATTCCAAGCCTGTCACAGTCATAATAGAACTGCTCCGGTTCGATTTTGATATGCTTCCTGAGAGTGTTGAATCCGAGGGATTTTGCCGCAAGAATATCTTTTTCATAACATTCGGGGGAGGCGGGAGTTAAAATTCCGTCGCTCCAATAACCCTGGTCAAGAAGTCCGTGGAAAAAACAGGGTTTTCCGTTAAGACAAAGCCGTTTTATTCCGCCGAAATCTTCGATGGAAAGGGTGCGGAGAGCAAAATAGGTTTCAATCTTATCTTCACCGGCGGAAATTTCGCATTCATAAAGATACGGGTGCTTGGGTGACCAGATTTTAGGATTTTTGATTTCAATTCTTGCTTTTCCTTCAGAAAAATTCTCTTTGATTGTTTTTTTCGATGTTTTTATTAAAATTGTTCCTTCGGAAATTCCTTCGATTGAAAATTCGGCAAAATCCTTTCCGGTTTTTATATCGACCGAAGTGATATATTTTTCCGGAACAGATTCGATCCATACCGTCTGCCAGATTCCGGAAACAGGAGTGTACCACATTCCGCCGCGGTTTGCGCTTTGTTTTCCATATGGAAGAACAAAGGAACTCATATTATCTTTTGCCTTGACGATGAGCACGTTTTCTTCCTTGAGCACGGAAGTTATGTCAAAAGAAAAATGCTCATATCCGCCTTCGTGCTCACCGATTGTTTTTCCGTTAAGCCAGACTTCGGCCAATTGGTCAACTGCGCCGAAATGGAGAATTACTCTTCCACGGTTGAAGCTTTCAGGAAGGCTGAAAGTTTTTCTGTAAAAAAGATAATCGCTTTCGGGAATTTCCCTGTGCAAACCGGAAAGAAGCGATTGGGGAGGGAAGGGAACAGTTATTTTTTCGCCGAAAAATCCGGGAATAACGCTGTTTTTTGCGGTGCAAAATTCCCATTCTCCGTTAAGACAGAAGAAAGAATCTCTTTTCATCTGTGGTCTGGGATAGGTGTTCCAGGGTATTTCGGGAAGGTTTTCACCTTCTTCGGTATATAAATCAGCAAAAATTTCTTTTTTCATTTTTCCTCCAAAACAATTTCTGTCGTAATTTTTCCGTAATCTTCGGAAAAGCTGTCGCATATGAAAATCTGTATCATAACAGATTTTCCGTTTTTCAATGAATCAATCACAAAAACGTCATTGTCATTTATGTTGCAGGGATAAATCATTTCGGGAATAAAATTTTCCTTTCTGGAAAATCCTTCAAAATCGTTTCCGAAGTTTTTAAGTCTGAAAATTTCAATATATTCGCAGGTTTCGTCGTAAGGCGTATATATCTTTCCGAAATAATCGGCCGCATATTTTTTTGATTTAATTTCAATTTCGGTGCGGGAAAGAGGATTTATAAGATTTTTCAAAAGCTTTGGAACAATTTTTATTCCTTCGCCATAATGCTTTTTTAGCATGGAACACATATTTTCGGAAATTCCGAGGTTTGCTCCGTATTCCGAAAGAATATGGGCTTCGCCGTAAAAACCGGCGATATCACAGTTTGCTTTATCAAATTCCCGGATAAAATTTTCTGTCATGGCTTTTTCGCGGGAGCCTTCGAAGTAACTTTCGCCGCATTTTTCATTCCATTTTTCATAGTATTTTCTGCCTTGTTCAGCGTTTTCAAAAGCAAGGCGATATTCTTCGGAATCCTGAGAAACGGATTCGAGATATCTTTTTCCGGTGGAGTCATAAGTGTGGCCGATATCCGTTCCGTGAAAAACGGTTTTTGGGCAAAATAATTTTATTTTAATAAAAAATTCCCGGTCAAAATCCGAATTTCCTGCGGCTCCTTTGTTATCTGACCAAAGTTCATCAAGAATTAAATCGTCTTCGGAATTTATCCAAAGATTCAGAAACTGCGCGTAAAAATAGGGGATTTCAAGAAAAAGATGGCGGAAGCCTTGACCATAAAAATCCTTCCAGATTTCAAATTCTTTTAAACAAACGGCTTCTGAGCCGTGGATCTCGCCGAAAAGATAAGCTGTTTTTGACATAAAAACTCTCCTTAATATTATTTTTCAGGAAAAGCAGAGCGCATGGCGTTTCATCCTTTCAAAACTTGCTGAATAAAGAATAACATATATAAAGATGACTGTAAAGATTATAAAAACACATAAAAAAATCGGATAGCCCAAAGGACTATCCGATTTTGGTCTGAGTGACGGGACTTGAACCCACGGCCTCTACCACCCCAAGGTAGCGCGCTACCAACTGCGCCACACCCAGATGCTGTTACGTCAGCAGGAGTTATTATAGCATAGACCGAAATAAAATGCAAGCATTATTTTCAAAATTTTGCAAATTTATTTAAATTTCTCAATTACCCCGAAATAATCATAGTTTATAACCGCTTTTGAATAGGCAATTTTGTTTTTTACTATGTTATTTATATATTCAATATAACTTTCGTCAACGGAAATTTCTTCCGAAGCGGGAATGAATTTTCCGGACATGAAGTTATAATATCCGAAATTTGTTTTCCAGTTATAATCCGGCCAGATTACAACTGCTTCCGAATCGGAAAAAACGTCACGGCCAACAAGAAGCCTTGAATCATAAGGAACGCCGAAAAGATTGCAAAGGGTAGGAAGAATATCAAGGGAATAGGTGGGTTCGTCAATGTCGATTGCCATATCTGAATATTCATTTTCAAGACATCCGGACCAGATTATAAGCGCGTTATGGTCGCGCTCAGGGTTATCGGAATATGTAAAGCCATAAAGTTCCGCAAGATAATCCTCATCGTTGCCCCAGCTTTCGCCTTTTTCAAGGGCATAGGGATAATGGTCCGCCGTCAGTACGATTACCGTATCGTCCGCAATACCGGCTTTTTCAAGTTCCGAAACGAGGAAAGAAAGAGCGTGCTCAAGCTCAAGGTTTGCGGCAATATAGGACTGAACGGTTGTGGAATAGGGAAGATCTTCAACGAATTCGCGGTTTTTTGAAGACATTGCGTGGTTAAAACCGGTATAAAAACCGTGACCGCTTACAGTCATATAATAAACGGAAAAAGGTTCTTTATCAATATAATCGGAAATCGTTCCCTCAAAAAGCTCAAGGTCGCTTGCAGGCCAGTTCTTGTTGCTCATTTTCTTTTCAAGACCGTTTCCGAAAGCTTCAAAAGTTTCGTAACCGAGCTTTGTATGGGTAAGGTTTCTGCTGTAATAATCAAAAGTTCCGTTGTGATAAGAAGCGGAAAAATAACCTTCCGCCATAAGCTTGTTTCCGATGGTGAAATCTGTGTTTCCTTCAACAAGCCGGAGCATGCTTCCGACTCCGGAAGTGGGAATTATTCCGCTGAAAATAGAAAATTCACCGGTGGAAGTGCTTCCGCCCCAGGTTGGCTGATAATAATCGTTAAAGGTAAATCCGTTTTCGGAAAGGCGATAAAGGGTAGGGGTAAGTTTTGGGTCAATAATTTCTTTAGCAAAGGATTCCGCCGCAATCAGAATAAGGTTTTTTCCTTTAAAAAGTCCGGTATAATCGTTCTGCTTTGTTCCGGAAAGGCTGGAAACATATTTGTGAACGTTAAGGAGCGAACTGTTTGTTTCTTCGCTGATTATGGTTTCAAAATCAATATCAAGAACGTTGTAACCGTATTCTTTTTCGGGTTCTTCTTTAATTTCAGGTTCGGTTTCGGAAGGCGTTTCCGGAAGGACAGGGATTTCCGGAAGTTCCGGTTCTTCAATTACAAAATCATCATCGGAAGGATTCCCGAAAATTCCGTACTGAAAATCAAGCCTTGTTCCGGTAACAAGTCCAAAAGATTTTACCGCATTGTCAAAGTTATATGCATTCTGATAAATTCCGAGCATGGTGCCGTTGCTGCGAACAATTTTTGCTCCTGCAACGGAAAAAACCATTACTGCTATGAGCATAATAACAGATGCGGAAAACTTTTTATCTTCAGAAACCGAAAAATCGAATTTTCTGCAAACGAGAACAATAAATATAATAAAAGGAAGGAACATCACGGCAATGGCGAAAAATCCACCTGAAATTGCCTGGAAAAACGCATCGGAAAAATCCGTAAGAACTCCGCCGGTGCCTTTTGCAATGGAATCAATAGTCATAAAAACCTGATAGCTTCCGCTGACAAACGCCTCAACGGTGAAATAAAGGCAAAGGACAAAAACAAAAACCGAACATAGAATTTTTCGTAAAAGTGCTTTTTTCGGAAGAAGAGCAATAAAACTTAAAAACAGGCCGAAAGAAAAAGAGAAAAACAAAACAGGAACAAAAAAAGAAAAGGTTTCGATTCCGCATTTTATTCTCAGCGCGAGTTCAAGATAAATAATTGTAAAAGGTATATATAAAAACGAAATAATTTCGGAAAATTTGATTTTTTTGAAAACGGAAATTTTTTCTTTTTCCATTTTTTCTCTCCTTTCGACATTTTTCAGGGCTAATTATACCACTAAAATAAAACAAATAAAGCGTTTTTTTAAAATTTTAATAAATACAGTCTGTAAAGTTAAACAACATTACACACAAAAAATCCCTTAAACAGACCGTTTAAGGGATTTTTTAAAACTGGAGCTAGTGACGTGACTCGAACACGCGACCTGCTGATTACGAATCAGCTGCACTACCGACTGTGCTACACTAGCAAACCAAATATAAAGTTGACTTTAATATTATATATGAAGTTAAGCCCTCAGTCAAGAAGATTTTATTTTATGATTTTCAAAAAAATTAATAATTTTTAAGTAGACAGAAACGGTGTCTTTATGTTATGATATCTTGAACTATAATTGCGAAAAGGAGGAAGGCTTTCTTGTTCAAAAGAAAAGGCGCTGTTGTTCGAACAAAAAAATACGGAAAGCTTATCCGAATTTCCGTAATTTTTGCGGTAATAGCCATTGCCGCCGGTTTAATAGCCTATGGTTGGCAGCAATATGAAGAAGAAAAATATCCGGAAGGTACAGAAATGGACTACAGCCTTCCGAATGCGTTTTTAAGCTTCGCAAGGCTGATAAATGATTTTATTACACAAAATCAACAGGAAGAGGAACCTTCTGAAATCAGCGAAAGCAAAGTTGAGGAAGAAAAGGATAATGTCATAATCGTTGGTTCAAGCGAACCGGAAATTTCCGGAGAAAATCTTCAGGAAACCGAACCGGAAGAACCCGAAATCAGAGGCGGAATTGTTCCGGAAAAGGATAATGCAGGTTTTTATTCTTTTAAGGATTCTCTTTTTGTCGGCGATTATTTCCTTTCACAGGTACATAGCCTTGGCTATTTTGAAAGATCGAAATTTGCTTACACAACCGATCTTGATATGAACACCATGCTTACCAAAAAAGTCCTGAAGCTCAATGACGAATATGTCACTCTGGCGGATTTTGCGGCATCTTATAAAGATATCGAAGCGGTTTATATCGTTATTTCGGCCGAAAGTATTTCCTGGATGGATGTTCCGACCTTTGTAAAAAAATATACCGCATTTCTTGATGAGATAGTGGAATCATTCCCGAAAGCACATATTTATGTTCAGTCAATTCTTCCTATAAACGAAGAAAAAGCCGCAAAACGCGGATATACCGTTACAAACGAAGCAATCGGCAAAATCAACGGATATATTTTTGATTATGCGGAAGAAAACAACATCTGGATCCTTGATATGGCTTCCGCCTTTGCGGATAAGGAAGGTAAGCTTCCGGAAGAATTTACAACAAACGGAATTCGTTTTGAAAAAGATACTTATGAAATCTGGTCAAACTACATAGTAACTCATAAAGCGCATTAAAAAAAGCCGGGCCATTTGCACAAGTCCAGTAAAAACGGACAATATGAAAAAAGCACCTCCTATTGAAATAGTCAATAGATAGTAGACACAAAAAAGGAAGTTAAGCCACCAGTTCATTTCTGAAGATGACTGGTGGTTTTCCATTTAATTTACGAACAGGTCTTTGGTAATTAAAATAATAAACAGCATCGGCAATAACAGATT